>NZ_JAAQWK010000002.1:0-667885 GCF_012985445.1 Pseudomonas sp. WS 5532
CCGAAAAAAAGCCGAGGAACAAGCCGCATCGTGACCGATGCGATTACAATCCAGAACCCGCGCAACCGGGGTGGAAGCACCGGTCACGTATTAGCGAAACGCTCGGTCACGTTCACCGAAATCCGCATTGATCGGCATATCGAAAAAGGCTTTGGGCAAGGAAGTCACGAGCTCTATTTGCCGTGGTTGCGTGTGCAAGACGTTCCATCACATGGTCGGTCGCGCAAGGTTCATGGAGTAAAGGTTGATCGGCTTCATCACCTACTGTCTGATCTTGAATACGGGTATTTGCTCGTAGCCGAGTTTTCCTCTG
The DNA here is from genome assembly GCF_012985445.1 of Pseudomonas sp. WS 5532. Classification (NCBI taxonomy): domain Bacteria; kingdom Pseudomonadati; phylum Pseudomonadota; class Gammaproteobacteria; order Pseudomonadales; family Pseudomonadaceae; genus Pseudomonas; species Pseudomonas sp. WS 5532. The sequence continues at coordinate 314 of NZ_JAAQWK010000002.1, forward strand.
AGGTGGTGGATATTCGGGAGCAATTTCCCATCCTTCCGCAATCGGCGGTTCAGTCGATTGCCCATGCTTTGAATATTCTCTATCCCGTTTATCCAGGCACCAAAGTGCCTTTCGTGATGACGACGGATTTTCTGCTGACCATCAAGCAGCCAGATGGAAGCACGCGCTTAGCGGCTCGTACGCTCAAATACACCGAGTCGCTTAAGGCAGACAAAGGACTTGAACGCACCCTGGAAAAGTTTGAGATCGAACGAGCCTATTGGTCCGGTCAAGGGGTGGACTGGAACATCGTTACCGAGAAAGACCTCCCTGCCACTCTGATCCAGAACCTTGACTGGTTACGTAAATCAGCGACCCTCCAACGACATCTTCAACAACGTCCACTGATCGAGTCGTTTCTAGAGGAGATCACTCGTGTGCGTGAGTATCCATGGCCACTTGACCGTGTGTTGCGCCATATAGCGGGCGCATTGTTCATCCCCTACACCGACACCAAGGCCATGTTCATGCATCTGGTTTGGCACAAAAACATCCTCTTGGAGCTGGCAGCGGAACGGCTTTCAATGAAGAGCTCGTTGCCTCAAATCGAAGTCGTATGGCCCTCCAGCGATAATGGCCACGAACTGAAGGTCGGTTGATATGGCATATCTCAGTAAGAATGATGTCCTTGAGGCAGTAACCGAACCCAAGCTATTGAAGGGTTTAGTGAGGGTTCTATGGGTTGATAAGCGCAGCGATCAGACTGTGCTGATGACGATTGAACGCTCACCCAAGCGGCCATGGATCATGCAGCTATCTGAGCTGAAAAGCTGGTTAAGCTCAGGCGATATCAAGTTTTTATCGGTTACTCCTCCAACCTACATGTTGAAGGCGGAGGGAGACCTTTCTGATAAAGAGAAGGCATTCCGGGATAACAACTGGGCCCGTATTCAATCGCTTGTCGACACTGACCCTCCAGACGCTATTTTCCAGCCAGATGCTCTTGGTCAAATGGTCGCTGATCAGGCGCGCAAACTTGGGCTGCCGAACAAATCGTTGTATCGCTTGCTGTACCGATATTGGATGGGGGGGCAAGTACGTAACTCACTGCTTCCAGATAGGGTTAACGCGGGAGGGCCAGGCAAACCTAAAAACTACCCAAACGGCCTTAAACCGGGACGTTCGACGATGTTTCAGGGGGTCAAATCCTCTACTCAATCGAAGGTACTGAGTGATACGGATAAAAACTGTATCAAGACTGGGTTTGCATTATTTGCCAAGGGATCTGTAGGGACCATCGCAGATGCTTACGTCAAAATGCTTCGGCGTTTTTATACGATTAAACCGATGCTGGGTGACGCAGGGGACGATGCGCCTTTGCTTCCTGCCAGCGAGCTACCCACGGCCAGACAGTTTGCCTACTGGGGTAACAAAGCTTTCGATGACATTGCAGTTCTGAGAGGTCGCAGTGGTGAGCGCAATTGGCAAAAAGACCATCGCCCGCTGAGCGGTACTGTTCGGGAGAACCTGCGTGGGCCAGGCCATTTATTTGAAATCGACGCCACCATTGCAGATGTCTATCTCGTCAGTCGTTACAACAGAAATTGGATTATTGGCCGTCCAGTTGTTTACGTCGTTATCGATACTTTTTCGGGAATGATCGTAGGAGTATTTGTTGGCTTGGAGGGACCAAGCTGGAATGGTGCCCGACAAGCGCTTTACAACGCGTTTACCTCAAAAGTAGAGTTCTGTGCTGCCAACGGCGTTGAAATTGAAGATGCCGATTGGCCTTGTCATCACCTACCGCACGAAGTTTTCGCGGATCGTGGTGAGATGCTTGGACAAGCTGCTGAGGGGCTTGCCTCCGGCTTGCGTATTAATTTGGGTATCGCGCCTCCCTATCGTCCAGATTGGAAAGCGATCGTGGAAAGCTCATTCAAAGTGCTGAATACCACGACGCAAATTCACTGGATTCCAGGAGCTGTGCGCAAGCGAATTCTAGAGAGGGGTGAGCGTGACTACCGACTCGATGCCACGCTGAATCTAGCCGAATTTACGAAGATCGTCATTGAGGGAATCCTTCACTACAACAGCCAGAATCGACAGCCAGCTCGACTCGATAAAGAGATGATTGCTGATCAGGTCGAGCCAACCCCTATGGGAATATGGGACTGGGCGCTCAAGAATGATCGAATCGAGGCCAATACTCAGACGGAAGAGCTGATTTATCTGCACTTACTACCTCGAGATAATGGCTCAATTCAGAAAGGTGGGATTAAGTTCAAGGGGATGTTTTACGTCTGCGACTGGGCTATTGAACAGAACTGGTTTGCACGTGCTCGGCATCGTGGTGTCAGCAGGATTGTCTGTTGGTATGACCCAAATAGTACTCAACATATCTGGATTCAAGGCCCAGACAGGCACTTCATTCGTTGTGATCTCCGAAACTCTGAGGTGCGTTATCACGGCGTCCGGTTCGAGGAAGTAATCGACATGTTGGAGGTTCTCAAACAAGAGTCTCCTGAGAGCAAATACAGCAAACTGGCGAGTCGTGTCGCGCTGGACGCAACAATTTCGGACGTTGTGTCGAATGCTGTGAAGGAGAAAAAATTGACGATGGAGCCGGGCTCTAAATCGCAGAAGCTCGGTGATATTCGAACCAACAGGTCCCACGAACGCATGCAGGAGCGCTCGGAGTCAGTAACGCCTGAAGACTTGAGAGCCGCAAGTTCAAATCAGAATACCCAAGCCTCGAACACTGGGGTTGGCGTCGCTGAAAATTACGCAGGCACCCGTGGTGCTGAGGTAATTGATCTGCTCAGTCGGTTCCGCCCGGGAGGTAGCAAATGAATCGGAGTGTCCAGAATTTCGCGAAGTACCATGAGTCTCCTGTTCTGGAGTTTCAAGGTAATCCGTTGATTGAGGCGTTACCTCCAATCCTTTCCGAGAGTGACGCTGCATCGCTGATCTCGCATTTTCCTCCGGTGGTCGACGAAGAGCGACAGCACGACAAGTCGGTCAGGCTCCATTGCATTGATCGCCTGCGTACCGTTGTTCAGCCACTTCCGATCCATCTTGAGCTCGAATCAGCATTTTCTTCGCTGCTGCGAAGTGGATATGTAGGGCGCAACCCAATGTCTACAGCCACTGTTAGACACTTGCACTCGCTGTCAGCACCAGGCGGTTCAGACGGGTTTCGTTCAACGGCAACCACCTTCAGTCTTGTAGGGTTGAGCGGAATCGGGAAATCCACCGCTCTTGAGTCAATTCTTCGGCTGTATCCGCAAACGATCGTTCATCAGCGCTATGAAGGGCGTTCTTTTGTGCAGACGCAGATCACTTGGTTGAAGCTGGACTGCCCGTTTGATGGATCGCTTAGCGGTTTATGCCGTGCTTTTTTCCGCGCTGTTGACCAGGCGATAGGCCAAGATCGGTATGCGAACAGCTATCGTGCGCGGAATGGATTGCCTGACCTCATCCAGCGCATGGAGCAGGTTGCGAGTACCTACTTTGTCGGTGCCCTATTGATCGATGAAATTCAGCACCTACGTTCCGCGCGTACTGGCGGTAAAGACAACATGCTCAATTTCTTCGTAAACCTGATCAACTCCATTGGCATACCGGTCGTCTTCATCGGCACCAATTCGATGATTAGCCTCTTCTCTGATGTTCTGCGAAACGCGAGACGAGGATGTGGTCTCGGTGTAACCGAGTTTCAGCGATTCGAAAAAGATGATCCGGTTTGGAGAATGTTGATTGAGTCGCTATGGGAGTATCAGTGGTGTCGTGAGATCAGCCCACTGACCGATGAGTTGTTTGATGTGCTTTATGACTTGACTCAGGGGGTCACCGACTTTTTAGTGAAACTGCTGATTCTTGGGCAGCGCTTTGCGATCCAGAGCGGGGAGGAGCGCCTGACCTCCAGCACGTTCAGGCGCGTTTCTGACACCAAAATGCAAATACTCAAGCCGGCACTTTCGGCTTTGCGCAGCCGAGATCCCCGTCAGCTAGGCCGCTTTGAAGACTTGTTACCGATTGATGATCAGCTTCAAGGAATGATGACTCTGAGCGCGAACGAGGTACTTGATCGGCTGGCATTATTGCGAAGTATTACGCCTGTTCCTCGCATGGATGCTCCCTCAGCAAAAGTTTCAAGCACACCGAAAACCAAACCAGCTGGGGTGGACTCTTCAAGGTCATCAACGAAATCAGCTGTGATCGCGCAGGCTGAAGACCCGTTGCAAAAGTTAAGAGAGGAAGGCTGGTTGAACTCTGACGTGTTCGAATTCTCTGCTCTGCATCGAAAGGTGTAGTTTGTGAGGTTGAAATGGACCATGTATTTCATTTCTTTCCTGCTGCCTGCCCCGATGAAACTCTACATAGCCTTCTTTCGAGGTACGTTCGCCTATCTGGATTAGGATCTTGGGGGGCTGTGTTCGACGCAGCCCAGGGCGACGGAAGCTTTGCACGTGACCTCCCATTTCCGTGCCATTTGGTTGATCTGGTGCAGGCGTTGCCATCGGGCGCGAACCTTGACCTAGATTCAATAATCGGGCGTCACACGCTACTGCCGTACTACCAACCTTTTCTAACCGAGCATCAGCTCGCCAACGCCCAGATTCAAATGGCCTATCAGGGAGGGATTGGTCTCAAGCTCAAGCTAGGGCTCATCGCCAGCCGCTTGGAGATAACTTCAAGAACGCGCTTTTGCCCAACCTGTTTGACTAGAGATGTTAGTGACTACGGCACGGCATATTGGCATCGGGTGCACCAATTGCCAGGCGTTTGGATCTGTCCTCATGACCATAGCCCCCTAATGGTAGTAGATCATCACTGGCTAGCCAGAGGACCAAGGAAGCTCTATTTACCTCAGGATGAGGATATTCAAGCACACGCACTTCCATTGCAGGTCACCGACCGTCAACGTCGCAGTCTGCTTTCCATTTCCCAGAATTCTCTGCGTGTACTTCAAGCAAATGCTCCTACTCAATCGGCAAGCCTGGTTCGCGATAGTTTTGTGAGCGGTGCCATTGAGCTCGGATTAGCTTCAACTTCGGGTCGGCTACGACTGGACCAATTAGGACACTACCTAAGTAGCTATTTCGAATCCTTCCCCGCGAGTGGAGAGTTCCTTATATTGAGAGATGCGTTGGATAGCCTTCCAGCGTGCTGGGTAACCAAGATCCTACGCAAGCCGAGGGGAACGCATCATCCCCTCAAATATTTGATGCTTGCGAGTGCTTTCGGTCTCGACCTCTTCAGCGTTCTACGTGCCAATGGAGTGCAGTCATGCATCCCTCCGGGGTGTTTAAAAAAGGCGCCTTGCACTGAGGGGCTGCATACGAGCGTCACCAAAGAGTCGGCACGGCAATCGATACAAAGCCCGCATGTCTCAACACGAACTGAACAGGCTGTCTGGGAGAGAGCCATTACAGGATCTGGAGCTGAGGAAATAGCGGGCGAAACAAAGTTGTCAGCAGCAACAGTCTACCGCTCGATTCGAGCTGTTTCAGGAGGGTCAGAGAGGTGGAAACAGCTGAAATTCGTGAGAGTTCGCGAGACGAGACGTGAGCGGTTTGCGAGCCACTATCTGACATCCCTTGCACATGAATGCCAAGATTACAGTTGGTTGTACCGCAACGACCTGCATTGGCTTAAGGCTCATTTAGACGAGATTGACGCTCATAGGGGATGCCGGCAACCAAGTAGTCTGTTCTCTGAGCTGGATACGCTTCTCGCAGAAAAAATCATTGGGTGCGCCCGTTCAATTCGAGCACTACCGGGTAAACCAGTACGTGTCTGCAAAACTCGGATCGGCCGCGAACTCGATGCCTTATCTCGCTTTGAGAAGCAGCTGGATCGACTTCCGCTTTGTGCCTATGCATTGGCCTCAGTGTGTGAAAGTACCGAAGATTTTCATCGCCGCCGCTTGGTATGGGCAACGGAAAAGCTTGTACGACTTGGAAGGCCAATCACGCGCTCTGCAATATACAGATCAGCCTCGATCAGACCTCCAGTTGGTTGACCGTTGCGTAATTGCATGGACTTGGCCACCCATTTGTATTTCCACTGACCAGTTAATCGCATCCGTGCTGACTAACCGTTTGCATTCGATTTGACCAGCACACGCCGTAGTGACGACCGGCAGAGAACGACTCACTTTTCCTGTCTAGCGTTCGCGGGTCAATCCTCCAGCACTTCCGGCGACACGACCCAAACGCTGCAGGGCATTTTGTACAACAAATGTTCCACGGTGCTGCCCACCAATCGCCCGACGCCGCGATGGCCGATGCGGCCCATGACGATCACATCGATGCTGTAGGCATCGGCATAACTGGCCAGGACCTTGGCCGGGTTGCCCATGACCATATGGCGTTGTTCCGGCGGGATGCCGTTGCGTTCGGCTAGGTCGATGAAGGCCTGGCCCTGGGCGTCGAACAGGGTTTTGGCATTGCTGGAGGAGAAGTAGGCCGAGGCATTGTCGAAGCCGAATTCATCGGCGCCGATTGAGGACAGGTCATGGGCATAAATCACGTCAACCTGGGCGTTGCACGCGGTGGCCAGTTTCACCGCCTCGCGCAAGATCCGGTCGTTGAAGCCCTTGTACTGGCCATCGTGATGGAAGGGGTCGACCGCCGCGACGATCCTTCGCGGCAAGGCGTGTTGCACATTGCTCACAAAGTGCAGCGGCACCGGGCATTCGCGCAGCAGGTGGATGTCCAGCGGGGTGAATATCAGCCGCGAGAGCAGCGATTCGTGTTCCAGCGCTTTGATCAGCACGGCCATGGGCTGTTCTTTGAGGTGAATCAGGATTTCCTGCAACGGCTTTTCGACCCAGACCACTTCGGTGGTGACGGTCACGCCGATTTTGCGCAACGGCCGGGCTTGCTCCTCCAGCCACTGGCGATGGCGCTCGACGTAGCCCAGGCGCATCTGCTCCAGCGCTTGTTCGTTGACCATCCCGGCGGTGGCCAGGCCTTCCAGGTAATCGAAGGCGACGATGTGCAACGCCGCGCCTTCAGCCTTGGCCAGGGCGGCGGCCCTATCGAACGCGGGGCTGTTTTGCATCAGGGGTGAGGCGACCATCATGAAACGTGCTTGCTCAGACATGGAAATCTCCCTTGGGTCATCACACAAACGCTTGCTCGACATGGCTGCGTGAGGCTGTTGGCGCTGACATCTGAGGCCGATGCTGACGCTGAATGGCATGGGCGGCTTGATCTGCATCAAACAGGCGCATGACGGTATTTGCCGCGCCGACGTGTGGTCGCCGTGGCCACGAATGTTCATTGGGTTGATCATGATCAAACGATCCTTGAGCCGGTCGGTGCAGGCTGGTGTGCATCAGCCCTGCGACCCAAAGCACGGCTCACCCGGACGAAAATCCTATGAATGACACGCTCGGCATGGCGGGTGCAGCGGCTGCGCTGGGGATCGGTTTGCTCATCGGGCTTGAGCGCGAGCGGCACAAGGGCAGCGGGGACAGTCGTGCCTGCGCCGGTTTGCGCACGTTCGCGATTACGGCGTTGCTGGGTTATGTGGCGATGCAGGTCGGTGGCGCGGTGCTGTTGGGGGTCATGGCGTTCTGTGTGGCGTTGCTGGTCACCGTGGCGTACTGGCGCAGCCTGCGCGACGACCCGGGCGTGACCAGTGAAGTGGCGTTGTTCACGGTGCTGGTGTTGGGGGCCTTGTGTGGCAGCGCGCCGGAGCTGGCCATTGCGATTGGCGTGGTGATCGCCGGATTGCTGACCTACCGCGAGAAACTGCATCACTTCGCCAACAGCCAGTTGACCGAGGCCGAAATGCGCGACGGGCTGGTGTTGTTGATCGTCGCACTGGTGGTGTTGCCCCTGGCACCCGACCGTTTTATCGGCCCCTATGCCGCGATCAACCTGCGGACCATTTGCACCCTTTCCGTGTTGCTGATGGCGGTGGGGGCCTCGGGGCATGTCGCGGTTCGTACCTTGGGCACGCGATACGGCTACGCGATCAGTGCAATCGCCTCCGGGTTTGCTTCCAGCACCGTGACCATCGCTGCCATGGGGCACCTTGTCAGCGAGGAGCCCGACAACATAAAAACCCTGGCCGCCGCCGCGATCCTGTCCAATTTGGCGACGGTTATTCAGGTCGGTCTGATCCTCGGGGCGGTCGATACCGCGCTGTTGAACCAGATGTGGGGGCCGCTGGTGTGCGGTGTGGCCGCTACGGCGTTGTATGGCCTGTGCCTGATGTTTCTCAAACCGGCGACCGCTGCGCGTCAGCCGATCAAGGTCGGTGGCGCGTTCAACCTCAAACTAGCATTGGTCGTCACGTTGGCCATGACCGGCATCACCCTGGCGTCGGCGGTCATGCTGCACTTCTTCGGTGAAGTGGGGCTGATGTTGACGGCTAGCCTCACCGGTTTCGCCGACGCTCATTCTTCGACGGCGTCGATTGCCGCCCTGGCCAAATCCGGACAGTTGCCGCTCAGCGCCCTGGCCGGCCCGGCGCTGATCGCGGTTAGCAGCAACTCCGTGAGTAAATGCCTAGTGGCTTGGGTCAGCGGCGGGCGGCGGTTCGCCGCGTATGTGATTCCCGGTCAGGTCGGGCTGACGCTGGCGATGTGGGCCGGTACGTTGCTGCACTGAAACGCGTCTTGCCCTGTCACTGACAAAGATCAAGTCGACCGGCTCTGGAGCGCTCAATCTGGAGCTCTACTCATGTCCCGATGGCCGCGTGCCGAGGTGCCCCATGTCGCAAACTCAGCGTTTACTGTTAATCGCTCCCCCCGCCATGACCCGCACCCCTGCGTTCGACCGTGCGGCGGCGCTGGCACTGGTGATGAAATTGCCATTGCACATCGTGGCGTTCGATTATTCGAAGGCCCTAGCGGTGGCTGGCCTGTTTGCGCCGGAACAAATCAATCTGGCCCGGGAAGGCTATTTGCAGACCCATCGGCAATGGCTCGCGGCGCAAGCCGGGTTGATGAGTCAGCAGGGGGTCGAAGCCACCAGTGAAGTGGTGTGGGTGCAGCATCCTTATGAAGAGATCGTGCATTTCGTCAGCGAGATGTCGCTAGCGCTGATCATCAAGGATGCCCAGGAAGAATCGGCGTTGAAACGGGTGTTTTTCACGCCGCTGGACTGGCAGTTGCTGCGCGATTGTCCGGTGCCGGTGCATTTGGTGACGAACGCGCTTAACCCGCGGCCGCGCCATATGTTGGCGATTGTCGATGTGCTGCGCAGCGAAGATCAGGACCTGGTGTTCAACGACCAGATCATCGATGCCGCGGTGAAGCTGGCCGAGCAATGTGAGGCCACGCTTGAATTGGTGCATGTGTATGACTGGACGGCCGTCTACACCCAAGACATGGGCATGGGCGCGCTGCCGCTGGCCACCGGGCTTTATGAGGCGTTAGGTTCTGCGCAACACGAGGTGTTTGCCGCGCTGGCCGAACGGCATGGCGTACCGCCGGATCGTCGGCACTTTATCGAGGGGGTACCGCTGGCGGGTATCTGTGATTTTGCGGCTGAGCACCGGACTGACGTGATTGTCATGGGCACCGTGCAGAACAGCGGGCTGGATAAACGCTTGGGCACCACCGCCGAACAGCTTTTGCACCGGGCGCCGTGCAGTGTGTTGGCGCTCAAACCACGGCAGACGTTGCAATTCTGAATGACGGGTTGCAGCAGCCCGCGACGAACCGTTGGCCGGTGCGTCGCGATGCCGCGCTTCACAGGTACAGCCGATGGATGACTTGAGTGCTGTCATCGGGGTCTATGTGCGTCTCGAAACCTGAGGCTTTGGCCAGGTCGCGCATCGGCGTATTGCTCGAAGCGTCCACCGAATACATCTGGCGAAAGCCGTTCTGGCGAGCTGATTTGATCAAATGCGCTATCAACGCCGCGCCCAGCCCCAGATGCGTCCATTCATCGGCGACGGTCACGGCGATTTCACATTGATGTTCAGCGGTGGCGGCGTAGCGGCTGACGCCGATTTCGACCAGTTGCCCGTTTTCGTGCTCCAGCGCGATGTAAGCGGTGCGCTGTTTGTTATCGGTGTCCATCAACTGGTCGAGCAGGGCGGTGCCGGGTTCACTGATCTGTGACAGAAAACGCATGTGTCGGGACTCGGGAGACAGGCGCTTGATAAACGCGTATTCACGCTCGCGGTCTTTTTCCGACAGGGGCCGGATCAACACGTGCCGGCCATCCTTGAGCGCTTCGATCCAGTGCTTACCCGTGACGGCGGCATAGGCTTCAGCAGCCCGATCATTGTGGTCTTTGACGGTGAGCATGGGGTGATCCTCCATCCGGTTCGAAAGGTTGTCGCGCGTGGGGAGCCACACGGTTCATTCCTTTCTACGCCGTTGCTGGCGCATGAATCTGATGTGGATCAGACACCCGGGTGAACAGCATCAACACAGTGGGCGATGACAGCCCGCAACGAGTTGTTTGAGGCCTTCCATGTCCTGGATGTTGACGTTACGTCCCGCGATCGCCACCAGCCCCCGGTCCCGCAGGTGCGCAATGCCTCGACAGATGGTTTCCAAGCGCAGACCCAAGTAGGAGCCGATTTCCTCGCGGCGCATTTTCAGCACGAAGTCCTTGGGCGAATAACCTCGTATGTACAAACGCTGCGACAGGTTCAAGAGAAAAGCACCCAGGCGCTCATCGGAGTTCATGTTGCCGAGCATCAGCAGCATGTCGTGATCGCGGACGATTTCCCGGCTCAGTATCTTGTTCAGGTTGTGTTGCAGTGATGGCAGCTCTTGAGCGAGTTTTTCCAGGTGCGCGAAGTGGATCGGGCAGACTTCGCTGTCCTCCAGGGCAAAGGCATTGCAGGCGTGCAGATCTGTGCTGATGGCGTCCAGGCCGAGGATTTCGCCGGGCATCTGGAAACCGGTGACTTGTTCGCGGCCATCGACCGACAGCACGCTGGTTTTGAACGAGCCGATTCGCACCGCGTATAGCGAGCGCAATGGATCACCCGCGCGGTAGAGGGTGGCGCCTTTTTTGACCTTCATGCGTTGCACGATCAGCGTGTCCAGACGTTGGACCTCCGAACCGGTCAGCCCGATGGGCAGGCACAACTCCAAAACGCTGCAACTGGAACAGGCAGCCTTGAGGTGTTGAATGTGCAGTGGTCGTGTTTCCGGCATGAGAAATGACGCCAATAGGGAATGTATCCAGCATAGGTGCCAAGCATTGGGGCGCACTGTTCATTCCGGGGTTTGGCGGGTTAATCGACCAGCGGGGAAAGGTCTCTGCCCGGACTGGGTTATTCATTGACAAAGATCAGAGCCTTCAGCGCCTCACGCCAGATACTTGAGCCACCAGGACGAGGCCCATGATGCTGAAACTCAAACGGATTCTATTGATCGCCTCTCACGACATGATCCACACCCCGGCGTTTGATCGGGCACAGGCATTGGCCAGTGCAAACGGTGCTTTGTTGCACATCGTCGCCTTCGATTTCGTCCCTGCGCTGGCGATGGCCGGTCTGTTTGACCCTGACGCTATGGCCCAGGTACGCGAGGGCTACTTGCAGGTGCATCGTCACTGGCTGGAGCAGCAGGCCCGATTTCAACGGTGTGCGGGGTTGCGGGTCACCACTGAAGTGGTGTGGGCCACGCCGAGCCTGGCGCATGTGCTTGAGTATGTGAATGACTTTCATGCGGACCTGGTGATCAAGGACACCCACCATGTACCAGCGCTCGACCGTGCGTTCCATCGCCCGCTGGACTGGCTGTTGCTGCGCGACTGCCCCGCAGCCTTGCACCTGGTGACGGAGGCCAGACACCCGAGGCCGCTGAAGGTACTCGCCGCCATCGACCTCTCGCATCTGGAGGAACTGACCCAAGGGCTCAATGACCGGATCCTTAACCTGGCGTCGACGCTGGCGGCCTCGTGTGGCGCGGTGTTGCAGGTGCTCAATGTCAGTCACTGGTTGGTCGTGGGCGACGCGCCGAGAAGTCTGCCGACCCCGGCGCTGGACGCGAGTTTGAGAGACGCGGTCAACGATGCCCAGGAAGAGGCGTTTGATGTGCTCGCCGACCGTTACGGGGTCGAGAAAAGACATCGACACCTGCTGACCGGCATTCCCCACGCCGTGATCGGCCAGTTCGCCCAAGAGCATGACATCGACATCGTGGTGCTAGGCACGGCCTGTCACCACGGGTTTGACCGGTTCACCGGCAGTACCGCCGAGAGCGTATTAAACCGGGCACCGTGCAGTTTGTTGATCGTAAAGCCAACTTGAGCAACGAAGTACCGTGCGTGGCATGCTAGTCTTCAATGCATCGCCGCCCCGAAGGCTTGGCGATAAACCCTCGATTCAGTGCTCCGTTAAATACCGCTCGATTTCCTCAACGGTGCTGCGTGCCGTGCGGGTGACGCCGATCAGCGTTGCGGAGGCGGCGCCCGTCCAGTCGCCATAGCCCACCAGCCACAAACGCGGCTCCTGCTTTGAGCGCGTGCCTTCGACAGCCACGCGTCCGTCGGTGGTGCACACGCCCAGTGATTCCAGATAGCCGAGGGCCGGGCGGAAACCGGTGCACCAGATCACCGCATCGACCGGCGTTTGCGAGCCATCGGCCCACGCCACGCCGGTTTCGGTGAAACGCTCGAACGGCCGAACCGCCTGTAACACACCGCGCTCCCGGGCTTCGATGACAGGCGGCACCATCACGATATCGCCCAAACCACCGACCGGTTGTTCAATGACGATGCCCGCGAGCTGGGCTTTCCAGCGTTCGGTGGCGCGTTCGAAAAGTACCCGGCCGTCAACGTCATCGGCGAGAAACTGCGGCGGATCCGGGGTGACCCATACGGTATCGGCCACTTTGGAGACTTCCGCCAGGACCTGGGCGCCGGAGTTGCCACCGCCCACCACCAGGACTTTTTTCCCGGCAAACGGGGTGGCGTCGACATAGTGCGCCGAATGCAATTGCTGGCCAGTGAAGGTTGCACTGCCGGGATAGTGCGGCAGGAAGGGATGGCGCCAGGTGCCGGTCGCGCTGACCACCGCCCGGGCCAGCCAACTGCGACCCCGAGCCTTGACGTGGAGGCGCTCGTCCCAGCGTTCAATCGCGCTCACCCAATAGGGCCGCTCGGTCGGGAATTGGTAGCGTTGTTCGTACTGGGTCAGGTAATTGAGCACGTGGTCGCGGCTTGGGTATCCGTCCGTAACCGGCGGCATCATCCAGCCGGCGATGGAGCTCCAGGTCGAGGGTGAAAACAGTCGCAGTGACTTCCAGCCGTGCCGCCAGGCGCCCCCCGGCGCGTCCTCGGCGTCGATGATCAGAAAGGAGCGCCCGGTGCGGCGCAGGAAGTAAGCCACGGCCAGTGCAGACTGGCCGCCGCCGATAATGGCGACATCCACTTCGGTGCGGGTAGACGGCATGGCCAAGCCTCAGGGTTTTGAGAGTTGCGCCAAGGTAACCCATTCGGAGCAGATATTTATTGATGTTCCTCAAGCGTTCGACACCTGCAGGGGGGGCGTGCAAGTCCTCTACGGCCTGATCACGGGTGGCGACGCTTTGCCAGGCGCGGGCGCTGACGTCGGCGGGGTCGATCACACCTACGTGGAGGGCAATGTCAACAACGGCAACGCGGCTGATATCCAGATTGATCTGGTCGGGCATATCGCCTTCACAGCGAGCGATTTCGTCGGCGTGGTCTAGTCGTTAACGCACAAAAGGCGCCCCTTCGAGGATCGGGCGCCTTTTGTTTTATCGGCAGCGGTTGCGAACTAAACCACGGTCCCGAACAACGATCCCACGAGCGCCGTGATGCCCATGGCCAACACGCCCCAGAACGTCACGCGCCAGGCGCCGGTCAATACGCTGGCACCCCCGGCTCTGGCCGCCACAGCCCCCAGGCTGCCGAGAAAAACCAGCGACATGCCGCATATCCACGGCACAACGCTGTGCGCTGGGGCGATGAAAATCACCGCCAATGGCAACGCTGCGCCGACCACGAAACTGGCGGCCGATGCGAGGGCGGCCTGGAGCGGTTTGGCCGTGAGCGCTTCGCTGATGCCCAGTTCGTCCCGGGCGTGGGAGCCGAGGGCGTCATGGGCCATCAATTGGTCGGCCACTTGATGCGCCAGGTCCGGCGATACACCGCGATGCATGTAAATGTTCGCCAGCTCAATGTGTTCTGCCTTGGGGTCGCTGGCCAGTTCGGCCCGCTCCCGGGACAGGTCGGCCCGTTCGGTGTCCGCCTGAGAGTGCACGGAAACGTATTCCCCCGCGGCCATGGACATGGCGCCTGCCACCAGCCCGGCCATCCCGGTGACCAGCAGCGTGGCGTGACTGGCGTTGGCGGCGGCGACGCCGATCAACAGGCTGGCGGTGGACACGATCCCGTCGTTGGCCCCCAGGACGGCGGCGCGCAGCCAGCCGATACGCTCACTGCGGTGTAGCTCGGTGTGCCGGTGCATGAATTTCATGGTTTAGCGGGACTCACTGTCAGGGGTGGATCAATCGGACGGGTTTCAATGTACGCCAGCAACTGGCCGCCGACTATGGAAATTTCCTTGAACTGTTCACCGTCGTGCAGCACGAACAACGCGTCCATCCCGCGTTCCTGTGCCAGCCGCGGGCCTTCGATTTCGCCCAGCACCAGCAGGGCAGTGGCCCAGGCATCGGCGAACATGCACGAGGCCGCCACCACGGTGACTGCTGCCAAAGGGTTGCGCAGTGGCGCACCAGTGACCGGGTCCATCGTATGGGCGTAGGTTTGCCCATTCACATCGATCCACTGTCGATAGTCCCCCGACGTCGCGATGGCGGCATCACTGAGTTCCATCACACCCATGACTTCACGCACGCCCCGACGTGGTTTTTCAATGGCCACGACCCAGGGTTGTGCATCAGGCTTGACCCCACGGGCGCGCATCTCGCCGTCGATGCCGACCAGGTAGCGGGTGATGCCAAAACCTTCCAGGCAGCGGGCCAGTTCATCGACGCCGAAACCCTTGGCGATGCCATTCAAATCAAGGTGCAGCGGCGCACATTTGCGCACCTGATTGCGTTGCGGGTCAACCACCAGCGCGGCGCTGGCGGACAGTCGTGGGCGCAGTGACGTTGCCGCCAGTGTCTGTTCGTTGACCGATTGTTCGCCGGGACCGAAGCCCCAGGCGTCCACCAGATCACCGACGGCAATGTCGAAAGCGCCGCTCGATTGCTGACTGACCCGCAGTGCGGCGGCCAGCACCGTGGTCAGTTCCTTGGGGACTGGCAGCCACTGCTGTTCGGGGGCGGCGTTGAGGCGGTTGAGGTCGGAGTCGGCTTTCCAGGTGGACATTTGTTGGTCCACCCGGCCCACGGCATCGGCCAGACGGCGGCCGATTACGTCGGTGTCGAGGCCTGGATCGGCGTAGAACATCGCGGTGTAGCGGCTGCCCATGGTCTCGCCGTTGAGGCTGTAGCGTTGCCCGTCAGTAGACATCTTCACGGTAGCGTCCTTGTGTCTTGAGGGTCAGCACACTCAGGTTGAGCGGTGCCAACACTTCATCCAGGGCCTGCATCACGCCTTTGGCCATTTCGCGGCTGCCACACACCAACACCTGAGCGCCTTTTTCAATCAAACGGCGCAAGGCCAGGGCGTCGCTGATCAACCGGTCTTGCACGTAGCTGCGGTCCTGAACCTGGGAGAACGCGGCGCGCAATGCGGTCAGGCGTCGGTCCGCCAGGTATCGGTTGAGCTCCGGTTCGTAGAGGAAATCCGACGCCGGGTTACGTCCGCCCCAATACAAATGCATCGGGTGTCGGGCCTTGTTGTTGCGGATAAAACCGGCCAACGGACCAATGCCGGTACCGGCGCCGATCAGAATCACCGGGTGTGCGCCCGATGTGGGCCGAAATTGCGGGTTGGGCTGGATAAAGGCTTCGATCGATGCGCCGAGGGTCAGGCCATGCAGGAACTCAGAGCACAGCCCGCCTGCGTGTTTACGCACGCAGATTTCCAGCACGCCGTCGTCGGAGCCGCTGGCCAGTGAGTAGAACCGCGGAACCGGGCTACCCGGCGGCAAAATCCCGACCAGGTCGCCTGCTTGAAAGTCGGGTAACTCGTCCGGTGCCTTGAAGCGCAGGACGTGGGTCGGCGCGTTCACTTGCTCACCGTAGACAATGCATTCCTGCAACTCCAGTTGATGAGTGTGCGGTTGCTCCGGGCTGTGGACCAGCGTCACGTCATGCCCCAGTGCTTCGCCCAAGGCGTGACCCCAGCGCGCGAACTCTTGGGAGGATTGGCGATTGACGGTTTCCAGCCCCAGTAATGCCGAGCCACCGGCCTGCGCCAGGGCCTCCTGCACCTGATGGGCGTACTGACAGAATTGCGCAAACTGTCGATCCCCCAACCCCAGCACCGCAAACGGCAGGCCGGGTTTAAGGCCGGCCTTTGTCAGCCGGGCGAGGAATTGTGAGGCCGAGGCCGGTGCGTCGCCGTCACCGTGGGTTGCGGTGAGGATGAACAGCCGTTGGGCGCTGCGGTAATCGCCGGTCCATTCATTCATTGCCGCGCTGTGCACTTGGTGCCCGGCCTGGCGCAAGGCTTCATGTAAGGTGTTGGCAAAGCCCCAGGTGCTGTTGTTTTCACTGCCCACCAGAATCACGCTGTCGGCGGAGTGGGCGGGGCTGTTGTGGCGGATGTTCGGGCCGGCCTTGCGGCGGCGCCACCAGAGCAGGATGCCGGTCACGCTCATCAACGGCACGCAGAGGGCGCAGAGCCCGAGCGGCAGGCCCAGCCACCAGAGGCCTTCACCGGTGTGCAACTGGTAGATCAGTTCGTAAACGTTGTGCATCGAATCGTGGGCTTGCCACGACAACAAGGTGCCGCTGACCGGGTCCACGTAGCCGTCGCCCTGGGCGGTGCGCAGGGAGAACACGTCTTGCGGGTTGCCGGGGCTCGGGTAGACCAGTTCGCGCAGGTCATTCAGGTCGGTGGCCTGCAAGGCTTGCAGGTTCGTCACCGGCAACGCCGGGCCTGCGCTGATGTGAGTGGGGAAGGCTGGCTCGTTCTGACTGCCGTCGGCGATCAAACCGAAGGTGGTGCCGGACATGTAAAGCCCGCTCAGGGCCGACACCAGCAGCCCGAGCAAGGCCAGGCGTCCGACTTCGGCGTGCCAGCGCTGGCTGAACGTGCCGCGCAATGGCCGCAACAGGTTGCGCCAGCCGCCTAGGCGCCGGGCCAGCAGCAATGCGCCGGACACCGAAAGCATCAACATAAACAGCGCGCCGACGCCCGACACCCCATGGCCTGGAGTGCCCATGAACAGCGAGCGGTGCAGGTCTTTCATCCAGCGCGAGAACGCGGACGGCTCGTAAGGCGCGAGGCCCTGGCCGGTCAGTGGGTCGACCTTTTCGGCTCCGGTCTGACCGTCCTGGTTGTAGTAGACGATGACCGTCCCGGACGCGGTGCGCTGGATTTGCTCCACGCCCGGAAAGTGGCTGGCGACGCGGCCGGCCAGTTGACCGACATTAAGTTGGCCGGTAGCCGTGGACGTGTTGTGCAGGCGTTCCAGCGCTGGATCGACGGACAATACCGCGCCGCTGATGGCCAATAACATGACCAACAGGGCGGCGATCAGACCGGGCAGGGAATGGAACTGGCGAAGCATATTCAGCCTCCAGGAGTCGCTGTTGCTAAAGGTCGTAGGTAAAGGAATCGACGTAAGTGCTGCCGGTCGCCGATGTACCCGAACCTTTGGACGTCAGGGGGACGCTGATGTCGGCCCGGGCTTCGCGCTTGTTCTCCACGGCGCTGTCGATGCGGATCTGATACCCGGCGTCAATCAAAGTGTCTGCCAGTTCAACGCTGACTTTTAGGGTCTGCCCGCTGCCGACACTGGCGCCGCTGACCCCGTCAAATTCGCTCGGGTTCATGCCGCTGCCACGGGCCCAGTCGGTCAAGTGCCGGTAGTACTTGGCCTTCTTGCCGGCCACCCAAAGGGTCTTCTGGTATTGGCCGTTGGAGTCGGTGACATAGATCGCCAGGTACGCATCGTTGCCGCTGTAGTTCTTGAGTTGGGTGGTCAGGGTCACTTCGCGGGCCTGGGCCAGCCCCGGCAGGGCAATGGCGCCGATGAGGCAGCTTGCGGCAATGATCTTTTTCATGGCGATGTCCTGTTTGAGCGTTGTGGCGAGAGCCTGGACCTGCTGGCTGACAGCAACCTGAACAGGCTGGAAAAATCCGCAGCGATCATTCGCGGGCAGGGTTGGCGAGGTAGTCCCGAGCGTCGCCGTCATCGCCGAAATTGATCTGCAACGTGCGCAATCGCAGGGAGGCGGGGGCGTAGCGGGCCTCGATCGCGTTGCCCTTGCGGTCAGCGCCCTTGAGCTTGTAGCAACCGTCATCGACCTTGATGCGCTGCACGCTCCAGCCCCATTGCTGCTCCACGTGCTGGCGCAAGGTTTCGCGCGGTTGCCAGTCGCTGACCGGCTCATTGCACTCGTCGTCGGCCAAGGCGTAACCGCTGAGCAGCACGCTCAACAGGGCGGTACTGGCAATAAAAGCTGATTTCATGATCTGTCTCCTGCCGGGTCGGCGTCTGTGGCATACCCTAAGGTCCATTCCTGACAACCAGCTGAATCTTCAGATTCACGTCAGGTAAGGCGGTTAGGCTGTTGCACGACAACCATCACAGGAAGTGCCATATGCGGGTTTTATTGGTCGAGGACGCCCCCGGGCTGGGAGAAGCGGTGCGCGAGCAGATCGCCGATGACGGCCACGCCGTGGATTGGGTGCAGCGCCTGGACCATGCGCGCAGCAGCGTGCGCACCACGCCTTACGACCTGATCCTGCTGGACTTGATGCTGCCGGACGGTCGCGGGCTGGACTTCTTGCGTCAGCGGCGCTCAGCGGGGGACGTGACCCCGGTGATTATCCTGACTGCCCAGGATCAGATCTCCGATCGCATCGCCGGCCTCAATGCCGGGGCCGACGACTACCTGGTCAAACCGTTCGATCTGTTCGAACTCTCTGCCCGGGTGGCGGCGGTGGCCAGACGTTACAGCGGCAACCCCAACCCGCAGATCAAACTCGGCGAACTACAGATCGACATGAACGCCCGCACGGTGCAGCGCGCCGGCGCCACCGTGGACCTGACGGCGCGGGAATGGGCGTTGTTCGAGGCGTTTGTCCAGCGCCCCAGCGCATTGCTGTCGAAGTCGCAACTGGAGGAACGCTTGTACGCCTTTGGCGCGGAAATCGAGAGCAACACCATCGAGGTGTATATCAGTCGCTTGCGTAAAAAACTCGGGCGCGATCTGATCGAAACCGTGCGCGGCATGGGTTACCGGTTGATGTCCGTATGAAGTCGTCGTCGAGCCTGCAAAAACGCCTCGGCCTGGGGCTGACCCTGGGCATGACCTTGCTCTGGCTCGGGGCTACCGTCGGTGCCTGGCTGGTGGTGCAACATGAGTTGAACGAGGCGTTCGACAGCGCTCTGGAGGAGACCGCGCAACGCATCCTGCCCCTGGCCGTGCTGGAGATCAGCAACCGCGAAGAGCCCCGCGAAGCACAACACATCGCCACCCTGAAAACGCACAAGGAATACTTGACGTACCTAGTGCGCAATGCCAATGGTGAGATTCTGATGAAGTCCCACGACTCCAACCCGAAGATCTTCAACAAGCAGCCGAGTGAAGGCTTTTCCACAACTGAAAAATACCGTCTGTATGGCGCGAGCGCGCTGCGCGAGACGCTGTTTATTGAGATTGCCGAACCACTTGGGCATCGCCGCGAAGCCGCGCGGGAAGCCTTGTTTGCCTTGTTGATGCCGTTATTGGCGCTGATTCCCATCAGCCTGTTGGGCACTTGGTTGTTTGTGCGCATCAGCTTGCGCAGCGTGTTGGCCTATCGTCGTGCCGTGGAGGCTCGTGGTGTGGGCGATCTGTCACCGATCAAAGTGGCCCGACTGCCGGCAGAAATCGACCCGTTGGCCGACGCGGTCAACCATTTGCTGGAGCGCTTGCGCAAGGCATTGGAGGCCGAGCGCAGCTTTACCGCCAACAGCGCTCACGAGCTTCGCACGCCACTGGCCGCGACCCTGGCGCAGATCCAGCGGCTGCGCCACGAAGCGCCCGAAGGGCCGCTGCGCGTGCGGGCGGCGAAGATCGAAAACTCATTGCGCGAGTTGGCGCGGCTCTCGGAAAAACTCATGCAACTGGCCAAGGCCGAGGGCGGCGGGCTGCTTTCCGCAGTCCCTCAGGACCTGATCCCGTTGCTGGCCCATGGGGTCGATGAGTGGAACCTCGGCAGTGGGCATCGAATCAAGTTGAAGTTACCCACCAAGGCTTGCGTCTACTCCGCTATTGATCCGGACGCGTTCGGCATCCTGTTGCGCAACCTGATCGAGAATGCGCTGAAGTACGGCGCAACCGATCAACCGGTCGAGGTCAGCCTGACTGCTCAGGCGTTACTGCAAGTTGTCAATGGCGGACCAACAGTGCCAGCGCCAGTGTTGCAGCGCCTGACCGAGCGCTTTGTGCGAGGCAGCAGTGAAGCAAGCGGTTCAGGCCTGGGCCTGGCAATTGCAAAAACCATTGTTCAAGGCGTCGGCGCCAGCATGACCCTGGCCTCACCGGCGAGGGGACAGGGTCAGGGGTTTGAGGTGCGCGTCCAGTTTGTACTCATCCCGACAGTTAAAGAATGAGCACATCCTAACGCCCGCTTTTTCGGTTTTTCCTAAAGGATGGCGATTACTTTCTGGAAAACGATGACCTCTTTCTCCTCAATCCATTGGAGCCACGTTATTTGGCACGACAAAATCCTGAACCTCTAGCGAATGACTATATCTGGCCAATATCTGTTGATCGGAAATGTCCCGACCCACCTTTGCAATGAATCGCAACGGCTTGGCTTGCCTTCAGAAGCTCCGACAATGCTGGGAGAGCCTTCTGCCACTTGGCCTCAAATTCAGCGTCGGGAGCCTCATCGTCCTCAATCGGTAACTGAAACCAAGTGAGTCCAGCTGCCTGGACTTACTGACCTTACTCACCGACGCCGTTGTGAGTAAGTTCGGTGTCGGCCATCAGACTGACAATGGCTCTGGCGCCTGCGTTTTTCAGAGTGTCGTGCGCTTGCTGAAGCGGCTCATCCTGAGTACCCGGACACGGGGTAAAGATGAGAGTGCCCGTACCATCTGGCATTGCTAGGATCGAGAAAGGGTGAGACATGATGAGATCCTTAGATAGAGCGCTGATTCACTCGTTTCGACAGCTCTTCGGCCGACTCTTTGCGTTCCGAGTAACGGTCTACCAGGTAGTCCTGGCGGTCACGCAATAGCAGGGTGAACTTCATCAGTTCTTCCATCACGTCGACCAGGCGGTCGTAGTAAGACGAAGGCTTCATACGTCCATCCTCGTCAAACTCGGTGAACGCCTTGGGCACTGATGACTGATTGGGGATTGTCACCATGCGCATCCAACGTCCCAAAACCCGTAGTTGGTTCACTACATTGAAAGACTGAGAGCCGCCACAAACCTGCATGACTGCCAAGGTTTTACCTTGGGTTGGACGTACTGCGCCCATCGCCAAAGGCACCCAGTCGATCTGAGCTTTAAAGACGGCGCTCATCGATCCATGACGCTCCGGAGAACACCACACCTGTCCTTCCGACCACTGCATTAGCTCGCGGAGCTCTGCGACTTTCGGATGGGTATCCGGAGCATCATCAGGCAGCGGTAATCCTGATGGGTTGAAGATTCGTGTTTCCGCACCAAAGTGCTCCAGCAACCGCGCGGCTTCCTGGGTAACCAACCGGCTGAACGAACGCTCGCGGGTTGAACCGTAGATGAGAAGAATTCGGGGTTTATGAGTGGACGGCTCACAAGGAGTGAGCCGTTCCATGCTTGGGACGTCGATGAGATCCGCTTCGATGTTTGGGAAATAGTCTTTCATAGTTACTCCTGGTCCCGGCGACGCTTGGCTCACAATGTGCCGATGCGAGTTAGCTCAGCTTTGAGATCTGCTTCGCTCAACGTAGCGATAGGCAACGAAATGAAGGCGTTTACCCGCTCCTGGATTTTGATCAGGGTTTGCTGGAATGCCGCATCGATCTGCGCTTCCGATCCCGTAGCTTCGGATGGATCAGCCAACCCCCAGTGAGCCTTGAGCGCCGGGCCGAAGAAAATCGGGCAGGCTTCGCCGGCAGCCCGATCGCAGACGGTGATCACGATCTCTGGTGGCGCCCCTTCAAAGGCATCGGATGCTTTACTGCTAAGGCCTTCAGTAGGGATACCAGCAGCTTTGAGCGTTTGAATCGCTCGCTTGTTTACCCGGCCACTTGGGAAGCTCCCGGAACTGACGGCTTCCATTCCTTCAGGAGCAAGGTGATTGAACACCGCCTCGGACAAGATGCTCCTGCAGCTGTTGTGGGTGCACATGAATAGGACTTTCATTGTGATCTCCTGGAATTAAAAGCTAAGGCGCAAAGCCAAGGCGCTCAGGGTGTCAATGAGGATTGGATCAGCCGCATACGGTCTGATTGACTCGACGATCATCCATTTCACAGAGCTGCTTAGTTTCTGTGTCCAGCCACTGTCGGTTGGCATCGACGACACCTTTAAGCACTTCGGTGACCCAGCTAGGTAGGTCAGGGTGGAGTCGGTAGTAAACCCATTGGCCTTGGCGCCGATCCGCCAGTAACCCAGAGGATCTCAGCAACGCGAGGTGTCGAGATATTTTGGGTTGGCTCTGCCCAAGAGCCACGGTCAGTTCGCATACACAGAGTTCGCCCTCGCGGGCGATGAGTAGCGTTATTTTGGTTCGAGTGGCATCTGCCAAGCTTTTAAACAGGACGGTGGGGGTGATGAGCTCGCTCATGTTCACTTCTCCCGCATATGGAAAATCGAATATATGATAATTCGAATATGCGGTAAAGCGAATGTGCTGGGTGGTTAGATGCGTCACCCTCCAGTGAAGAAGGGCGAGCCGAGGATCGTTTGTCGGAATCGATAGATCGCCCCATCTAAGCGAAGGGAATGCAGGCCAAGGGTGGCTACTTAACTTTTTTGCTTGGTGTAGGCTCGTCCTCCGAGGGACATTTGGTAACCAGGAGGGCCCTCCCATTGGCGGGTGACGTTTGCTTTGGCCAATTCTTTTTCAACATCTATTCCTTCGCTCACCATTTTTTCCACATTCCATTCGAAGTAGCTAATGAGTGCGCTCCAAGCTTGATTAGGCAAAGACGACAGTTGAACCAAGCTCGTAATAGTGGGAGTTAATTTCAGACGGTGCATTTCTGATAGCACTGAAATAATTCTGCGCAAACGGAAGTGCCACACTGATTCAAAATTAGTTTCGAGCTGTTCGGATACCAGTGGAAATAGGCTATTTCGTTGAGGGACGCCTGCTATTCTCTTTGGTAGCAATGCAAGCATATTTCCAAGATTGACGCGGATCTGTGTTTTGCTAATTTTATAAAGATCATTAACGCCAATTTTAATTATGTCTGCGTATTCGTTATCGAGTTTATTGGTTTTAGATTCTTCTGTTGACGCAGTATTTACTTTTTTTGAGAGTACGCCTAAAAGCCATTTTTTATCATTTGCTGTGAGCCAAAGGGTAGCTTGATACGCATGTTTCCATAAGTAATCCAAGGTTGCTCCCGTACGGGCTTCAATGATGTTGTTAACTTTCAGGCGATGAAGTGCCTTGGTGGTGTTAGGGGTTGTTTTGTTGTATGGTTTTCTGGACTTTGTTCCAGTAAATAGTATTAGCTCTTCCGTAATTCTCTTTTTAAATGTCTTCACGTCTCCAAATAAATGAAGAGAAATGATGAGGTGTCGGGTGATGGGCATATCTAGCTGATCATTAACAGTGGTGGTTCTTATCCACTGATGGTACTTGCCTGACGCGTACGCGTTATCAATTCGCGACAAAAAATCATGACCAAATTTTGATTGGATACTTTCGAACATTTTCGTCGTCGCCATAAGGTTTCCACGAGCAAACCCATTTTTCTTAGCTTGTCGACGATAGCATGCGGCTAATACCCCAGATGGAACTGCCGGCAAGTCACTGTGCAGAAGGTCCTTTGCAAACTGCGCAAATTTTTGCTCGATTTCCGGCACTCTCGAAGGAGAGTGTGAGCCTAATGGTCTCCAGCCGCATACGCAGGAGCTGGTTAACATAGGTAATAGCTTGTTTTTTCGGTAAAACGGATGAGTGCAAGTTGGACAGGCCTGTAATAAAGTCTCACCGTGTCTCCAGCAAGCTGTTACGCCCGGAATGTGATGAGATCGGTGCCAGTACGAATGTCCCATCTCAATAAGATCCGATTGGGCACAGGAAAGGCAAATCTTAGCCATGCTATGAAAACTTACCTCTCTACGAGGAAGTCTGGATACGAGCGAAGTGCTATTGTCATCATGGTTGATTTTGGAGATGCCTAAGAATGGCTTGTAAGCAGGAAGAATAGTATTGCACGCAAGCAACTCATTTAGATTATCGCTCTTGTCGCCAGGAAGCTTCTCCGCAAGGTCTTCGATTCGTTTCGGGATAATTTTGATAACAAATGGTTCGGCACCAAAAAGATCTTTAAAAGTCTCACGCTCAGTTCTATTTCCCGAAAGTAAATGATATCGGGTAACTCGTGATTGAAGGGTCTCGTCTGGCATGGACATTGGGAAGAACAGAATTTTTTGAGACATTCGTAAGACTTTAGGTGAGGGGCACTTTTTCTCAGACTTTACAGGTCTAGAGACGGTGCGATTTTTCGGGAGAAGGACAGATTTTGCTATTTCAGCAACATTTGCTTGGCAGATATTCGTCACGGCTAAGGTCTTTCAGGCCGCAGCGTTGTTCGGTGGCTTTGGCGAAGCGGCGTAGCATTTCGATCGCGCCATCACGTGCTTCTTTCGATAAGTCGCAGGCTAGATTACGAGCTTCTCCCACCAAGTCCGATCGAATGCTTTCGTAGATGGCCATGCCTTCGGGCGTCACGGTGATTGCCAGCGCACGGCCGTCACTTGCGTCCGGTACACGTTGAACCAGGCCCTGTTTGGCAAGCGAATCGACCAGCCGGCTGGCATTACTCTTATCGAGAAAAAGCTCGCTGGCCAGCGATTGAACGCGAACAGGCCCAGCCTTTATCACATGCTCAAGCGCGTAGCATTGAGTGACGGATAGACCTTCGCAGCAGTTGCGATCTCTGTCTCGAAACTGGTACACGCGAACCAAATGACTCAGCGCTTCATAGAGCTGTTCGGCATCCTGGTCGATCTGATCGTTCTTTGGCATAGCACTCGGCTCGCAATTCCGGGAAAACGCTAATACCACCTTAGCAGTCGTAGCGACACATATTTTTGGGCATAACGGCCCGAAAAATTGTTCCAAAATATTGGTTGCGAGGCGCAACGTATTTTGCGATTGTGAATTAGAGACAAGGTTCACGGACCTTTCAGAGGCGGTTTCGGTATTGCTTGGAGGTACATGGATGTTGGTAGAAGCGCTTAGGACGAAAACTGGCTCCCGGTTACGGAACCTATGGAGCAGCGTTTCCATTCCTCTCCCTGTCGCGATGCTACTGGGTGCAATACTGATCCCCCTTCTTGCCGGCACAAGCAGCGGTGACGTATTCCAATCGCTGAGCAAAGGATTCGGAAACAATCTCGGCTATTTCGCTATCGTGATCCTGAGCGCGTTTTTCATTGCTGGCTGGATCTCGACGCAGGGAAGCGCTTCCTTCGGAAAGTTCGGTATCTCTCTGTCACCCCTGCTGGGTGCTGGGATGGTATGCCCCGATACAGCTTATGCCTCTCTTGCTCCCATTGCGGGGCAACACAGGAAGTACATTGCGATCGGCTGCTACTCGGGGTTCAAGCTTCTGATGCCCGCTGGCCCGCTGATAATTGGGATTGGGTTAGGGGCTAACACTCATGATCCGCAGTTTCTGTATCTAGGGCTGTTGCTCACAGTCGTCACATGGGCTGCCGGGACGATCTGGACCTACTGGACGACCCGCACGGACTTTCTATCCTCCCGTGGATCGACTGACCCAATAGCGCCTCAGGACTCGGTTCTTAAGGTAATGCTGCCTTTGGCTGTGTTTTTCGTGCTCCTGATTACCGGGTATGCCATTCCCAAGAACCAGCACTCCGTAATTGAGTTCTTCACTACTCCCGCAGGGGCGCTGATCGCCACATCGCTGTTGATCGCATTTAGCTGCAAACCTGGTGAGGTTCAAGATCTGCTGTCCAAAGCGATGCGTAGAACCAGCTCGCTATTGTTTACGATCGGCTGTGCGTCTGCGTTGGGCCAAGCCCTCGGTCTGGTGCTTCCCAAGGACCTGATTCAGCAGGCATTCAGCGCATCGGGTAGCACCACACACATTTTGGTTGGGGTATTCCTACTGGCAGCGGTATTCAAAACTCTGAATGGTTCTTCGCTTGCGACCTTTGCTGCCATCCCTCCTGTTCTTTCTCCGATCCTGGCGTCCAGCGGAGTGGATTTGATGAGCGTCACGTTCGCCGTGTGCCTGGGATCCTTCGTCGCCATTCTCCCTAACGACAGCTATTACTGGCTGGTCAAATCGGACGCTTTCCCCGAATACAGCACCGGCAGGTATATGCGCTTGGTGACTGCCGGTTCAGTTCTACAAGCATTGATAGGTCTGGCAGTTCTTCTGCTGATCTCGCTTTAACTTCGAATTCCTACAAAACCATCAGTGACTCCAGTCACCGAATCGTCGTGCCTGAGCTCAAGGAGAAAGAGAATGAAGTACCTGGTCGCAAGTACATTCGAAGGGGGGTATCAACCGCTCAACGCGATATCTGCTACAACAGCTCTACTCGATGCAGATATCGACGCGCAGCTGATCGATATCTACGTTGAGGGGCTTTCCCTAGAGAGATTCAGCGATGCAGATTTGGTCTTCATCTGCGTACCGCTTTTTGACTCTCTGACTGCGGGAACGCAGCTGGCCAAGCAGCTTAAAGAGGCGAAGCCCTCCCAGAAAATTTGCTTCTTCGGTCAATACGCGACCATCAATGCAAAAAGCCTGGCCTCCAAATACGGTGACTATGCGATCGCCGGCGAGTGGGAAAAACCCATTGTCAGCTTGGCTAAACACCTGAGTGGCGAACAGGAACAAGATCTGCGCGGAGTGATCGATCGGACTCGCGGCCTTTCCAGTGAGATTGTGGTGCCTCAGTTGATCCGTGACGGGTTCCGCCTGCCGCGCAGGGACTTGGCACCGCCTCTACACAAATACCCGCAACCTCAGTTGGAGAAGCTGCTCGGCGAAAAGAAAGTTGTGGGTGGAGTCGAAGGGTCACGCGGATGTCACCACAAGTGTTCCTACTGTTCCGTGTATGCAGCCTACGACGGCAAGGTGCTTTTGGTCTCCGACGATCTTGTAGAGCGCGACGTGGCGAACCTCGTCGCACAGGGAATGACTCACCTCACCTTCACGGATGCCGATTTTTTTAATGCCAAGAAGCACGGTTTGAAAATCATCCGGACTCTGCATTCGCAATTCCCCGACCTCACGTACGACTTCACCACTCGCGTGGATCATATTCTGGAGAACAAAGACGCCATCAAGGAAATGGGGCAGCTCGGGCTTGCTTTCATCACAACCGCGTTGGAGTTCCCCAAGCAGGAAGTTCTCGATCAGGTCTTCAAGGAAATGAACGTGCCCATGATCGAGGAGGCGTTGGCGTTCCTGAAGGAGGCCGGCGTCAAGGTTAATCCGACCTTCATCACGTTCAACCCTTGGGTGAGCCTTGAGGACATGGCCGAGCTGCACGATTTCATTGCTCGCAACGAGCTGGAGAACATCGTCGACCCTATCCAGTTTGAGACTCGGCTGCATCTCTATAAAGGCTCACCGTTGCTTAACAACGACACGGTGAAGGAGTTGCAGTTGGAGGAGCACGAATTTCACTTCGACTGGCAGCATTCGGACTCTCGCCTGGACAAGCTCTTCATGGACTCGGTCACACCGCCGGAAGAGGGTGTGTTCAAACGCTGCTGCCTGAAATGCTAAGGAGATAAAAGATGTCGTCACTTACTTTGTTGCAGGCAGCTCTCAGGCTGGCCAACCAAACTGATGGTCTCCAGGTGCCGGGCCATATTGCCTGGCGCGCGCATAACGAGGCATTGAACAGGTCGCTGAAGGATAGCAAAGACACTCTTTTCATCTGCTCCGAGAGCCGCAATGACGAACTCACAGCCCAGTTTGGGGAGGCTCAAGGCTTAGCGTTCAGTTCGAGTGCGAACGGAGCCGATCCCGCCGCGGCCGTGTTCGCGAACATTTACTGGGAAGGGTTCAATGCTGAGCCCGAATTTGGCCGAATCGCGCAATCGCTCTACGAGCGACTGCAACGTCATGGTCGACTGGTATTCCCGGCTATTCTGTCTGATGAGGAAGCCGTATCGCTCAGGGCCTTCACTGTTGAGGGGGTGGAGTGCAATAACGCGCTCACGGAGCCCGCTGTTGCCGAGCAACTCTGCGAGGCGGGTTTCCATGGCATCACCTATGAGCTCGCATCCGAGGTGCCCGTCTCCATTCAGGACGGCATTGAGTTCCGACTGTTCACCGTGAGCGCATACAAGGGTAAAGCCGGCGTGTGCCTCGACCAGGGGCATGCCGTTATCTACAAAGGTCCCTGGAAGCATACCGTCGACGACGACGGCCATACCTACCAGCGCGGCATCCGTACAGCGGTGTGCGAGAAGACCTTCAATCTGCTGATGTCCGCGCCTTACCAAGGCCAATTCATACCAGTGCGCTGCTATGTCGAGCCAGCCTTAGACAAGAGTGGCTTCTTCGACTGCAACACGCCTTCAATCCGGGATCCCAAGGTCACCAAAGGGCTTGTACCCATCGCAGGCTCTGCCGAGGAATCGTGCTGCGCTGATGGTACTTCGTGCTGCTAAACGGGAGATGTGACTAATGACTTCTGCAATTGAAAACACAATCATCGCCGACTACACCGAGGCGTTGAGCAACGGCAACGTTGTCCTTGAATCGCAGCTGACTGAGAGCTGCTGCAGCGACGCTTATGGCGCCCCATACCTGAAGAACATTCCAAAGCGAATCATCGAGGCCAACTTCGGGTGCGGTAACCCGACCAAGTATGTGCGCGAAGGTGATGTCGTTCTGGACTTGGGCTCAGGGGCCGGTCTGAATTGCTACGTCGCTGCCCAAATCGTCGGCAGTAACGGTGCTGTCTTTGGTATCGACATCAACCCAAGCATGTTGCAGATCGCTCGTGAAGAAGCGAAGGCGTTTCAGAAGGCAACGGATAGCGCACCTTTGCGTTTCTACAAGGCCTCCGCGAGCAACTTGAAAATCGATCAGGAGCTGGCCGAGGAACGCCTGCGTACAGAGCCTTGTGCTGATTGGGCATCGTGGAAAAACTTCGAGCAGTTCATCAGCGATAGCTCTCAGTCCAAGCCTCTTATCGACAGAGAGTCTGTCGATCTGGTGATCTCGAACTGTGTGATCAATCTGGTTGGTGAGACCGAAAAGCAGAATGTTTTTGCCGAAATTTTTCGGGTACTGAAACCAGGCGGACGCTTTGCAATTTCTGACAACGTTTCAGATATCGCCATTCCTGATGAGTTGAAGCGAGACACTAAGCTGTGGTCGGCCTGCTACTCAGGCGTGCTTCAAGAACAGGAGTTCTACCAGCAGCTTCAAGAAGTCGGTCTGACGGGAATAAAGATTGAGGCGAGGAACGACGCCTCAACCAAGCGAATAGGCTCAGTCCGGTTCTACTCCGTCACTGTTACTGGTACCAAGCCTGAAGTTCAGAGCGGGAAGTCTGTGACGGTGATCTACCGAGGGCCTGGGCTTGAACTCACCGGCGATAGCGGCAGGGTTTACAAGCGCGGGGTGCCTACGGAGCTGGCCGCAGGAGATGCCTACCTTTCCGCAGACGATGCGCTGTATGTCGTGGAAGGGAGTCAGCCCGTCAAGCCCAAGTCCTGCTGCTCGTAACAGCGTCTGCGGCTACGAGCCAGCTCAGTAGCCGCTACCCCTCAAATCTCTCCTCATAGGCCTATCCAATGAGTACTTCACGGAAGATCTTGGCTGAGTTTCTCGGTACAGCAGTTCTGCTGTGCACCGTAGTTGGTTCTGGAATCATGGGTCAGCGCCTGGCGAACGGTAACGATGCGCTAGCGCTTCTTGCCAATGCGCTGGCAACTGGCGCGAGCTTGTATGTACTGATCGTGTGCTTCTCCACTTTTTCCGGTGCGCACTTCAACCCGGTGGTCTCTGTAGTCGACTATTTGCGCGGAGGACTGAGCAGTAAGCAACTGGGCCCATACGTGGCGGCTCAAACAACGGGTGCAATCTTCGGGGTATTCGCTGCGCATTTCATGTTCGAGCTGCCTGTGGTCGAGTTCTCCCATCATGTTCGCACAGGGCCATCGCAATGGTTCAGTGAGTACGTGGCAACGTCGGGATTGGTGCTGACAATTCTGCTGTGCGATAAATATCACAAAGCAAAAGTGCCTCAGGTGGTTGCCGCGTATGTTATTGCAGCCTACTGGTTCACGTCCTCCACGAGCTTTGCTAATCCGGCGGTAACGATTGCTCGTGGGTTCACCGATACGTTCTCGGGGATACGGATATCAGACGCCGCGCCGTTCATAATCGCGCAGTTTTTCGGTGGGCTAACGGCGTTGTTCTTGGCGAAGGTTTTCGGTGGTAAAGAGGTCGTCGTGGATATCCCGCAGCCTGGTCTCCACGAGCAGAAGCTACCAATTCAGTGAACGGTGCTCTCTACGGTTCGTGGATGCGGTGAGCCCGTTTGAGGCAAAGTTCACGGTTCTATCGCGACATTCTCAAGGGCTGGGCCTAGGTGGTTCAGCCCTTCAAACGTGGTTCTTTAAGGGGCAGCAAGGAAAGACATGAATTATAAAGTGAGGGTAGCTACACCCGCTGATGCCTCTGACATCCAGGCTATCTATGCGCCGATGGTTTTGGACACGGTCATCTCGTTTGAGCTGACGCCACCGACTGTCGATGAGATGGCAGCACGAATAGCCGCAACACTGCCAACGTATCCCTATCTGGTAGCTGAGATGGACGGCAAGGTCGTTGGATACGCTTATGCCAGCCAGCATCGAGCCAGGGAAGCCTATCGTTGGTCGGTGGATGTCACCGTGTATGTCGACCCGTCAGTGCACCGAAAAGGGGTTGGTCGTGCCCTTTATCAGCAGCTTCTACCAGTCCTAGAGAAACAGGGGTTTCATGCAGCCTATGCCGGCATCGCCTTACCCAACGCGGGAAGCATAGGTATCCATGAAGCGCTCGGGTTTACCCACATCGGCACCTACCCCGAGGTTGGGTTCAAGCATGGCCAATGGCATAGCGTGGGTTATTGGCGCAAACCACTTTGTACGGTGGCGCCGCCAATAGAAATCATCCCGTTCAGTGAGATAAAGGAAGAGTAGAGGAACGAGGTGTGAGATGACCTAGCTGCTATTCGTCGCCATCTGTACCAGGCGATTCGCTGGGAACTATGCTGAAGGATGAT
The DNA here is from genome assembly GCF_012985445.1 of Pseudomonas sp. WS 5532. Classification (NCBI taxonomy): domain Bacteria; kingdom Pseudomonadati; phylum Pseudomonadota; class Gammaproteobacteria; order Pseudomonadales; family Pseudomonadaceae; genus Pseudomonas; species Pseudomonas sp. WS 5532. The sequence continues at coordinate 31,776 of NZ_JAAQWK010000002.1, forward strand.
TCTCATTCGAATCGGTTTTTTGATCGGCCGGAGGAACGAATGAATTTGGCAGGGTTTACCTCACTGCTTTCTGCAGGGGAGAAAACAAGCGGGTGCCAACTCGCCAACCCAGATGCAGTGGCCCTCGCCAATCTGCACTTTCCTTCCCGTGCCTACTGTCTTGTTGCTGATTGGGCAATATTGGACATCGAAGTTACAACGCGTCAGAGAAAAGCCATCACCGATAGAGGGTTAATCCCTGCTCTCGTTTACGCTTTGACCGTTATCGAAGATAGCAAAGGCCGCTTCCCACCTGGCGATTGGGTTCGAACAACGTTGGCGGTTTCTTTCACTCATGGGTGTTTGTTTGAGACGAAGAATACGATTTATGTATTGATGGGGTTCGGTCGAAGGCTTCGAACAGATCTCGATATAGCACTTAGCCTGTGTTGAACCGTTGCAACAGTGAGTGCTCATAAGTCAGCTGGTTTCACTGCAAACGTGCTCATTCGATAGGATGTGCTGGAGCGCATGGAAATTTAAAATTGAGTTCAAATTGATCAAAAAACAGGCAAAAACCCGCGTCTCAAGCCGACCTCAAATTAACTAATCAGTTTGCCTATATTTTCATATTTAACAGATAGTTATGTAAGATTTGATAGGCGCCTATATCTAGATAGCAACTGCGCTTGGCGTTAGCGTTTCTCCTGTAGCCATTTTTTTGAGGTTCCAGGCAATGAATTCCGTCCTGTTTGTGATTGATAAAGCGCTCTCGGCTGATCCGTTGAAGCTAGCGTTGTGCTGTATCTTGCTTCTGAGTGCTGGTTTGCTGATGCATGCGTGGAGGTCGAAATGAGCGAAGTCGAAATGGGTCGTCCTGTGTCTGAATGGGCCAAAATGCCTGTCGATTGGATACGTGCAGGCGAACTCGTCAACTTTGCGGATGAGTCCTATTCGGTAAAGTCGATGTGGTTGAAGGAGGATAAGTCCGCAAGAAACGCATGCATTTCCTCGCTCAAGCTTTACCTAGCGCTGTGCTGTCGAGCAGATTTCATAACTGGAAATGCGAGCGTGACTTATGAGGAGCTGATTCGGCTCACTGGCTTGTCTCGGCCAACTGTTGCGAAGGCGTTGACGCGACTAGAAGTAGAGGGGCTTATCCAGCGAAAAGCACAGGCCCTCAGGAAGGGGTCGAGCATCCTGATTTGCGGCTGGCTTGAAAGTAAAAGTTGGGCGAAAATCCCGAAACGCTGGCTCTACGATGGCTCGTTTGGCGCCAAGATTCTCATGCTCACTGAGTTCAACTTCAGCAGAGCGTCATTGTCGGCATTAAAGGTGTACATCGCCTTGCTTGCGTACAGGGACTCAAATCGAGGTGGCATCGCTATGCTGTCCTATGACCGGTTAGCGCTGATTACCGGTGTTAAGAGACACCACATCGCGGATGCCATTACGCGATTGTACGATCTGAGAATGATTTCATTCAGACAGGGTGACTTTTCAGAGGCATCTGATTTTTCTAGAACGAACCGCTATCTGGTTCGCGGACTCGGAGTTCGGTGGACTAAGGCAGACGAATTTGAGATACCTCAAAGCTCGATTCATAAAAATCGTCCTGGTGCTGCTGACATTGCGGCAGCTAATCTTTTTGTCTCAACCTCACCTAAAGTTACGTAGTGCTAGGAGCTAGTTCTCGTTTAAAGCTAACTCCTCTCGAACGGAGAAAGGAGGAAGTATCATTGCTCTCGGGAGTTGTACTAGTACCAGACACTGGTGCTTTGCTCTGGTAACGGCATTATAAAGTAGCCGTCTCTGCTGCTCGTCATTTCCACGAATTGCCGCAGGCCAAAGCACAATAACTAGATCAAATTCTCTGTTTTTTGCTCCATGAACGGTTAGCGCTCGAATACCTGGCCCATCTCGTGAGCTTAGACGTCGTTGGTTTGAAAATGAGTGCCGTATGGTGTCCTCCATTTCTTCGCGAAGGACATGCGTCCTTCCCTTAGTCCGACGCTGTTTCTCTAGCCAACGCACGAAGTCTTGAGCAATCGGTGCAGGTTTTTCCGCCATCAATGCGAAAGCTTCCGCCAATGTGGCTTGGTCCGGCAGAGCCAGATCGTCAACGAATGTGTCTGCAAGCTTGGTCTCTGACTCTTCCAGAATTATGTTGTAGGGGCCGTTTCCTCTGCCTGTTGTTCGGGTGGCGACCCATGTGAGGATGCCGTGGGCAAATTGCCCCATTGTTGGGGTGATAATCGCGACCCGATTCCCCCCTCTATTCCAACCAATGCCATTAGAAACGTATGAAGCGGCGAGAGCCGGTGTGGGTGTGTGGAAAATCTTAAAGAGCCCATTTGATGCTGGAGCCTGTGCTGATCGGATAGCACCGGCGGCGGCAAGGAGATTACGATCTGAGGTGCGCCTAGGCTGCTGAAGAAGTGCGTCGTGGCCAACAGCAGTTAACCAATCGCAGGCTGGATTAGGACGTAGCTCCTCGATGAGACATTGAAACTCATCTGCAGCAATTAGAAGGTCCACATGGGGAGCCATTGCCTGCACTATCCGCAGTCGGTTTGGCGTGAGATCTTGTGCTTCATCCACGACCACAATGGGATACGTCGCGGCGATCCAGCGGACAACGATATCGTGAGAAAGGAGATCAGCGGCGATCTGACACACCGCTTCATAATCATTGACTCTTGGATGCCCCATCTCTAATTGGGTTATTAGTGCTTGCCATCTACTGACGATTCTCCAAGCGAATCCATCGATTGTTGTGCACTCGTACTGCCGACGTAGAAGGTCGACATCGCCCAATCGGTCGTCCAAACGCCTCCGCGACCCATGCATAAAGGTCAACGCCAAAACTTTTTGAAACGCCTGTAGAGGCTGTCTTTCCAATCTCGCGGCTAGGTTTGCCATTAACTGATGAGTCTTTCCACAACCCGCCGCGCCGGAAAAAGATTGAATTGTCATGGTTGGAATACCCAGACACCCTCTGGGTCGGCGGCGAAATGGGCGCTAGCAGTTCCCGCGCACGCCATAGCCAAACAGCTGAACAACTCTGCTGCTCTGGCACGGCAGAGAGGTGAGTTAACTATCGCGTCTGCCACCGACTCGTAGCAGATCACGTCCACTTTTTTATTTTTTAAGTGGGTGACGATGTCGGACACAGTCGAGGGGGCAACCTCCGTCAACTCCGTAAGCCTCCCAACTACGTCGTCTTCATCCGCAGCCAAAATCCAGCCTATGGCGTCTTCGATCATTTCGTCGTCAGCCCACCGTATTACTGATGAGGGAGCAGTGGGCTCTGCCAGAAGGCTTGAGATATAGCGTTTACCGTCTCTGTCGCCGTCCACCAGGCAGCAGACCTTGTTATGAGTGGCTGACAGTAACTGGAACGTCTCGACCACTTTGGCATCCTCAGTGGGTACGACGCCGACCTCCAATCCAAACATAGATGGCATGCTCGTGGACCAACCCTCGGACAACATCAAAGGTCGTAGCACCGTTTTCAGTAACAGGAAATCAGCACGACCCTCAGGCACCAATACACACGGGTGCATTAAAGCCGACAGGACATCCACGCGACTTTGCTGAAAAAACTTCCTCTTCCAATTCTGAGCATTTGGTAGCAACGGCTCTGATAAAAAAGGGAGGGCCGAAAGATGACCGTCGACATTTCGCAGAATCAATACAGAGGTTGGATCTGATACCGCAGCGATCAATGGGGAATGCGTAGTAATGAAGGTTTGGGTCGAAAGTGCTTGCACTCGTTGTACCAGCTGCTGCTGACCTGCCGGGGGCAGATGAAGCTCGGGCTCCTCCAAGGCCATTAGAAATCCTTCACCTTCTGCTGCACGACCTCGACCTAGTTCCAGAAGTAGTAATAAACCTTGCAGAGACACCAAACCGCTGCCTTGTCTTGCGGCGGGTACGCCTAGTCCTCCGACGACAGCGAAATGTGCTGCGACAGAGTCTAGGAGTGATCGGCTATCAGTACTCGTCACCCGCAGTTGAACATGGGGTGCATTCGGTATGCATCTCGCTAACTCAGCGTTGACGTTCTGGATCAGTGGTGAAATTCGATCATCGTTCTCGATTGGGGCCTCCGGACGCCTAAGCCGATCACGCTCGGCTAAAATGGCTTCGGACGGTTGCGCTGCGGCTACTTGCAGCGTACGCCGGAAAAGCTCACTCCCCCATGTAAAAACCTTGTCCCAGGTACGGCTCGCTCGTACGAGATAAAACCCAATCTCTTTTATCAAGCGTGGAGGAACGCCAACGGGCGAGTCGTCGGCGAAGGGATCCATCGGGCTATCGTGATCGTGGAAGTAACGAACCATCTCGACCGAGAGTGAGTCGCGGTCGAAATAAGCTTGAGCGCCGATTTGGCAGCAAAGCTTCGATGCCTCCTCGGTGCGAACCGCGCTGATCGTACCGTTGGCTTCGTCCAGCCATTTAGGCACGCCTCTGCCGTCTCTAAACCAATCGGTATTCTGATAAGGGTCTTCGGAAGGAAAATCTGTGATTGTGGCTATAAGCTTTATTCGGTCGGCAGGCTGGGGATCTGAACCGTAAAAGTCATGTTCGGTGAGTTCCCTGATCATCCGCTCCCTTCCTAGAAGAAGCGTCAATGCCTCTATCACCGTAGTTTTTCCGGTGTTGTTAGCCCCGATCAGCACAGGATGGTCTTTAAAGTGAACGCTTCCTGCACGGATACCGCGGAAATTTTGGATATCCAAGATCGCTACTCTCATCACATTTCCTTTGGACTGAACGAGCGAATAGAGAAGATTTCCTTTCCGGCGGCAGAGCCATGTCGACCTCCGAAGTAGTCAATATAGGAGAGATTCGGAGTAGTCCTAATTTCAGTTGATGACCATTTTGGGGGGATCGTGCCTGAGTTGATTTCTCGGACGTAATGTTTGCCGGCACCACTTCAGCTCTGGAATGAGCTTGGGGGTTACCTCCTTATTCAGACAGGACGAACGGCATGGATAATTTTGCTGTATGTATGTACAGTTGTGTCGCAATCTCGGCTACGCTCAAGGGGTAGGCATGGATTCCCTTCCTCGCTTAAGTGTGTCGAGATAAGCCCTGAAGTTTGTTGGGTAAGGTGTTATTTTCAGTGATTCCATATTGATGCTATCGGAACGGAATTCGACCCATGATTACACTGAAAACCGCCATCATTCACAGTTTCAAAAAGCTGGCGAAAACGAGCTTTATCTCCGATGTGGTGAAAAAGGATGTGGTACTCAATACCGAAAACCCAGCATTACAATTTCTGGTGAATGGGATTCACGGTCTCATCGGCAAAGAAGGCAACAGTGTGGTCTACGGCCAGTTCGCCAATGATGAACGGCAAGGTCCATTTCCTGGACGTTTCACCGAGTTTGTAGCCGTACAGGATGATGAGGCCCAGTTCATCGATCTGACTCACTTGGCCATGGATCAACTGGTAGAGCAGGCGGGTACTCAGGTGCTGTCGACCGGCGGACATATTCTATGCGCCCAGTACTCCTCCGGAGCTTCCAATTTTTTCCTCGTCGCTAGCATGAAGGAGCGTGGTGGCATTCAGTTGGACGAAAACTATGTCCCAAAAGAGATTCAGGAAGTAGATCTGAACAAAGTTCAGCAAGCTGCTCGGATCAACTTGGGGAGCTTTGTCGCCATTCAGGCTATGGCTGCTGCCCCAACACCCGAAAGTGAGATGGCAGAGGAAGCCGACTCCACCTATCTATGTTTCATTAGTCGTGGCCGCGACAGTCAGGCGTCTGACTACTTCATCTCTGCATTGGGCTGTGCAAAAGGCGTGGCTTCGGGGCGTGCTACGAAAAATGCTATCGATAACGTAGCCAAGTTCTTTCGCGACAACAAATCTTTAAAAAGCTTCGGCTACAGGGCTAAAGAAGCGGTAATCAAATATCTAGAAGTGCAATTGGCAGCAGGCAAGTCAGCACGATTGGATTCCATTGTTCACGCCGCCGTCGCTCATGTTCCTGCTGACCTAGTTGATGAAATCGCAGGCCTGAAAGATTATTTGAACAGTGAAAAAAACAAGGTTCCTGACGACTTTACGGTCAACGCTAAAACGCTGAAGGAGAAGACTCGGATCAAAGGAGATGCTTCCAATTGGTCGTTGCAGTTCGAACGCGGAGCGCTTGGAAAGGATCCCGCCGCAGACGTCTATTACGATGAAGTTCGGAAGAAGTTGACCCTGTCCAACATGACGACCGAGCTGATTGATGTGGTCGAGAAAGAACTGCTGGCAAGGAACGGCTGAAAATGTTCTCTCATGTGGTAGCCCTCTACCGTGCCCTTGGAGCACCCACCATTGAAGACGGGGTCGTCAGTTACGAGGGAGCGCCAACGGCCGAAATCATTAGCGCATTACGAATGTGTGATGAGTTGCCGGCTGCCTATGGAAAGTTTGAGCATCTTTCTGACGAGGCAGACTTTCTTGAAATTGAATTTCGCTTGCCATCGAATGAGTCGGGCCATTTTTACAGCAGCCTGACCGAGTTTGTCGCGCGAAATGGTTCGTTGGGCAAGGGGCAATTTCCGAGCAATGTTTACATCACTGAGCTTCGCTGGGCAGACAGCGATGATATTGAACCCCCGGAGATTAAGTCTCTCAGGTGCGTCTGTCGGTTAATTGAGTTGCTTGCGCTACTAGCGATCGGCGTTGACAAAGACAGTAGCCCGGACGGCTATAACCTATTTTTTGCCTTACCACCTGATGGGGCGAAGCCTCCGAGAACATTTCTGCTGCCTACTCAGGTCGACGTCAAAGTGCTCGATTATGAACTTAACCACTTGAGCTTATTGGAAGAAATTCTCAATCGGAAAAATGAAAACAAGGCGCACCTCTCTGAACGAAAATTGATGATTCGGATGGCCGTCGCGAGCGTCATCGAGAAGTTCGAAAGCGAGCCGAATTTGCTTCTGGTGATCGTGCGGGAGTGGCGAGAGGTCTTGGCCACTTACCGCGCCAATCTCCAAACGTATGTCTATAGCTTCTCGTTTGAGCGGGTTCGTCGTGAAGTGGCCCAGGCTGAAATCGACTATGGCACCAAGCTGAGTGGAGTGCTGGGAGACATTGCCGGCAAGATGCTCGCCCTCCCGATATCGTTAGCCGGTTTGGTAGCACTGGAGAAAACCACCTCAAAGTTCGAAGGTTTTATCCTTGTCCTCGGCCTGGCTGTGGTCTCGGTGGTTCTGCTTGCGATCTTGCACAATCAAATGCTGCAGACGGAGCGCCTGCTTCATAGCTTCAATGTCATCTTCGATGATTTCAAAGACAAGATAAAAACCTACCCACCAAAGCTCCAACGCCTGCTTAGGATCACCATCGATCAGGTGGACAAACAGGGCCAAACACTGACCAGAACCTTTCGGCTGCTGAAGGGGCTGTCCTTGATACCAATTCTTGGAGCTTTAGTGTTGGCAACGATCAAGTACTGGGACGGCATTGTTTGGCTTTTGATGACTATTCGCGGTGTCTGAACCGATACGGTCTCGCATACCGGAATGCCTCTTTAGAGATCCATAATCTCCGCAAATCAGCATGAGCAGATGTTGCGTCATCATAGCCGAACTGCGTACCGCAGGACGGGCACATGCCAAACGAAGAGCAGCCAACCTCATCGTATGGAGGCTCTTCAAGCCCGGGGTATCCACAAACCGGACAAAGATATGAAACGTTGCTTGCAATCATCCAACCCCCAGATTTCTAGCCTCTAGCCCACGTTGTCGGCGTACCTGCTGATTTCCGGAATCTTATACGTAATCTGAGCAACTAATGTCTGACCTGGGCTGAGTTGGAAAAAACACTAGAGTGGAAGCCGCTAACAAGGGTTTTGACACACTCTGGGCCGCTTGCTGCCCCTCACGACAGGCAGAAATCGGCCAAAAGCCGTCATTGCGTGGACGCTGAGTGGCATACGGAAGCTTCTTGACTTGTTGAGGTTTCGAATCTCTCCTTCACCGCCAAATTACTAAAACGCAAACCCCTGATTTTCCTAGAGAAAGTCGGGGGTTTGTGGTTTTTGGCGCCCTAAAAAAGCCTTCATGGGACCACCATGGGACTGGCGCACTATGTTGGTGCAAATATGAAGCTTGGAGAATGCCCTTGATGGGCCATTTCGTTCGATCGGCAACTTAGTCCTTGAATTCGTCGTTCTACACCGAAACCTGCCTTCCAGGCCTGGTGCTCCCGCTTTCGCTCAGCATCTCTTTCCATCCCAGCATTTTAAGTTGATCTATTTTTCTCTGATTACCTTGTATAGGGGTAGGGGGTATGCCTATCCTGTGCAAAATATAGAGGCGGGGGAGTATGTGATGGGCCACTTGGCAGCAACCAAAGAAGAGCTTCTCAAGCGGGTAAAGCGTATCGCTGGGCAACTTCAAGCTGTTGAGCGTGCATTAGAGTCGGATCTCGATTGCGCCAAAACACTGCACCTCGTAGCTGCTACTCGTGGAGCAATGAATGGCTTGATGGAGGAAATCATTGAGGACCACGCTCGAGAGCATGTTGCTAACCCTTCGCTCAGTGAAGAAGAGCGCAAAAAAGGCGTCGAAGAGCTTCTTGAAGCCATTCGCCGTTACTCCAAGTAAAAGTATGCGGGTGAATATTCATGATTAGCGCCAATACCAGTCACGTACACGAACATGTGTTTCTAGGCTCATCGCATGACGAAAATACCAAGCGCACACTTTGGGTTGTGGCACTGACTGTGGTGATGATGGTGGGTGAGATTACTGCCGGCTATATAACTGGATCGATGGCCTTGTTGGCCGATGGTTTTCATATGGCGACTCACGCTGGCGCGTTGGGTATCGCGGCGGCGGCGTACGGATATGCAAAACGCCATGCATCGAGCCAGCGCTACAGTTTCGGAACCGGAAAGGTCGGAGATTTGGGCGGGTTCGCCTCGGCGCTGATTCTCGGTATGGTTTCCCTAATAATCGCCGTTGAGTCGGTCATGCGCCTTTTACAGCCAACTGAAGTTCAGTTCGGCACTGCTACGCTCATCGCGATCGCCGGTTTGATCGTCAACATTGTTAGTGCTCTGCTGCTGGGACACGGGCACAGTCATGGTCACGACCATGATGGTCATGACCATGTCCATCCTGGACACGACAACAACCTGAAGTCTGCCTACGTTCACGTAATCGCGGACGCGCTGACCTCTGTCCTAGCAATTGCTGCACTACTCGCTGGCCGATACCTAGGCTGGGTATGGCTGGATCCTGTTATGGGCATCGTCGGCGCAATTGTGATCGCACGATGGGCTTGGACGCTGATGGGGGTGACTTCTGCTGTACTGCTGGATAAAACGGACGAGCATGTAGCGGAAGAGATCCGGGAGCTGGTTGAGAGGCCAGGGGATGCAACCATCACAGACTTGCATGTCTGGCGCCTTGGACCAGAAGCGCATGCAGCTATCGTGAGTGTGATTGGTGAATCCACCGCGAGCGCTGAGAGTATTCGTGATCGGCTCAGACCAGTTCATGAAGTCAGTCATCTGACCGTTGAGTTCCGGCCCGCTTGATTCAGAACACTCCCACTATCGAACAGCGTTACCAATAACGCGCCCTATGTTCGAATCTCTCCTTCACCGCCAAATTTCTAAAACACAAACCCCTGATGTTCCTAGAGAAAGTCGGGGGTTTGTGGTTTTTGGCGTCCGAAAAATAGCCCCATGGGACCACCATGGGACATGGCGCCCTATGTTGGTGCAAAAAGAACATGTCGTTTTGGCCAACGTAGCGAGCACGGTTTTTCTCGATATGCAGAACATCACGGAAGCCATAGCTTGCCGCTATTACTGAGCGTGATAGGTCATATTTGGCTGATAACGCGGAGTTTGCTGCACAACCTTCTGTCGCCTTGGACACGCAGAATCCTCACCGGGCTAGTGAGTGGCATTGCTGACGCGCAACTGAAGTCTGTTTAGAGGCGCATTCACGTCTATCGATCGTAGTCTTGGATGGTTAGGCGTGCTGGGAGAGAGCGAAATGGCGCTTTACTGCCGTAAGTGAATTCCCCTCCTGGCGGACGGCAGCCCTGATCTTATCTTTAGTTACCCCGAACTTCACGGCCCAAAAACTGAGCTCGAACCCGTCGTTTATGTTGATTATGAGCGCATCGGTGTCAGCCACAGATTTTTGCTTTTTCATCGGACTTTCCTTGTCAGAGTTCATAGGTGACCTCTCAGGGTAGTTTGTGCAGACGAAGAAAGCTGAGGTTTTCTGAGATTTTTTTAGAAGCCCTTGATCGTAAGTCTTTGATTCTGGCAATCGGGGAATTCGGTCGCATCGATAGATGATAGCTCGGCAATCAGCGACATGATGGTGAAAACTGAAATCGCCATCGCTTTGAGCCGATATTGATAATTTACTCCATTTCGGAGTGACCGCCTCTTGTTCAGGCGGATCACATCCGGCGTATGAATGTAGACGAAACTGATTATCCTAGGCCCCATGGTCAATTTCCTACAGACACCCGATTAGGCAACTAGCTATTCTCCACTGAATAGATGCGCATAAGCGGAACCGAAGTCATGGGCGCGCAATGGATTGCTATTACTAGTATGTTGGCGGCGTCGTGGATAGTATTCATCGCGCTGATTATCGAGAGGTATCTCCTTTAATTTCTAAGAGCGTCCTCAAAATCTGGAATTTTTGAAATATGCTTGCGAGCCAAAGTTGGATAAACGCACCGATGCGCCCTTAACGTCGTAAACGCTTACGGTAACCTTTTCCAATAACGCCGCTTATGTTCAAAAGGCTCCTACACGTTAGCCCGGTGTGGGGGCCTTTTTTAATGGCTGCGGTAACCAGCGCTCCCTACACTGGCCTACCAGTGCCCCTTGTACTGGTAAGCGCATAACCTGCGCTATTTGGGACCTTGCCTCCTCGTACGATGTTTACCGGCTGTGCGAAACGAAATAATCATTTGATGCTTTGCCGTTATTCTTAGGCTGGAATTGATAACGTAGCCCTCAACCCCCCCTCGGCCCGGTTTACCAATTCAATACGACCGTTCAAGCGCATGGCGATTGTGTTGACGATGGTTAGCCCCAAACCGGCTCCTTGCGCCGTTCCACGGCTATAGAAACGCTCAAATAATCGCTCTCTACATGACTCATCAATTCCCGGCCCCTGGTCGTCGACGGTCAAATGACAGAAGCCATCGGCCTGGTTGAGTTGCACAGCGATTAACCCGTGTTCGGGAGAGAAATTGGCTGCGTTGGTGATTAGGTTGCTCAGCGCGATGTCGATGGCGGAGGGGTTGGCGAATACATAAAATGGCTGGTCGCTGACATCGAATATCAGTTCAAGGTTTTTGCTCAACAACCACGGTGTCAGTTGCACGAGACTATTACGCACGGTTTCGCAGAGGTCGATGCGCTGTAGCGGTGGCGGATTAGGTTGGGGTTCCAGTCGCGCCATGGTCAGTAACTGGTTGACCAGTCGGCTGGTTCGATCAACGCCTGAGATGAGGAATTCCAGCGATTCTCGACGTTCCTGCTCTGTGCCTGCCTCCAGTAGGTTTTGCGCGTGCACCCGCAGCACGGCGAGTGGCGTACGCATTTCGTGGGCAGCGTCGGCAATGAAGCGTCGTTCGCGGCCAAGCACTTCTTGAATCTGCGCGAGCATGCGGTTGAGCGCCGCCTGCATGGGCTCAAGTTCGCTGGGCAACGGTGTCAGTTGCAACGGCTCAAGTGAACCGCTGTGGCGGGCCCGCAGGGTCTCGGCCATGTTTGCCAAGGGCTTTAAGCCCCAGCCTATAGCGAGCCAGACCATCGCCGCGAGCAGTAAACTGCCGACGATGTTCGGCCATAGCGTATGGCGAACGATGCGATCGACCAGATCCGCGCGCACATCATCGCGCTCGCCAACCCAGATGCGCATGCCGTTTTGTGAGTCTTCAAGGAGGAAGGCGCGCCAATGACGATGGTTCAAATCCACCACATCACTGAAACCCGGTTGCGTCGGCGGTGAACTGAAGGACGGTGCACTGGCGGTGTGCACCAACACCTCCCCGCCAGGGCTCCATACCTGAAAAGCAATTTTCCGTTCGTATGGATGACCATCGCCGCGCGGCACCGCTTCGCCCAGTGCGGTATTGAAAGCCCGGTACAGTTCGGCGTGCTGCTTGCTCGCCAGCGGCATGCGCATCACGCCTTGCAATAAGCGCGCGTTCTGCGCCAGTTGAGCATCGTAAACCTCGGCAATTTCATGATTGCTATCGTGCAGATTGAAGAGGCTGAGCACCGCCAGACCGGCCAGCAGCAGGCCAATGATCAGCGTCAATGTACGGCGGCGGATCGAAGTCATCAGCGATCCTCCACTAGATAGCCCACACCCCGAATGGTGCGGATCAGCTCAGTGGAGAACTTTTTACGTAGGTGATGGATGTGCACTTCAAGCGTGTTACTTTCCGCTTCTTCACTCCAGCCATAGAGCAGTCGAATCAGCTGATCTCGAGTCATCACCCGACCCGGAGGTGAGAGCAGTTCATGCAGCAACTGATACTCCTTGGGCGTCAGTGCTACGGGAAGGCCCTTGTAGCTGACCTGCTGGGTACCGGGGTTGAGGATGATGCCGGCATGTTCGATCAGAGCTTGCGCGCGCCCGGCACTGCGCCGCAACAACGCTCGCAATCGCGCCTTGAGTTCGGCCAGGTCGAACGGTTTGATCAGGTAGTCGTCGGCACCGGCATCCAGCCCTGCGATGCGATCTTCGGTTGCATCGCGGGCGGTGAGAATCAACACCGGCAGGTTCGAGCCGCTGTCGCGCAGGCGCCGCAGTACTTCTAGACCGTCCATGCGTGGCAAGCCGAGATCCAGCACAGCGACATCGAACGTTTCGCTGAGCAGGGCATGCAGCGCGCTGCTGCCGTCCTTGAGCCAATCGACGGTGTATCCTTCGCGCCCCAGCGCTTGATGGATGCCTTCACCTAGCGCCACATCATCCTCAATCAGTAATACACGCACGAGGACTCCTGGTCAGTCGGTTTTCTTGTTGACGTCTACCAGCAGAGTGGCGATCTCTTTGCGGCGTCCGGCATCTGCCGTTTCACGGCCGGGACGCGGCGCCGCTTGCTGGGCTTTTTGCAGCGCTGCTTTTGCTTCAGCGTAGCGTTTCTGACGGTAGAGGTGATCGCCCCAGAAGTACAGGCTGTCGATGCCGTCGGGGTTGAGTTGCAGCGCCTGCTTGAGCAACTGTTCAGCTTTGTCGCTATCGCCGAAACTGATGGGCCAGCCGGGCACACGATCATACAGCGCCGCCAGGCTGGTATAGGCCGAGCCTTGCAGAGCCTTGGGGTTGAGGGTTAGGGACTTCTCCAGGTCGGCCTTGGCTTCCTTGGCTTTTCCCAGCGCTCCGAGTCCGCCTTCGGCACCGGCCCAGCTGCTGGTGACAATGCCTTTCCAGATCCAGGCTTCGGCCACCGCCGGGCGCTGCGCAGTGAACGCCTGAGTTTCGCTGGACAACTGCTCGAACGCGGCGGCGCGCTGTTTTTCAGCCACTTCATATTGGATGTGCGCCCAGGTTTGTTGAATGCTGCTCAGGCGTTGCTGGTCGGCGGCCTCCAGCGCCCAGACGCTTTGGCTGAGGGTTGCGATCAACAGGCACGCGAAGATTTTTTTCATGGTTTGAGGGTCTCGTTCTCGGGTTTTTCGCTGAAGCGACGGATCAGGGGCAACTGCTTGCGCAGACCTCGATCGACCAGTTGCGGCAGTAGATTGTTTAGGCGCACGAAGAAGCGCTCGGGCCATCCCAGATACAGGTCGCGGCGGTCCCCGGCAATCGCGTGGATCACCGCCGAGGCCACGGTTTGCGGATCATCGACGTTGGCCTTAAGCGCATCGTTCAGGGCTTGCGCCGTCACGCTGTTCATCGACGTGCGGGTGGCCCGCGGTGCGACGTAGAGCACGCTGACCCGGGTGTCGGCCAGCTCTCGGCGCAACGCTTCGGAGAATCCGCGCAGGGCAAACTTCGTCGCGCAATAGCTGGCGTAACCGGCATAGCCGATCGAACCATAGGTCGAGCCGACGTTGACTACCATGGCGCTATCGGCCTGCTTGAGTAGCGGCAGCAATAGCTTGGTCAGGCAAATCGGCGCGTTGATATTCAACGCGAGCATCGCATTGATATCACTGTCGTCGAGCTGTTCGAGCATGGCGAAGTGATTCACCCCAGCAGCGTTGATCAACAGATTGACTCCGCCAATTTCTTCGGCGGCGGCGAGTACTTTGCGTTGGTCGCTTGGCAGTGTCAGGTCAGCTGCGACCCAGCACAGGGCCTCAGGGTAGCGTTTGAGCAGCGGGGCCAAGGCTTCCTGATGCCGCGCCACGGCCAATACTCGCGCACCGGCGGCGCACAAGGCTTCGGCGATAGCCATGCCGATTCCGCCACTGGCACCGGTCAAGACCACGCGCGCGTTACGCAGCTGCATGTTCAATCTCCGCGTCACGAGGCAGGCTGCGAAACATGTCGGTGTACAGTCGGTAAACGACTTTTGAAGCATGAATCACTGCCGCTTGATCCTCAGGATCTTCCAGCTGGTTCATCAGGCGGCGATAGGTTTGCATGTGTTCGATGTCGAGCGAACCGTGAGAACTCAGGTAACTGAAGGCGGTTTCCGGCAACGCCAGGCGCTCCCGAATGCTCCCTGCCGCGTGTGTGGCCAGGGCGATGCTGGTGCCTTCGAGGACATTGACCATGCCGAACAGACCCACCGGGTTGCCTCTGGCGATCAGGTCATAAAGGAAGCTCACCATCAGCTCAATCGGCAGCGAAGGCTGACCATCATGCACGGCCTTGCGATCACCTCCGCAGGCTGCGATGTCGTTGAGCACCCACTGTTCGTGGCCGTATTCGTCTTCGATGTACTCGCACACCGCTTTGCGTAGCCATTCCAGACGTGTGGGCAAACGTGCGCCGCACGCCATCATCAACGGCACCGTGTGGCGCACGTGATAGTAGGCCTGTGCGAGAAAAGCCCGATAGCTATCGAGGCTGACCTTACCGTGCAACGCATCGAGGATGATCGGCAGATTGAACAGCTCGTGGCGTTCATGCTGTGTGGCTTCTTGCAGGGTGTCGAAAAAACTCATGATGCGGCTTCCTCTCGGACAACGGATTCGGTCAATTGGGCGTGGTATTGCGCGACAATGGCATCGCGGCGTGGGCGGCCATTGGCGGTTAGAAAGCCATTGGCGGCGGTGAAGGGGTGCTGCAGGCGCGTCCACTGATGCACTTGGGCGTAATCGGGCAGCGCCTCGTTGGCTTCGGCGACGGCAGCGGCTAGTTCGGCATCGGTGCAGTCCGGGCGATGCGGCCAGAGCAGGGCGTGATTGCGCGGCAAGGACTCGCCGTAAACAAACGCCTGGGCGATGTGGCGGCGCTGGGTCAGCTCGGACTCGACCCATTCCGGGTTGACGTTGCGCCCGTAACTGGTGACGAACTGATGCTTCTTGCGGCCCTTGAGATAAAGAAAACCTTCCGGGTCGAACTCGCCCAGGTCGCCGCTCGGCCACCACTCATCGGCGTACGGTGCGTCTCCTAGATAGCCGAGCAACGTCGAGCCCTTGATTAGCACTTCACCGTCTTCGGCCAACCGCACTTCGACATGGGGCAGCGGTCGACCGACACTGCCGGGTCGGAGTGCGCCGGGGCGGTTGAGGCACACCACTGACGCGCATTCGGACAAACCGTAACCTTCAAAAACTGGTAAGCCGACCCGTTGCGCACGGTCCAGCAAATCTTTGGAAACTCGTGCACCACCGACCGCAGCAAAGCGCAGAGTTTGCGGGGCGAAGGCTTTCTGTTCGGCGGCGCTGACTAGCATCAGTAACAGCTGTGGCACCAGAATAAGGCTATGCGGCGCACGCCCGGCGAGATAACCGAGCAGGTGCGGGACATCGACGCCACTGGCGCCCTGAATGCCGAGGGTTTTCTGGCTCGGCAAACTGAGCATCGCACCGGCATACAGCGCGGCATAACAGCCTAGGTTCTCCAGCAGTATCGCCAACGGTAGTAGCGCCAAGTGATGCTGCGGCCGGGTGGTTTCGCTCGCCTGATCCAGCTCTCGTGCGACCCGCAGCAAGCTGTCGGCACTCAGGCAAACACCTTTCGGCGTGCCGGTGGTGCCAGATGTGAAGGTCAGTTTGGCGGTGCCCATCGGCATGCGTCTTTGACTGCTGAAGGTGCGACACCAGAACTCGCCACGTTGCTCATAGCCGGCAGCGCGCAGTTCGGGTTCCAGCTCCGGTTCGGCAATCACGCGTTCGGCCTGACTCTGCTCCAGACAATGGGCGCGTTGTGCTGAGCTGAAAAACGGCGGTAGCGTTACGCAGGTCAACCCTTCGAACAATACCGCCAGATCCCAGAGCATTGCGTCGACGCCGTTGTCCAGCGCCAGGGCGACGACTTGCACCTGCTCATCGCGCAGGCGCTCCTGGCGATACAGCACTTCTGCATACAGGGTGGCGTAATCGAGTTTCAGCGTATCGCCCCACAGCGCGGTCGCGCTGTCATTGCGCCGGGCATGCTCGCGCAAGGTTTCCTGAAAGCGTTGCAGTTCAAGCGACATGGCAGGCTCCTTCAATCGGGGTCGGCAAGCCCAGGCGGCTGAACAGGCCGATATTGCGTAGGTGGACGAACCCGGCGCGGATGTCGCCGACGTGCACCCAGGGTTTGCTCTCGTAATAACTGCCCCAATGTTGACGCTCGTCACCCAGTCGATCCGGATCTGCGGCGCACAATGTCACGGGTTTCAGGCCGAGACGACGGAAGCTGTTGACCAGTCCGATATTGCCGGTGAACGTCACCCATTCCAGGCCACCCATGGCCAGCAGATAGGTGATGGCGATGATGCTCAGGCGCGCGCTGCCGGTGTCGCTAGCCGCCAGATTGCCAACCTCGACAATGGCATTTCGGTCTACCGAGTGATCAGCGGCCGCGCTAATCAATGGCTCGATCGGCTCGTCCAGATACCGCTCCAGAAATAGCGGTTCAAGGTGCGCGCGACGCACACCGGCCACTGCGCACAACTGGCCCTCACCGTTGTGCATGCCGAACAGCTCGGGCATGAAGTGGCGGATATCGGCGCCGTGGGCCTTTCGGAAACGTTGCTGGATAAAGGCTTCGAGCTTCTCTCGCAAAGCGTCATCCGGCAACGCAGCTGTCAGGGTCAACGGCCGCGTTTCAGCTTGGCCGAAATACAACGGCAGGGGTATGTTCCAGTCAAAATCGGGCATGGGCCGAACGCCTCCCTCAATGGGTTTGAGCGAAGTATCCAAGCCATTTCTTAACGAAGTCTGAAGGTGAAAGAAGGTTAACCTGAGAGTCAATCTTCAGACTCTCTTAAGACAGGACGAGCAGTGTTACGCAGCCGGTTCAAGGCAACCGGTTCAACGTTCCTCTCAACAATCAAGAGACGCTTCTTATGACCAGCGACACCGCCGTAACCCGATTTGGAAAACTTTCAATAACCCTGCACTGGCTGATGCTGGCCCTGTTCGTCGGGGTATATGCCTGTGTTGAAATCAAGGGTTATCTGCCCAAAGGCAGCGAAGCACGGGGTTTGCTCATGGGCTTTCACGGCTTGTTTGGTACAAGCATCTTCGCCCTGGTGTGGGTTCGCCTGGTCGGGCGCTTGAGCCCACGACCACCGATAACCCCAAAACCACCGGTATGGCAGACAGCTATCGCGCATCTGACACACCTTTCGCTGTACGGGCTGATGATCGCAACGCCCATCCTTGCTTGGCTGATGCTCGCAGCTGGCGATAAGCCGTTCCCGTACTTTGGCTTTCACGTGCCGGCACCGGTAGCCATTGCCCCAGACTTCGCAAAACAGCTCAAGTACTGGCATGAGCTGGTTGGCACTACAGGGTATTGGTTGATTGGTTTGCACGCGGTGGCGGGGCTGTTTCATCACTATTGGATGAAGGACAATACGCTGGAAAGGATGTTGTTTGAGCGAAATTCATGAAGGACAGCTATTGGCCGATTCTGTTGAAAAAGTCGGCTTCGAATTCCACGGCAGAAAAGTACGCGCCTGAGATTGAAATCTGAGTTTTGCGCAGAAGGTTCAGGAGTCGGATTTCACGTAGCAGCGTGCAAAAGAGATGTTTTCATCCATCAATATTCGAGCGTTTTGGGTAAGCCGACTTTTTCAACAGAATCGGCCGTTTTTTGCCGGTCAAGGCCACTCAGTATTCTGGTCAACTCCGATGCAAACGACTGGTCAAGTCGAATGCAAATGGGTGGTCAAGTCCACGCAACTACGCAGCGGTTGCAGCTAACCAAGCACCATCACAGTGTGGCTACTCGTTAGGTGTGCCCACGGTGTCAAAATATATTGTTGAAAATCAGGGTTGGTTTAGTCAGATTGACTGGTAGGTGTCAAAATATTCGATCAGCCGGCGCACTCTGTTGAGCCGTCTACCCCAGTGTTTACTGAGCTGTTGGTGTCAAAATATTTTGTTGAGCACCAGGGGCTATTTCAATAGCCCCTTTTTACATGCTGGAGCCGCCAACTCAAGGACGCCCGTTTATGCAAAGCCTCTCTAC
Source organism: Pseudomonas sp. WS 5532 (assembly GCF_012985445.1). Lineage (NCBI taxonomy): Bacteria > Pseudomonadati > Pseudomonadota > Gammaproteobacteria > Pseudomonadales > Pseudomonadaceae > Pseudomonas > Pseudomonas sp. WS 5532. The sequence continues at coordinate 50,352 of NZ_JAAQWK010000002.1, forward strand.
AATCGTACACGCACGCTTGCACAATCGCCGATTTGCGGTGGCGAACAACGCCCAAGGACTGTCCGGTGTCGGTACGGTATTTCATTACCTGGTCGAAGATGGCGTTATTTCGAGTACTTACGAAGGCGGTCGGATTCGTTTGGGAGCGCAGGTCGGACAGGTGACAGGTCACAACACCTTTGAGCTGCTTTTTCACTGTGTGACAGTGGACGAGCAACTACTTGCCGGGTGGTCGAGAGGTACAGTGGGTGTCGACGCGTCAGGGCGCACAACCTTGAGCTTTGTTTGGGGCTGGTTGTCGGGCGCGACAGGTGGCGGCGAGTCGAATTACACCGAGTTGACTGCATGAGGTAGCCCGCCGAGAACCCCCATGCTCCCTGCCTCATTGATGTGCATTAGCGGCCACCTTATCCCTAGAATGCAGCCTTATGGATAGCCAGACAGGGGTGTCATCACTATGAACAGAGGTTTCTACCGTGCGGACAAACGCTTGCCGCTCAGCCTTTCGTACTCGCTGAGACCTGGTCTGGTAAAAGTCTGTGGCACTGTGATGCTCAAAGAGTCGCGCTTATCCCCAGTGGATGGCTTGCCCTGTGCCGGGTATTCACTGCAGATCCAGGAGAGCTACCGCGACAGCGGCGAAAGGGATGCATGGCGGACAGTATTTACTGACGCACAATGCAATGACTTTGCGCTCAAGGATGCCCACGGCACTGTGGATATCATCGCCGAAGGCATTGAGTTGTTTTCAGGCCAAGTGCCACAGCTAGGGGACTATCGTTACACCGCAGGACCGGGCCGCCAACAAGGAGAAATCTTGCTCAGCGAAAGCCTGGAGGTCATGGTTATCGGTACTGCAATACAGCGTAACGGTAAAACGGTGATCGTCCGGGGTGAGGAGGCCGATACGGTATTTGGTGTGGAGCGGGTGCGCACTGTGAACAACTATCGTCTCACTGTGCCAGCGTGGCGCGCCTTGGGGTTATGCAGTGCGTTGGTGGTGTTGTTCAGTATGGCGCTACTGCTTATAGATCCGGCGCAATGGATGCAGTGGCAGTTGCCCAGCCGCGATACGTTCCAGCAAATGGCTGGATTGGGGCCATTCCATGAATGGGTGGCTTTGTTGTATCAGCGCCAAGGTTTATCGCTGCCGTTGTTGGCTGCCTTCGGTTGGATGGGCATAGTATTCGTGCTGATGTGCGTTGCACGGGTGTTTCTTTATCGAGATATCCACAAGCGGGTTCAGCCCATACTTATCGCCTGGGGAGTGGTTGGCGTGATCGGTGGCGGCCTGGTGACGTGGGCATTGGTGGCGCTCGAGTTCGATCCATTCAAGATCCTTTTGATCTGGCTGAGCGTGATTATTGTCGCTTTGATCTTTTCCACTACCCAAATACGCGCGTTGCAGGCGTTGGTGGCGAGCGTTTTCAAAACCGAGTTGACCTAAGGTACAAACTCTACTCGTAACCCGCGGCTCGCACTGCGGCCCTGATCATCACTGACCCGCAACCGATACTCGCCCGACTTGCCCGGCCGCCAGTTCAAGGTGGTTTGCGGCGGGCCTTGGCCGATCAGGGTCTGGTCGGCAAACCAGTACAGCGTGGTCGCATCACTGGCCGCGTTGGCATTGAGCGGAATGCTTTCCTGCGGCTGGGACAGGCGCAACTGGTAGCTCACCTGTGTCAGCGGCGAGCGAATCTGCGGCGCTTCGCTTTGGTCGCTGATGCGGTTGGGTTGGCAATTTTTCATCACGTTCGGTGGCGTGCGCCGGGGCAGGCCGGCGGCGCGGTATAGGCGCTGCACGTCGCTGGGCCAGAATTCGAAGACTTCTTCGCGGGTGTATTGCGGGTCGAACGGCGGGCATGCGGCCTTGCCGGTGCGGGTGTCGATCAGTACCGGGCGGTGCAGGTTGGACACGCGAATCGGCGACACGCCAGGGATGTACCAGGTCTTGCGGGTTTGCGGGCACCAGCGGTTGGGCAATTCGCCGGAGGCCGCGCACACGTCGATGCGCACCAGCCCGGCGGGCGGCTTGTCGGGCTTGATCACCACGTTGGGCAAGGCCAGCGGCAGGGCGTCGGCGATACGGAAGAACAGCGGCGCGGCGGTTTTGGCGCCGATAAACGTCGGGTTCGGCCGCCCATCAAAATTACCCACCCACACCACCAGCACATACGGCCCGACCAGGCCTGCGCTCCAGGCATCATGAAAGCCCCACGACGTGCCGGTTTTCCAGGCCGTGCGCCAGTGGCGGCCGGGCAGACCATCCGGGCGCGGGTTGCGGCGCAGCATGTCGCGCACCATAAACGCCGCTTGGGGCGTGAGCAGTTGCGCTCCAGTGGTTTGCGGCTGTTCCTGCAAATAGCGCAAAGGCCGCAAATGCCCGTCACCCGCCAGCATCACATACAGGCGCGCCAGTTCCTCCGGCGTCATCTCGCCGCCGCCCAAGGCCAGGGCCAAACCGTAGTGGCTTTCCCCACGCAAGCCTTTGATACCGGCGCGTTGCAGCAAGCCATACAGCGAGGGCGACTGCACTTGGCTGGCGAGCCACACCGCCGGAATATTGCGACTACGGATCAACGCATCCCGCGCTGTCAGTGGCCCGACAAAACTGCCGTCGAAATTTTCCGGCTGGAAGTAGCCGAAGTTACTGGGTAAATCCTTGAGGATGCTCATGGGGTGGATAACCCCCTGATCCAGCGCCAACCCATACAGAAACGGCTTGAGCGTCGACCCCGGCGAGCGCCGCGACAACACGCCGTTGACCTGCCCGTGGATGCCTGTGGATAAGTAATCCGCCGAACCTACCAGCGCCTTGACGCTCTGGTCGCGGCTGTCCACAAGGATGGCCGTGGCGTTTTCCACACCGGTACTGCGCCGCTCGGCAATAAAGCCTGTGATCAAGCGTTCGAGCAGTTGCTGCAAAGGCAGGTTGAGGGTTGAGTTGAGTTCGTTGCCGGGTTGCGACGCCAGCAGCTGTTCGCTCAAGTGCGGTGCCAGAAACGGTATCTGCTGGCGGTTGCGCGCCTCCAGAGGCAAGTCGAGCAAACTGTCGTTACGCGGGTCCTGTGGATAAGTTTCGCGCCAGTCGGCCATCAAGCGCAGCCGCGCATTTTGCAGCGACGGCCCGAAGCGCGCGCGTCGCCCCGGTTGCTGTGGGATCACCGCCAGCGCCAAGGCTTCGGACAACGACAACTGCGCCGCCGACTTGCCAAAGTAAATCCGGCTGGCCGCTTCGGCGCCCTCGATATTGCCACCCATGGGCGCCAGGTTCAGGTAAGCCTCAAGGATATCGTGCTTGCTGTAGCGCGCTTCCAGCCACAGCGCCAGGGCCATCTGCTGCAATTTGCCCGGCACTTGGCGGGTGTTGAGGTCCCACAGCCGCCGCGCCAGCTGCATGCTCAAGGTCGAGCCGCCCTGACGCTGGCCGCCGCTGTAGGTGGCCATGGCCGCGCGCAGCAACGCCGGGGGGTTGATGCCCGGGTGCCAATAGAAATTGCGGTCTTCCTTTAGCAGCAAGGCCTCGACCAGTGACGGCGACATGCGCGCAAGCGGCAGCCACAGGCGATATTGCCCGTCCTGCGCCAAGGTCATGCGCAGCAACGCGCCGTCATCGGCCAACACCACGCGGGACGAGGTGACGGCCTGTTCCAGCGGGGCATGGGGCCACCATCGCAGCCCCGCCAGCGTGCCTGTAAAGAGTACCGCCGCTGCAAGCAGCGGCGTCAGGCGTTTAAGGCTTGGTAATTTCAAGCTGGCCTACTTTGCCGCGCCCTTGCAGGGTGGTTTCGTACATGCCTTCGGCGTAGGCCGGTGGCGTATTGAACGTCCCTGCGTTGGTGGCGCGCACGCGGTACACGAAAGTGCCTACATCACGCAGCGCGGTGCCGTACAACACCACTCGATCATCGCGCACGTCCACGTAGTCCGGCTGCCAGTTGCTCAGCTCGGTTTCGCCGATCGGCGCCTGCCAGGTATCGGCTTCGTCACCGTCTGCGGTTTCCACGTACTCGGAATCGTCGCCTTCACTTTCACTTTCTTCGTTGCTGGCGGCCGCTTCCGGCTCCGGCGGCAAGTTATACACAGGCTCGACGCCACCGGGCAGCAGATCGACCACGGCCACTTGCTGCACTTGGTCGCGGTCGGTGGCGCGCAGGCGCAGGCGCACCAGGAACTCGTCGCCCACCGCGACTTTGCTCACTGGCTCGCCTTTGAGGTCGAGGTATTCGTGGATGATCTCCAGGCCATTGTTAATGGGCTTGAGCTTGGCGCCCTTGTCGAAACCGGCTTCGCTGAGCATGTAGAAGGCGGCCGGTCCGTCGGTTTTTTCCATCACCAGCTTCTGCGTTTTACCCGGCACGGCGGCGCGCGGTGGCTGGCCGGCCATCTCCAGCAATTGCTGTTGCTTGTCGCCCAGCCAGGCGGTCGCCTTGAGGGTCATGTCGCTCTGGGCGCGCTGGCCATAATTGTCCAGGGCGCGCAGCAGCAGGGCGGCCGACAGCGAGTTGTAACGCTGTTCGTTCAGGCGCTTGCCGAGTTTATCCAGCAGCGCCGTCGGTACATCGTCAAGCAACTCGGGGAAGTGGCGCGCCAGCAGGTGCAAGTGCTCGGCGTCGTGTACCAGCGGGTCGTAATACAGGCCGTCGCTGTCCCACTTATCCACCAGCGAACGCCACGGGATTTTGCGGAACAGGGTATCGGCCTGACGATCCTGCTTGAGCAGCTTGTAACTGGCCGCCAGGTAAGCGGCGCCCAAGTCGTTCTGCCAGGTGTCTTTGAAGTAGCTCTCGTAACGCTCGCGAATGTCGCTCAAGGCGCCGCTCACCAGAATCCCCTGACGGCTCAAGAGGTAACTGGCGTAGGCACGGTTGCGCAATTCCGACAGACCTTCGCTTGGGCCATTGGCCAAGTCGGTCAGGTAGGCGTTGGAGCGCGCCAGCAGGTCTTCCGGCACCGGCAGCCCGCGTTCCTTGGCTTCGATCAGGAAGTCGGTGGCGTACAGGCTGGCATACGGCGCCACGTCCGGGTTGGCGGCCCACAAACCAAAGCCACCGGCCGAGTTCTGGCGCTGGCGCAGCATGCGCACCGCGCCGCTGAAGGCTTGTTCGGCTTCTGGTGCGGTACCGCCCCAGATCAACGCCGGCATGGCCTTGGACACCAATTGCTCGGTGCAGGCGTAGCCATAGTCATCCAGGTAATGCTTGAGGCCGTTGGCCCATACCAGCGGCGAGTCAGCCACACCCAGTTGCACATCGCGCAATTGGCTGAACAGCTCACGCGTCGGTTTCAGCTCTTTGCTGGCGCTGTCGAACCGGCCCAGGCTCAAGGCCACGCGATGCTCGCTCAGTGGGCGGATCGACGTGGTTTCTGCGACCTGGATACGTTTGCCGTTCGGCAGTACCGCGACAAAACGCAGGTCCGCGGAGCCGAGGGTTTCACCGACCTTGATCTTGAACTCGGCAGTGCCTTCCTTGCGCGGTTGCAGCGACAGGGTACTGCCTTTGTCGCCCTGCACGTTTAGCCCGTCGCTGGTCTGCACTTCAAACTTCACGTCCGCTGCCGCGTCGAGGTTACTGAACACCCCGGCGCTCACATTGAACACGTCCCCCGGCGCCACAAAGGCCGGCACGTTCGGTGTGATCACAATCGGCCCGCGCACTTCGGTATTGGCCTCGCTGACGCCCACGCTGTCACTGTCCACTGCCACCGCAAACAGGTGCAGCTTGCCGTTGAAGCTGTCCGGCACCTGGTAATGCAGCACGGTTTCACCGGCCGGCAGGTCAACCAACCCGGACCACCAGGCCACGGGCGGCTGGTGTTTACGCTTGAACGGGTTGAGGTGGTTGGCCAGCGCGCCTTCGGTGTCACCACCGGGCGCTGCGCCACTGAGCAGGCGGCTGAATTCCGGCAGGATCAGGTCAAGGATCTGACTGGTGCCAACCTCCAATGCGCGTTTCTGGAAGAAGAAGCCCAACGGGTCGGGCGTCTGGTAACGCGCCACTTGCAGGATGCCTTCGTCCACCGCGTAAACCACCGCGCGGCCTGGGCGGTCGGCAGTTACCTTGATATCCAGGGTCTGCCCCGGCTCGATCTTCTCCGGGCCTTCAACCTTGAGCGCCATGCGCCGTGCATCCAGGTTGATGCTGAACGGCACCACGCCGTAGGACAGCGGGCTCATATAGACCTCAGGCGAACCCATGTCGCGCACAAACTGCACGTTGACGTAGGCATTGCCCTCAAGCCCGGCAGGCACGCGGATATGTTGCACGCTGTTGGTGCTGTCGGCCTTGAACCACTGCTGGGTGTAAACCTTGTCACGCTCGATGGTGATCAAGCCGGCACCGGTGTAAGGCGCGCGGATGCTGATCGCTATCTCATCACCGGTGGCATAGCTGCGTTTATCCAGGCGCAGTTGCAGCTCGGCGTTGCGCTCCAGCGAGCGCGAGGTGTTGCCGCGCCCGGCCACGCTGTAGTCGATCTGGTTGAGCAGGCGGCCATTGGCGTCTTTGACCTGCAGGGTGAAATCACCCGGCGTGCCGGTGTTCAGGGTCTGCTTGGCGCCGTCCTTGGTCATCGTCAGCGGTGAGGCCGGCTGGCTGATGTTCTTGATGCGCGACTCGTATTTGTAGGTGCCGTTGGACTGTTTCACCAGTACCGATACGTAACGGTGTTCGACCACTTCACTGGTCAGGCCATCCACGGCCATCGGCGTGAGGTCCGGCGCGACGGCCAGCCATTGCACCTGACGCGGGGCGTCCTTGGCGACGTACGACAGCGAATCCTGACTTTTCACACCGACCAGATAAGGCGCGGACGACACCAGCAGCGCACTTTGCGCCGCCACGTTGCGGCCGCCTTCGGCCTCGAACACCTGGGTCATCACCTGCAGGCGATAGGTGCTGCTGGCAAAGCGTTGCAGGTTGAGGTCGAGTACGGCCTGGCCGTTATCGTCGACGGTGGTTTCAGCCAGGTCTTCGGTGCTGGCTTCTTCCAGGGCGTCGTTGAGGCGGAAGCGGTAATCGGGGTAACGGTCAAAGGCCGCGAGCGTCGGGCTCAGGGACATCTTCGCCGTGACACGCCGGCCGGCTGCCGGAGCGCCGAACAGATGCATCGCGGTGACTTTGGCCACCACTTGGTCCGGCGGGATCCAACCCAGCACCGGTGTGTCGTGCAGGCTCAGGCTGACCTTCATGCGGTCCGGTTCGAAGTCGCGGACCTTGAAGCTGACACTGCCCAAGTCGGTGCGGGTGTTTTTCTGGCCAATCAGCTGCAAGGTCGCGGTGTAATCCCCGGCGGGGGCGACTTCACTGCTGGGGAAATCAAAGGTTTCAAAGCCGCTGGTGGACAGTTTGAGCGGTTGGCGAATCACTTCCAGACCGCGTGGGTCGGTGATTTGCAGCTCAACCGGCAGGCCTTGCAAGGCGCCTTTCCAGTCGCCGCTGCGCACGATCATGCCCAGGTGCGCGGTCTCGCCCGGGCGGTACAGGCCACGGTCGGTGAACATATACGCGCTGAGGCGATTAATCGCGCCGTCTTCTTCCAAACCGCCTACATCGAAGCGTGAAAAGTCCAACTGCTGGGACTGACGGGCAATCGGCAGGAACGACTGGTCATTGCCGCGCGTGACTACATACATCAGCGGCGTTTTCTCACGGCGCAGTTCATCCAGCTTGGCGAAATGCGCGTGGCCTTCGGCATCGGTGCGGCCGCTGGCGACCGGCAGACCGTTGCGACCCATGATATCGACTTGTGCATCGGCGACCGGCGAGCCGTTGCCGATGGACTGCACAAACACATCGTGGCTGCCGTCGCTGGAGCGCTTGGCGATGATGCCAAGGTCGGTAACCACGATAAAACGCAGGTCGCTGGTGCTGTTGCGTTCGTACTCGAACGTGCGCTCGGCCGGGTCATCCTGCGGGCTCAGCTTGAGCACGAAAATACCGCGACGGCCGCCATTGGCGGTGAGGTAGTGGCTCAGATCCACGTTGTCGTAGACGGTTTTCGCCGGGTCATTGGACGACAACGCAATATCCAGCGACTGACGCTCAACCATGCGGTCGAAGTATTCATTGCCGAAATTCGGCCGGGCGAAGCTGCCGCTGCTTTGGTCGACCAAATGCTGCAACTGGTTGGGCAGCAGGCGGGCGATTTCCACATGGGCACCGGGCACGCCACGGGCCATGAAACCCAGGCGTTTTTCGCCGTTGAGGCTCAGCAGCGCGCCGTCCGACAGGAACTGCAAGGTGCGTGGGTACGCCGGCATGCTGATCAGCGAAGCGGTAGGGTTTTTCGCCAGATAACCGCCAATGGCTTCCAGGTTGGCGGGCACGCGTACATACAGCGCGCGGCCGGCCGGAGCCTTGAACTTGAACGCATGCAGGGTGTTCAGCGGTTCGACGCTGGGCACGTGGGTCAGGTTGACCTTGGTGCTGCGCGCCAGCATCGCGTCGTCGATGTCGTTGCTGGTGTAAGGGCGCGTGTCGTCTTCAGCCTTGGCCGGCAGCAGCCAGGCCTGGACCTTACCGGCGATGGTGTCATCGGCCACGGCGCTGGAGCTGCTGAACATCAACACCGGTTCCGGTTCGCCGCGCTCGTTGTCGACAAAGCTGACTTCGGCACCGGTAAACGTCAGGCGATATCGGCCGGGCACGGTGACTTCCGCCACCAGTGGCGCGTTGCTGGCATTGCCGCCGTCACGGGCTTTGATGCCTTCATCGAGCTTGGCGCTGACCGGCGTGCTTTCCAGTGGCGTGGCCAGGGCGGCGGAGCGCACGTAAGCATTGAGCTTGAGGTCGTCGAAGGTGATTTCCGGGCGGTTGGGCAGCTGGGCGTCGCGGTAGGCCAGGCCTTTGCCGAGGGTTACCGAGACGCGCTTGCGCAGGTTGTCTTCATCCACCGGGTGGGAAAAGTGGAAGGTCGCCACCAGCTGTTTCAGTGTGGGGTTGGACGGGTCTTGGTATAGCTCGTTTTGCGCCAGGGTGGCGCGGAACGGTTGGGTGGAGAACTGGCTGCTGTATTGGCTGAGCAGCACGCCGTCAGCCAGCAGCTGTTTCTTGGCCAGGTCGAGCGTGTAATGGGCGTCGACGGGCCAGTCTTTTTCCGGCACGAACAATAACGTGCGGTCGTCGGACCAACGCCAAGCACCGGCTACAGCGGGTTTAAGGGTAATGCCTTCAGTGACCGGCTTGCCAATGGCTGCCAACGGAGCCACGGACTCGGCAAAGCGCACCTGCAAGTTATCCACAACCGGAGGCTGCTGGGAGTAATCGGTCAGGTTCGGCTTATGCAGCGAATAACCCACGGTGTGGGGCTGCGGCAAATTCGAATACCAGTGCCAGCCGTAGAAACCAGCAGCGGCCAGCAGCACCAGGCCCAAGACCCCGGCACCCGCCTGGCGCGGATAGGCGCGGGCCTTATTGCCCAGGTTCCCCACGCCACGGCCCGTGGCTCGCAGCCAAGACGGCGGCTGCCATTGGCCAAAGATGGCACTCACCACAGTCAGTAAAGCACCGAGAATTCGGCGGCTGATCGCTTTCAACGAATCGAACATGGTGAGCATCCCTGGCAAAGTGCGGCCTATCTTACACGCGTCTTTGATACAAAAGATGACGTGAAGTGGTCAGCGTGCTCAGGCGTGTTGCACAAAGGTGAGGCGTACCGCAAAACCGATCAAAAGGTTGGCCGTGAAGCAAGGTTTCGGATTGAGCGGGGCCTCCCAATACACCACAAAACCCTGTGGGAGCTGGCTTGCCTGCGATGGCGGTGGCACACCAAAAAGTGATGCTGGCTGACACTCCGCTATCGCAGGCAAGCCAGCTCCCACAATTGATGTGTGTTGGGCTTGAGAGAGTGTGTGTGTCTCAAGTCCACCAGTAGCGCACAAGGTGGAAGAAAATCGGCGCGGCAAAGCACACCGAATCCAGGCGGTCCAGCATCCCGCCGTGGCCTTCGATCATGTGCCCCCAATCCTTCACGCCCCGGTCGCGCTTGATCGCCGACATTACGATGCCGCCGGCGAAGCCCAGCAGGTTGATCAGCAGCGCGATCAGGAATGACTGCCACGGGTTGAACGGCGTGGTCCACCACAGCGCCGCGCCGATCAGGGACGACAGCAGAATCCCGCCGACAAAGCCTTCCACGGTTTTGGACGGCGACAGGTTGGGCGCGATCTTGTGTTTGCCGAACAGCTTGCCGCACACGTACTGCAGCACGTCCGACAGCTGCACCACGATCACCAGGTAAGCGATCAGCAACAGGTTGCGGCCTTCGTAGCCGGGAATGTCGAGCGTCAGCAGGGCGGGCACGAACGACACGCAGAACACCGCGATCATCAGGCCCCATTGCACCTTCGACGCACGCTCCAGAAAGTGCGTGCTGTCGCCGCCCAGTGAGGCGAGGATCGGCAGCAGCAGGAACACGTACACGGGGATAAAGATCGAGAACAGCCCGTACCAGTCGGCGTAGATCAGCAGGTATTGCAGCGGCAGCGCCAGATAGAACGCCGCCACCAGCGCTGGGTAATCGCTGCGGCGGGTGGGCGTGAGGGTGAGAAATTCGCGCAGGGCGTAGAACGACACCGCGTAGAACAGCAGGATCACCGCGCCGGTGCCGAGCCAGAAGGCGATACCGATCACCACCACCATCACCCACCAGGCATTGATGCGGGCGTTAAGGTTGTCGACCACCGCATTCGGTGTGCCACGGGTGCGCAGTTTGAGGATCAGGCCGATCAGCGAGGCGAGCACCAGGATCGCGCCGATTCCGCCGAACAGCATCAGGGTTTGGCTATCCATGTCAGACATGCTCCGGGGCGAGGGCAAGCAGGGCGTCGCGGGTGCGGGCGAGGAAGGCGGTTTTGTCTTCACCGTCTTCCAATTGCAGCGGCGCGCCAAAACTGGTGGTGCACAGCAACGGTAGCGGCAGTACGCGGCCCTTGGGCATGACCCGGTTGAGGTTGGCGATCCACACCGGAATCAATTCGGCCTGTGGGTAACTTTTTGCCAGGTGATACAGGCCACTTTTGAACGGCAGCAAACCGTCCTCCAGGTTGCGCGTGCCTTCGGGAAAGATGATCAAGGAATCGCCGCCTTCCAGCGCGGCGAGCATCGGCTGCAAGGGGTTATCCACAGGGTCTTTACGCTCACGGTCGATCAACACGCCGTTGAACACGCGGTTGATGATGTAGCGGCGCAGTGCGCTTTGGTTCCAGTAATCACTGCCGGCCACCGGGCGCGTGAATTTGCGCAGGTTCTGCGGCAACGACGCCCATAACAAGACGAAATCACCGTGGCTGCTGTGGTTGGCGAAGTAGATGCGCTGCACCGGCACCGGTGCGCAGCCCAGCCACAGGCTGCGGGCGCCGGTGACGGTGCGGGCCATCGAAGTAATCAGGGTGGCGACCACGGGTTCGAACATGGGGATTCCTTATCCGGCGAAAGGTAGCCAAGGGCTGGCGAGGATGACGGCCAGGGTCAGCAGCGCTTGCGCGCCCAGCAACCAGGCTTGTTTGCGCAGCAGTTTGAGCGCGCCGCGACGGCGTTCGATCCAGGGTCGGCCGGCGCGTTTGGGCGATTGCAGGCCGAGGCTCTGCAAGGCTTGGTCGAGGTCGGCCGTGCGCTCGGTGTCGCGGGCCAGCAGGGCGAACAGGTCGGCGTCGAAGGCCACGCGCAAGGCCCAGTACTTTTGCAGCAAGCCGAGAATAATCATCCACAGGCTGAGCAGCAGGCACAGGGTCGAAACGCTCGCCAACAGCAACTGAGCGAGGCCAAACAACACGCCAGCCACGGTCAGGCCTGTGGATAACTGATCCAGCGAACGGCCACGGCGCAGCAGGCTGGCAACAACCTGAAGTTCCATATCAGCGGGCATGGGGCAAACCCTCCAACGCTTTACGGTGAGCAGGATGCAGGACCACTTCGGCCCGTGCTGTAAGAATAATAGCCAGTGCCTCGTCGACCGTGGCAGCACGCCCGCTGTGCAGCAGCCACGCGGCGACGGCGGTGGCGCTGCGTGAGTAGCCGAGGGCGCAGCACACCAGCAACGCGCCGTTTGAACGCAGGCGCTCAATGGCTTCGGCGGCTTGCTGGCACTCGGCGGGGGACGGGGCAATCAGGTCCAGCACGGGCACGCATTCATAGGCGCGGCCCTGTGGATTAATCGGTAATTCGGCGCACAGATCGACGATAGCCTTGAAGGAACCTTGCTCGTCGTTGGCAGGAATTCGACCAAGCCAGACGTTATCCACAATCTGGTCAGGCTGTGGATGTTTACGTGTCCACAGCCTGGAATTTATCCACGCAGCCGCCAAATAGGGTGCATACAGCCAGCGCGCGGCAGGAGTGAGCCGGCCGTCTTTGCGCTTCTGGAAGCCCGACGCGCCGAGTACAAAGTAGTTCGCCTTGATCAAACCCAAGGAAACCGCTGGCCAAAGCAGCCACAACCACCCGCCGCGCAGCACCAAGGCCAGGATTACCAGCACTAAAGCGCCGAGGCCGTAGCGCATGCCCAGTCGCCATCGTTTTGTATCCCGCGTCAGCCGTACATTCAACAGCGGGCTTGGATGTTCCACCGGCCACAGCCACACACACAACCAACCGGCCAGGGCGCCTGTGGGTAAGTCGATAAAGTGATGTTGATAAGTGGTCAGCACCGAAATACCGATCAACGCAAACCAGCCATGCACCAGCCAACGCCAAAACCCTCGGGTGTGGCGCTGATACATGACCCACAAAATCACCAGCAGCGCGATATGCAGCGACGGCGCCTGGTTAAAGGGTTTGTCGAACCCGGCCAGCACTGCAAACAGCCAGCCGAATACGCCATCCAGCTCCGGCCGTTCAAAGGTGAAACGCAGCGGCCAGATCAAAAAGCAGCTCACGGCAATGACTTGCGCACTGAGCAGGCGCAACGCGTGTTGTTTCAGCTCATGGCGAGTATTGGGCAGTAGCAGTGAAAACCCGTACAGCAGGTCAATGGACCAGTAGGGCACGATGGTCCACGCCCAGAACGGCATATGGGTTTCCCAGCCGAAGACCAGCGTGCCCACATCGCTGCGCTGGCTGGTGACCCAGGTGGCAAAGCCGTAGGTGCTGAAAAACAGCGGCGCCAACAGCAATAGCCACAGGACTGCGGGTTTCAATAAACCGGGTTCGCGCATGCTCAGATCTTCTGTGCCAGGGACACGGTGAAAATGCCCCACTCATCCACACGCTGGGTGATTTTGCGAAAGCCCGCCGCCTCGACCAATTGATCCATCTCTGCCTGGCTGCGACGGCGCATTACCCAGGCCTGGCCCTGGCGATGGCTGGTCAACGCGCGGGCGATCAATTCCAGTTGCGGGTGCCACGGCTGGCCGGTGTAGACCAGGTACCCGCCGGGCTCCACCGCTTCGGCAAGACCGGCCAGCGAACCGCCGACCATGCCGTTATCGGCAAACAGCTCATACAGGCCGGACACCACTGCCAGGGTCGGCTTGGGCGCCAGTGACGCCAAGTCAGCTCTATCAAATGCATCGCCTTTGACGAACTGCGCGATATCCCCCAGACCTTTTTCACGAATCAGCGCGCCGCCGTCACGCACGTTGATGTCGCTGTAGTCGCGCAGCAGGATTGATTCCGGCAGCGGCGAAACGCCTTGCAAGGCTTCAAGAATGTAGCGCCCGTGGCCGGCGGCGATATCGACGATGCGCACCTCGCGATGTTCATCGCGCAACCTGGCCATGGCCAGCCGTAGCAGTTCCTCGACGTTCAGCTTGCGCTGGCGAATGCCGCGCCAGCCGATGGAGTTGAGGTAGTTGGTGTCGATCATCCGCCCCAAGCCGCCCTTGCCGGTGGGCGTGTTGCGGTACACGTAGTCCAGGGTGCTGCCGGAGTCGAAGCCGGTGTCGAAACCCAGTTTCACCCCGTCCGACAGGTTCTTGCCCAGGCCCATGCTGGCGCGGGTGATGCGCCAGTACAGGTCGCGCAGGGAATTACGCGGCAGCGGCGCGGCGAGGGCTTCGGATTCGGCGCACGTGGCGCCGAGTTTGTCGGCGTCGAGCAGGGCCGCGCGGTCCAGCGGATGGGCGAAGTTCTGCAGGATAAAACGCCGAGCGCTGCTTACGGCCGTGGCGCGGTCGCGCTCGCCGAGGGTGTCGTGGAAAAAACCGGGCAGGATGTGCAGCTCTTTTTTCAGGCTGCCAAGCCGGTCGAAAAATTGCTGCTGGGGTTTGCGGTGCACCACGAAGTCGGAGCCGGAGATGAGCAATTGCGTCGGCACCTGGATCGCCTGGGCATCGGCGACTACCCGGTCGGCGGCTTCGTACAAACCGAGCAGCACATTCACCGAAATCGCTTTGGTGATCAGCGGGTCGCTGTCGTAGGACGCGACGCGCTCAGGGTCATGGCTGAGGAACTTGGCCTTGACGTAGCTGTTGACGAAAAAGTTGCCGCGAAACTTGCGCATCAACGCCAGCCCGGGCCGGGCGAAGGGCACGTACAGCTTGACCTTGAACGCCGGGGAGGCGAGCACCAGCGCGCGGATTTTTGGCGCGTAGTCGTGTACCCAAGTGGCCGCGATTACCGCGCCGACGCTTTGGGCGATAACGGCGAAGTTTTGTTCTTCTATGCCGTAAGTGGCGCCGATGTGTTCGCAGAAGGTCTGCACGTCGCGGGCGCTGGTGGCGAAGCTTGGGCTGTCACCGCGGGCGCCCGGCGATTGGCCGTGGCCACGGGCGTCCCAGGCAAAGAAATCGAATTGCGGCAGGTCGAGTTCATCGACCAGGTGGGCAATACGGCCCGAATGCTCATGGCCGCGATGGAACAGCAGGATCGCCTTGCGCGGCTCATCGCCCGCAGGCGCAGTGGCCGGCCAGTGTCGATAAAAAAGCTCGACGCCATCATGGGTACTGAAAGTGTGCTCTTGCTGTTCGCGCATCGCAAAAATCCTTATGCAATCGGAGAGGTTTCTTGTTGTTCTTTGAGGCCCTGACGCACGCGGTTGACCAAGGTGTAGGCGAGCAGGGCAGCGACCAGCCACATCACCGCATCCACCCAGCCCGCGCCGAGCCAGCCCAACGCCACGCCAGTGGCGAGTACACCGAGCACGAACGCACGATCACTTTTGCCCATCGGCCCGTCATAGCGCCGTGAGGCACCCACCATCGGCCCCAGTACACCGGCGTATTCGCTGAACACGGCGAGCAACGCCACCAGCAGCACCGGCGCCAGGCTCACGCCCGGAATCAGCGCAAAGGGCAGGATCAAGGCGCTGTCGGCGATCACGTCACACAGTTCATTGAGGTAGGCGCCCAGGCGCGATTGCTGGCCGAATTCGCGTGCGAGCATGCCGTCGATGGCATTGAGGGCCATGCGCAGGATCATCCACAGCGGGATCAGCGCAAACAGCCAGAGGTGTTGGGCAAAGCTGGCGATCAGCAGGCCGACCAGCAAGGAAACGACGCCGGCCAGCACGGTTATCTGGTTAGCGGTGGTGCCATTGTCGTAGAGACGCTGCACAAGAGGGCGCAGCAGGTTCTGAAAACGCGGTTTTAGCTGGTAGATCGAAATCATGACGCTTCCTTGTCCATGGGCCCGCGAAAAACTGTTTTGGAGTGTGCCGATTAATCTGTGCCTGCACCAGTGATGGCTTGTGTTTCTGGGGGTTTAATCACTTTCCAGAGAGCACCACAGAATAAATGTGGGAGCTGGCTTGCCTGCGATGGGCATAGGTATCTACACAGCCGGTTGACACGAAATCTGTGGCAGGTGAGCCGTTGTGGCGAGCAGGCTTGCCCTGCGTTGGGCTGCGAAGCGGCCCCAAACCCAGACACTGAGTACTTTCAGGAAAATTGCAGTGCCTTCACTGGGGCTGCTTCGCAGCCCAACGCAGGGCAAGCCTGCTCGCCACAGGAGAAAGTGGCGGCCTTCAAAGTTGTGTAGATACCTATGCTGCGATGGCGGTACATCATTCCAACCATTAAAAACTGGCAGACCTTTATCGAGAGCAAGCCCGCTCCCACAGGGGATTTGCGCTGTTTTCGGACAAAAATTTCACGCTCCGTGTTATATCGTAACCAATTGTGTGTAGCGGACGTTAAGTGGATGCAAGTGGATCTGGAAGCTGACGGCGCTTCGGTTGAAGGCCTTCCGCGTTTTCAACAAGGGTTGTTCCATGCCCGCCGATTGCGCCAGGCGGGCATCAGCCTGACGGCCCTGGCCTTGGCCGGTTGGGTGCTGGCGCTGTTCGTGGCACTGTTTGCGCCGCTGTCGATCTGGCCGGTGGTGTTGATCAATTGCGCGTCGGCCTTGCTGGTGCTGGTGGCCGGGTTGCAGTCGGCGTGGTGGGTGGCGGATTGGCGCGCCCAGGCGCTGGAAACGCCCACGGCTGAACTGATCGAAGCTCCCGACGAAGAGGTTGGCGCGCTTGCACGGGCGATCAATCGGTTTGGCAGCGGTGTGCTGGCACAGATTGGCGCGCCAGTGGTGTGGCTGTGCGGCTGGTCGTTGCTGGCGCTGATCAGCATCATTGAGTTCTGGAACCTGGCCTTGCCCGCTGCCGCGGTGGGGCAATCGGCGAGCATCGGCGCGGCGGTGGCCCTGGCGTTGGCCTTTGGCTTGCTGGTGTTCGAGCGCCGCTTGGCCCAGGAAACCGCCGCGCAATGGCCGGAAGCGTCACAGCTGGCGCAGTTGAGCCGCGTGGCGATTATCAGCCTGGTGGTCAGTGCGATCTGCCTGCTGTTTGCCGGTGCCGAATCCGTGTGGCCGCTGCGTCTGGCTGTGTTGACGGGGCTGTTGCCCGCGCTGGTGGCGCTGGAGTTTCTGCTAAGGGGCGTGCTGTCACTGTTCAGCCCGCGCCAGCCGCGCCTCGAACCGCGCTTGATGGCGCAAAGCTTTATCGCGGGCCTGCTGCGTTGGCCACCCCAACCCTTGCTGGCGTTGCAGCACGAATTGCACAACCGCTTTGGCATCGATCTGCGTCAGATCTGGGCGTTTACCTACATGCGTCGGGCGTTTTTGCCGGTGCTGCTGGTGGTGCTGGCGGTAGGCTGGGCGCTGACCGGCGTGCACGAAGTGCCCCTGCAAGGCCGTGGGATTTATGAGCGCTTCGGCAAACCCGTGCAGGTTTTCGGGCCTGGCTTGCATGCCGGGTTGCCTTGGCCATTGGGGCGCGTGCTGAGCGTGGAAAACGGCGTGGTGCATGAACTGGCGACCAGCGTCAGCGAGGCCGCCGCACCGGAGTTGGCCTCGGCGGAAGGCCCGGCGCCGCTCATCGCCAATCGTTTGTGGGACGCCAGCCATGTGAATGACAAGTCCCAAGTGATCGCCAGCAGCAGCGGCGACAAGCAGAGCTTCCAGATCGTCAATATGGATGTGCGTTTCGTCTACCGCATCGGCCTGACGGACAAGGCCGCGCTGGCCGCCACCTATAACAGCGCGGATATACCGACGCTGATTCGCAGCACCGCCAGCCGCATCCTTGTGCATGACTTTGCTTCGCGTACCCTCGACGAATTGCTCGGTGAGCAACGCACCAGCCTCGCCGATGAAGTGGGTCGCGCCGTGCAGGCAGACCTGCAAAAGCTCGACAGCGGCGTGGAGATTTTGGCCACGGTCGTAGAAGCGATTCACCCACCAGCCGGTGCTGCCAACGCTTATCACGGTGTGCAGGCGGCACAAATTGGCGCCCAGGCGCTGATCTCCCGCGAACGCGGGGCTGCCAGCGAGCAAACCAACCAGGCGTTGTTGCAAGCCAGCACTGCTCGCGATCAGGCGGTGGCCACTGCCCGTGAAGTAAACGCGGGCGCCCAGGCGGCCGACCTGCGTTTTACCGCCGAACAAAAAGCCTACGCCACTGCGGGTCGTGCCTTTGTGCTGGAACAGTACCTGGGCCAACTCAGCCAAGGCCTGGCCCACGCCAAGCTGCTTATTCTGGATCACCGCCTGGGCGCCGATGGCGCGCCGACGATCGATCTGCGTTCTTTTACTTTGCCGGCCGACCCGATGGCGCCGCGTAAAGCCGTTCAATAAGGAGTCTGTCTGTTGAGCGCTCATTCTCACGATCACGGTCATCACCATCATCATGGCCACCACCATCACCATCATGGCGACGAACAGGCTGCTGGCCCATTCCCATGGCGGCGCATGGCCTGGGCGGTATTGCTGGTGTTGTTTGCCGTTGCTGCGGCGAGCCTGGTGCAGGTGCGCTCCGGTGAAGCCACGGTGATTACCCGCTTCGGCAACCCGGCGCGGGTACTGCTGGAGCCGGGCCTGGGCTGGCGCTGGCCGGCGCCGTTCGAAGCGGCGATCCCGGTGGACTTGCGCCTGCGCACCACCTCCAGCGGTTTGCAGGATGTGGGCACCCGCGATGGCCTGCGCATCATCGTGCAGGCCTACGTGGCGTGGCAGGTGCAAGGCGATGCCGACAATGTGCAGCGCTTTATGCGTGCGGTGCAGAACCAGCCTGATGAAGCGGCGCGGCAGATTCGCACCTTCGTCGGCTCGGCGCTGGAAACCACCGCTGCCAGCTTCGACCTGTCCAGCCTGATCAACACCGACGCCAGCCAGGTGCGCATTGCTGATTTTGAAGCACAGCTGCGCCAACAGATTGATCAACAATTGCTCACTACCTATGGCGTGCGCGTGGCGCAAGTGGGTGTCGAGCGCCTGACGTTGCCTTCCGTCACCCTGACCGCCACCGTCGACCGCATGCGTGCCGAGCGCGAAACCATCGCCACTGAACGCACCGCCGTGGGCAAGCGTGAAGCGGCGCAGATTCGCTCCGCTGCCGAGCGTGATGCGCGCATCGTGCAGGCCGATGCCACGGTGAAGGCCGCTGATATCGAAGCCCAGTCGCGGGTTGAGGCAGCGCAGATTTACGGGCGTGCCTATGCAGGCAACCCGCAGCTGTACAACCTGCTGCGTTCGCTCGATACCTTGGGCACGGTGGTCACGCCGGGCACCAAGATCATCCTGCGCACCGATGCTGCGCCGTTCCGTGCACTGGTAGACGGGCCTAAGGACGTTCAGCCATGACCGAGCGTGACGGCCCGGACAGCCCGTGGATCCAGGCCGGGCGTCTGACCTTCCTGGCGTTGTACGCGGTGACGGTATTGGCGGCGTTGGCCTGGGCGTTTTCGAATGTGCGCCAGATCGACCCGCAGAACCGCGCCGTGGTGTTGCACTTCGGCGCGCTTGACCGCATCCAGAACGCCGGGCTTTTGCTTGCGTGGCCGCAGCCCTTCGAGCAAGTGGTGCTGTTGCCGGCGGCGGACCGTGTGATCGAGCGGCGAGTGGAGAACTTGTTGCGCTCCGAGGCGGCGATCCAGGCCGACCGCGTGGCCAGTTTTGCCACGCCCTTGAGTGACGCGCTGGCCGGTTCCGGTTATTTGCTGACGGGCGATGCCGGCGTGGTGCAGTTGGATGTGCGGGTGTTTTATAAGGTCACCGAGCCTTACGCGTTTGTGTTGCAGGGCGAGCACGTGCTGCCGGCCCTGGATCGGCTGGTGACGCGCAGCGCGGTGGCCCTGACCGCCGCGCGCGACCTGGACACGATTCTGGTGGCGCGCCCTGAACTGATCGGCACCGACAACGGTGCCGCCGAGCGCCGTGAGCGGCTGCGCGGTGATCTGGTGCAAGGCATCAATAAACGCCTGGCGCAGCTGGCTTCGACGGGGTTGGGCTTGGGCATCGAAGTCACTCGCGTCGACGTGCAATCAAGTCTGCCAGGCCCGGCCGTCAATGCTTTTAACGCCGTGCTGACGGCCAGCCAGCAGGCCGACAAAGCCGTGGCCAATGCGCGCACCGAAGCGGAAAAGCTCACCCAGACCGCCAACCAGGAAGCCGATCGGCTGGTGCAGGTTGCCCACGCCCAGGCCAGTGAACGCTTGGCCAACGCCCAGGCGCAAACCGCGACCGTCGCCAGCCTGGCTCAAGTCAAAGACCCTGGCTTGTTGCTGCGTCTTTATCGCGAGCGCTTGCCGAAGATTCTGGGCCAGGCAGGTTCTGTGACCACCGTCGACCCTAAAGACGACTCCCGCTTGATCATTCAGGGAGCCGAGCAATGAGCGCACCCATGTTGACCTCCGCCGAGCAGCGCAGCGCTGCCCGGCAATTGACCCTGGCCATGCTGGCTCTGGGTTTACTTGTGCTCGGCCTGGTCTGGCGCTGGCTCGCGCCGGACCAGACGGGCGTCAGCCAATTACTGCTCGGCGTCGCGTCCTTGCTGGTGGCCGTGCCGGTGATGCGCTCGGCCTGGTACAGCCTGCGTTACCCAAGCCTGCATGGCATCACTGACCAATTGATCGCCCTGGCGATGCTCGGTGCCTGGGCCACCGGTGATCTGCTGACCGCCGCGTTGTTGCCGATCATCATGATCTTCGGCCATGTGCTGGAAGAGCGCAGCGTGATCGGCTCTCAGGAAGCGATTCACGCCCTGGGCAAACTGACCCGCAGCCATGCGCGGTTGGTGCAGGCCGATGGCAGCATTATTGAAGTGGATAACGGCACGCTGAACACCGGCGACATTGTCGAAGTGCGCGCCGGTGATCGCGTGCCCGCCGACGGCGTGGTGCTGTCGGGCCAGGCGAGCCTGGACACGGCGCCTATCACCGGTGAGTCGGTGCCGCTGGAAGCGAGCGTCGGTGTGCAGGTGTTTGGCGGTGCGATCAACCTGGATGGGTTGCTGCGCTTGCAGGTGACCCGCACCGGCGATGAATCGACCTTGGGCAAGGTCATCGCCCTGATGCAAAACGCTGAACGCTCCAAGCCACCGATCACGCGGCTGCTGGAGCGTTACGCCGGCAGCTATATGGTGCTGGTATTGCTGCTGGCGGCGGTGACCTGGTTTGTCACCAATGACGCTCAGGCAATGTTGGCGGTGTTGGTGGCGGCGTGCCCGTGTGCCCTGGTGTTGTCGGCGCCGGCCACAGCGATTGCCGGGATTGCGGTGGCGGCGCGCCATGGGATTTTGATTCGCAGCTCGGCGTTTCTGGAGGAGTTGGCGGACCTGACCTCGTTGGTGGTCGACAAGACCGGCACGCTCACCTTCGGCACGCTGCGTTTGCAGTCCATTGAAACCACAGCGCCGGATCGGCAAGTGTTGTTGAATCTTGCCGCCAGCCTGGGTTCGGCCAGCAGTCACCCGGTCAGCCGTGCGCTGGCCGGTTTGGCCACGCAAGAGCAAATGCTGGTGCTGACGGATATTCACGAACGCCAGGGGCTTGGCGTCGTGGCGCAAACCGGGCAGGGCGAGGCGGCGCTGGGGCGACCGGAGTTGTTCGAGCAGTTGGGTATTGTCACGACGACAGTCCCGAACCATGACGGCCCGATTGCCGGGCTGGCCTTGAACGGGCAGTTCCTGGCCTGGCTGTTGCTGGCGGACAGCGTCAAGCCAGAAGCACGCCAGGCGCTGCAAGAGCTGCGCGACCTCGGTTTGGGCCGTCAACTATTGCTGACCGGCGACCGTCAAAGTGTCGCCGACAGCCTGGCGCTCGACGTAGGCATCAGCGACGTCGAAGCGCAGGCTTTGCCGGAGGACAAGCTCAACCGCGTGCTGGGGGAAATTGGCAGCGGTTTCCGGCCGATGGTCGTCGGTGATGGCATTAACGATTCCCTGGCGCTCAAGGCGGGTGTGGTCGGTGTCGCCATGGGCGCCGGCGGGGCGGACATCGCCCTGGCATCGGCGGACGTGGTGTTGATCGGCAGCGATCTGCGTCGCCTTGGCACCTGTGTGCGCTTGAGCCGCCAGTGCCGACATACGTTGCAGGTCAACGTGATCATCGGCCTGGGCTGGACGCTGGCCATCGTGGTGTTTGCTGCTTTTGGCTGGCTGGGCGCAGCAGGCGCAATGATCGCGGCGGTGTTGCATAACCTCAGCACCCTGCTGGTATTGGGTAATGCCGGGCGTTTGCTACGCTTCCAGGAGCCGCTTTTGAAGCTGGATGAATAATTTTCAGAAATATTTGCACACAGCTGTAACGCCAGTGATGGACCTCACTCTAGTGGTATGTCGAGACTGAACAATCCGTTCAGACCGATTCCACTACCGATCATGAGGAATACAAAAATGAACTTTAAATCCGCTGCTGCTGGTGCCGCCCTCGCAATGGCCGCCGCTACCATGTTTGCTGGTGTTGTCACTCAGGCTCAAGCCGCTGACACCGCTGTGCACTGCTACGGCATCAACGCTTGCAAAGGCCAGAACGATTGCAAAACCAAGGACCACGCTTGCAAAGGTCAAGGTTCGTGCAAAGGTCAGGGCTTCAAGGCTATGGCCAGTGCAGACGCTTGCACCAAGGCTGGTGGCAAAGTCGGCGAATAACCGGCAACGGGTGCAACCGCAGCGGACGCCCCCCGCCGCTGCGGGCACTTTGCCCAGGAGTGTGTGATGTCCGCTTCCCTTACAAGTCTGGGTTACGGCCTGGGTTTACGCAGTGAGTACTACCAGCAGATCCTTGAACAGTCGCCGGCCGTGGATTGGTTCGAAGTGATCTCCGAGAATTATCTGGTCCAGGGTGGTAAAGCCTTGTACTACCTGGACGCGATAGCCGAGCGTTATCCCCTGGTGATGCACGGTGTGTCCCTGTCCATCGGTGGGCCGCATGCCCTCGATAGCGATTACCTGAAACAAATCAAACAACTTGCCGAGCGCATTCAGCCCGCGTGGATCTCCGATCACCTGTGCTGGAGCCGCGGCAGTGCCCATCAGTTGCACGATTTGCTGCCGCTGCCTTACACCGAAGAAAGCCTTTACCACGTGGCTGCCCGCGTGCGCCAAGTGCAGGATGTGTTGCAGCGCCCATTGGTACTGGAAAACGTCTCCAGCTATGTGCGCTCCAAGGCCGATGAATTTACCGAGTGGGAATTCCTCAATGCCCTGGCCCATCTGACCGGGTGCCAGCTGCTGCTGGACGTGAACAACGTGTATGTCAGCTCGCGCAACCACGGGTTTGATGCCTGGACCTTTATCCGTAGTTTGCCGCCCGAGAGTATCCGCCAGCTGCATTTGGCCGGGCATATGGACTACGGCGACTATGTGGTCGATACCCATGACCATCCAGTGTGCGACCCGGTTTGGGCGCTTTATCAGCAGACGCTTGAGCATCTGGGGCCGGTGTCGACCTTGCTGGAACGCGATGACCATTTCCCACCGTTCGAAGAACTGCTCACCGAGTTGAGCAAGGCCCGTGAACTGGGCGCGACCGCCTTGGCCCGGAGGTCGTTATGCGCTTGACCGATTGGCAGTTGGCTTTTGAGCAGCACTTGTTATCTGAAGACTCAGCCGCCAACAGTGGCTTCGCCGCGACCTTGCTGGGTGGGCCGACCCTGGATGTGGACACGGGCCTGGCGATTTATCACAACGCCTACCTGTCGCGCTTGCAGGAAGTACTGCGCCATGACTTCGGTGCCATTTGGTATTGGCTCGGCGATGATGAGTTCGCATTACTGACAGAAGCCTATTTGCGCCGTTATCCGTCCGCCCATTACAGCCTGCGTTGGCTGGGTGAACGGTTCCCGGCGTTTATCGTCGAGCACTTGGTGGCTGAGCAGAGCGCGCCACTGGCTGAACTGGGGCGGTTGGAGTGGGCGTTTACCCTGGCGTTTGATGCGCCGCAGGGTGAGCCGCTAAGTCTGGACGCCATGGCGCAACTGGCGCCCGAAGAATGGCCGGCGTTGCAGGTCACTCTGGCACCGTCGGTGCAGCAGATGCTTTGTCACTTCAATACTGTGGCCATTTGGCGGGCGAGCAAGGATGAGTCGCAGTTTCCCGATAGCCACGCGCTGGAGCTGGCGCAGATTTGCCTGGTATGGCGCCATCAGAACGTATGCCATTACCGCAGCCTGGAGCCAGCGGAAGCCAGTGCCTTGGCGGGAATGGTGACCACCGGCTGGAATTTTTCAGAACTGTGCGAAGCGCTGGTAGTCACTTATGCAGAGGGTGCGCCACTGCAGGCGGTGACATGGCTGAAACAGTGGATTCAGGACGGTTTGCTCGAGCGCCGAGCCCCATAGAAGAAGGCTATTAAATCGATAGCCTCCTACTTTGTCTTCTGATGGTCTACCCTCATTCCAGACGTCTGAAACAAGGGGGGACTACTCATGCTCGCGCAACTTCCACCGGCCTTACAGAATCTTCAGCTACCGCTGCGTCTTCGACTCTGGGACGGCCATGAATTCAACTTGGGCCCCGAGCCCAGTGTGACCATCGTGGTGAAGGACCCCACGGTCGTGTCCAAGCTGACCCATCCAACGCTCGATGCTTTGGGCGAAGCCTTTGTCGAGGGCAAGTTGGAACTGGAAGGCTCCATCTCCGAGGTTATCCGGGTATGTGACGAGTTGAGTCACGCCCTGATCGACGACGACGAGGGGAGTCATCCGGTGCGCTCGATCCACGACAAGGCTACAGACGCAGCGGCTATTTCCTACCATTACGACCTGTCCAACGAGTTCTACCAGCTATGGCTGGACCAGGACATGGCGTATTCCTGCGGGTATTTCGAAACCGGCAGCGAATCCATCGACCAGGCCCAACAAGATAAATTTCGCCATCTGTGCCGCAAGTTGCGGCTGCAGCCGGGTGAGTATTTGCTCGATGTAGGCTGTGGCTGGGGCGGCCTGGCGCGGTTTGCGGCGCGCGAGTTCGGAGTCAAAGTGTTTGGCATTACCTTGAGCAAGGAGCAGCTGGCGCTGGCTCGGGAACGGGTTAAGGCTGAAGGGCTGGAAGATCAGGTCGACCTGCAACTGCTCGACTATCGCGACCTGCCGCAAGACGGTCGCTTCGACAAAGTAGTGAGCGTGGGCATGTTCGAGCACGTCGGCCACGCCAACCTGGCGGAGTATTGCAAGACGCTGTTTGGCGCGGTACGCGAAGGCGGCCTGGTGATGAACCACGGCATCACCGCCAAGCACACCGACGGTCGACCTGTGGGGCGTGGCGCCGGGGAGTTTATCGAGCGTTACGTATTCCCTAACGGCGAGCTGCCGCACCTGGCGATGATGACTGCCGAAATCAGCGAAGTCGGGCTGGAGGTGGTCGACGTCGAAAGCCTGCGCCTGCACTACGCGCGCACCCTGGACCACTGGAGCGAGCGCCTGGAAGACAACCTCGAAGCGGCGGCGAAGATGGTGCCGGAGCAGGCATTGCGGATCTGGCGGCTGTACCTGGCCGGTTGCGCGTATGCGTTTGCGCGGGGCTGGATCAATTTGCATCAGATATTGGCGGTGAAGCCTCACGCCGATGGCAGCCATGAACTGCCGTGGACGCGGGAAGATATTTACCGCTGATTCAGACGCACTGAAGATCTAAAACTGTGGGAGCTGGCTTGCCTGCGATGGCGGTGTATCAGGACTGGTTAGTTGCCTGACACACCGCCATCGCAGGCAAGCCAGCTCCAACAGTTGTATGGTGTTGTTGCTTAGAGGATGGGTGAAATAAGCCGCGCCACGCGCATGCCCAGCTGTTGCAGGCGCCGAGTCTCGCGGCTTTCTTCCTGGCTGACTTCATGGGCAAGGGCGAAGTCGTCCAGCAGCATCTGCTCCACTTCGCTGGCAAACGCCTCGTCCACCGTCAGCAACATCACTTCAAAATTCAGCCGGAACGAACGGTTGTCCATGTTCGCACTGCCGATGGCGCTGATTTCGCTGTCCACCAACACGACCTTCTGATGCAAAAAGCCTGGCTTGTAGCGGAACACCCGCACGCCAGCGCGTACCGCTTCGATCGCATAAAGGCTGGACGCGGCGTAGACGATGCGATGGTCGGGGCGCGATGGCAGTAACAGGCGCACGTCGACTCCGCGCAGCACGGCCAGGCGCAAGGCCGAGAACACGGCTTCATCGGGGATGAAATACGGGCTGGTGATCCACACGCGCTCGGTGGCCGCATGAATGGCTTCGACAAAAAACAGCGAACACGTTTCATACGGATCAGCCGGGCCGCTGGCGAGTAATTGGCAGAGCACGCCGTCTTCGGGGTAAGTGTCCGGCAAAATCAGCGGTGGCAATTCGCGCGCCGCCCAGAACCAGTCTTCGGCAAACGACTCCTGCAGGCACGCCACCACTGGGCCGGTGACCTGCACATGGGTGTCGCGCCACGGTGCCAGCGGCGGCTTTTTGCCCAGGTATTCATCGCCGACGTTGTGCCCGCCGACAAAGCCGGTAATGCCGTCCACCACCACGATTTTGCGATGGTTGCGAAAGTTGACCTGGAAACGGTTGAGCCAGCCGCTGCGGGTGGCGAACGCTTTGACTTTGACCCCAGCGTCGCGCAGCGATTGCACATAACGGTGGGGCAGGGCGTGGCTGCCGATGCGGTCGTAGAGCACGTGAATGTCTACACCTTCGGCAGCTTTTTCCTTCAGCAGTGCATGCAGCTGTCTGCCAAGCTCGTCGTCATGAATGATGAAAAACTGGAACAGCACCGCAGTTTTGGCATTGCGAATGGCGTCGAAAATCGCGCTGAAAGTGGCCTCACCATTGATCAGCAAACGCACTTCATTATTGGCCAGGCACGGCATGCGTCCCAGTTTGGGCATGGCGCGCAAGGAACCGTAGGCGCTGGAGTTGCGCGCGGCCAGGGCTTCATCGACCCAGGGGCGCCAGTTCAGCTCGGTGATGGCGGTGTGCATTTCCTGGTTGGCCTGCCGACGTGCCTGGATGTACGCGTCGAAGGTGCTGCGGCCGAAGATCAGGTATGGGATCAGCGTCAGGTAAGGCATGAACATCAGCGACAAGGCCCAGGCGATCGAGCCTTGGGCGGTCCTGACCGTCAGTACCGCGTGGATCGCGGCCAGCGTCCCGAGAAAGTGCAGCGTGGCAATGAAGTAGGCGAGCAGGTGCGGGCCAAAAAAATCCATGAACGACATCACTCCAGGCAATCGAGTGCCTAACAGACCATGTTCCACGGCGAATGTCGCTATTTTATTTGCCGTGCAACACTGGCGGCTTTGCGGCGTCTAACGCCCACAATTACCCAGGAGTTACCCGATGAATGCTCGTCTGCTTGGTTTGGCCATGGTTGTTGGATTGACGCTGCCCGTGGCGGCTCAGGCGCAGATGCTGGCGCCGGGCTTGTGGGAATTGACCACCAGCAATATGAAAGTCGATAACCAGGATTTGCCGGACCTGTCGCTGATCCTCGGTCAGCTCAAGCAACAGATGACCCCGGAGCAGCGTGCGATGCTGGAAAAACAGGGCATCACCATGGCCGGTAAAGGCGTGCAGGTATGCCTGACGCCTGCCCAGGTCGCCTCGGATTCGATCCCGCTGACCGACCCGCAATCGGGCTGCAAACAGGAAGTGACCGACAAGACCGGCAACCAATGGAAATTCCGTTTCAGTTGCCCGAAAGCCCAAGGCACTGGCGTTGCAACCTTCCAGAGCCAGCAGGAATTCACTACCAAGGTAAACGGTACTTTCAATGCCACCGGCGTCCAGCAGAAGGGCAGTCTGGACACCCACGCCCAGTGGCTGGGCAACGATTGCGGTACGGTAAAACCCCGCGCTTAAGCTGTGGGAGTTGGCTTGATCGCAGCACAGGTGCACAACTATTGAAGGTTGCCACCTTCTCTGTGGCGAGGGAGCTTGCTCCCGCTGGGCCGCGAAGAGGCCCCTGCTCTTTGCTTTAAAAGCATGGGACTGCTGCGCAGTCCAACGGGAGCAAGCTCCCTCGCCACAGGTTACTTTTTACCCTTCAGCCTTCTTGACTGAATGGTATTAGGGCAAGCCCGCTGGCGTCGGTCAGCGCAGAAAATGCAAGGGCAAGCCCTGGCAGCTGTCGACCACCTGGCCGTTGTGCCACGCCAGGTGGCCGGACACCAGTGTGGTGCTCACGCTGTGGCGAAAGCTGCGTTCGGCGAAGGGTGTCCAGCCACAGCGGGCGAGGATCGGCTGGCTGCTCACCGGTTTGCCTTCGGGCTCGGGTTTGATCAGCACCAGGTCGGCCCAATAGCCTTCACGCAAGTAACCACGGTCCGGGATGGCGAATAAATCGGCCACCCGGTGACTGGTTTTTGCCACCAGCGTGGCCAGGGGTAAATGCCCGTCGATGACCAATTCCAATAACGCCGGCAACGCGTGCTGCACCAGCGGCAACCCGGACGGCGCTTCACGATAGCCCAACTGTTTTTGCGCCCAGGTATGCGGCGCATGGTCAGTGCCAATCACATCCAGACGATCACTCAACAAGGCCAGGCGCAACGCGTCGCGGTCGGCGCGGGTCTTGATCGCCGGGTTGCATTTAATCTGGTGGCCGAGGCGATGGTAGTCGCGGTCATCGAACAGCAGGTGGTGCAGGCAGACTTCGGCAGTGATGCGCTTTTCGGCCAAGGGTTTGTCTTCGAACAATGCCAGTTCGCGGGCACTGGTCAGGTGCAGCACATGCAGGCGCGTGCCATGGCGCTTGGCCAATTCCACGGCAAAAGACGACGAGCGATAACAGGCTTCGGCATCGCGGATCAGCGGGTGGGCGACCGCAGGGATGTGCTCGCCGAAACGCTCGCGCAGGCGTTGCTCATTGGCCAGGATGCTCGGCGTGTGTTCGCAGTGGGCGAGCAGGATGGTCGGCACTTGCGCAAACAGCCGCTCCAGAATCCGTGGGTCGTCCACCAGCATATTGCCGGTGGAGGCGCCCATGAACACTTTGACCCCGGCCACTTCACGCGGGTCGAGGGCGGCAACCACGTCGAGGTTGTCGTTGCTCACGCCGAAGTGAAAGCCGTAGTTGGCCACCGAGTGCAACGCGGCGCGGCGCTTTTTATCGGCCAGTGCTTCCAGGTTCAGCGTGGCCGGGCTGGTGTTGGGCATGTCCATGAAACTGGTGATGCCACCGGCCACTGCTGCGCGGGATTCGCTGTAGAAGCTGCCTTTGTCCGGCGCGCCAGGTTCGCGAAAGTGTACCTGGTCGTCGATCATGCCCGGCAGCAGCCATTGGCCTTGGGCGTCGATTTCCACTGGCTCGTTGTAGCCTTCAAGGCTGCCGGCGATCTTTTCGATGCGGCCGTTGGCGACCAGCACATCGGCGTCGAATTCCTGGCCTTCATTGACCAGGCGGGCGTTGCGGATCAGCAGGCGGCTCATGGCTCAGAACTCGTTTTGCAGGGCTTTGTAACCACGCACAAGGTCGACGTTGGTACGCGCGACGTCTTCGGAAAACTCCGAGGCGCTGACACTCACCGGCGGGAATTGCGACAGGTCGGTATTGGGGCCGATGCGGGTGGTGGAGGGCACGTAGAAGGCGGCGGGCAAGTCGCGGCCGTCGACCACCGAGTTGTGGCGCACCACGCAGCCGTCGCCGACGGCGCAGTTGAACAGCACGCTGTTAAAACCGATGAAAACGCGGTCGCCGACGGTGCAGGGGCCGTGGACGATGGAGCGATGCGCAATAGACGTAAACTCGCCAATCGTCACCGCCGCGCCGGACTTGGAGTGGATCACCACACCGTCCTGAATGTTGGAGTTGGCGCCGATGGTGATCGGGTCCATTTTGCCGGTGGCGTCGACTTCGTCGGCGCGGATCACGGCGTAGGGGCCGACGAACACGTTCTCGCCAATGATGACCTTGCCGCAGATGATCGCGGTCTTGTCGACGTAGGCCGACTCGGCAATCACCGGCAGATCGCCGGAAGGGTTCTTGCGGATCATGCAACAGGCTCCGTGATGATGTGGACGTGGTTGCCATCGATGGCGTTGTAGAAGCAAGTCGGCCGCCCGGTGTGGCAGGCCGGGCCTTGTTGGTCGACGATCAACAGCACGGCATCGCCATCACAATCCAGGCGTGCCTCAATCAACTGTTGCCAATGGCCAGAGCTTTCGCCTTTGCGCCACAGTTGCTGGCGCGAGCGTGACCAGTAGCAGACGTGCCCGCTGGCCAGGGTTTCGCTGAGGGCCTGGCGATTCATCCAGGCCAGCATCAGCACCTCGCCGCTGCCGTGTTGCTGGGCGATGGCTGCAATCAGGCCATCGCTGTTCCACGGCAGGGCGTCGAGCACGGGTTCGAGTGGAAAGCGGCTGCCAAGGGCAGCCTCTTCCAGGTCGAGCATGCTCAGTGTCATGGCTTGCTCAGGGCGGCGCACAAGGTGTTGAGGTTGTACTCAAACAGACCGGTAAAGGTGCTGGCCGGGCCTTCGGCGGCGAGGGCGTCGGAGTACAGCGTGCCGCCGATCTGCGCGCCGCTTTCGTCAGCGATCTGCTTGAGCAGGCGCGAGTCCTTGATGTTTTCCATGAACACGGCTTTGACCTTGTCCTTGCGGATCTGGGTGATCAGCGCAGCGACTTCGGCAGCCGAAGGTTCGCGTTCGGTTGACAGCCCTTGCGGTGCAAGGAACTGGATGCCGTAGGCCTGGCCCAGGTAACCAAAGGCATCATGGGAGGTGACGATGCGACGGTTACCGGCTGGCAGCGCGCCGAACTTGGTCTTGGCTTCGGCCAGCAAACGGTAGATTTCTTTCAGGTAGGTCTGGCTGTTACGCAGATAGTCAGCCTTGTTGGCCGGGTCGGCCGCCACCAGTGCCTTGGTGATGTTGTTCACATAGATTTCGGCGTTGGCCAGGTTGTGCCAGGCGTGCGGGTCCGGGATGGTTTCGCCGTCTTCTTCCATGGTGTGGGAGATCACGCCCTTGCTGGCGGTGACCACCGTGGCTTTGGTTTCGGTGCTGGTGACCAGGCGGTCCAACCAGGGCTCGAAGCCCAGGCCGTTTTTGATGATGACCTTGGCCTTGAGCAGCGCCTTGGCATCGTCCGGCGTCGGCTCATAGGTGTGGGCGTCGGAGTCCGGGCCGACCATGTTGCTGATCTGGATGTGGTCGCCACCGATCTGGTGGGTGATGTCATCGAGAATACTGAAGCTGGTGACCACTTCGAGTTTGTCGGCGGCCTGGGCCATCGACAAGGGCAGCAGAAGACTGAACAGCACGAGTAAAGCGCGCATCGGGAAACACCTCATTGGGATGTAAGAGAGGGCGGGCGGCGCAGCAAGCCGTGCACCGGGCCGAAAACCACGGACAGCAGATACCCGCCGCCAGCCACCAGCACGATGGCCGGGCCGCTGGGCAGTGAGTAGTAGAACGACAGCAGCAAACCAAACCACACCGACAGGCATCCCAGCACCGCCGATACCGCAATCAACACCGGCAGGCGCCGGCTCCAGAAGCGTGAAGCAATCGCCGGCAACATCATCAACCCCACCACCATCAACGCGCCGATGGCCTGGAAGCCGATCACCAGGTTCAGCACCACCAGGGTCAGGAATAACCCGTGGGCGAGTGGGCCGAGGCGGCTGACGGTTTGCAGGAACAGCGGGTCAAGGGTGTCCAGCAGCAGCGGTTTGTAGATCAGGCCCATGGCGATCAGGCTGAAACCCGAGACCCAGAGCATGCCGGTGAGGGTGGTTTCATCCACCGCCAGGGCGGAGCCAAATAGCAGGTGCAAGAGGTCCAGGCGCTTGCCGGCGATGCCCAGGATCAGCACACCCGCGGCGAGCGAAATGGGGTAGATGGCCGCGAGGCTGGCGTCTTCGCGCAGGCCGGTGCGGCGGGTGATCCACGCCGACAATCCGGCCATGCTCAGCCCAGCGCCGAGGCCGCCGATGGTCAGTGCAGGCAGGCTGATGCCGGCGAACCAGAAGCCGAGTGCGGCGCCGGGCAGGATGCCGTGGGCAACGGCGTCACCGATCAGGCTCATGCGCCGCAGAATCAAAAACACGCCCAACGGCGCGGTGCTGCACGCAAGCACCAGCCCGCCGATGAGGGCGCGGCGCATGAAAACGAAATCTTGAAACGGCATCCACAATTGGGCGGCGAAGTGCATCAGGCCACCTGCATTTGAGGTTGCGGGCGGATCAGTTCTTTACTGGGGCCAAATACGCAGCCAGAGCTTTTGATTTGCACTACTTGCTGAGTGTGGTGGCGCACGGAGGCGAGGTCGTGGCACACGATCACCACCGTGCGGCCTTCATCGTGCCAGGCGTGTACATGTTTCCAACACAGCGCCTGGCCTTCTTCGTCGAGGGCGGCGTGAGGTTCATCGAGTAGCAGCACCGGCGCTTCAGCCAGGCTCATGCGTGCCAGCAGCGCGCGTTGCAGTTCGCCGCCAGACAAAGCCATCAACGGTCGATGCTCCAGGCCGCTGAGGCACCAGTCTTCCAACACGGCTTGCAGGCGCTGGCTGCGTTGTTCCGGGGTGAGTTTGGTGCCCCAGAATCCGGCAGCCACCAACTCTTGCAGGCTGATCGGAAACTGCCGGTCCAGGTGTTGCTGCTGCGGCAGGAACGACAAGCCGCCACGGCGTGGAACATCCACGCAGACGTTGCCCGCCAACGGCTTTTGCAACCCAGCGATGACTTTGAGCAGGCTGCTCTTGCCCGTGCCGTTGGCGCCAATGATGCCGGTGAGGCTGCCTTTTTCCAGGCACAAATCCAGCGCAGGGGTGAGCGGTTGCCCGGGTGCGCCCCAGCGCAAAGCGTTGCAGGTGATCATGCAGAGTCTCTCGTCCAGCGGCTTTCAGCCACGGCATCGTGCGCGTGCAGGCTTTCGGCGTGGATCACTTTCAGGTGGAAGGCTTTGACGGCATCCGAGCGTTTCAAGGCGAGGTTCAGGCGGCGGGCGGCGTCTTCGCAGAACATCAGGTTCTGCCCATTGGCCAAGGCGAAGGCTTGTTCGTCCGCACGTTTTACTGCGGTTTGCACGGCGGTACCGAGGGCGGCTTCGACTGTGTCGATCAGGTCTGTTAGCGGCAGCGTGTTCTGGCTGGCGTCCAGTTGGATCGACAGTTGGGCGCTGCTGCGCTGGCTGTGAGGTGTGGCGACGATGCCGTTGGCGCTGCCGAGCCAGGTCAATACGTCTTCGTGCTGCAACGGCGTGTTGCCGAAGTCTTGGAGAAATTGCTGCTGAATCAACTGCCTGGCGAGCGCAGCTGAGCAAGGGCAGGTTGAGGAATAAGTAACGTCAATTTTTAGTTCCACGTGGAACATCTGGTTTTCCAGACGCGCTTCGATGCACACCGGGTAGCCTTTCCAACCGGCCAGCGGGCTGACCAAGGCCGGGCGTTTGAGTAACAAATCCGTGTGAATACGCAAGTAGGCGTTCTTAGATAATCCTTCATGACTCTCGAGAAAACGCTGCAGTACATTACGCAGAAGTGCAGGTGTAAGAAGCTGCTGGTCGAGCATTTCCAAAGCCAGGTACAGGCGCGACATATGAATGCCACGGGCCTCGCCATCGTCCAGGCTTACGCCAGCATCGGCGGTGGCAGCCAGGCGTTGGCCGTCGATGAGGATTGGCAGGGCGATGCCGCACATGCCCACCCAGTCGAGTGGCAAGGCTTGCCGTGATGCCTGCGCGGCGATATCCGGCAGAGTCAGCGCGTTCATGAGCAGGTCCATCGTTGGAAATAAAAAGACATGTTATATTATAACTATTAAGTCGACGATGATTTTTCTGTTCCAGTCTTTCTTCAGTCATGTCGAGCAGGGACGCTCCTTTATTTGCGGTGTTTTTCATGCACAGACGTCAGCTTCTCAATCTGCTGCTGGTCAGCCCTCTGTTCACCTTTCCATTGGGGGCGTTCGCCACACAGATTCGTAATGCGCGCTTGTGGCGCTCCGACGACAAACTGCGGCTGGTGTTCGACCTCAGCGGCCCGGTGCAATACAAGACCTTCTCCCTGACGTCGCCGGAGCGCGTGATCATCGACCTGAGCGGCGCCGGGCTCAGTGGTGATTTTTCGCAGTTGGCGCTGAAGGACAGTGGGATTACTTCGATTCGTTCGGGGCATTTCGGCAAGAGCGATACGCGCATCGTGCTGGACCTGGCCTCGCCGATGCAGCTCAACAGCTTTTTATTGCCGCCACAGGATGGTCAAGGCCATCGCCTGGTACTCGACCTGACCAACGCCACCCACGCGCCGCGCCAGATTGCTGCGCAGCCGGCGCCGCTGGTGGCTCCAGTAGATAAAGCGCACCCCAAGCGCGACATCATCGTGGTGGTCGACCCTGGCCACGGCGGCAAAGACCCTGGCGCCATCGGCTCCAAGGGTCAGCGCGAAAAGGATGTGGTGCTGTCCATCGCCCAACTGCTGGCCAAACGCTTGAAGCGCGAGAAGGGCTTTGACGTGAAGCTGGTGCGCAACGACGACTTCTTCGTGCCGCTGCGCAAGCGCGTGGACATCGCCCGTCAGCACAAGGCCGATATGTTTATCTCGGTGCATGCCGACGCCGCGCCACGCCTCACTGCCTCCGGGGCTTCGGTGTATGCGTTGTCCGAAGGCGGTGCCACCTCCGCCACCGCGCGCTTCATGGCGCAGCGCGAAAACGGCGCCGACCTGTTGGGCGCCACGACATTGCTCAACCTCAAGGACAAGGATCCGATGCTCGCCGGGGTAATTCTCGATATGTCGATGAACGCCACCATCGCCTCCAGCCTGCAACTGGGCAGCTCGGTGTTGGGCAGCCTGCAAAGCATCACCACGTTGCACCAGAAGCGCGTGGAGCAAGCCGGGTTTGCGGTGCTCAAATCACCTGACGTGCCGTCGATCCTGGTGGAAACCGGGTTTATCTCCAACACTCGGGACGCCCAGCGGCTGGTGACGGCGCGTCATCAACAAGCCGTGGCGGATGGCCTGTTCGACGGCCTGAAAAAATACTTCGAGAAGAACCCGCCGATGAACAGCTACATGGCCTGGGTTCAGGAACAGAAGAGCGGCCAGGTCTAACAGCCGGCTATACGGCTGCACGTGAACTTGGCGCTGGCGCCACCCGAACTGGAAAACCGGTTGATGGTGGTCCAGCCCACGCGGCGCGTGTAGCCGACCCACGCCTCACCATCGGACGCCAACCCGGTAAAGAATGTCAGCTGCCCATAGCGGCTACTGGTTTGTGCCCAATAGCGTTTGCCGATCACTTCAAAACCGCGCAAATACGTGGTGCTGCCAACCGTCGCCACGCTGTAGGCATTGCCCAGCGGGTCTACGCAGGCCAGCAAATTAGCGCTGCGCGTGCAGCTCGCCAGCAGGCTCGGCGTTTGCGCGCAGGCAGATCCTGCCACGCCCAATAACAGGGCATACACCAGGTATTTCATAGTGCCTCTCGGGCAAGAAAGTGTTCCAGCATTGCGCCCTTCGTCGTGGTGAGCAAGCGGGGATTGGCTTATTTGTGTTGTTATACTATAACATTAAAAAACAGCCTGACCCGTGAACCGCTTCCCATGACTGAACAAGAGCTCCTGGCCCAACTGCCCGCCGATTACATGAATGACGCTCAGCAAGGCTTCTTCCGAGCGCTGCTGCTGACGCAGCGCTACGAACTGCAGGCGCGTATCGAGGCTGAATTCCTGGTGCTGCGCGAGCAGGAAACCAACAGCGACCTGGCCGATATCGGCAGCGCCGAAGAGCAGCGCCAGTGGCAGCTGCGCCTGCTGGAGCGTGAAAAAAAGCTCTTGGACAAGATCGACGATGCCCTCGAACTGCTGGCCCGCGGCGAATACGGCTGGTGTCGCGAAACCGGCGAGCCCATCGGCCTGCAACGCCTGCTGCTGCGCCCCACTGCCACCCTGTCTATCGAAGCCAAAGAACGTGAAGAGCTGCGCGAACGCCATAAACGGGCGATTTGACCGGCCAACCCTGATGAGGATTACCTGATGACTAATCGCCTTCCCGTTACCGTGCTGTCCGGCTTTCTCGGCGCTGGTAAAAGCACGCTGCTCAACTACGTTCTGCGCAACCGCGAAAACCTGCGGGTGGCGGTGATCGTCAACGACATGAGTGAAATCAATATCGACGGCAGTGAGGTTCAGCGCGACGTCACGCTGAATCGCTCCGAAGAAAAACTGGTGGAGATGAGCAACGGCTGCATCTGCTGCACCTTGCGTGAAGACTTGCTGGAAGAAGTCACAAAGCTCGCCAAGGAAGGGCGCTTCGATTACCTGTTGATCGAGTCCACCGGCATTTCCGAGCCGCTGCCCGTGGCCGAAACCTTCACGTTCCGTGATGAAAACGAGCAAAGCCTGGCCGATATCGCACGCCTGGACACCATGGTCACCGTGGTCGACGGCATGAATTTCCTGCTCGATTACCAAGCTGCCGAAAGCCTCGCTTCCCGGGGTGAAACCCTGGGCGAAGACGACGAGCGCTCCATCACCGATTTGCTCATCGAGCAGATCGAATTCGCCGACGTGATCCTGATCAGCAAGATCGACCTGATCAGTAGCCGCGAACGCGAGGAGTTGATGGCCATCCTTGAGCGCCTCAATGCCCAGGCGGAAATCATCCCGATGGTGATGGGCGAAGTGCCGCTGAACAAGATCCTCAACACCGGCCGGTTCGACTTCGAACGCGCAGCGCAAGCGCCGGGCTGGTTGCAGGAGTTGCGCGGTGAGCACGTGCCGGAAACCGAAGAATATGGCATCGCCTCCATCGCTTACCGCGCGCGTCGCCCGTTTCATCCGCAGCGTTTCTTCGACTTTATCGATCGCCCGTGGGTGAACGGCAAACTGCTGCGCTCCAAGGGCTTTTTCTGGCTGGCGAGCAAGCATCAGGATGCCGGCAGTTGGTCCCAGGCCGGTGGCTTGATGCGCCATGGTTTTGCCGGGCGCTGGTGGCGTTTTGTGCCGAAAAGCCAGTGGCCGCAAGACGAAGAAAGCGTAGCGGCGATCATGGGCAACTGGCAATTGAGTACCGGCGACTGCCGCCAGGAACTGGTGTTTATCGGGCAAAACATCGACTTCGCGCAGATGCGCGCCGAGCTGGACGCGTGCTTGCTTAACGATGAAGAAATGGCCCAGGGCGTCGAAGGCTGGCGCCAGTTGGCCGACCCTTTTGGCCCTTGGTATGAGCAGGTAGCCTGATGCTGGCCCCGGTAATCCCCTTACGCCCGGTGATCCGGCAAACCCGTGGTGAAACCCCGCTGGCGCTGTCGGACATCCTCGAAAACGACGTCAACCTGGCGCTGTGGCAGCGCCAGTTGCCCCTGCATATCGCCGAATTTGGCGCCTTGCTGGTGGCGCTCAATGAGCCGTTGGCGGATTCCTTGGTGATTGAGCTCGACAATGAGGAGGCTGTGCCCAATTTGCAGGGTTTGGCCTCCAGTTGCCGTGATCTTGAAGGTTACGAAGGCTTTATCGCCGATGTGTCCTGGCTGGTCAGCGCGTTTGCTTGCCTGCTCGGTGCCAAGAGGATTGGCGTGCGTTTGCGGCTGTTGGACAAGGCCATGTGCCCGCGTTTTCACGTCGACCATGTGCCGGTTCGACTGATCACCACCTACGCCGGGATCGGCAGCCAGTGGCTGCGCGAAGGCGTGATGGACCGGCGTAAACTCAGCCAGCCCGACGCGGAACCCACCGAGCGCATCGAGCAGGTCCACTGCGGCGAAGTGGCTCTGCTCAAGGGCACAAAATGGCACGGTAACGAGAACCATGGCTTGATCCATCGCTCACCCGCACTCAAGGCCGACGAGCGCCGGTTGATCCTGACACTGGATTGGCTCGCATAACCGCGTAGGATCAAGCGCTCTACCCGGCCTGAATGAAGCCCAATGCTGCAGAACATTCCCACCCACGTGATTGCCGGGCC
The DNA here is from genome assembly GCF_012985445.1 of Pseudomonas sp. WS 5532. Taxonomy (NCBI): domain Bacteria; kingdom Pseudomonadati; phylum Pseudomonadota; class Gammaproteobacteria; order Pseudomonadales; family Pseudomonadaceae; genus Pseudomonas; species Pseudomonas sp. WS 5532. Next base: position 87,884 of record NZ_JAAQWK010000002.1, read on the forward strand.
TTTGGGCGCCGGCAAGACCAGCCTGATCAAACAGCTGCTGGCTCAACGCCCGGCCAACGAGCGCTGGGCCGTGTTGATCAATGAGTTCGGGCAAATCGGCCTGGACGCTGCCTTGCTAACACAGGACGACGACGGCATTGCGCTGGGCGAAGTCGCCGGTGGCTGTTTGTGCTGTGTGAATGGTGCACCGTTCCAGGTAGGGCTTGGCCGCCTGTTGCGTAGGGCCAAGCCGGATCGGCTGTTTATCGAGCCCTCGGGCCTGGGGCATCCGGCGCAGTTGCTCAAGCAGTTGCGCGAGGCGCCATGGCAGGGCGTGCTCGCGGTTCAGCCGTGTGTGTTGGTATTGGATGCCCAAGCATTGGCAGCGGGCAAAGCTTTGCCGCAAGCGCAGCAGGAAGCGCTGGCCAGCGCCGGTTTGTTGGTATTGAACAAAGATGAATCGTTGGATGCCGCACAGCGCCAGGCCATAGAACAGCAACTGCCTGCTTGCCCGATTTACTGGACACGCCAGGCGCAGTTGCCGCTCAAGCAATTGCCCGGCCTGGATGCACAGGCTGGCGCAGCTGTGGATAACTTCGAGGTGCCCAAAGGTGTGGTACAGATGCCGGCCGTCTGGGTTGATCCTGCGTTGCCCATTTGCCTGAGCCAGGCCCAGGAAGGTGGCTGGAGTATCGGTTGGCGCTGGTATCCGAGCCAGTCGTTCGACATTGCGCGCCTGCACAGCTGGCTTTCTGGCCTTGAATGGCGCCGTGCCAAGCTGGTTATCCACAGCGGCGATACCTGGGTGTCCGCTAACGCTGTGGATAATGGTCCACTCGCCTGGCAACCCAGCGAGTGGCGCCGCGATTCACGTATTGAATTGATCTTCAGCCAGCCACAGGACGTGGCTGGGCTACAGAGTACGCTGGCCGCGTGCCGTCAGTGACGGGTCTTGCTGGCGTGGTCCTGGCGCCATTGGCTCAGCTCGATGACTTCGGCGCTGGGCTGCGGTGTCTTGATCTCGAACGGGTAGGGCGCCAATTCGATCTGCGCGCTGTGGGCGCCAAACTGAGTGATAGTCCCGGGGTGGCGGGCTTCGCCGGTCACGGTGAACTCAAAGTTGTAAATGCGTGCCAGACGCCGTCGACCATTGGCATCTTTCACAAAACCGATGCGTTTTAACGCCACTGCGCCGTCGAGCAGTTCGATATCCAGTTTGGCGCAATGCTGCTTGACCCGCTCCAGCGCCCGTTCGCGCAGGCCGTGGTTGTGCCACACCCAGGCGGCACCGGTCGCCAACAGCATCAACACGAAGATATTTCCCAGGGTCAGCATGCGATGAACTCCAACAAAGTGAGAGCAGCTTAACTGTGTCTCTGGTCTGTCGTACAGGCTGGTTTTAGTCGCATACTGCGCGGCCAGAATTCAAACGGCTTTACGGAAATCTCCCGCATGAAACGCACACCTCATCTGCTTGCGATCCAGTCTCATGTGGTCTTTGGCCACGCCGGAAACAGCGCCGCCGTGTTCCCCATGCAGCGGGTCGGGGTGAACGTCTGGCCGCTGAACACGGTGCAGTTCTCCAATCACACTCAGTATGGCCAGTGGGCGGGCGAAGTGCTGGCGCCGCAGCAAATTCCGGCGTTGGTAGAAGGCATTGCCGCGATTGGCGAGTTGGGCAACTGCGATGCGGTGCTGTCCGGCTACTTGGGCAGTGCCGACCAGGGCCGAGCGATTCTTACCGGCGTGGCCCGTATCAAGGCCATCAACCCCAAGGCCCTGTACCTGTGCGACCCAGTCATGGGCCATCCGGAAAAAGGCTGCATCGTGCCCCAGGAAGTCAGCGATTTCCTGCTGGACGAGGCGGCGGCCATGGCGGATTTCCTGTGCCCCAACCAGCTGGAGCTGGACAGCTTTGCCGGGCGCAAGCCGCAATCGCTGTTCGATTGCCTGGCCATGGCCAAGGCACTGCTGGCCCGTGGGCCGAAGGCGGTATTGGTCAAACACTTGGATTATCCGGGCAAGCTGCCGGAGGGTTTCGAGATGCTGCTGGTTACCGCTGAAGGCAGCTGGCACTTGCGCCGGCCGTTGCTGGCGTTCCCGCGTCAGCCGGTGGGGGTAGGCGACCTGACGTCGGGGTTGTTCCTGGCGCGTGTGCTGTTGGGTGACAGCCTGTTGGCGGCCTTCGAATTCACCGCCGCAGCGGTGCATGAAGTGCTGCTGGAAACCCAGGCCTGCGCCAGTTACGAGCTGGAGCTGGTACGGGCTCAGGATCGTATCGCGCATCCTCGCGTACGCTTCGAAGCAACACCCATCGGCCTGTAAGCACACAAAACCCAATGTGGGAGCTGGCTTGCCTGCGATAGCGGTGTGTCAGGCGACAAAGATGTCGACTGTCAGGCCCTCATCGCAGGCAAGCCAGCTCCCACATTCGATTGGGTTTACAGCTCGGGATTTATGGCCCGTCGGCCTTGATTTCCTGGTAACGCTTCTCCAGCTCCTGACGGATCTGCCGGCGTTGCTGCGCCTGCACAAAGCGGCGCTTGTCTTCGCTGTTCTGTGGCTGCAGCGGCGGTACGGCGGCGGGTTTGCGCTGGTCGTCCACGGCCACCATGGTGAAGAAGCAGCTGTTGGTGTGACGCACCGAGCGCTCGCGGATGTTCTCGGTCACCACCTTGATGCCCACTTCCATCGATGTGTTGCCGGTGTAGTTGACCGAGGCCAGGAAGGTCACCAGCTCGCCGACATGGATCGGCTCGCGAAAAATCACCTGGTCGACCGACAGCGTGACCACATAACGGCCCGCGTAACGGCTCGCGCAGGCGTAGGCCACTTCGTCGAGGTATTTGAGCAGGGTGCCGCCGTGCACATTGCCTGAGAAGTTGGCCATGTCAGGGGTCATCAATACCGTCATCGACAGCTGGGCGTTTCCGGGTTCCATAGCACACTCACGGGTTGTAGGCATTGGTTGGGGGACACCTCTACGGGTGCTGGAATCTTTACAGCGCTCTCCCTAACGGGACGCCAGTGGGCGGCTTGCCGTCACGCGAACGCCGATCTGTTTCCATATATTGCACCGGCTTTCTGCCGGAATTCGTGGTGTTAACCTTCAAAAGCCCATCCCAGGGCATTTCTTACGATCAAGGCAGACTTTTCCTTCCGCGCTTAGCGACTGTTCAAGGGCGCGTGTGGAAGTGGGAAAAGCGCCAGTACCCCTCAAGGAGCCCCTCGCCATGCACGCCATCAGCTTTATCCAGGACTTGGCCGTGATCATGCTGGTGGCAGGGGTTGTCACCATCCTGTTCCACCGCCTCAAGCAGCCGGTGGTGCTGGGGTATATCGTCGCGGGGTTCATCATTGGCCCTCACACGCCACCGTTCGGCCTGATCCACGACGAAGACACCATCAAGACCCTGGCTGAGCTGGGGGTGATCTTCCTGATGTTCTGCCTGGGCCTGGAGTTCAGCCTGCGCAAGTTGTTCAAGGTCGGCGCCACGGCGTTTATCGCGGCCTTCCTGGAAATCATCCTGATGATCTGGATCGGCTACGAGATCGGCCGCTGGTTCGACTGGAACACCATGGACTCGCTGTTCCTCGGCGCGATCCTGGCGATTTCCTCGACCACCATCATCGTCAAGGCGCTCAATGACCTGAAGATGAAGAACCAGCGTTTTGCCCAACTGATTTTTGGCGTGCTGATCGTCGAGGACATCCTGGGCATCGGCATCATCGCCTTGCTGTCGAGCATCGCCGTCAGCGGCACGGTGAGTTCCGGTGAGGTGTTCTCTACGGTTGGCAAGCTGTCGCTGTTCATGATCGTAGCGTTGGTCGTCGGCATTTTGCTGGTGCCGCGCCTGCTGGCCTATGTGGCCAAGTTTGAAAGTAACGAGATGCTGCTGATCACCGTGTTGGGCCTGTGTTTCGGCTTTTGCCTGCTGGTGGTCAAACTCGAATACAGCATGGTGCTGGGCGCGTTCCTGATCGGCGCGATCATGGCCGAATCTCGCCAGTTGATTAAAATTGAACGCCTGATCGAACCGGTTCGCGACATGTTCAGCGCGATCTTCTTTGTAGCCATCGGCTTGATGATCGACCCGCAGATCCTGCTGCAGTACGCCTGGCCCATCGCGGTGATTACCGTGGCGGTGGTGCTGGGCAAGATGCTGTCATGCGGCCTGGGGGCGTTTATTGCCGGCAATGATGGCCGTACCTCACTGCGTGTAGGTATGGGGCTGTCACAGATTGGCGAGTTTTCCTTCATCATCGCCGCGCTGGGGATGACCTTGCAGGTGACCAGTGACTTCCTCTATCCAGTGGCGGTGGCGGTTTCGGCGATCACCACGCTGCTCACGCCGTACTTGATTCGCGGCGCTGACCCATTGTCGTTGAAGATTGCCGCGGTAATGCCCAAGCGCATGAGCCGGGTGTTCGGCCTGTATGGCGAATGGTTGCGCAGTATTCAGCCTCAAGGTGAGGGCGCGATGCTGGCGTCGATGATTCGCAAGATCATCCTGCAAGTGGGCGTGAACCTGGCATTGGTGATCGCGATCTTCTTTGCCGGCAGCTTCTTCGCGGCGCGCATTGGCGGGTACCTGGAAGGCTGGATCAGTGATCCGAGCTGGCAGAAGGCATTGATCTGGGGTGGGGCGTTGCTGCTGTCGCTGCCGTTTCTGATTGCGGCGTACCGCAAGCTCAAGGCGCTGTCGATGTTGCTGGCGGAGATGAGTGTGAAACCGGAGATGGCCGGGCGGCATACCCAGCGTGTGCGACGGGTGATCGCGGAGGTGATCCCGATCCTGTCGCTGTTGGTGATCTTCCTGCTATTGGCAGCCTTGTCGGCGAGTATTTTGCCGACCAACAAGTTGCTGGTGCTGATTGCCGTGGTCACGGCGGCGGTGGCGGCGGTGCTCTGGCGGTGGTTCATCCGCGTGCATACGCGGATGCAGGTCGCCTTGCTGGAGACGCTGGATAACCACAAAGATACATCAGAGCACTGATGTCATTGTGGCGAGGGAGCTTGCTCCCGCTGGGGTGCGCAGCAGCCCTAAAACAGTCACCTCGCCACACCTGGAAAAACGCGTTGCCCTGGTTGGGGCTGCTTCGCAGCCCAGCGGGAGCAAGCTCCCTCGCCACAAAAAGCGTCAGCTTTCCAGCCAGACGTCCCGCGCCCAGTGCCACACCGATTCCCAGGTTTCTTCGGTGACCAGTTCTTCTTCGCCGGACCACAGCACCACGGTGCCGTCCTCTTCGACGCAGTAGTAGTCATCGCCGTCCTGGCAGATCGGGATCATGCTGCGGTCAACACCGGCGTCCCAGGCGTTGGCGGCAACGTCCGGCAGGTAGGTGTGGGACTGCGGGTCGGTGACGGTCACCGGTTCCAGGCTGCCGTACACCACGTCGCTGACGGTCAGCAGGAATTCACGGAATACAAACGGGATGTCGATGAACAGTTGTTCTTCGATTTCCACAATCTGGTCTTCGTCAGGCAGCTCCAGAGGAACCGGGACCGGTTCGTTGGCTTCACGCAATTGTTCGATGATTTCTTCCACGGCCGGGATCCTCTTGCTAGTTGGCGCGGTTAATAGGGCGTTTTATACAGTAGCTCGCTATAAGTGCAACCGCGAAATAGAAAACCCCGGAACATGTCCGGGGTTTTTATTACCAAGTGCTCAAGCGTAGGGTTATCAGCCGTTCTGGCGGATACCTGCGACCAGCCAAGGCTGGTTCTCGCCTTGCGGGCGTTCCATGTTCCAGCTTTCGCTGAACACTTCACCCTGGTCGAAACGCGAGGTCTTCGACACACCGCTGAAGGTCAGGGTGGCGATGGTCTTGTCGGCGCGATCATCCACACCGTCCAGCTGCACGCGCAGGTCGTCGATGTAAGTCGACTGGAACGCATCACCGATTTCGGCGCGTTCGCGCTTGAGGAACTCCAGCAGTTGCGGGGTCACGAACTCGGCGATCTTGTCCATTTCGTTGGCGTCCCAGTGCTGCTGCAGGGACTGGAAGTGGCTGCGGGCCGCTTCGACGAAACGTTCTTCGTTGAACCAGGCCGGTGCATTGATCACCGGGCGGGCGGCGGCAGGCGCAGCCGAACCACCGAAGATCGAACCCATGGCTGGTTTTTGCTCGAACACTTCACGCTGCATCGGCGCGCCGGCTGGCGCCAGGTGCTCCTGCTGCTTGCGTCGACGGGCGGCGATAAAGCGGAAGATCACAAACGCGATGACCGCCAGGATCAGGATGTCGAAGATCTGCATGCCCTGGAAGCCGCCGCCCATGAACATGGAAGCGAGCAGGCCACCGGCGGCGATACCGGCCAGAGGGCCTAACCAGCGCGAAGCACCGCCGGCCTTGGCAGCAGCGCCAGCGGCACCGGCTGCACCAGCGGTCGCAGCTGCGCCGCCCATGCCACCGGCGGAAGGAGCCATTTGGCTGGTCTGGTGAGTCGGAGCCGAGCCCATGCTTTTGCCGCCACCGAAGCGCTTGGCGTTGGCGTCGAGGCTCATCGTCAGGCCGATGCACAACGCCATGGCGATGCTAAGAAAACGTTTCATAAAGGGAATTCCCATTTGTGGATTGCACGCGCGCCATGTTGCACAGGTGTCGTGACAGTGGCTAGCGACATAATGTTTCGGGCTTTTGCGTAAGACCGATTCAGAATGGCCCGTAGGACTTATCTCAGATATTGGCCCGCGCTTGGTAAAAACAAGGGCGGGCCATCAACCTTCATGTAACGCGAAGTTTCATCATATTGGCTTATGTGGCGAGGGAGCTTGCTCCCGCTGGGCTGCGAAGCAGCCCCTGACTGGCAAACGCAGCCTGATAGATTGGCACGGCGCAAAATGGGAGCGCTTCGCGCTCCAGCGGGAGCAAGCTCCCTCGCCACAAGCGATTGTCAGACGGCTTCGAGCTTTGCATAGCCCATCATCAGCCACTTGCTGCCTTCGGCGAAGTTCACCTGTACCCGCGCCTGGGCGCCGGCACCTTCGAAGTTAAGGATCACACCCTCACCGAAGATCGCATGCTTGACCTGCTGGCCAAGGCTGAAGGGTGTTTCCGGAATCTCGGAACCGGCGAACATGCTGCTGGAGTTCTGCTGCTGGCCGCCGCCGAACGGTCGGCTGACGCTGTTGGACAAGCGCACTTCCTGGATCAGCCCCTTCGGCACTTCACGTACGAAGCGCGACACCTTGTTATAGGTCTCGCTGCCGTACAGGCGTCGGGTCTCGGCGTAGGTCATCACAAGGTTCTGCATGGCGCGGGTGATGCCCACGTAGGCCAGGCGGCGTTCTTCCTCAAGGCGGCCGGGCTCTTCCAGGCTCATCTTGTGTGGGAACAGGCCTTCTTCCATGCCTACCAGGAACACATACGGAAATTCCAGGCCCTTGGCGCTGTGCAAGGTCATCAGCTGGATGCTGTCTTCATGCTCATCGGCCTGGGTATCACCGGCTTCCAGCGACGCATGGCCGAGGAAGGCGGCGAGCGGCGTCAGCTCTTCGTCTTCCTCGGTGTTTTCGAATGCGCGGGCCGCGCTGACCAGCTCCTCAAGGTTTTCTACCCGGGCCTGGCCTTTTTCGCCTTTTTCCGCTTCGTGATAGGCGATCAACCCGGACTGCTCGATCACGGTCTGGGTCATCAAGTGCAACGGCATTTCCGCGCATTTGGCCGCCAGGTTCTCGATCAGCTCGACAAACACGCCCAATGCCCCGGCGGCGCGGCCGGTCAGGCCCTTGTTGGCGATCAGCAAGCGCATGGATTCCCACATCGACACATCGGCGTGGCGGGCGTGGTCGCGAATCGCTTCAACGGTTTTCTCACCGATGCCACGCGCCGGGATGTTGATCACCCGCTCCAGCGCCGCATCGTTGCCACGGCCTTCCAGCAAGCGCAGGTAGGCCATGGCGTTTTTGATTTCGGCCCGTTCAAAGAAACGCTGGCCACCATAGATGCGGTACGGAATGCGCTCGCGCAGCAAGGCTTCTTCCAGCACCCGCGATTGGGCGTTGGAACGGTACAAAATCGCGATATCGCTGCGCGCCAGGCCGGTTTTCAGCGCGCTTTCGATGGTTTCCACCACGTAGCGCGCTTCGTCGTGTTCATTGAACGCGGCGTACAGGTTGATCGCTTCGCCTTCGCCGCCGTCGGTCCACAACTCTTTGCCCATGCGCCCGGTGTTGTTGGCGATCAAGGCGTTGGCGGCCTTGAGGATGCCGGCGGTGGAGCGGTAATTCTGTTCCAGGCGGATGGTGATCGCGTCCGGGAAGTCGTCGGAATACTGGTAGATGTTCTCGATTTTTGCGCCGCGCCAGCCGTAGATCGACTGGTCGTCGTCGCCCACCACCATCAGGCTGTCGCCGCCCTTGGCCAGCAGGCGCAACCAGGCGTACTGCACGGCGTTGGTGTCCTGGAACTCGTCCACCAGAATGTGTCGGAAGCGTTTCTGGTAATGGGCCAGCAAGCCTGGGTTGTCGCGCCACAGGTCGAGGGCGCGCAGCAGCAGCTCGGAGAAGTCGATCACACCGGCGCGCACGCAGGCGGCCTCGTAGGCTTCATAAATGCTGCGCATGGTGGCCAGGAACAAATCGCCGCTGGCCTGGATATGTTGCGGGCGCAGGCCTTCGTCTTTCTGACCGTTGATAAACCATTGCGCCTGGCGCGCCGGCCAGCGTTGCTCGTCCAGGCCCAGCTCGCGGATCACCCGCTTGACCAGGCGTTGCTGGTCGTCGCTGTCGAGAATCTGGAAGGTCTGGCTCAACCCGGCTTCCTGCCAGTGCGCCCGCAACAGGCGGTGCGCCAAGCCGTGGAACGTGCCCACCCACATGCCGGCCGGGCTGATGCCCATCAACTGCTCGATGCGGTGGCGCATCTCGGCAGCGGCCTTGTTGGTGAAGGTCACCGACAGGATGGAATGCGGGGACGCGTTTTCGACCTGGATCAACCAGGCGATACGGTGCACCAGCACTCGGGTTTTACCGGAGCCAGCACCGGCCAGGACCAACTGACGGCCAACGGGGGCTGCAACAGCCTGGCGTTGGGCATCGTTGAGGGAGTTCAGCAAAAGGGAGAGATCATCGCGCATCGGCGCATTCTAGGGTGCTGCGGGGAGTCGGGCAAATCCCAATGCCGGGTGGTCGATACAAAACATTCCGGGTGATCCTGGCCGCGCAAACATTCTGCTGGCGGTGATGACCGGTAAGTCATGGCTCACAGCCCGCGCAGGGTCTAGCTCAAGCGCTTTGGCCACGAAGGTTGTGTGTAAAAACCGTGTGGTTTTTATGACTTGGAGCAGTTTGGCCCAAGCGCTTGCTTGTGTATGCTCCGTCCACGTTTCGGGCTCACCATTATAAGAACACTGCCTATGACCCTCAGTCCCGACCTGTTTGGCCCCTCGGTGGCGCCTGCGCAGGTCATCCGTAAACATTACGCAACCGAGATGGCGGTCGAACGCACTCGCCTGTTGTATCAAGGCTCCTTGCTGCCGACGTTACTGATGCTGGTCAACGGCCTGGTCTGCGCCTGGTTGCTGTGGAACCCCAAGCAATATCTGTTGGACAGTATCTGGCTGGTCTGGCTGCTCGCCCTGGTGGCCCTGCGCGTCATCCAGGTGGCGGCCTTTGATTCGGCGATGCCCAGTCGCCAGGCCCAGCCGATCTGGCGGCGCATGTTCATGCTCGGCTCGGCGGTCAGTGGGCTGACCCTGGCCACCGCCGCCATTGCCCTGGTGCCGGCCAATAGCTTTATGCAGCAGGCCTGGGTATTCGGCCTGATTGGCGCCGCGACGTTGTCAGCCAGCGTGGCCTATGCCGTGAGCTTGCCGGCGTTCCTGTCCTTTGCGGTGCCGTGCCTGGTGCCGCCCATCGTCTATCTGTTTTGGAACGGCGCCTCGCAGCAGCAAGGCTGGGGCGTGCTCGGCCTGATCTTGCTGGCGTCCCTGAGCCTGGTGGCGTGGCAGGTCAACCGCCTGATCCAGCGCGGTTTGTTGCGGCGCTTCCAGAACCAGGCGCTGATCGAGCATCTTCAGCAAGCGCAGCAACGCAGCGAGCAGTTGAATCAGGAACTGGTGCGCGAAGTCGGCCAACGTCGCCAGGCCGAACAGGAATTACGCGACGCGCAGATCGGCCTGCAAGACCGCGTGACGCAACGCAGCCAGGAACTGGACGCCGCCAGCCTGGCCCTGAATAAAAGTGAAGCGCGCCTGGCCATGGCCCTGCAAGCCAGTGAGTTGGGCCTGTGGGACTGGAACCTGCAAACCGACGAGGTGCATCACACCCAGCTCAAAGAGTTGTTTGGCCTGGAGCCGGAGTACGTCACGGCGATGCTCAGCCACCTCAAGCCGCGCCTGCACCCCGAAGACCTGCCGCTGCTCAAGCGTGCGTTGGTGGAGCACCTCAAAGGGCGCAGCGACGATTACCAGGTGGAATACCGCGTGCGCCATGGCGACGGCCATTGGGTGTGGATCGAAGACCGTGGCCGCGCCGTGGAGCGCACGCCCGGGGGCCGCGTCACGCGCATGCTCGGCACGCGCCGCGACATCAGCGCCGACAAGGCACTGGAGGAACAGCAACGCCTGGCCTCGACGGTGTTCGAAGCGGCCAGCGAAGGCATCGTGATTCTTGACCCTGAGTACGTGCTGATCGCCGTCAACCAGGCCTTCAGTCGCGTCACCGGCTTTGAAATCGACGACATGATCGGCCGCAATGTCGTCGAACTGCCCAGCAGCCGTGACGCCCGCCGTCACTTCCCGGTGATCCGCCAGGCACTGCTCAGCCATGGCACCTGGCAGGGCGAGTTGGTGGAAACGCGCAAGAACGGCGAGCTGTACCCGCAGTGGCTGCAATTGAATGTGGTGCGCGATGCTCGGGGAAAAGTCAGCCATATTGTGGGCTTCTTCGCCGATTTGTCCGCGCGGCGTGAATCCGAGGAACGCATGCGCTACCTCACTCACTACGACGAGCTGACGGGCCTGGCCAACCGTTCGCTGTTTCGCGAACGCCTGCGTGAGGCCCATGCGCGGGTGCGTCAGAGCGGGCGCAGCCTGGCGCTGCTGCATATCAACCTGGACCGCTTCAAGCTGCTCAACGACAGCCTCGGCCATGAAGTCGCCGACCAACTGTTGCAGAAAATGGCCCGCCGTCTGATCAATGCCTTGCCTGAAGCTGACACCATCGCACGCCTGTCCGGTGATGAGTTTGCCGTGCTGTTCGATGCCTACGGCAGCCTGTCGAGCCTGGCACGGGTGGCCACGCGGCTGCTCGCCAAATTGCGGGTGCCGGTGACGGTGGAGGGGCATGAGCTGGTGGTCAGTGCCTCCATGGGCGTCAGCTTGCTGCCGGATAATGCGCGGGAAATTTCTGCGCTGGTCAGCCAATCCAACATGGCCATGCAGCACGCCAAGCATTTGGGCGGCAACAATTTCCAGTTCTACACCGACAGCCTGCAAGCCAGCACGCTGGAGCGTTTGCAGCTGGAAAACCACCTGCGCAAGGCCATCGACGAGCGCCAGCTCACGGTGTTCTACCAACCGAAACTGTGCCTGGCCACGGGCAAGCTGAACGCCGCCGAGGCGCTGGTGCGCTGGGAGCACCCGCAGTGGGGCATGGTGCCGCCGGGGGACTTTATCGGTCTGGCCGAAGAAACCGGGTTGATTGTGCCGCTGGGCGAATTCGTGCTGCGTCAGGCGTGCTGGCAGGCGTGCGAATGGCAGCGTCAGGGGCTGGCGCCGATTCGCGTGTCGGTGAACCTTTCCGTGCATCAGTTGCGCCAGGGCAAGTTGGTCAGCCTGGTGCGCCAGGTGCTGGAAGAAACCGGCCTGGACCCGCAATACCTGGAGCTGGAGCTGACCGAAAGCCAGCTACTCGACAGCGTTGAGCACATCATCGCCACCTTCCAGCAATTGCGCGACTTGGGCGTGAAGCTGGCCATCGATGACTTCGGCACCGGGTATTCATCCCTCAGCTACCTCAAGCGCATCCCGGTGGATTACGTGAAGATCGACCAGACGTTTATCCGTGGGCTTGGCCAGGGCCGGGAAGATGCGGCCATCACTCGCGCGATCATCGCCATGGCCCACGGGCTGGCGCTCAAGGTGGTGGCCGAAGGTGTGGAAGACCAGCAGCAGTTGGATTTCCTGCGCGGCGAACGCTGCGATGAAGTACAGGGTTACTTGATCAGTCGGCCGATGGCCGCTGAAGGGCTGGCAGATTTATTACGAAAAAATGCAGACTTTCCTTAAAGACCGCCACGCCGCCCCTGTGGCTACAAGGCGGTTGCCCGCTGATTCAAAGGGCATCAGGGCGATTTAGTGATGCATCGGGCGGGCAAAACGGTAATTCTTGTAGTATAACTACAAGCTTGCTACATCCCTGGCGTCTGCCAATAACAAGAGTCCTGCCCTTTGAACCTGTTGCAACATATCGCCCAGTCGCGCCACCTGTTACGCAAATCGGAACTCAAGGTTGCCGATCATGTGCTGCTTGACCCTGCGGCCGTGATGCACAGTTCCATGGCCGACCTGGCCCACAGCGTGGGCATCAGTGAGCCGACCATCGTGCGCTTTTGCCGTGCCATCGGTTGTTCCGGGTTCCAGGATTTGAAACTCAAGCTGGCGCAAAGCCTGGCGGCCGGTGCGAGCTTCGGGCAGTTTGCGATTCATGAAGACGACTCCGTCGCCGACTACAGCCTGAAAATCTTCGACACCACCTTGCACACGCTGATGGAAGTGCGTGAGAAGCTCGATCCGGTTGAGCTGCAAAAGGCCGTGACCGCCATGTCCCAGGCCCAGCGCGTGGAGTTCTATGGTTTCGGTGCGTCCGGCGCGGTAGCGGCCGATGCCCAGCACAAATTCTTCCGCCTGCTGCTCACTGCCGCGGCCTACAGCGACCCGCACATGCAGGCAATGTCGGCGGTGACCTTGAAGCCGACCGACGTGGCCATCTGCATTTCCCAGTCCGGGCGCTCCAAAGACCTGCTGATCACCGCCAACCTGGTGCGTGAAAGCGGCGCTTCGTTGATCACCCTGTGCCCGAGCCAGACGCCGTTGGCAGAGCTGTCCACGGTCAACCTGGCGATCGACGTGCACGAAGACACTGAAATCTACACGCCGCTGACCTCGCGTATTGCGCATCTGGTGGTGATCGACGTGTTGGCGATGGGCGTGGCCATGGCGCGCGGGCCGAGCCTGGTCAACCACCTCAAGAGCGTGAAGCGCAGCTTGCGCAGCCTGCGGTTGTCGCCCAAGTCTGTCAAAGCCCTCGACGACTGATTCGAGGTCGTCCTCGGTCAAATGTGGGAGCTGGCTTGCCTGCGATGGCTGTGTATCAGTCGCCGGATATGTCAGCTGACCCACCGCTATCGCAGGCAAGCCAGCTCCCACCTTGGTTTTGCGCTTATTTCAGAAGATTCATCGTCCTGTAACCCTCGCGCCGCCAAACCGTCATCGCCCAAGGCCATCCTGTACTCCCCGTACTCGCATTGGGAGACTCGAAATGGCCCGGCACTACGAAGACAGCAGCACCGTTAAAACCCGTCGTCAGCAAGAAGACCAGCGCCGCATGGCGTTCCGTCGCGCAATCGAAGACCGCTGCGAGGAGCGCCAGTTGCTCCAGAGCATCAGTGACTACCCGGAACTCCACTGGCAGGCACCCGCGGCTGCCCAGCGAAACGCTCAGCCAGCGCGCTGATCTGTACGCGTTCGCTGCGGATAAAGCCCAGGAACGCGTGGGCCACCGGTGACAGGCGCTTGGCCTTGGCTTGCACCAGGCACCAACTGCGGTACAGCGGCAGTTCTTCTACCGGCAGCTCCTTGAGCCCGCCGGTGGCCAGCTCCAGGTTGACTGCGTGGCGCGTCAGCAACGCCACGCCCAACCCTGCATTCACGCACTCGCGCTGCGCCTCGGCCGAGGCCACTTCCACTGTTTGGGTGAAGTGCACGCGTTTTTCCTTGAAGTACTCCTCGCAGGCCAGTCGCGTGCCGGAACCTGGTTCGCGGATGAGCAGCGTGTAGGGTTCCAGGTCTTGAAGGCGCAGCGGTCCTTGCAGGCTTAACGGGTGATCGAGCGGCGCCACGGCGACAATCGGGTTGTTCAGGAACGGCAGGAATTCCAGGCCCATGTCCTGGGGCACCATGGACATGATCACCAGGTCGTCGCGGTTGTCCGACAGCCTGCGAATCACCTGGGCGCGGTTGACCACCGTGAGGTGCAACTGCACCTCCGGGTGCTGGCGTTTAAAGGCCGCGAACAGGTGCGGCACGAAGTACTTGGCGCTGGATTCCACCGCCAGTTTCAGTTGGCCTTGCAGCGAGCCCTGCATGTCCGACAGCTGCATATCGAGGTTTTCCAGGCGCCCGAAAATATCCCGGCTGGCGCGCTGCAAGGCTTCGGCGGCTTCAGTCATGTAGAGCTTTTTGCCGACGTAATCGAACAGCGGCTGGCCGATCAGCTCTTCAAGCTGGCGAATTTGCAGGCTGACGGCGGGTTGCGTGAGAGACATTTCCTCGGCCGCGCGGCTGTAGGAGCGCAAATCACACACTTCATTGAAGATCTGTAATTGACGCAATGTCATACGCATCAATGACTTACGCATTATTTAAATCCTCTCGCCCAAGGCCGTCCGGCCAACTATAAGTCTTTACTTATACACAACCCAATAATTATTGATTTTTGTTAATCCTCCGTTGCGCCTAGTGTGTGTCTCGCGACTGTCATGAAACATTTGGTCACGCGCCGACCCGGATCCAACGGGTCGTAGAACGCAGCAATCGGCTCAAGGGAATTTCCAAGTGATAAAAAAGATCCTGATCGCCAACCGTGGTGAAATTGCCGTACGAATCGTGCGTGCCTGCGCCGAGATGGGCATTCGCTCGGTCGCGGTTTACTCGGACGCCGACCGCCACGCGTTGCACGTTAAACGTGCCGACGAAGCCCACAGCATTGGTGCCGAGCCGCTGGCCGGTTACCTGAACCCGCGTAAGCTGGTGAACCTGGCCGTGGAAACCGGTTGTGACGCCTTGCACCCAGGCTACGGGTTCCTGTCGGAAAACGCCGAGCTGGCAGACATTTGCGCCGAACGCGGGATCAAGTTCATCGGCCCGTCGGCCGAAGTGATCCGCCGCATGGGCGACAAGACCGAAGCGCGCCGCAGCATGATCAAGGCCGGTGTGCCGGTCACGCCAGGTACCGAAGGCAACGTGGCTGATATCGCCGAAGCCCTCACCGAAGGCGACCGCATTGGTTACCCGGTGATGCTCAAGGCCACCTCCGGTGGTGGCGGTCGCGGCATCCGTCGCTGCAACAGTCGTGAAGAACTTGAACAAGCCTTCCCCCGTGTTATTTCCGAGGCCACCAAGGCCTTCGGTTCGGCGGAAGTGTTCCTGGAAAAATGCATCGTCAATCCCAAGCATATCGAGGCGCAGATTCTCGGCGACAGCTTTGGCAACGTGGTGCACCTGTTCGAGCGCGATTGCTCGATCCAGCGTCGCAACCAGAAGCTCATTGAAATCGCCCCAAGCCCGCAACTGACGCCTGAACAGCGCGCTTATATCGGCGACCTGTCAGTACGCGCGGCCAAGGCCGTGGGTTACGAGAACGCCGGCACCGTGGAGTTCCTGCTCGCCGAGGGCGAGGTGTACTTCATGGAAATGAACACCCGCGTGCAGGTGGAACACACCATCACCGAAGAAATCACCGGCATCGATATTGTGCGTGAACAGATCCGCATCGCCTCGGGCCTGCCGCTGTCGGTGAAACAGGAAGACATTCAGCACCGTGGTTTCGCGTTGCAGTTCCGCATCAACGCCGAAGACCCCAAGAACAACTTCCTGCCAAGTTTCGGCAAGATCACCCGTTACTACGCGCCCGGCGGTCCCGGCGTGCGCACCGACACGGCGATCTACACCGGCTACACCATCCCGCCGTTCTACGACTCCATGTGCCTGAAACTGGTGGTGTGGGCGTTGACTTGGGAAGAAGCCATGGACCGCGGCCTGCGTGCCCTGGACGACATGCGCCTGCAAGGCGTGAAGACCACCGCCGCCTACTACCAGGAAATCCTGCGCAACCCGGAATTCCGCAGCGGCCAGTTCAACACCAGTTTCGTGGAAAGCCACCCTGAGCTGACCAACTACTCGATCAAGCGCAAACCCGAAGAGCTGGCCCTGGCCATCGCCGCCGCCATCGCCGCCCACGCAGGCCTGTGAGGAATACAACAATGTCCAAGAAAATATTCGTAACCGATACCATCCTGCGCGACGCACACCAATCGTTGCTGGCGACCCGCATGCGCACCGACGATATGCTGCCGATCTGCGACAAGCTCGATAAAGTCGGCTACTGGTCCCTGGAAGTCTGGGGTGGCGCGACCTTCGACGCTTGCGTGCGCTTTTTGAAAGAAGACCCGTGGGAGCGCCTGCGCAAACTGCGCGCCGCGTTGCCTAACACACGCCTGCAAATGCTGCTGCGTGGCCAGAACCTGCTGGGCTACCGCCACTACAGCGACGACGTGGTCAAAGCCTTCGTCGCCAAGGCTGCTGTGAATGGCATCGACGTGTTCCGCATTTTCGATGCCATGAACGACGTGCGTAACCTGCGTGTGGCTATCGAAGCGGTCAAAGCTGCCGGCAAACATGCCCAGGGCACCATCGCCTACACCACCAGCCCGGTGCATACCATTGACGCTTTTGTGGCCCAAGCCAAGCAAATGGAAGCCATGGGTTGTGACTCGGTAGCGATCAAGGACATGGCCGGGCTGCTGACTCCGTACGCCACCGGCGAGCTGGTCAAGGCATTGAAAGCCGAGCAAAGCCTGCCGATCTTTATCCACTCGCATGACACCGCCGGCCTGGCTGCGATGTGCCAACTGAAGGCGATCGAAAACGGTGCCGACCATATCGACACCGCCATTTCCAGTTTCGCTTGGGGCACCAGCCACCCGGGCACCGAGTCGATGGTCGCCGCCCTTAAAGGCAGCGAATTCGACACTGGCCTCAGCCTGGAACTGCTGCAGGAAATTGGCCTGTACTTCTACGCCGTGCGTAAGAAGTACCACCAGTTCGAAAGCGAATTCACTGCCGTCGACACCCGCGTGCAAGTCAACCAGGTGCCGGGCGGGATGATTTCCAACCTGGCCAACCAGTTGAAAGAGCAGGGCGCACTCAACCGCATGAGCGAAGTGCTGGCCGAAATCCCGCGTGTGCGTGAAGACCTAGGCTTTCCGCCGCTGGTCACGCCGACCTCGCAGATCGTCGGCACCCAGGCGTTCTTCAACGTGCTGGCCGGCGAGCGCTACAAAACCATCACCAACGAAGTGAAGCTCTACCTGCAAGGCGGCTACGGCAAGGCGCCGGGCACCGTGAACGAGAAGCTGCGTCGCCAGGCCATTGGCAGCGAAGAGGTGATCGATCATCGCCCAGCCGACCTGCTCAAGCCGGAGATGACCAAGTTGCGCGGCGAAATCGGCGCATTGGCCAAGTCCGAAGAAGACGTGCTGACCTACGCCATGTTCCCGGATATCGGGCGCAAGTTCCTCGAAGAGCGCGACGCCGGCACCCTGGCGCCTGAAGTGCTGTTGCCGATCCCTGAAGCCGGCGGCGTGGCGCGTGCCGGTGGTGAAGGCGTGCCGACCGAGTTCGTCATCGACGTGCACGGCGAAAGCTACCGCGTGGATATCACCGGTGTTGGCGTGAAAGCCGAGGGCAAACGGCACTTCTACCTGTCCATCGACGGCATGCCCGAAGAAGTGGTGTTCGAACCGCTCAATGAGTTTGTCAGCAGTGGCGGCAGCAAGCGCAAGCACGCGACCGAGCCGGGCCATGTCAGCACGGCGATGCCGGGCAACATCGTCGACGTATTGGTCAAGGAAGGCGACGTGGTCAAAGCGGGCCAGGCCGTGCTGATTACCGAAGCCATGAAGATGGAAACCGAAGTGCAGGCAGCGATTGCCGGCAAGGTAACTGCCGTTCACGTGGCCAAGGGCGACCGGGTCAACCCTGGCGAAATCCTGATTGAAATCGAAGGCTGACCCAGCCTTCGACACTACCGCTTAATCCTCGGGGGGGCAGGTGCTCCCCTTTTTTTTGCCTGAAATTTACCGATCGGCGCGGTTAAAAACTCATCTTCCACTCCCCCGTCAGGCCCTGGCTGCGGCTGTGGGTACCGGCATGGGCACTGTAGGTCAGGCCCACGCTGTGTTCGGTGGATAAGGCGAGGTCCAGGCCTGCTTGCATATCGAGGCTATTGCGGTCCAACGAGGTACCGGTGATGGTGAAACTGTCGATGATTCCCGGTGCGGCGCGAGTGGATTGGCGCACTTGGCTGTCGACTTCGCCGTAAAGATGCTTCCAACTGGTACTCACGTGGGGTGTGAGGCTCATCCGATTGTCGAACCGGTACACCGTGGCCAGCCGCAGGCCAAAGGTGCTGTTCAGGTTTTGCTGGGTTTGTGAGCCGACGTTCAGCGCGGTCACGCCGCCCTTTTCTTTAAAGCTGTCACGGTGGTAGCGCTGATAGCCCAGGCCTGCGAAGGGCTCTACCTGTACGTCGGCACTGCCCAATTGGTAGCCCAGCTCGGAAAACACTGTTTGGCTTTGAGCGTTGTAGTTGCCCTGGAGTTGCTCCTTGAAACCGAGCAAGTTGACGTCACGTTTGTTCTTGCCCGCGTGATCACTGTAGAACGCCCCCATGCGCAGGGCCAATGGGCCGTCCTGGCGCACGGCATAACCGCCAAGGTGCAAGCTGTCGAGTTCGCCTTTGAAACGTTGAGCTTGAAGCTCGCTGGTGGACTTGGCGCCCATAACACCGACTCGCCACGCGTCACCCACGGCCCAGTCGGCGCCCAGCATCAGGCCTTTGGTGCCCTGTTTGAGCCCGTCGCTGCCGCCTTGTTTGTCGAGCTTGCCGCCGTTGCCCAGGCCTTGCACCCACAAATGGCCATCGCCATGACTGGGCAGCGTGCGCAGGGTTGCGAGCAATGAGTCGCTGATGTGCGCGGTGGCGTTTTGGGTCGCGCCAGCCAAGTTGGCATTTTGGCTGCCTGCCAGTTGCTCGAATGCGGCACCCAGGCCGCCTGGTTGTTGGGACAGTGCGTCAGCGGCTTTTTGCAGGCCTTTGATTTCTTCCGAGGTCAGGTCGCCGGCTTGCAGTGCACGTTGCAAAGCCGGTTTAAGCACTGCAGCCAGTTGCTGGCCGTTGTGAGTCGTCGCCTGGTCGAAGTAGCTGTCGATGGGCACGATTGGAGCCGGTGGCTGGTATTGCCAACGGTCATTGGAAAGATCCAGCTCGAATTGAAAAGGTGCAGCTGCGAAGGCAAACGGAGTACTGGCTACGCCAACAGCCAGGCTGATAGCGCGTGCAAGGTTTAGGACGGAGAAGGGCATGAAGTCATAGCCTCTGGTGAATGAGGCCGGGAATTTAGCGAGATGGCGGGGCGATAACTGTCAGGCTATCGACCCCTGATTTGCGGGAGTTGTCTCTACTGCGGTGCGATTAAAGCCGCATTTGCCTTAGGCTCGTCAGCGCGTGGTTGAGGCTGTTGCCCTAGGCATCACCCCCGCTGCACATAGCCTTTGCCGTAGTGACGCTCCAGGCGCGCCTGGATCAGTTCCAGCCCGAGGGACATCACCCAGTAAATGATCGCGGCGGTCGTGAGCATTTCGATGTATCGATAACTTGATCGCCCGTACGACTGCGCCAGGAACATCACTTCCCACACGCCCATTACCGAGATCAGGGACGAGTCTTTGAGCATGGAGATGAACTGGTTGGTGGCGGGCGGCACGATGGTGCGCATGGCCTGGGGCAGGGTGACGTGCCAGAAGATCGCGCTGTCACGCATGCCCAGGGCCAGGGCGGCTTCTCGTTGGCCGTGGGGAACACCGAGGATGCCGGCGCGGAAGATTTCGCTCAGGTAGGCGCCGTAATTCAGTGAGAGCGCGATGATCCCGGCGACGATGGCGCCTGGTACCAGGCCCAGTTGGGGCAGGCCCAGATAAATCAGCAGGATCTGGATCAACAACGGCGTGCCGCGAAAGAACGAGGCGTAAAAACTCGCGATGCCAAAGGCCACGGCGCTTTTCGACAGGCGCCCCAGCGCGGTGATAAAACCCAGCACCGACGACGCGACTATCGAGCAAAGGCACAGAAACAGCGTCAGCGCTGCGCCTTGCAAAAACCCGTTCGGCGCCAAGTGCACGCCGACCAGGTTGGGCAGTTTGTCGAGGATGATCGAGAACTTCAGGTCAAAGCTCAGGAAGAAGCTGGCGAACAGGCAAAACAGCGCCGCCCACGTCAGGTACAACCGCGTACGAAAGCCAAAGAGTCGCTGTAGCCGCGATGCGTTCACCGGCGGCTGGGGAGGTGTCGGGAAGGCGGTCATTTGCTGATATCGGCGCCGATCCATTTTTGCGACAGCTTGCTCAAGGTGCCGTCCTGTTTCAACTGCGCGAACACTTCACGCACCTTGGCATTCCACTGCGGGTCACCTTTCTCGATGGCCACCGAATTGGGCTCGGCATACAGCGACTCACCGGCGAGCTTGAAGCGCTTGTCCTGGTTCAGGCGCGGTTGGGCAGTGACCAGGTTGGTGAGGATCGCATCCAGGCGCACACCGGCGCCCAGGCCCAGGTCCTGGAAGGCGACGTTATCGGTGTCGTACGGGGCGATCTGCACATCCTCGAACGGGTACTGAAGTTGCGTATCTTCGGCGCCTTCGATCACCAGGTTCTTGTTCAGGTAGCTTTCATAGCTGGACGCGCTGGTGAGGCCGACTTTCTTGCCGCTGAGGTCTTTGGCGCCATGGATGCGCTCATCCTTGGCATTCACAACGATCACCGCAGGCGAGGCGTAGTACTCCACCGGGAAATCAAACACCTCGGCGCGGGCTTTGCTCGGGGTCATGGAGCAGATGCAAATATCGTAGCGGCCGCTCCAGCGACCTGCGGCAATCACATCCCAGGACGGCGTTTCCAGACGCAGCTTCACGCCTAACTTCTGCGCGACTGCCTTGGCCACGTCGACGTCAAACCCATCGAGTTGGTTCTGCTCGTTGAGAAACGAGAACGGCGGGTAGCTTTCCATCAGCACGCCCACCAGTTCTTTCTTTTGCTCAACCCGGTCCAGGGTTGCACCGCCAAAGGCTTGGGTAGAGGCAGCCAGCATCGTCAGGCCCAGGGCCAGCAGCGGTTTAAGTTTCACAATCGACACCTGAATAAAAAAGGGTTGTTATTAACCAGACGGTACGCATTAAATAGTTATAAGAACGACTCTCATAGTGAGTTATTTTCATAAGCTTATGAGTAAAAAGCATATGGGCACAGTAAGCGCAGTAATTCTCGATGGTGGCATGGGCCGTGAACTGCAACGCCGGGGCGCGCCGTTTCGGCAGCCGGAGTGGTCGGCATTGGCGTTGAGCGAAGCGCCGCAGGCGGTAGAGGCGGTGCACACGGCTTATATCCAGAGCGGTGCCAACGTCATCACCACCAACAGCTACGCGGTTGTGCCGTTTCATATTGGTGAAGCGCGGTTTGCTGCCGAAGGCCAGGCGCTTGCGGCGTTGGCCGGTGAATTGGCGCGACGTGCGGTACAGGCTTCAAGCCAGACGGTGCGTGTGGCAGGCTCATTGCCGCCGCTGTTCGGCTCCTACCGGCCCGACTTGTTCGAGGGCGGCCGAGTCAGCGAACTGCTGACGCCACTGGTGAATGGCCTGGCGCCCCATGTCGACCTATGGTTGGCGGAAACCCAGAGTTCAATCGTTGAGGCACGGGCAATCCACGCCGGCCTGCCGCAGGACGGAAAACCGTTCTGGCTGTCGTTTACCTTGAAGGATGAAGACACCGATGAGGTGCCACGCCTGCGTTCTGGCGAACCGGTGGCAGACGCGGCTGAAGCGGCTGCGCAACTTGGTGTGGCGGTGCTGCTGTTCAATTGCAGCCAGCCGGAGGTGATTGGCGCAGCCATTGATACCGCGCGCCAAACGTTTGAGCGCCTGGGGGTGAGCATTCAGATCGGCGCCTACGCTAACGCCTTCCCGCCGCAGCCCAAGGAGGCCACCGCGAACGATGGCCTCGACCCCCTGCGTGACGATCTCGACCCACCCGGCTACTTGCACTGGGCCGCCGATTGGCAGGCACGCGGTGCCAGCCATTTAGGCGGTTGCTGCGGGATTGGGCCGGAGCACATTGCGGTGCTCGCCCAGAAGCTGGCCTGAGGCTTAAATCGCCTGGCGGCGACACTCCGCCAGGCCTTTCAGCTGACCAGAACCGGCCTGGTTCGCTTCGGACAACCACTCTTCAAAGCCTGCGCCCACGGTGGGCCATTCCGAATCCAGAATCGAATACCACGCGGTATCGCGATTCTGCCCCTTCACCACCATATGCTGGCGGAACACCCCTTCAAAGCTGAAGCCCAGTCGTTCGGCCGCGTATTTTGAACGGGCGTTGCCGTTGTTGCACTTCCACTCCAGTCGACGGTAGCCCTGCTCGAACGCGTATTTGGCCAACAAGTACACCGCCTCGGTGCTTTTGGGCGAGCGTTGCATCGGCGCGCCGAAGGTGACGTGGCCGATTTCGATACGGCCGTGGGCCGGGACGATGGACATCAGGCTGAGGATGCCTTGCACATCGCCGCTGACGCGGTCGATCACGCTGAAAAAGTATGGGTCGCTGTTGGTTGCATGGTTGTTGAGCCAGGCATCGAACGTGGCGCGCTCCGGGAAGGGGCCGTAAGGCAAATAGTCCCAGAGTTTCGGGTCGGCACCGGGGCCTTCAAGGGCGCGGAACAGGCCGTCGGCATGCCGCGCCGGGTCGAGTTTTTCCAGACGGATAAAACGCCCTTCAAGCAGTTGAACCGTGGGCGCCGGGACGCCTTTCCAGTCGGCGGGTGAGATAGGCATGCTGCGCTCCTTAAAGACCTTTGCGAAATTGAATGAAACCCGGGCGTTCGGCGATGCGTTCGTACAGCGCAATCGCGGTGGCGTTGGTCTCGTGGGTCAACCAGTGCACCTTGGCACAGTTATCGGCCTTGGCGGTGGCGTAGACAAACTCGATCAACTTACGGCCCACGCCAGTGCCGCGCTGGGCTGGGTCCACCAGCAGATCCTGCAGGTAGCAGGAATTCTCGATGCTCCAGTTGGAGCGATGGTAGATAAAGTTGACCATGCCCACCGCCTTGCCGTCCTGCCAGGCGAGCGCCGAATGGGTCGGCTCGTTGGCATCGATCAGGCGTTGCCAGGTGCTTTGGCTGACGGCGTCCGGCAGTTCGGTTTCGTAGAACTTCAAGTACGCCTGCCACAGCGGCAGCCACGCGGCGTGATCGGCGGCAGTCACTTGGCGGATGTCGATCTGACTCATTCTGAAACTCCTTGGGGAATAAAGCGCGCGAGGGTCTGGTCGCGCACATCAAGGCTGGCAGCCAGGCCTTCGCGCACGCCGGCAATATCGGCTGTGCTGCGGTTCTGGCTGAGTTTGCGCTTGCCGATCAGGCGCTCGACGGGCAGGGCGAAGCCGACGATGGCCTTGAGCATGCCGTCAATGTAGTCGGCCGGGGCGTCGCTGACTTTCCATGGCTGGGCGCGGCTGCCTTCGTGGCGATCGGTGAGGGCGGTGACCACCGCGAGCAGACGCTCGGCGTCGGCAAATACCTCAGCCTTGCCGTAGGCATGCACGGCGATGTAATTCCAGGTGGGCACCACTTTGCCGTGCTCGGCCTTGGCCGGGTAAAACGACGGGCTGACATAAGCGTCGGCACCGGCAAAAATCACCAAGGCTTCGCTGCCATTTTGCAGGTCACGCCATTGCGGGTTGGCCTTGGCCAAGTGCCCGTAGAGCGTGCCATTCGGGCCTTCGTCGGGGTTGAGCAGCAGCGGCAAATGGCTGGCCTGCAGGCCTTGCTCACCAAAGGTCACCAACTGCGCCAGGCGGGTGTGCTGGATCAGTTGCTGCAGTTCGGGCAAATCATTGAGGGCAAAGGCGCGCGGTGTGTACATGGAAATTTTCCTTGGCGAATGCCTGCATCCTAGGCAGGCTAATGGTTCGTTGTAAGAGCCATCTGGCACCAATTTCATAGGTCCAATATGTCGCCCATCGCGCCGCCGCTGTCGTTCAACCCCGCAGGTATCGAGTTGGATCGCCGTCAGGGGCTGACGCGCCAACTCTATGAGGCCCTGCGCCAGCGCGTGCTGGACGGGCGACTGGTCAGCGGCACGCGATTACCCGCCACGCGTGATCTGGCGGCGGCGCTGTCGATCTCGCGCAACAGCGTGGTGCGTGCCTACGATCAGCTGTACGCAGAAGGGTTTATCGAAAGCCGGGTGGGTGACGGCACCTATGTGGCCCAACTGCCCACGGCAAAAAAACTATCCACAAAAGTATCCACAGGGTTTTCAACAGGGTTATCCCCAGCCTTATCCACAAAATGGGCGGATTTTCCGGAAGATCTGGACAATGAAGTTATCCACAGGGCGGGCCT
This sequence comes from Pseudomonas sp. WS 5532, assembly GCF_012985445.1. Taxonomy (NCBI): domain Bacteria; kingdom Pseudomonadati; phylum Pseudomonadota; class Gammaproteobacteria; order Pseudomonadales; family Pseudomonadaceae; genus Pseudomonas; species Pseudomonas sp. WS 5532. The sequence goes on from NZ_JAAQWK010000002.1 coordinate 112,321, forward strand.
GGCACGGGTAAAAAACAACCACCTGGCTCACCCTCCGGCTGGACCGCCTCGGGCATTTCGAGTGGGTGTGCCGGCCTTCGACCTGTTCCCGTTTGATATATGGGCCAAGCTGAATGGGGCGTTCTGGCGCAAGCCGAACCTGGAACTGCTGTGCTATGGCGACCCGGCCGGTGACGATCGTTTGCGCGGTCTGATCGCTGCCTATTTGCGCAGTTCACGTGGCATGCAATGCACGGCTGAGCAAATTGTGATCACCAGTGGCGCACAGCAAGCGATTAGCCTTTGTGCACAGTTGCTGGTGGAGCCTGGGGACGGCGTGGCAGTGGAAAACCCCGGTTATCGCGCCGCCGGCCATGCGTTCGCCTTGGCGGGCGCTCGATTGCATGGCGTACCAGTAGACAGCGAGGGCCTGGATTGCCAGGTGCTCAACGCTCTGCATGATTGCCGTGTGGCCTATGTCACACCTTCCCATCAGTATCCGTTGGGCGTGGTGATGAGCCTGGCCCGGCGTCTGGAGTTGCTGGCCTGGGCCGAGCGTACGGGCGGCTGGATCGTCGAGGATGATTATGACGGAGAGTACCGCTACAGCGGTGCGCCGCTGTCGCCCTTGGCGGCGCTGGATCGCAGTGGCCGCGTGTTATACGTCGGCACCTTCGGCAAGGTGGCGTTCCCGGCATTGCGCCTGGGCTACCTGGTTTTACCACCGGCCCTTGTGCAAGCGTTTACCCGGCGCCGCGCTGTGGACATGCGCCACTCCGAAGTCAGTACTCAGGCGGTGATGGCTGAGTTTATGGCGGCAGGGCATTTCCAGCGCCACATTCGCCGGATGCGCCGCGCTGCGTTGAGCCGGCGCAATGCTTTGTTGGCCGGTTGGCCGGACGGGTTGCCTGGCGTCGGGGCCTTGCCCAGCGTTGCGGCCGGGCTGCATCTGACAGTGCGAGTGGACAGCCTTGCCCGCGAGCAGACGTTGCTCGCTCAGGCCCATGCGGCCAATGTTGAGATCAATGGTTTGAGTAGCTATTGGCTGGCGTGCACAAGCCCACCACCGGACCAGCGCGCAGGCCTGGTGATGGGGTTCGCCGCTGTGCCCGAGGCGGCCATCGCGCAGGCGCTGGCACGTTTGCGCCAGGCGTGGCAGGCATAAAGACCATCAGCTGTTGAAGAACAGCGACTTGGCCAATTGATCACCGATGCTGCTGCGGTGGATTTCTATCATTTCCCAGTCACTGGGGCCGGTGCGTTGGCGAGAGCCACCAAGGCGCTGTTGTTCACGGGTTTTCAGGTGGCCCTTCTCGAATTTCTCAAGGGCGGCGCCTTTCGTTGCATAGTGAAAGTGCGCGTACCACAGCACAGTGTTGGTCTCTTTATCGCGTACTTCGTACTCGTCCAGATAGCCCTTAGGCGGCCCTTTGACGGCGCGGCGGCTGAAGGTTTTGCCGATCTTTATCAGCCCTTGGCTATGCAGCCACTCCACCCGCGCCGCAGTTGGCGGTTGCTGTTTGAGCATGTCTATGTAGGTTTTTCTACCCAGGCGATAAAGCCGCTGTGCTGCCTCGTTGAGGTTGCGCTTGGTCGAAGCGGCGGAAGTATGACCGCTTTCGGTGAGATTGCGCCGAGTCAGCGCTTGCTCGATATCGTTTGACGCGTCCTCCAGTTGTTTGCCGTAGGCGTCGAACATATCTTGGATGTCCTGGGGCGAATGCCAGGGTTTACGCGAAAAATCCCGGTACTTGCGGGTTTCAGCTCGCTCGCTGTCCAATAGCGATTGCCCGGTGTTGATGCTGGTATCCAGGTCTACAGCGGCAGGCGCTGGCGGTGGCGGGCTGACCTTTTGCTGCTTGACCCAGACGCCTGGGGTTTTTTCATGAAACGTAGCGAGTACCTTGCCCGTCACGGACGCCCTGACATCGACCAGCGTGCTGTCGGCCTCTTGGGGCTGGGCTATTAAAGTGCCGTCGTAGCGTGTCTTGATGACTTTGCGCCGTGGCGCGGGCGGGGCTTTTGAGCTGCCGGGCTTGGGCTCCAGGGCTTTTTTCTCGCGCAGCAGTTGCGCCAGGTCGTGAATAGCCCGCTGGCTGAATTCGCCAATCTGCTGTCGAAAGCTTTCCAGGCGGGGTTTCAGCAGAAACTGCGGGTGCTCGGCATGCATGTCCAGCAGGCGTTGGTCTGCGCTGGAAAATTGCTCAACCAGGCTGTTGAGCACATCAATGCGTTCATCCAGCGTGCCGCTGTCCCGTTTCATGATTTCATTGAAACTCTCGACGTTCAGTTCGGCTGTATCGACGCTCTGGTCCACCTGCTCTCGCAGCGTGGCAGGGATCTGGCTTTGCTCTTCATCGATACACAAGTAGCGACCCAAGCTGATTTCCAGAGATTTGAGCTCAGCGAGGGTGAGCAGTGGCAACTCGCTCAGGGTTTTTTGAATGACCGTTGCGCCGTCATCTCCCAGCACTTTGAGATCGCTGAAACGGTTGTTGATGAACTCCAGGCGCTTGATGATTGCCAGGTTCAAGGTGGACAGGGTTTGTGCGCTTCGCGCCTGGTTTTTATAGTCAATGTCTACTTCGGGGTCGAGGATCAGGGACGAAGCCTTCAAGGCCTCTTTATAGCCCACCAATTGTTGTTCCACGACTACCTGAGTCAGTTGTATTTGCTGTTTCAGGTATTCACTCATGTTGCTCTGATAGGTGGGCACGGCCTCGATGATGCTCAAGGACTTCAACTGACTGATCGCTTCATCGTAAGCCGCCAGCCGGTTGTCGACGTTGCCTATGAACGCTGTACGCAGCAGGTCCGTGGAAGGGCCGGGGGCGGCGTCCAGTGCAGGCTTTGCCTTAAGCACGTCCAATTGTTTGCTGGTGGCGACCGCGTCGAAGGCGTTGAGCTGGGTCATGAGTGTTGCAACGCGCTCAGGCTGATCGACCTTGACCGCTCGCCGACGGTGTCGAAGACCTCCACCGCGCAGTCGCAAACGGACATCAACAAACCACTGGCCCGCCAGGTTGCCGATCAACGGCGGGCCCGTACGCAACGGTGCCTTCGGGTCAATGATGATGACACTGTCGTTGTCATCCACCCTTACCTCGAACCAACGCTCACCAACCGGTGCATACCACTTGTCTGCAAGTGGATACAGGTTCAAGTGGCGCCCGGGCGTTTTGTTTTGTTCGCCAAGGTTATCGGGTTTGGCGACGTTGAAGCCGTCAAGTGTCTTGGCCAGGCCCAAGCGGCTATGGCTCAGGGCCCCCAGGATGTGTACGGCGTCTTGATGCTTGGCGGGCAGTTGGCTGTCGGGAATATTTGCTTGTTGCACAGCAGTATATTTTTTCTCGGTGACGGGTGGTTTATTGGCAGTTTCGATCGGTGTTGACTCGGATTCAGTTTCGATCTTCGGCGCCTCGAACTGTTCCAGCGGGCGCGGATGGCGCAGGGCGATGTGCAGGGTCAGAGCCATGCCCAGGTTGAGGAATACATCGACTAACGCTGTCCACGAAGCTTGTTGATCCCCCTTGTTCACAGCCTCCTCGGTGGCTTGCAGGTCGTCCATGATTTGCCAGACCCAGGCGGCAATTCCGACGGTACGGCCCATGAACGGCAGGGCAGCGTTGAAGATTTGCCAGCCAGTGTGTCGAAACGTCGCCCAGCGTTTCTGCACATTGGACACCGACTGGCGGTCCGCCAATTCGACCATGGCGGTGGCGTTGGCCTTGAACAGCATTGCCAGGGCGTCATTGCCCACTTCTTCATCGGTCAGGGTCACGGGGCCGCTCATGTACAGCACGGTAAGGGGTTCGACCAGGGCTCGCACCACCGTCCAGGGCGAGGGCAAGGTGTCCGGGAACACATATTGGGCGTAGTTGAAGCTTTGCGCTTGCGGCAGCCAGGCCAGCACCGATTCGCGCAAGGGGCGGTCATGTTTGATGGCGTACAGCAGGTTTTGCCGTGACGGGAATTGCATCAGCATCGGTTCCAGCAACGGGCGATAAAGCAGGCACGGACCGGCGCTGGCGTTCCTTGGACCGATCACGAACATATTGGCGACCACGTCGCGCTCATGGCCGGGGCGCAGGGTGGGCACGAAGGCCAGGGCGCGGATAACAATGGGCTGCCCGTCTACATGCCGGTCGTATTCATCGGCGTGCATCACGGCGGCAACGTAGCGGTAGCCGAGTTCATCAATTGCGCCCTGTTGGCGGATTTTCATTTGCAGGGCCAACAGCGGCAGTTGCAGGCGCAGGTGGTTGATGTAGAGCTGCTGGCGGTGACTGGATTGCGCCGGGTCATCGAGCAGTTTCTGTTTGATCAGCACGGGATAGTGCTTGCCGATATCAACGTCTTCGATCAGGTCTTTCAAATAGCTGAAGGTCAGCCAACTGGGGACGCCATCGTCATTGCCGTTGTAGTGCACCGTGGTGTTGCCGGTGGGCAGGCCGGTGAGGTTGTCCAACGCCAGATCGATCAGGCTGCGACGGGTGATGTCCACGCTGCCCGGCACGACGAGCGTGCCCCACACCACCGGGCTTTCGATCACCACCTCGATTTTGTCCAGGTTCAGGCTCGCACCGTCTTTATGCGAGTGGATGCGGCTTTGCAGTTGTGTGCGGGCATAGTCGCGAATGGGGGCAATGCCGTCCCGGAATGTTTCGCCGTGATAATGGGTATGCAGTTGGGCCAGGTCGATCATGTAGCGGCTATAGGCGGCGGTGTCCGAGTCCGATGCCGAAGCGAGCCAGTCGGGCAGTTGATGATGAACGTCTCGGATACTCGAGAGTTGGTGATCGCTCATCTCTTCGATGCTGGGCACAATGCGGGCGACGGTGGCCGGGCTTGCCTGCTCCTCTGCCGGCTCCTCGACAAAGGCCTGGCCGTAACTGCCGATGGCGCGGATTTGTAGTTCGATCAGAGTACAGGCCAGTGTGTCGAAAAAGTTGCCATCGGGTTCATACAAGCGCCATTGCAACGTGGTATCGCGCTTTGGCGCACTCAACCGGGCGGGCAGCGAGGCGCCGAATGTTTCAAGTGACTCAAAGGTTTCGTAACCGCTTACCAGCGAGTGCGTCAGGATCAATGGGCGTTTGTCATGCTCGCCAACCAACACGGCGATGTCCATGAAACTGACGTGGGTGGACTCGCCGTCCCGGAGTAGATCGACATCAACCAGGTAGGCGTGACTCTTGTAGCGATCATTCAACGAGCGTCTGTCCCGGTCGGGTTTCTGGAACACTCCACGGGCCATGGCCGCTTGGTGCTCATCCAGGCCTTGCTCTTCGGTGACGTTCCACACTTTCCTCAGCGAGTTGGAAAACGTCTGCCAGCGTGGTCCGCTGCTACCGTTGGAGGCGTTCCAGAAGTTAAGTTGCTGTTCCTGAAACGCGATGAACAGAAAGTCGGATAACTCATTGATCAAGCGCGCGATGGCATCGATCTTCACCTCAAGGTGCACAGGCGCCGCCGCGTACGGCTGCAAAGTGAGGAAGTGCTCGCCATCGATGTAAGTTACCCGCTCGCGGGACAGCGCTTGATGAGCCAGCACTGAGGTCAGGGATTGGAGAACGGCTGGCGCCGGCTCGACAGTGCTGCCCACGACATTCCAGCGAGGGCTGATCACCATGGCCAGGTCGGGGTCGATATTGAGGGTGGGGTAGAGTTCTTTGAGTGCCGCGCGCAACGTGGTGGCGGCGACCTCGTGGGTGGTGGGCCCGGTGGTTAACTGGGTGAGCAGTTCATAGGTGCTGGGTGGGCGATGATTGTTGTTAAGTAGATCGTTGGGCATGTGTTGCTCCGCTGCAATCGCTAGCCTGGACGGGCGTTGAGGATGTGCAAGGTAGCGATGGCCGTTGCCGGGAGGACGGTAGATAAATAGCGGTGGCGCCGCTAAATCAGATCAGACGCGTTCGCCCGTGAAGGGCCGGTAGAGAGCTGGGTGAGCAGCGCTATCCGTGCATCCGGACGCGGTGTGTTGGTGGGCGTGGTGCTTGAAGCGGAGGCGTTCATGATGAGGCTTCCCTGTCTGGCCGTTTGGTGGAACTAGCCTGAGGTAAAGGCCAGGCGTTCCATGCCAGGGCGCGGCCACACAGAGAGGCGGTGCTTGGATAGGCCCACCTTCACGAGCGCATTTGAAGGCGCCCGTCAAACCAAGGTGCTTCAGGTGCCGGATTTGATCTTGGTCCAGGCCCTTGTTCTGGCGCGTTCGGCTTTGCTGTCCAGAGGTTTAAGGGTGTAGAGCGTGGCCATGGCGGTGTCGGTCGGATACAAGTTGGGATTGTGGCGAATGGCAGGGTCGACGCTCTCGGTAGCGTCCTTGTTCGGATTGGGATAGCCGACAAAGTCACTGATGGGCGCGATCACTGTGGGTTGCAGCAGGTAGTTGATGAAGGTGTAGGCGTCGTCCGGATTTTTAGCGCCTTTGGGGATGGCGAGCATGTCGAACCAGATCGGCGCGCCCTCCTTGGGTAGACGCATGTCCACGGTCACGCCATTTTTGGCTTCTTTGGCACGGTTGGCGGCCTGGGAGAAACTGCCTGAATAACCCACCGCCACACAAATATCACCGTTGGCGATATCGGCCATGTACTTGGAGGAGTGAAAGTAGGTGATGTAGGGGCGGATCTTCATCAGCAGCGCTTCGGCCTTGTCGTAGTCCTTGGGATTGCTGCTGTTGGGGTCCAGGCCCAGGTGCTGCAAGGCCAGTGGCAGGATCTCGGAGGGCGAGTCCAACAGCGCCACACCACATTGCTTGAGCTTGCTGATGTTCTCTTCCTTGAAGATCAGATCCCAACTGTCTACCGGCGCATTGTCGCCCAGGGCGGCCTTGACCTTGGCCGGGTTGAAGCCAATGAGGATGGTGCCGTACATGTAAGGCACGGCGAATTTATTGCCGGGGTCGTTGGCTTCGATCAGCTTCATCAGCTTGGGGTCGAGGTGGTTCCAGTTTGGTAGCTTGCTGCGGTCCAGCGGCTGGAACACGCCGGCTTCGATCTGCTTGGCCAGGAACACGTTGGACGGCACCACCACGTCATAGCCGGAATTGCCGGTGAGCAGCTTGGCTTCCAGCGCTTCGTTGGTGTCGAAGATGTCGTAGACCAATTTGATCTTGGGGTTCTGCGCCTTGAAGTCTTCCAGGGCTTTGGGCGTGATGTAGTCGAACCAGTTGTAGACCTTGAGGGTTTTCTCTTCGGCGTGGGCCGCGCCACCGATGACGGCGGCGCAGAGGACGAGTGACTTGAGCCTGTTCATTGGGCTGCTCCTTCAAAACCTTCGAGGACGTTGACGGCGTTGATGCCGATTTCTTCCACTGCGTAGCCGCCTTCCATCACAAACAGCGTGGGCTTGCCCAGCCGGGCGATGCGCGCGCCCATGGCCAGGTAGTCCGGGCTGTCGAGCTTGAACTGCGAGATAGGGTCGTCCTTGAACGTGTCCACGCCCAGGGACACGACGATGATGTCCGCGCCGTAGCGCTCGATCTGGGCGCAGGCTTCTTCCAATGCGGCACTCCAGGCTGCCCAACCGGAACCGGCCGGCAGTGGATAGTTGAAGTTGAAGCCTTCGCCTTCACCTTCGCCCAGCTCGTCGGCATAGCCCAGGAAGAACGGAAACTCTGCTTCCGGATGGCCATGAATCGAGGTGAACAACACGTCGCTGCGTGCGTAAAAAATCGACTGGGTGCCGTTGCCGTGGTGGTAATCCACATCCAGGATCGCGACGCGTTTGTGGCCTTGGTCGAGGAAGGCCTGGGCGGCAATGGCGGCGTTGTTGAGGTAGCAATAACCGCCCATCAAGTCGCCCGCAGCATGATGCCCAGGTGGGCGGCACAGGGCGAATGCACTGTGGGCGCCGCTCTGGATTGCTCGTTGCGCCGTGAGGGCGACTTGCGCCGCGCTGTAGGCGGCTTGCCAGGTGCCGGCGGTAATCGGCGCACCGCCGTCGAAGCTGTAATAGCCCAACTGGCCATGCAGGCTTGTGGGGATCACCCGGCGCAGCGTGCGCGCGGGCCAGGTGTAGGGCAGCAAGTCGCCCTCCTGGCCGTACTCGGTCCAGCGCTGCCAGGCGCCTTGGAAGAAGTCGAGGTAGTCGTGGCTGTGGATACGCTGCAGCGGTGCCAGGCCGAAATCCTGCGGCGCGTGTACCGGGCCCAGTTCTCGGTCTTTGACCCGTTGCAACACGTGGTCGGCGCGCGAGGGCATTTCAAAGCAGGGCATCAGTTGCCCGTCCATCAATTCACAGCGGCCATGGTGCAGGTGGTGATCGTCCGAGTAGATCGTCAGCATTTGTTGTTCTCCGCAGGCTGTATCGGTGGGTCCAGTCTTGCGGCGGGCGTGCTTTAAGAGAACGGCAGGAGCGGCCAAAAGGGGATAATTATGGCCAAATTATCTGTCCTGAATTCGCCCCTCAATGAAGCATCATGCGCGAAATTGGCTCGGCGCCACGCCACTCCAACGCACAAAGGCATGCCTGAAACTTGCCGTTTCGCTGAAGCCCAGTGCCTCGGCAATCCGGTAAATCGGCCAGTGGTCCTCAGCCAGCAGTTGCTTGGCGCGCTCGAAACGCAGCTCGTCCAGCAGCTCCTGGTAGCTGCAGCCCAGGTCATGCAGATGCCGGCGCAGGGTGCGTGCCGAACAGTTCATCTGCTCGGCCAAGCCCTCCAGGCCCGGCGCGGCGTTGAGCTGTGCGGCGAGCAGCTGGCGAATTCTGCCGAGCCAGGCCTGGCGCCCGGTGAACTCCAGGTTTTGTTTGCGGCAACGCTCGGCCATCGCCTGGTGAGTAATGGCGTCGGCCAGGGGCAGCGGCTGGTCCAGCCAGTGTTTGTCGAAGGCAAAGGCATTGGCGGTGGCCTGAAATTGCAGCGTGCAGGGGAAGCGCTCGGCGTAGCGCATGCGATAGTCGGGGGCATCATGTTCAAAGCGCGCAGCCAGTAAGGGCAGAGGCTGGCCGAGCAGGTCGTCGCAGATCACTTTCAATGACGCCAGGCACAGCTCGACGTTGAACATTTCCAGGCTGGGGTTTTCCCGATAGTCGCCGGCGGTGAACCAGATTCGCTCACCGTCCTCTTCAAGGCTCAACTCGAACAGTGTTCCCAGCAGCGCCGGATACCGCAGGGCCAAGCGTAATGCGTCACCAAAGGTGGCACTGGTGAGCAGGGCGTAACCGAGCATGCCGTAGGCCGACACATGCATTTGTGCGCCCAGCTCCAGGCCGACATCGCGGCGCAGGGCCACGGCATTGGCGCACACGCGCATTTCCTGATTGGTGGTGATGCGCGTGTCGGCCCGGCTCAAGTCCGCCGCACAGATGCCGCTGCCGGCCAGCAGCGCCTCGTGCGGCAAGCCTTTGAAGGTGTTAAGCACCAGCGAAACAGCATTGAGGGTGGTGAGGTGGGAATGCAGCATGGAAACTTCCAGCCAGGGGATGGCTGGAAGTGGAGCAAGTTACATGCCGGTCAGCTCAGTTCGCCGCACAGGTCCAGTTCCACCAGGCGGCGCACTTCACTGGCCTCAAGCCCGGCGCCGAGCAGGGCATTGAGCTTGCCGAACGCCGCTTCACGGGTCATGCCGCCACCGGACAGCACGCCCACGCCGCGCAGGCGGCTGCCGGCTTCGTACACGTCCAGTTCCACGCCGCCTTCATGGCATTGAGTGATTGCCACGACGGTTACACCCAGTTCCTGCGCACGCTTGAGGCTGGCGAGAAAATCAGGGTTATCGCTCGGCCCGGTGCCGCTGCCGAAGCATTCCAGCACCAGCGCCTGGATGCCGCTGTCGATCAACGCGTTCAGTTGCGCGGCAGCGATGCCCGGCACCAGCGGCAACACGCCGACATTGGCCAAGGCTTTGGGCTGGCGGTAATGCAGGGCGGCCGGGATCATGTCGGCCTGGGCGACGCCGCCATTGCGCTGCAGGGCCGCAAACGGGTGGCGACCGAAGCTGCGGATTTTCGCGCAACGGGTCGGTGCCATCAGCGCGCCGTGGAAGTACAGCTGCACGCCCGGCGCCAGGCCTTCGCCCAAGGCTGTCAAGGCGCCGCTCACGTTTTCCCAGGCATCGCTGTCGGGCACGCCGGCCGGCAGCATGGAGCCGGTGAAGACTACCGGCGCCGGCAGGCCCAGCAGTTGAAAACTCATGGCTGCCGCGCTGTAGGCCAGGGTGTCGGTGCCGTGCAGGATCAGCACCGCATCGCAGCCTGCGTCCACGGCCTCGACCACGGCGCTGCGCAGATGCTGCCAGTAAGTGGGCGTCATGTTGGCGCTGTCGATCAGCGGCGACATCTCTTGAAAGCGCCAGATGGGCACTGCTGCATCGGTGAGCTGTTCGCGCATGCGCGCCTCAAAACCCGACGCAGGCGCCAGGCCGTTGGCGCTGGCCTGCATGCCAATGGTGCCGCCGGTGTAGAGCACCATCACGTTGTTAGCTGGTTGCATGAAAAATCTCCTGAACGAAAAACGCCGCCGGGCCCAGAGCATGCCCAAGGCCGGGCGGCGTGTCATCTAGCGGTGATTAACGTTGCGCTTGAGCGCTCAGTTCAGCCGAGGTGACTTCTGCCGGCTTTGCCGGGTTGGCCGGCCAGGCCTTGCGGTCCAGGTCCAGGTCAGGGAACTGGCTGGAGTCGAACACCGGCGTCTTGATGCCTGCGGCACGCTGGTTGTCGTAGTCATTGAGGATGCGCATGGCAATCTTGAACAGGAACGCCAGGGCGAACAGGTTGACGAACGCCAGCAGGGTCATGGTGATGTCGGCGAAGGCGAACACGGTGCTCAGGTTCTCGATCGAACCCCAGAAAATCAGCACCAGCACCAGCGCACGGTAGCCCATCAGCACCTTGCGGTTGTTACCCACCAGGAAGCGCAGGTTGCTCTCGCCGAGGTAGTAGTTGTACATGATCGAGGTGAACACGAACAACGCCAGGGCCACCGAGATGAACATCCGGCCCCAGTCACCGACCACCGCCGCCAGGGAGTTCTGGGTCAGGGCAATGCCGTCGCCTTCAAAACCTGGGGTGTAGAAACCGGAGAGCAGGATCAGCAACGCGGTGCAGGTACAGATCACGAAGGTGTCGAGGAACACGCTGAACGCCTGCACCACGCCTTGGGCGATCGGGTGTTCTACCGAGGCCACTGCCGCCACGTTAGGCGCACTGCCCAGACCGGCTTCGTTGGCGAACACGCCGCGCTTCACACCCATGATGATCGCGCTGCCCACCAGGCCACCGAAGGCTTGGTCGAGGCCGAAAGCGCTTTTGACGATGGTCGCGAGCATGGCCGGCACGTGGTCGAATTGCAGCACGATCACGTACAGGGTCACAGCGATGTAGACCAGGGTCTTGACCGGCACCAGCAGGTCGGCAATCGAAGCGATGCGCTTGATCCCGCCGATAAACACCAGGCCCAGCAATACCGCCAGCGCCAGGCCGGTGTAGGTGGTGTCCAGGCCAAAGGCGTTGTTCAGCGAGTGAGTCACGGCGTGGGCTTGCAGGCCGTTGAAGGCGAAACCGAAAGTCACCAGCAACAGGAACGCCATGACCATACCCAGCCAGCGCTTCTGCAAGCCGTGCTGGATGTAATACGCCGGGCCGCCACGGTAGGTGCCCTCGGCATCGGTGCGCTTGTACAACTGGCCGAGGGAGCACTCGATAAAGCTCGAGGACATGCCCACCAGCGCGGTGACCCACATCCAGAACACGGCACCCGGGCCACCCAGGGTCACGGCAATGCCGACACCGGCGATGTTACCGGCACCCACGCGGCCGGCCAGGCTGAGCATCAGCGCCTGGAAGGAACTGAGCTGGCCGGCGCTGCTCTTCAGGCTGTCTTTGAACACCGAGAACATGTGGAAAAAGTGACGCAACTGTACGAAACGCGAGCGGATCGTGAAATAACCGCCGAGCCCGACAATGAGCACGATCAGTACTTTCCCTGAGAGGAAGTCGTTGATGACTTCGAGCATGGAGTGTTCCTCGCTGATTTTTCTAATGGCAAACGCAGGACGGTCCGACGCGTCGCTCAGCACCAGGCAGTGCACGACGCTTCGCTCCAATCCTTTTGCGGGTGTTGTTATTCATGCGCTTTCGCGATGTCTGCGGGCCTCGTTACCGACGGCCGCAGACGCGAAGAGGGGCGGCACTATACCTAGGCGAGCGTGATCCGTCTGCACGGGGCGATTAAAGGTTTCAGCCAGGCGGTTGCAGGCAAGGAGGGTTTGCAGGGCGATATTGGATTTTTTATGGGCGTCATTTCACAACCTTGGGGCAAAAAAAAGGGCCTGAAGAACGAGCCTTCAGGCCCTCAAAAGGTGAGAGGTGTCTAGTCCCTCAACCTGGTGAGCGGTGCATCAAACGCTTAGGCCTTCAGCGGGACCAAACGTGGAGCAATCATGTTTTCGGGGCGCAGGATGTCGTCGAGCATGGCGTCGTCGAGCAAGCCTTCTTCGCGCACCAGTTCCAGCACGCCGCGGCCGCTTTCGAGGGCGATACGCGCAATGCGGGTGGCGTTTTCATAGCCGATGTACGGGTTCAGCGCGGTGACCAGACCGATGGAGTGTTCCACCAGTTCGCGGCAACGGGCTTCGTTGGCGGTGATGCCGACGATGCAGTGTTCGCGCAGCATGTCCATGGCGCGTTGCAGCAGGCGGATCGAGTCGAAGATCTTGAAAGCGATCAGCGGCTCCATCACGTTCAACTGCAGTTGGCCGCCTTCGGCTGCCATGGTCAGGGCCAGGTCGTTACCGATAACCTGGAACGCAACCTGGTTCACGGCTTCCGGGATCACCGGGTTAACCTTGCCGGGCATGATCGAGCTGCCTGGCTGGCGTGCCGGCAGGTTGATCTCGTTGATGCCGGTGCGTGGGCCGCTGGACAGCAGACGCAGGTCATTGCAGATCTTCGACAGCTTCACCGCAGTACGCTTGAGCATGCCGGAGAACAGCACGAAAGCGCCCATGTCGGAGGTGGCTTCGATCAGGTCGGCAGCCGGAACCAGCGGCTGGCCGCTGATCAGCGCCAGGCGTTGTACGGCCAGGGCCTGGTAACGCGGGTCGGCGTTGATGCCGGTGCCGATGGCGGTGCCGCCCAGGTTCACTTCGGTCAGTAGCTCTGGCGCCAGTGTTTTCAGGCGAGCCAGGTCTTCACCCAGGGTGGTGGCGAAGGCGCGGAATTCCTGGCCGAGGGTCATCGGCACGGCATCTTGCAATTGGGTACGGCCCATTTTCAGCACGTGGCCGAACTCGATGCCTTTGGCGGCGAACGCCTGGATCAGGCTGTCGAGGCTGGCCAGCAGCGCGTCATGGCCCAGCAGCAGACCCAGGCGGATCGCGGTTGGGTAGGCGTCGTTGGTCGACTGCGCCATGTTCACGTCGTTGTTGGGGTGCAGGTACTGGTACTCGCCCTTGTTGTGGCCCATGGCCTCCAACGCGATGTTGGCGATGACTTCGTTGGCATTCATGTTGGTCGAAGTGCCAGCGCCGCCTTGAATCATGTCCACCACGAACTCTTCGTGGAAATCGCCGCGGATCAGACGGGCACAGGCTTCGCTGATGGCAGCGTGCTTGGCTTCGCTGAGCTGGCCCAACTCGCGGTTGGCGTCAGCGGCTGCTTGCTTGACCATTGCCAGGCCGACCACCAATTTCGGGTAATGCGAAATCGGAACGCCCGAGAGGCGGAAGTTGTTCACCGCTCGCAGGGTCTGGATGCCGTAATACGCTTGAGCCGGTACTTCGAGTACGCCAAGCAGGTCTTTTTCTGTGCGGAATGATGCAGCGGAGGACATGACGGAAATCATCTCGATATGGACCCGGAACAGGCCGGAACGCTGCGAATGCTAGGCTTGTAGAAGTTTTTGGGCCAATGCTGTTCAGCACTGGCCTATGCACAAACGGCATAATGTTGATGTGACCCGGTTATCATGGCGGGCGTGTGTGCCAAAATGGTGCGTGTCCGTGGGAGGAAGCGATGAACCTTGAGAGCAAATGGCTGGAAGACTTCAGCGCCCTGGCGGCAACCCGCAGCTTTTCCCAGGCAGCGGAGCGGCGCTTTGTCACCCAGCCAGCGTTCAGCCGGCGTATCCGTAGCCTTGAAGCCGCGTTGGGCCTGACGTTGGTCAACCGTTCGCGCACGCCCGTCGAGCTGACGGCGGCGGGGCAGCTGTTCCTGGTCACCGCGCGCACGGTGGTCGAACAGCTCGGTGAAGTGCTGCGCCATTTGCATCACCTGGAAGGTGGGCAGGGCGAAGTCATGCAAGTGGCGGCCGCGCACTCCCTGGCATTGGGCTTCTTCCCGCGCTGGATCGCGCAACTGCGTAACGAGGGCCTTAACATCGCGACCCGACTGGTCGCCACCAACGTTGGCGATGCAGTGCACGCCCTGCGCGAAGGCGGCTGCGACTTGATGCTGGCGTTCTACGACCCGGATGCGGCCATGCAGATGGACGCGGAAATCTTCCCGTCGCTGCACCTGGGCAACACCGAGATGCTCCCGGTGTGCGCCGCCGACGCCGACGGCAAACCGCTGTTCGACCTGGAGGGTGAGGGCAGCGTGCCGTTGCTGGCCTACAGTGCCGGCGCCTTTCTCGGGCGCTCGGTAAATTTGCTGCTGCGCCAGCGCGCCCTGCGTTTCACCACCATTTACGAAACTGCCATGGCAGACAGTCTCAAGAGCATGGCCCTTGAAGGCTTGGGTATCGCCTGGGTGCCGCAGTTGAGCGTGCGTGCCGAACTGGCACGTGGCGAACTGGTGGTGTGCGGCGGCCCGCAATGGCATGTGCCGCTGGAGATTCGTCTGTATCGCTGCGCGTTGGTGCGCAAGGCGAACGTGCGGCTGCTGTGGCGCAAGTTGGAAGGCGGGGCTGCACAAAGCACCTGAGCGCAATGCAGATCAACTGTGGGAGCTGGCTTGCCTGCGATGCAGGCGCCTCGGTACATCAGCCATAAGTGAGGTGATGCTATCGCAGGCAAGCCAGCTCCCACATTGACCCTTTTTCTCAGGGGAAATTTGCGCCGGTTTCGCTGACTCGGAAGTCAATAAAACCGCCGCTTTGCGCCGTAAGACAGATGGTCATTCCAGGGGCTGTTTATCTGGATTATTACGGTATACTGCGCGGCCTTCGGCCGGTCCAACCGGCCTTAATTCGTACACCAAGCCACGCCGGATTTCCCGCGTGGCTTGTTGTTTTTTGACGCGCCTGCGGGCGCCCAGAGAGAAGAGGCACGACGATGAGTGCATTGGTTGGCGTGATCATGGGCTCCAAGTCCGATTGGTCCACCCTTAGCCACACCGCCGATATGCTGGAAAAACTCGGCATTCCGTATGAAGTGAAAGTGGTCTCTGCCCACCGCACCCCGGATTTGCTGTTCCAGTATGCCGATGAAGCAGAATCCCGTGGCATCGAGGTGATCATCGCCGGTGCCGGCGGTGCGGCGCACCTGCCAGGCATGTGTGCGGCCAAGACCCACCTGCCGGTGCTCGGTGTGCCGGTGCAGTCGTCGATGCTCTCGGGCGTGGATTCGCTGTTGTCCATCGTGCAGATGCCGGCCGGTATTCCGGTGGCTACATTGGCAATCGGCAAGGCCGGCGCGATCAACGCTGCGTTGCTGTCCGCCAGCATCCTGGGCGCCAAGCACCCGCAGTTCCATGCGGTGCTGAAAAAATTCCGTGCTGAGCAGACAGACAGCGTGCTGGACAATCCAGACCCACGTATCGCCTGAAGGTATTGATTGATGAAAATCGGTGTAATCGGTGGCGGCCAACTGGGTCGCATGCTGGCCTTGGCGGGCACCCCGCTGGGGATGAACTTCGCTTTCCTGGACCCGGCGCCGGACGCCTGTGCCGCTGCCCTGGGTGAACACCTGCGCGCTGACTACAGCGACCCGGACCATCTGCGCCAACTGGCCGATGAAGTCGACCTGGTGACCTTCGAATTCGAAAGCGTCCCGGCCGAAACCGTGGCCTTCCTGTCGCAGTTCGTGCCGGTGTACCCGAGCGCCGAAGCCTTGCGCATCGCGCGTGACCGCTGGTTCGAGAAGAGCATGTTCAAGGACCTGGGTATCCCGACCCCCGCCTTCGCCGATATCCAGTCCCAGGCGGACCTTGACGCCGCCGTTGCCAGCATCGGCCTGCCAGCCGTGCTCAAGACCCGCACCCTGGGTTATGACGGCAAGGGCCAGAAAGTCCTGCGCACTGCTGCCGATGTGGTCGGCACTTTTGCCGAACTGGGCAGTGTTGCCTGCCTGCTGGAAGGCTTTGTGCCGTTCACCGGTGAAGTTTCTCTGATCGCTGTGCGCGCCCGTGACGGCGAGACCCGCTTCTACCCGTTGGTGCACAACACTCACGACAGCGGCATTCTCAAGCTGTCCGTAGCCAGCACCGACCACCCGCTGCAGGCCCTGGCCGAAGACTATTCCAGCCGCGTGCTCAAGCAGCTGGATTACGTCGGCGTGATGGCGTTCGAGTTCTTTGAAGTCGACGGCGGCCTCAAGGCCAACGAAATCGCCCCGCGCGTGCACAACTCCGGGCACTGGACCACCGAAGGTGCCGAGTGCAGCCAGTTCGAAAACCACCTGCGGGCGGTGGCGGGCTTGCCGCTGGGTTCCACAGCGAAGGTCGGCGAGAGCGCCATGCTCAACTTTATCGGCGCAGTCCCGCCGGTAGAAAAAGTCATCGCCATTGATGACTGCCACCTGCATCACTACGGCAAGGCTTTCAAGGCCGGGCGTAAAGTTGGCCACGCCAACCTGCGTTGCAAGGACCGTGCGACCCTTGAGGCGCAGATCCTCAAGGTCGAAGCATTGATCGCCGAGCAATAACCTTGAGGGCGGCGGGAACCATTGGTTATCGTCGCCTCTCTGATTGCAGGACGCTAAAGTCTGACTAGGCTTTTGTGTAGTTCACATCATTCAGAGGGAAATGCCATGGGTATCATCGGAACCATCTTTATCGGCTTGATCGTCGGCCTGCTGGCTCGTTTCCTCAAGCCTGGCGACGACAGCATGGGCTGGATCATGACCATCCTGCTGGGTATCGCAGGTTCCCTGGTCGCCACCTACGGTGGTCAGGCCCTGGGCATCTACCAGGCGGGTCAAGGCGCGGGCTTCCTCGGCGCGCTGATCGGCGCCATCGTGCTGTTGGTGATCTACGGCCTGCTGAAAAAGAAATGATCTAAGCGACAAAGCCCTCTGCGCTGCGCAGGCGCAGAGGGCTAGAATGCTCGGCATCTGAACTTGCCGAGCTTTTTCATGCGCCGTCTTTTATTCACACTCCTCCTGTTGGGCTCAGGCCTGGCGCACGCCGGTGAACTGCCGGAAACCGATTGGCTCGACTTGATGCCGCTTTCAGACCAGAAAGCCCTCGAGGCCATGCCCGAGATCGACCACAACTCCCCCGAAGCCCAAGGCACCTTCACCGACAAAGGTGGCTTGAAGCAGAGCAAAGGCTTGCCGGCGGTAATGTACTCGACCAAGACCGTGGCCGCCATGAACGGCAAGAACATCCGCATCGGTGGCTACCCGGTACCGTTGGAAACCGACGCGAAGGGCCGCAGCACCCTGTTTTTCCTGGTGCCGTACCCAGGCGCCTGCATCCACGTGCCGCCACCGCCGCCTAATCAGTTGGTGCTGGTGCGTTATCCCAAGGGGCTGAAGCTGGATGATATCTACACGCCGCTGTGGGTGACGGGCACGTTGAAGGTGGAGAAGGTCAACAATGACCTGGCAGATGCGGCGTATGCGCTGGATGCGGGGAAGGTCAGGGTAGTGAAAGAGTCCGATCTCTAGATCATGACGCAGAACCCAATGTGGGAGCGGGCTTGTGTGGGAGCAGGCAAGCCAGCTCCCACACAAGCGTGCTCACACATGTTGATTGGTTTTTACAGGGCGATACTGTTGATGCTCACGCCCAAAGTATGGCTTTGACCCGGCGCCAAGCTCACCACATCATCCAGCACATTCGCCGTTTCGATGCACAGCATGCCCTGCCAGCCATCATCGGCCATGTCGTCAAACGCCTTGGCGCGTTCGGTCCATGGGTTCCAGATCACGGTCGAGCTCGAACCCTGGCTGGTGAGCTGAATGCGGCGCTGCCAATCCTTATCGACAATATCCAACTGCGCCGGAGTATCCAGGTAGATACGATCAGTCTCGGCACTGAAGTGCAGCAGGCCGGACTGCTTCTTCTCGGCCCAGCCATCGGCGGTGTCGATATACGCCAGCCCATCCAGCCCTTCGACCTGCACCTTGCGTACGTCACTCACGGCGAAGTAAGTGTGCAGCGCCTGGCTGAGGGTCACGGTGTCGGTGCCACGGTTGTGACTGGTCAGGCGAATATGCAGTTGATCGTCCAACAGCAGGCTCAGTGTCAGGTCGACCTGATGCGGCCAGCCGGGGAAGCCGCCCTCGGGAACCGGCAGCACCAAATCCACCCGTAGCGCCTGGCCTTCGAGTTCGCTCGCAGCCAACTCCCACTGTGCCGTGCGCACAAAACCATGGGCACCGGCCGGTTGCTCGCTCTGGCGCATTGCCTTGACGCTCTGCGGGTTGCGGTCAAACACGCCAAACCATGGCCAGCATACCGGCACGCCGGTACGGATGCCTTTGCCTTGCTTGAACACCGCCGCAGGGTTTGGCCATATCAGCGGCTGCTCGCCCTTGCGCTGGTAACTGAAGATGTGCGCGCCCTGTTGGGCCACCATCAATTCAGCGCCGTTGTGGCGAATGCGCCAGCAGTCCAGTTCGTCGATTTTTACGCTTTCAACGTGGGGCACAGGCATACGAAGCACTCTTTAATGGCAGGCAATGGGGCAATTGACCGTCAAAACCCGACGAGGTTTAACGCGCGCGCGACGGTACCGAGCGCGTGCGGCCGCTGCCATCGATGGCGACGAACACGAACACCGCCTCGGTAACTTTGCGCCATTCACTGGACAGCGGGTCGTCGCTCCACACTTCGACCATCATCTGGATCGAGCTACGGCCAATTTCCAGGGCTTGGGTATAGAAGGACAATTGCGCACCGACGGCGACCGGCACCAGAAAGGCCATGCGATCAATGGCCACGGTAGCCACGCGGCCGCCGGCGACCTTGCTGGCCATTGCCGTGCCTGCCAGGTCCATCTGCGCGACCAGCCAGCCGCCAAAAATATCGCCAAAACCATTGGTTTCACGTGGCAATGCGGTGATTTGCAGGGCGAGATCGCCTTGCGGGATAGGATCTTCTTGTTCGAGTTCGATCATGCCAAGGGTGCCTCTGACCCGTAACGCTTCATGGGTGTTTCAAGTGGATAGCCGTCTTCGGGAAAAACGTTTCAGCACCAACATACACCGCTCGATACGTTTCTCGTAAGGCGCACTAAAGGGAAACTCTGCCAAAACGGCTGGGTGGCACCCAACGACGTTTTGGCACAGCAGCCCCTCAAGACAGCGGGTTTGGCGCTTGCAAGGGCCGAGTATATCGAGACGCTGGCGCCGCGACGACCTCCCGGCGCTCATTTGGTCGGCAAATCGCGGCTGTTATGCGGCTTTTTCGCGCAACTGTGTTTCTGATTGCAGGGAAAGCGCACGAATGGGGAATATTTCGCCCATTTGAACTGTGATTCGGTAGACGCTGTGCTTTTTCAAACGATTTGCTATCTTGCCAAACCTGCCGCAAGTCCCGGGCTTGCTGTTCTGATTACTATAAGAGAAGCCTTGCCATGTCCTCCGTGCCCGCAAGCAGCGCGCAACCTTCGCGCCCGCTGACCCGCAACGACTACAAAACCCTTTCGCTGTCTGCCTTGGGCGGGGCGCTGGAATTCTACGACTTCATCATCTTCGTGTTTTTCGCTACCGTGGTCGGGAAGCTGTTTTTCCCCGTCGACATGCCCGAATGGCTGCGCATGATGCAGACCTTCGGCATCTTCGCCGCCGGTTACCTGGCACGCCCGCTGGGCGGCATCATCATGGCGCACTTCGGTGACCTGCTGGGCCGCAAGAAAATGTTCACCCTGAGCATCTTCATGATGGCCGTGCCGACCCTGATCATGGGCCTGCTGCCGACCTACGCACAGATCGGCCTGTGGGCGCCGCTGCTGTTGCTGCTGATGCGCGTCATCCAGGGCGCCGCCATTGGCGGCGAAGTACCTGGCGCCTGGGTGTTTGTCTCCGAACACGTGCCGCCGCGCCACATCGGCTATGCCTGCGGCACCCTGACCAGCGGCCTCACCGCCGGTATCCTGCTGGGTTCGCTGGTGGCTACCGCCATCAACACCCTCTATACCCCGGAGCAGGTCTCGGATTACGCGTGGCGTATCCCGTTCCTGCTGGGGGGGGTGTTCGGCCTGCTGTCGGTGTACTTGCGCCGTTGGCTGCACGAAACACCGATCTTCGCTGAGATGCAGCAGCGCAAAACCCTGGCTGCCGAGTTGCCATTGCGCGCGGTATTGCGTGACCACCGTGGCGCCATCGTGCTGTCGATGCTGTTGACGTGGTTGCTGTCGGCGGGTGTGGTTGTGGTCATCCTGATGACCCCGACCGTGCTGCAAACCGTCTACCACTTCAGCCCGACGGTTGCGCTGCAAGCCAACAGCCTGGCGATCGTTACGCTGAGCCTGGGCTGCATTGCGTCCGGCGCGCTGGCTGACCGTTTTGGTGCCGGTCGCGTTTTGGTCACCGGTTGCGCGTTGCTGCTGGCCACTTCCTGGACGCTGTATCACAGCCTGATGGCCCACCCGGACTGGTTGTTCCCGCTGTACGCGTTGACCGGCCTGTTTGTGGGCACCATCGGTGTAGTGCCTTACGTGATGGTGAAAGCATTCCCGCCAGTGGTGCGTTTCAGCGGTTTGTCGTTCTCCTATAACGTGGCCTACGCCGTATTTGGTGGTTTGACGCCACTGGCGGTATCGCTGCTGATGAAGGAAAGCCCGATGGGGCCTGTTTACTACGTGGCTGTCCTGTGTGTAATGGGGATGGCGGTGGGCGGCTACCTGTGGAAGCGCGGGCGCTGAATGATCGTTCCCACGCTCTGCGTGGGAATGCCGGCCTGGACGCTCTGCGTCCGCTTTTGAAGGTCGTGACGCAGAGCGTCACTGGATGCGTTCCCACGCAGAGCGTGGGAAGGATCAATGCCAGCAACGATTACAGAGTGTTTCCGAAACATCGCTCCAGCCGCCTAAACCTCCTCGCAAGCCCCGGATTTATTGCACTTCCCCCTTCCTGTCAGGTTTTTCATAAATACTGGCCTTTCATCTAATTGTCATATTCCAGACATAGAGTGTTCACACGGCCTACCGATACTTGGCCCCGATCCAACTATCCCTATCTGCTAGGAGCAAGGCATGAAACTGAAACGTTTGATGGCGGCAATGACTTTTGTCGCTGCTGGCGTTGCGACCGCCAACGCGGTGGCCGCTGGTGTTGATCCGGCAATCCCGGCTTACGTTAAGACCACTGGTGTGTCGGGCAACTTGTCCAGCGTCGGTTCCGATACCTTGGCTAACCTGATGACCCTGTGGGCCGAGGGTTACAAAAAGGAATACCCGAACGTCAACATCCAGATTCAGGCTGCCGGCTCCGCCACTGCACCTCCTGCGCTGACTGAAGGCACCTCCAACCTGGGCCCGATGAGCCGCAAGATGAAGGACACCGAACTGGCGGCCTTCGAGCAGAAGTACGGCTACAAGCCAACCGCTATCCCGGTTGCCGTGGATGCCCTGGCTGTGTTTGTGCACAAGGACAACCCGATCCAGCACCTGACCATGGAACAAGTCGACGCGATCTTCTCCTCGACTCGTCTGTGCGGCGCTAAAGCCGATGTTAAAACCTGGGGCGACCTGGGTGTGACCGGCGACCTGGCCAACAAGCCGGTTCAGTTGTTTGGTCGTAACTCGGTATCCGGCACCTACGGCTACTTCAAAGAAGAAGCCCTGTGCAAAGGCGACTACAAGCCAAACGTGAACGAACAACCAGGCTCGGCTTCGGTCGTGCAGTCGATCAGCTCCTCGCTGAACGGCATCGGTTACTCGGGCATCGGCTACAAAACTGCTAGCGTGAAGACCGTGGCCCTGGCCAAGAAAGGCAGCACTGACTTCATCGAAGACAGCGAAGAAAACGCCCTGAACGGTAAATACCCGCTGTCGCGTTTCCTCTACGTGTACGTCAACAAAGCCCCGAACAAGCCTCTGGCCCCGCTGGAAGCTGAGTTCGTGAAACTGGTTCTGTCCAAACAGGGCCAGGAAGTAGTAGTGAAAGACGGTTACATCCCACTGCCAGCCAAAGTTGCCGCCAAGGCACTGGCTGACCTGGGCCTGAAAGAAGGCAACTAAGCCTGCAATACCGGTGTAGCAGCGGGCCCTGTGGAAGCGGGCTTGCTGTGGCGAGGGAGCTTGCTCCCGTTCGACTGCGTAGCAGTCGCAAGCCTTGGGGGCGCTTCGCCCCCCAGCGCAAGCAAGCTTGCTCGCCACAGTAACCCCTTACTCTTCAAGCCCGTCTACACCTCTAATTCTTTAATCCGCTGCCAGCCCTGCTACGCGGCGGATTTCTTGCGTCACTGCATTGTCATCTTTCTGTCATACAGGATCGCTAGGGTGTGCGCATGAATGATCTGGCCAATTCCACCATGACGACGACTTCTCCCCCCAAGCGTATTGATTTCAATACGCCTGAGCTGCAACGCAAGCGCCGCATTCGCGCGCTCAAAGATCGCCTGACCCGTTGGTATGTGTTGATCGGCGGCCTCGCCGTGCTCGGCGCAATTACCCTGATCTTCTTCTTCCTGGCTTATGTCGTTGCACCTTTGTTCCAAGGTGCTTCGCTGACCAAGGAAGACGCGCTGACACCCGCCTGGATGCAGGACGCCGGCAAGCCGTTGATGATCTCCCTCGAAGAACAGAACCAAGTTGCCATGCGGGTTTCCGACAAGGGCCAGGCGCTGTTCTTTGATGTGAGCACCGGTGCCGAGCTCAAACGTGTCGACCTGCCTTTGCCTGCTGGCGCCACTGTGGTCTCGATCGGCAAGGACCAGCCAGGCAGCCCGTTGGTGATCCTCGGTTTGTCCAATGGCCAGTCCCTGGTGTTCCGCCACACTTATAAAGTGTCGTACCCGGACGGCAAAAAGACCATTACGCCGGCCATTGAATACCCCTACGGCGAAACGCCCATCGTCCTCGACGAGCAGGGCCGCCCGCTGGAGCACGTCGCCCTCAACGCCACTGACTCGTCGCTGGTGGTTGCAGGTTCCGCGGGTTCGTACTTGAACGTACTGAGCCTGAGCCGCGAAGAAAACATGATGACCGGTGAAGTCACCAGCGAGCAGAAGCGTATCGAGCTGCCGCAAATGACCGAACCGGTGAAGGCAATCTTCATCGACCCACGCCAGCAGTGGTTGTATGTGATCAACGGTCGTGTGCTCGCCGATGTGTTCAGCCTGCGCGACAAGAGCCTCAACGGTCGTTACAAACTGCTGGAAGACGGCAACGCCGAAATCACTGCCAGCACCCAGCTGGTGGGCGGTATCTCGCTGATCGTCGGTAACTCCAAGGGCGGCCTGGCCCAATGGTTCATGGCCCGTGACCCGGACGGCGAGCAACGCCTGAAGCAGATCCGCACCTTCCAGATGGGCACCGCGCCAATCGTTGAAATCACCGCCGAGGAGCGTCGCAAAGGCTTCACCGCCCTGGACGCATCCGGCAAGTTCGGCGTGTTCCACAGTACCGCGCACCGCACGCTGCTGGTCGATCCGGTGGTGGATGGCCAAGGCCTGTTCGGCATGTCGCCACGCGCCAACCGCGTGATCGTCGAAGCCGGCGGCAAGCTGCAACCGCTGCTGCTCGACAACCCGCACCCGGAAGTGTCCTGGAGCGCGCTGTGGAGCAAGGTCTGGTACGAAAACTACGACGAGCCTAAATACGTCTGGCAATCGACCGCCGCCAACACCGACTTCGAACCCAAAATGAGTTTGGCCCCGCTGACCTTCGGTACCCTGAAGGCTGCGTTCTACGCCATGTTGCTGGCGGCGCCACTGGCAGTTGCCGCGGCAATCTACACCGCTTACTTCATGGCCCCGAGCCTGCGCCGGAAGGTCAAGCCGGTGATTGAACTGATGGAAGCGATGCCGACGGTGATCCTCGGCTTCTTCGCCGGCCTGTTCCTGGCGCCTTATGTAGAAGGGCACTTGCCGGGGATTTTCAGCCTGCTGATGTTGCTGCCGATTGGCATCCTGGTCGCCGGGTTTGTCTTCAGCCGCCTGCCTGAATCGCTGCGCCTGCGCGTTCCGGATGGTTGGGAAAGTGCGATCCTGATTCCGGTGATCCTGTTTGTGGGCTGGCTCTCGCTGTACATGAGCCCGTACCTGGAGACCTGGTTCTTTGGCGGCGACATGCGCATGTGGATCTCCCACGACCTGGGCATCACCTACGACCAGCGCAACGCCCTGGTCGTCGGTCTGGCCATGGGTTTTGCGGTGATCCCGAACATCTACTCCATCGCCGAAGACGCCGTATTCAGTGTGCCGCGCGGCCTCACCCTGGGCTCATTGGCCCTGGGCGCCACGCCATGGCAGACCATGACCCGCGTGGTGATCCTGACCGCGAGCCCGGGCATCTTCTCCGCACTGATGATCGGCATGGGCCGCGCAGTGGGTGAAACCATGATCGTGCTGATGGCCACCGGCAACACCCCGGTGATGGAGATGAACCTGTTCGAAGGCCTGCGCACATTGGCGGCCAACGTTGCGGTGGAGATGCCTGAGTCGGAAGTCGGTGGCAGTCACTACCGCGTGCTGTTCCTCTCGGCGCTGGTGCTGCTGCTGTTCACCTTCATCATGAACACCCTCGCCGAGCTGATCCGTCAGCGTCTGCGCAAGAAATACTCGTCGCTTTAAGAAAGGTAGAAGTCTGTGAAACAGAACTCCCTGAATGGATGGTTCAAGAGCGGCGCCCCCGGCGTCTGGATCAGCGGTGGCGCGGTGTCCATCGCGGTCATCATGACCATTGGTTTGCTGGCCGTGATTGCCGTGCGTGGTCTGGGCCACTTCTGGCCGGCCGACCTGATCCAGGCCAACTACAGCGTGCCTGGCCAGGAAAACCATATCGTCATCGGCGAAGTGGTGCAGAAGGAAGAAGTGCCGCGCGAACGCCTGAAAAGCGCGGGCCTGCCGGTGCCGGACCAAGGCCCGGAATTCATGACCCGCGAGCTGATCAAGGTCGGTAACCGCGACTTGAATGGCAACGACTTCACCTGGATCGTCGGCGAGTGGTTGAAAGACCAGACCACCCCGAAGAACCTGATGGCCATCGAGCGTCGTGAGTGGGGCAACTTCTACGGCACCCTGGTCAACGTCAAGCAAGATGGCAAGGTGATCGCCGAAGGCGAAGCCGCATGGCCGGAGCTGCAAGCCCGCGTCGATCGTGTGAACAAGTTGGCGGCCCAGCTCAAGAGCCTTGAGAAAACCGACATCGGCGCGATCAACGCTGGCCTGGAACGCATCCGCCTGCACGGGCGCAAGCTGGAGCTGGAAGGCAAGCTCGACGCTGCCGCCCAGGCCGACATGGACTCCGGCCGCGCCGAGCTGAATGCCCGTTACCAGGACATCGAAGCGCGCCTGGCCGACCTGCACACCCAGTTCAACCGCGACAGCCTGACGGCCCGCGACGGCAACGGCAAAGAAATCGAAATCGGCATCGGCAAAGTGGTGCACGCCTACCAGCCGAACGCCATGGGCACCCTGACCAAGGTGGGTTTCTACTTCAGCAAGGTCTGGGAATTCTTGAGCGACGACCCACGGGAAGCCAACACCGAAGGCGGGATCTTCCCGGCCATCTTCGGCACCGTGATGATGACCCTGATCATGGCGATGATCGTGACCCCGTTCGGCGTGCTGGCGGCGGTGTACCTGCGTGAATACGCCAAACAGAACACCCTGACCCGCATTATCCGTATCGCGGTGAACAACCTGGCCGGCGTACCGGCCATCGTTTACGGCGTGTTCGGCCTGGGCTTCTTTGTGTATGTACTGGGTGGCTCGGTCGACCGTTTGTTCTTCGCTGAAGCTCTGCCGGCGCCGACCTTCGGTACGCCTGGCCTGCTGTGGGCTTCGCTGACCCTGGCGCTGCTGGCGGTGCCGGTGGTGATCGTGGCCACCGAAGAAGGCCTGGCGCGGATTCCTCGTACCGTGCGTGAGGGTTCCCTGGCACTCGGCGCAACCAAGGCGGAAACGCTGTGGAAGATTGTGCTGCCGATGGCCAGCCCGGCGATGATGACCGGCATGATCCTCGCCGTGGCCCGTGCCGCCGGTGAAGTGGCGCCGCTGATGCTGGTGGGTGTGGTGAAACTGGCACCGTCGCTGCCGCTGGATGGCAACTACCCGTACCTGCACCTTGACCAGAAGATCATGCACCTGGGCTTCCATATTTATGACGTTGGCTTCCAGAGCCCCAACGTCGAAGCCGCACGACCGCTGGTATACGCCACCGCCTTGCTGCTGGTGCTGGTGATCGCCACGCTCAACCTGTCGGCGGTGTGGATTCGTAACCACCTGCGCGAAAAATACAAGGCGCTGGACAGCTAAAGCGATCCCCTGTGGGGCCGGCTTGTGTGGGAGCTGGCTTGCCTGCGATAGCATCATCGCGGTGTGGCTGACACACCGCGGTGCCTGCATCGCGGGCAAGCCCAGCTCCCACACAAGCCAGCTCCTCAAGGGTCCAGAGACAGACACAGATTTTTGAGTAAACCGCCCCGGCGGTTCAACCAAACGAATTGGTAGCACAGGGAGCATCCCATGCAACATGAAACCCATACCCACGGCATCAACATGTCGGCCCTGGGTCGCGACAAGCAGAGCCTGAGCCTGGCCCAGGAAACCGTGGCCATCGAAGTTCCGGGCCTGAGCCTGTACTACGGTGAAAAGCAGGCGCTGTTCGACGTCAGCATGAACATCCCCAAGCAGCGCGTGACCGCCTTTATCGGCCCGTCCGGCTGCGGCAAGTCCACGCTGCTGCGCACCTTCAACCGCATGAACGACCTGGTTGACGGTTGCCGCGTAGAAGGCGCGATCAACCTGTACGGCACTAACATCTACCGCAAGGGCGAAGACGTGGCCGAGCTGCGCCGCCGCGTGGGCATGGTGTTCCAGAAGCCGAACCCGTTCCCCAAGACCATCTACGAAAACGTGGTGTATGGCCTGCGCATCCAGGGCATCAACAAAAAACGCATCCTCGACGAAGCCGTTGAGTGGGCCTTGAAAGGCGCGGCGCTGTGGGACGAGGTTAAAGACCGCCTGCACGACTCGGCACTCGGCCTGTCCGGCGGCCAGCAGCAGCGTCTGGTGATCGCCCGCACCATCGCCGTGGAGCCGGAAGTGTTGCTGCTCGACGAACCCTGCTCGGCACTCGACCCGATCTCGACGCTGAAAGTCGAAGAGCTGATCTACGAACTCAAGTCCAAGTTCACCATCGTCATCGTGACCCACAACATGCAACAGGCGGCGCGGGTTTCCGACTACACCGCGTTCATGTACATGGGCAAGCTGGTGGAGTTCGGCGACACCGACACCTTGTTCACCAACCCGGCGAAGAAGCAGACCGAAGACTACATCACCGGTCGTTACGGCTAGCCCCAGCTGCAAGCCGCAAGTTTCAAGCGGCAAGTGGAAGCAGTTTGATCAACGACACACATCAGCTTGCAGCTTGTAGCTTGCGGCTTACAGCTTTTGCGGAGCAAACCCATGATTAGCAAAGAAGGCCTTACCCACCACATCTCCGCGCAGTTCAACGCCGAGCTTGAGGAGGTGCGCAGCCACCTCCTGGCGATGGGCGGGCTGGTGGAGAAGCAAGTCAACGATGCCGTTACTGCGTTGATCGAGGCCGACTCTGGCCTGGCCCAGCAAGTGCGCGAGATTGATGACCAGATCAATCAGATGGAACGCAATATCGATGAAGAATGCCTGCGCATTCTGGCCCGTCGCCAGCCGGCGGCCTCCGACCTGCGTTTGATCATCAGCATCTCCAAGTCGGTGATCGATTTGGAGCGCATCGGCGACGAAGCCACCAAAATCGCCCGCCGCGCTATCCAGCTGTGCGAAGAAGGCGAGGCGCCACGCGGTTACGTGGAAGTGCGCCACATCGGTGACCAAGTGCGCAATATGGTGCGCGATGCGCTGGACGCTTTCGCCCGCTTCGACGCCGAATTGGCGTTGTCGGTGGCGCAATACGACAAGACCATCGACCGCGAATACAAGACCGCACTGCGCGAGCTGGCCACCTACATGATGGAAGACCCGCGCTCTATCTCGCGGGTCTTGAACATCATCTGGGTATTACGTTCCCTGGAACGGATCGGCGACCACGCGCGCAATATCTCGGAATTGGTGATTTACCTGGTGCGCGGCACCGACGTGCGGCACATGGGCCTCAAGCGCATGAAAGCCGAAGTTGAAGGCACGGCCGATCAAATCCCTAATGTTCCGGGCGAAACTGACGATAAGTAAGGTTGCCCGAGACATTAACGCCCGGCCTTTGGTCGGGCGTTTTCGTTTGTGGCATCTGAATTTATTTGCGCAGCAGGAGCAATAAGTCCTTCTGTGACCAGCGAGTTTTGGCAAAATGCCATCAGTCAGGCGTTTTGCATGCCGAAGTTTTAATAGGATGAAGGGTCGATGAGTAAAGTCAGTGTATTGGTGGTGGACGACGCCTCGTTTATCCGCGATTTGGTGAAGAAGTGCCTGCGCAACTACTTCCCAGGCATCAAGATTGAAGACGCGGTAAACGGCAAAAAGGCGCAATCCATCCTGATGCGTGAGACCTTCGACCTGGTGCTGTGCGACTGGGAAATGCCTGAGATGTCTGGTCTTGAGCTGTTGACCTGGTGCCGTGAACAAGCCCATCTCAAAGCCATGCCGTTCGTGATGGTGACCAGCCGTGGCGACAAGGAAAACGTTGTGCAGGCGATCCAGGCCGGGGTTTCCGGTTACGTCAGTAAGCCGTTCACCAACGAGCAACTGCTGAACAAGGTCAAGCAGGCTTTGCACAAGATCGGCCGTCTCGACGCCCTTATCGCCAGCGCGCCGACCAAGATGAACTCGGCCTTCGGCAACGACTCTCTCAATGCCTTGACCGGCGGCAAGCCCGAGGCGGCCAAACCGGCGCCGATAGCTGCGCCGAGCAAAGGCCTGCTCAACAGCCAACCGGTGCAAGCGCCTGCTGCCTCGCCTGCCGGCGGTCGCGGCCAGGGCCAACTGCGGCTGTCCAGCGGCAACCAGCAATGTGTGATCAAGGCGCTGAGCATTAAGGAAGCGTTGCTGGTGGTCCGTCGCGGTGAAGTGCTGCCCCAGGTGCTGGAAAGCGCCGTGCTCGACCTTGAGCAAGGCGAGAACGCCGAAGTCGCGCGCCTCAACGGCTACCTGCACGCCATCGTCGCCTATGAGCCACGGCCTGACAGCGACTGGCTGCAACTGACCTTCCGGTTTATTGACCAGGATGCGCAGAAGCTCGACTACATCTCCCGCCTGATCGCGCGCGGTACGGCGCAGAAGCACTTCGTGCCGGGAGCTTGATCGCCTGAATCAAGGGAATCGACCGACCGTCTGATTCCCGCTGGGTCGCTTGATTTATATCCATTTCGATATAGTCTCTCGATAACGCGTCAGTGTTATCGAGCCTTTGCTATGCCTTGAAACACACCTGCACCGCCTTTGGCTGAATCGTCGATTAGGCTTCTTCTTTCCAGGAAAGGAGAAGCAAATGCCAAGGCATAAGGATGTGGTGTTTTTAGGAATCTCGCTCAAGGATCTCAACGAATTCCCTCTCGACGCCCGAAGGGCTGCCGGCTTTCAGTTGGATCTCTTGCAGCAGGGTGAACAGCCTTTTGATTGCAAACCGATGAAGACTATCGGGAGGGGCGTCAGCGAAATTCGGATCACTGAGGAATCAGGAGCGTTTCGAGTGTTCTATGTGATTAATCGGCCGGAAGCAGTCTATGTGCTGCACGCGCTGCGCAAAACCACACAGAAAACCGAAGGGCGGGATATCGAACTGGCTCGTGCCAGATTGCAGGAGATAGGTTAAGCCCATGACAGACTCAAAAATTCACACCGAACGTTTCAGCAGCGTCTGGGATGCTCTGGAAGACACGCCCCAACAAGCCGCCAATATGCGCATGCGCTCAAAGTTGTTGTTGGAGTTGTGCAACACCATCCGCAGCTGGGAGCTTTCTCAGAAAGACGCGGCACAAAGGCTCGGTATCAGTCAGCCGCGCTTGAACGACGTGCTCAACGGCAAGATCGACAAGTTTTCCCTTGATGCGCTGGTCAACCTGTCGGCCGCCGCCCGGATGAATGTGGATATCTGCTTTACCGCGCTGCCCGCTTAGAGCTGTCATCAACCCTTGCTAGCCTGCCGAACAGTCCTCCCGGCAGGTACGTCATGTTCATTCGCCTAGTCCTGTTCTGTGGGCTGGCCACGGTTTGCACTTCGACCCTGGCCATGACCCTCTACAAAACCACCGATGCCAATGGCGTGGTGTCTTTCAGCGACCGGCAAACGCCGGGCGCCCAGGCATTTGTGATGCAGGAGCGCCGGGTGGAACGGACCAAACGGCCGGTGCTGGATATGCCCACATCAAGTTATCCACAGCAAGCCTATCGCTATCCTTTGCCTTGGCGTGGTGGGCCGTTTCGCTTGACCCAAGGCCCTAACGGCAGCTTCAGCCACACCGACGCCAAGAGCCGCTACGCCATGGACATCGCCATGCCCGAAGGCACACCAATCATTGCGGCGCGTAGCGGGATGGTGGTGAAGACCGAAAATAACCAGGCCGGGCGCGGTAATGACGCGTCCGGGAATTTCGTGCGCATACGCCACGATGACGGCACCGAGGGCGTGTATTTGCACCTCAAGCAAGGTTCGGTCAGCGTAAGGGCAGGGCAGCGTGTGGTGGTGGGAAGCCCACTGGCGTTGTCGGGCAATACCGGCAACAGCAGCGGGCCGCATCTGCATTTTGTGGTGCAGAAGGCTTCCGAGGCCGGGCTGGTTTCGATTCCGTATGAGTTCAACCAGCCGCTTGGCAAATTGCCCAACTTTGCGTTGGGCAATTGAGGCGTCAATCCAGCAGCAACACCTTGGCCAGGACGATCTTCGGCCCTTTCATCTTCTTGATGATGATGCGCAAGCCTTCAACTTCCAGCACTTCTTCCTCTTCCGGCACGCGTTTCAACGTGTCGTAGATCAAGCCGGCCAGGGTTTCGGCTTCGATGTGGTCCAGGTCCACGCCCAGCAGGCGCTCCACCTTGAACAGCGGCGTGTCGCCACGCACCAGCAGTTTGCCTGGCTGGTAGGCGAGGATGCCACGCTCGGCCTTGCGGTGTTCGTCCTGGATATCGCCGACCAGCACTTCCAGCACGTCTTCCATGGTCAGGTAGCCGATGACTTTGCCGTCGGCTTCTTCCACCAGGGCAAAGTGCGCGCCGCCTTTGCGGAACTGCTCCAGCAACTGCGACAGCGGCATGTGCCGCGAGACACGCTCCAGCGGGCGGGTCAGCTCGGCCAGGTTGAACGACTCGGGGATGTGGTCCAGGGCAGCCAGTTCCAGCAGCAGGTCCTTGATGTGCAGCAAGCCGACAAACTCGTTGCGATCGGCGTCATACACCGGGTAACGGCTGAATTTGTGGCGGCGGAACAACGCGAGGATTTCCTTGAGCGGGGCGTTGAAGTCCAGGGTCACCAGGTCTTCGCGGGAGTTGGCCCAGTCCACCACTTCCAGCTCGCCCATTTCCACAGCCGAAGCCAGTACGCGCATGCCTTGGTCGCTTGGGTCCTGGCCACGGCTGGAGTGCAGGATCAGCTTGAGTTCTTCGCGGCTGTAATGGTGCTCATGGTGCGGGCCGGGCTCGCCTTGGCCGGCGATACGCAAGATGGCGTTGGCGCTGGCATTGAGCAGGTAGATCGCCGGGTACATGGCCCAGTAGAACAGGTACAGCGGCACCGCCGTCCACAGCGACAGCAGCTCGGGTTTGCGAATTGCCCAGGACTTGGGGGCCAATTCACCGACCACGATGTGCAGGTAGGAAATCACGAAGAAGGCGGCAAAAAACGACACGCCTTTGATCACTTCAGGCGATTGCACGCCGATGGCGCCCAGCAATGGCTCGAGGATGTGCGCAAAGGCCGGCTCACCGACCCAGCCCAGGCCCAGGGAGGCGAGGGTAATACCCAATTGGCAGGCCGACAGATAGGCGTCGAGCTGACTGTGGACGGTGCGCAGGATCTGCCCGCGCCAGCCGTTCTTGTGGGCGATGGCCTCGACCCGGGTGGCGCGCAGTTTGACCATGGCAAATTCCGCTGCAACGAAGAAACCGTTGAGCAGTACCAGGATCAGTGCAAAAAGAATCATGCCGAAATCGGCGAAGAGTGTAGCGAGGGTGATACCAGGGGAAGGGTCCATGATGGGGTTTTGCAGGTTCCGTGTGTTCAATAAGGGGTGACAGACAGGCCTGAAAGGCAGGCGCAAGTCGGCCAATGTAGCGGCTGACGGGGCGCTTGCCTAGTGCCCGCTGCCGGGCGGAGCCTGGAAAGCCTTCTGCCAAACCATGCAAATCCAATGTAGGAGCTGGCTTGCCTGCGATAGCGGCCTGCCAGTTGAGGTGATTTCAGCTGACCCACCGCCATCGCAGGCAAGCCAGCTCCCACACTTAGATTTACGTTGTTTTCGGGTTATTCATCTGTGCCGATCACCCGCGAACGGGTCATCTGCGCCGGTGGGAAATGGCAGGTAAAGGTGCTGCCATGCCCCAGCACGCTGCTGATCTCCAACCGTGCGCGGTGGCGCAACAGCACGTGTTTGACGATCGCCAGGCCCAGCCCGGTGCCGCCGGTGTTGGAGTTGCGGCTTGAGTCGACGCGGTAGAAGCGTTCGGTCAGGCGCGGCAGATGCTTGGCGTCGATACCGATGCCGGAGTCCTGCACGCTCAAGTGTGCGCCGTGCTCATCGCTCCACCAGCGGATGCGGATATTGCCCTTGTCCTGGGTGTACTTCACGGCGTTGAACACCAGGTTGGAAAACGCGCTGCGCAACTCACCTTCGCTGCCTTTGAGCAATACCTGCGAGTCGGCCTCCAGTGTGATCTGTTGCCCGCGCTCGCCGGAAAGCGCCTGGGCGTCATTCTTGATGGTCTGCAGCAGGCTTTGCACCGCCACCGGATGGTTGTCCGATGGGTAATCGGTGGCTTCCAGCTTGGCCAGCAACAGCAGGTCATTGAGCAGGGTTTGCATGCGTGAGCCCTGCTGTTGCATCTGCTGCAGGGCACGGCTCCAACGCGGGTTGATCTCGTCGACGTTGTCCAGCAGCGTCTCCAGGTAGCCGCAGATCACCGTCAACGGCGTACGCAGTTCGTGGGAGACGTTGGCGACGAAGTCTTTGCGCATCTGTTCCAACTGGTGAATGCGGGTCACGTCGCGCACCAGCATCAGGTGCTCGTTGTTGCCATAACGCGTCAGGTACAGCTGGATGCGCACGCGGTCATTGGTAGGCGAGGGGATTTCCAGCGCTTCTTCGTAGTTTTCCTGCTCGAAATATTCCTTGAAGCGCGGGTGGCGCACCAGGTTGGTCACCGGCTGACCGCTGTCCTGGGGCGTCTTGAGGCCCAGCAAGGTCTCGGCAGCGCGGTTCCACCACTCCAGGTTGCCGTCGCTGTCGAGCATGATCACCGCGTCTTTGAGCGCAGCGGTAGACTCCTGCACCCGGTCGATCACCGCCTGCAGGCGCCCGCGAACCCTTTGGTCGCGGCGTTGCAGGTGGTAGATGCTGTCGAACACTTCGCCCCACAGGCCGTAGCCGTCGGGTGGTGCTTCGTCGGGTTTGTGCTGGCGCAGCCATTCATGCAGGCGCAGCAATTGTTTGAGGGTCCAGCCCAGGTACAGGCCGATACCAACGGCCAGGCTCCAACCGTAATAACCGCTGATCAAACCCACCACCAAGCAACCGGTGATCAACAGAAGCATGTGGCGAATCAGGGTGCCATGCCAGTTCTGGTTCACTTAAACATGCGTCCTTGTCAGCTGTTAAGGAAAGGAAGGGCCGGCTCAACCTTTGGTGGAAAAGCGATAGCCGGTGCCGCGCACGGTTTGTACCAGATTCTCGTAGGCATCGCCCAAGGCTTTGCGCAGGCGGCGGATATGCACGTCAACCGTGCGCTCCTCCACATACACATTGCCGCCCCACACCTGGTCCAGCAATTGCCCACGGGTATAGGCGCGCTCCTGGTGGGTCATGAAAAATTGCAGCAGGCGGTATTCGGTCGGCCCCATCTCGGCCGGCTTGCCGTCGATGGTCACGCGGTGGCTGATCGGGTCCAGGATCAGCCCGTCGACTTCGATCGGCGCTTCGCCATCGGTAGGGCCGGCACGGCGCAGTACGGCCTTCAGGCGCGCTACCAGCTCACGTGGGGAAAACGGCTTGGTGATGTAGTCATCAGCGCCGACTTCCAGGCCCTGGATCTTGTTGTCCTCTTCACCCTTGGCGGTGAGCATGATGATCGGGATATCCCCGGTCAGCTCGTCACGCTTGAGGCGACGGGCCAGTTCGATGCCGGAGGTGCCGGGCAGCATCCAGTCCAGCAGGATCAGGTCCGGCTTGCGGTCGACGATAATGGCATGGGCCTGCTGGGAGTTCTCCGCCTCCAGGCAGTCATAGCCGGCCATTTCCAACGCAACGGCGATCATCTCGCGAATGGGCGCTTCGTCGTCAACGATCAGAATGCTCCTGCCAACCATGCTCAAAATCCTCTTGTCATTTAACTGTCTTGCGCCGCATTAGATAACGGAATTATTGCAGTCGTGTGACAGTAATTTAGACGATCGGGCAATTCACGGCACTCTGGACTACCCTTTGGGTCCGAATCCTGACAACCACAAAAGGAAGGTTCCGATGACTTACAGCACTGTTTCATGGAAAGCCCTGTTGGTATCGGCGGCGTTGACGCTGCCGGGCCTGGCGTTTGCGGCGGAGCCGGCGATGACTCACGACGGAATGTTGGTGGATCACAAGGGGCTGACCCTCTACACCTTTGACAAGGATGCCGACGGCAAGTCGGTGTGCAAAGACCAGTGTGCGACCAACTGGCCGCCGCTGAAGGCTGAGTCTACTGACAAGTCGATGGGTGATTGGACAGTCATTACCCGCGACGACCAGACCAGTCAGTGGGCTTACAAAGGCAAGCCTGTCTACACCTACAAGGATGACAAGAAGGCGGGTGACAAGACCGGTGATGGCAAGGGCGGGGCGTGGCACGTAATCAAGCCCTGACCACGCAGTGCGGCTGAAACCATCGCGGGCAAGCCCGCTCCCACAGGGGAATGCGTTCCAAATGTGGGAGCGGGCTTGCCCGCGATGGCGTCAGCACTGACTTACCGAAACCCGTAATCCGCCACAATCCCGACAAAAATCGCCAACCCCGCCCAGTGGTTATGCAAAAACGCCTTGAAGCATTTCATCCGATCCTTGTCCCGGGTGTACCAGAATTCCCAGGCAAAACAGCCCGCCGCCGCCAGCAACCCCAGATGGAACCAGCCACCCAGCTCGAACCGCTGCCCCGCCAATAGCAGGCACACCAGCGATAAACCTTGCAGGGTCAGAATGATCACGCGGTCCGCATCGCCGAACAGAATGGCGGTGGATTTCACCCCGATCTTCAAGTCGTCATCGCGGTCGGTCATCGCGTAATACGTGTCGTAGCCCACCGTCCACAGCAAGTTGGCGATGTACAGCAGCCACGCCGTGGCCGGCAAATGCCCGGTCTCGGCAGTGAATGCCATCGGCATGCCCCATGAAAACGCCGCGCCCAGCACCACTTGTGGGTAATAGGTGTAGCGCTTCATGAACGGGTAGCTCGCCGCCAGCGCCAGGCCGCCCAAGGACAGCAGGATGGTGGTCGCGTTGGTCAGCAGCACCAGCAGAAAACTGATGCCCATCAGCACCGCAAAAAACACCAAGGCCTCTTTGGAACTGATCTTGCCGCTCACCAGCGGCCGTTGCTCGGTGCGTTTCACATGGCCGTCGACCTTGCGGTCGGCCCAGTCATTGATCACGCAGCCGCCGGCGCGGGTCAGCACCACGCCCAGCACGAAAATCACGATATTGAGCAACGACGGCGAGCCCTTGCCCGCAATCCACAGCGCCCAAAGCGTCGGCCACAACAGCAGGTAAATGCCGATGGGTTTGTCCATGCGGGTCAACTGAATGAAATCCCACGCCCTGGGGTTCAGGCGGTTCAAGGACTTGAGCAGACGTTGATACATCAGCAGTTCTCCGGATGGTCATGCAGCGCATGCCAGAAGCTGGGCAGGAAAATTTCCGCGACCAGCACGCTCAACGGCCCGCGATCAAAGCGCGAGCGGCGCGCCCACAGGCCATCGGCCTGGTCGGCGCTCGGCAGCCATTGCCGTGGGTAATGGCATACCTTGATCGCCTGGCGAGTGAAGGCCTGATCGCAGAACAGCAACTCGCCCAGCGAACGGCTGCCCAATTCGTCCATGTGCAAGCCATCGCCCTGCAAGGCACTGCGCGCCGCCACGCTGCGGGCAAACACCCACGGTTGGCCATGCCCGCGCAAATACACCTCGCGTACCCAGCCGACCGTGGCCGGGGCCATACCCAACGCCGCACATTCATCCTCGCGCAGTGGCTGCCAGCCTTCGAACAGTGGCGTCACGCTGAAGCCGTCGTTGGAAAGCCACGTAAGCCGGCGCGTCAGCGAGCCTTCGTCGAACAGCCAGTTGAGGGTCAATGGCGCGGGCATTGGGCTCAGAAGGCTCTGGGTCAGCCATTGGCAAGCATCGGGACAGGCGATTGAGTGCGGCACGGTGAGTCAGTTTTGGCAGTAAAAGAGGCGGCGAGCTTACCATGGCGTCCTGAACTTTTGCCGGGCTGAACCGGCCGTTTGCGCCGAACATGCTTGCATCTGCCGGCCCCGATCAGTACAAAACGCCCTGAGCCGCACGGCAACGTTGGTCTATCGACCGTCGGCCAAGATGCCTGGACCCTGAGGAAGCAAGTAATGAAGAAGTGGCAATGTGTAGTCTGCGGCCTGATCTATGACGAAAAAGACGGCTGGCCGGATGACGGTATCGCACCGGGCACCCTGTGGCAGGACGTCCCGGAAGACTGGCTGTGCCCGGACTGCGGCGTGGGCAAAATGGATTTCGAAATGATCGAAATCGGCTAAACATCGGTTTAAGAAACGTACTACAAGGAGAAAGGAATGAACGCACCTGTCGTGATCATCGGCACAGGGCTGGCCGGTTACAACGTGGCCCGGGAATTTCGCAAGCTCGACAGCGAGACCCCGTTGCTGCTGATCACCGCGGATGACGGGCGCTCCTACTCCAAGCCCATGCTCTCCACCGGCTTTGGCAAGAACAAGGAAGCCGATGGCCTGAGCATGGCTGAGCCGGGCGCCATGGCCGAGCAACTCAAGGCCGAAGTGCGCACCCACACGCGCATCAGCGGCATCGACCCGGGCCACAAACGCCTGTGGATCGGCGAGGAAGCGGTAGCCTACCGCGACCTGATCCTGGCTTGGGGCGCAGAAGCCGTGCGCGTGCCGGTCGAAGGCGATGCGGCGGAACTGATTTTCCCGATCAATGACCTTGAAGATTACGCACGCTTCCGTGCCGCTGCTGCCGGTAAGCGCCGTGTGCTGCTGCTGGGCGCGGGCCTGATCGGCTGTGAATTCGCCAACGACCTGATACTTGGCGGCTATGAAATTGATCTGGTCGCACCCTGCGAGCAAGTCATGCCGACTCTGCTGCACCCAGCAGCGGCTGGCGCTGTGCAAGCCGGGCTGGAAGGCCTCGGCGCGCGGTTCCACTTGGGCCCGGTGCTCAACCGCTTGCAGCGCACGGCGGATGGCCTGGAAGCGCACCTGTCGGATGGTGAAGTGATCCACTGCGACCTGGTGGTCTCGGCCATCGGCCTGCGTCCGCGCGTGGACCTGGCTGCTGCCGCCGGCCTGCAGATCAACCGTGGAATCATGGTGGACCGCCACCTCAAGACCTCCCACGCCAACATCTACGCCCTGGGCGACTGCGCCGAGGTCGATGGCCTCAACCTGCTGTACGTGATGCCATTGATGAGCTGCGCCCGCGCCCTGGCCCAAACCCTTGCCGGCAACGCCACCGCCGTCAGCTATGGGCCGATGCCGATCACCGTCAAAACCCCGATCTGCCCTCTGGTGGTATCGCCGCCGCCACGCGGCACCGAAGGCGTGTGGAGCGTCGAAGGGCAGGGCGCCGACATCAAGGCCTTGTGCCGCGACGCCAGCGGCCGCCTGCTGGGTTATGCGCTGACCGGCAGCGCCGTCATGGAAAAACTTGCCCTTAACAAAGAACTTCCGCCATTGCTGGCGTAAATGCCGGTCGTTCTGTCGGAATCAGCACCTTCTTACCCCCAGAAAGGTCGCCGCGAGACTGGCGGAGCGTGCGAGGGCATGCCATCCTCACTCCCGTCTGCCGCAGAGTAGAGCCTGCGGCGCCTTGGGCGCTGCTCCACCAGAGAGCAGCACGGACATAACAACAAAAAACCGTCAAAGAGGCTTCACTTATGCGTAAACCAGAACTCGCAGCCGCTATTGCAGAAAAAGCAGACCTGACCAAAGAGCAGGCCAACCGCGTCCTTAACGCCGTTCTCGAAGAAATCACCGGCGCCCTGCACCGCAAGGACAGCGTCACCCTGGTGGGCTTCGGCACCTTCCTGCAACGCCACCGCGGCGCCCGCACCGGCAAAAACCCGCAAACCGGTGAGCCAGTGAAAATCAAGGCGAGCAACACCGTTGCATTCAAGCCGGGCAAGTCGCTCAAAGACAGCGTCAACCCGTAATAGCAGGACCGTCTGAAGGGAGGCGGGTTGGTAAGAAAATGGGCACGCCGACTGGGTTGGGTGCCCATTTTTGTTGGGCGTCGTTAAAGCGGGTGATGGCACCGGCACTTCAATGGCTCTAAAGGTGGGGGGCAAAGCAACGGGTCGTCTCGATGTTTTTTATAACTATTTAAATATTCAGATTCAGCGCAGTAGTCACGCGTACGGAGTTAGGCTGCTATTTGAATTGGAACGGTTTTGCTTTATGCAACCACGTATAGGCTGAGGTTGCAGGGAGCCCTCCTTAAGTCGATAACTTACTTGGAGAAAAAATGAAACTATCCAATCAAGCCTATGTTCCCCTCCTTCCGCCCCTGACTAACGTCGATGTGGCACAACCAAAACTACCGGTGCCACCAGGACTACTCGATCAGTCCTCCCAACCGACTAAACCGGGCGCGCATACATTAGATCCAAATGCTTACCCTGAAGGTACCGCTGAGGAGCATAGTAATAGAACGATCAGGGGTTTTAGGTTTCGCCCCAGAATACCTGCAACAAGGCCACTCAAACCGCCAAAACCGCTAGCGCCACCTAAACCACCTAGGCCCGCACCCTCGGCGAGTAGGCCAAGCAGTGTCGCGAATGCTGCCAATACCGCCAGGGCTGTTGGCGCTTTGCAGTTCCCTCCCATTGCCTCCTCACTGGCCACTCAGGCGCGAAACTCGTTCGTTGAGGCGGGTGTAAGTACCCTGATCAACCTTCCACTCAGCGTTGCCCAGCATGTAACGTCGAAAGCCATGACGGATAGAATTGACGCGCAATCGAAAATGCCCGGCGCAGAGAAAAAGAACGTAGACGGAACAAAGAGTACTGTAGATCCGTCCGCGACAGATCAACAAAAAATAGAAGCACGCCTGGAAGGTGCTGAAATAAAAACAGAGTTATTGGCCAACACCATTCTGTCCATCAACGAAGGGGCAGACGCTAACGCGGTAGGTAAAGACCCCGCGGCGTCAACCGACATCAATGCGCGATTGACCGGCCTTGAGAAGAGGATGGACACAATAGAGGGGCAGATGGAAGGCATCGCTGAACGATACGGACTTGTCTACTGCCCCTATTCCGAACCTGAATCTTCGCAAGCACCGACAGATAAGTCTCGTGTAGAGACTATTGAGCAGCGCTACAAGTATATGAATACAATGGTTAAAAAATTGAAAGCTGCCAAGGAAATCGATAAAGAGGATGATGCGGAATAAGATTTTTTAAGAAAGGGAGGAGGGGACAGATTTATTTAATTTTGCTGAGTTTAATAAAGTTGTCTCCTTTTCCGTTGTTGTTGCAGGGTAGGTGTTAGCGGAAAAGGGGACGCATTTATTTAAGAGCTAGAGTGAGATGAGAAATAAATCTGTCCCCATTTTTCCCCTCAACCAACCGACTTTCCGCGTCATACGCAAACCGCTGCACCCCTCGCTTGGCGCTGCGCTTCTCGACCATTCGCCCAAACGCGTCGTAGCGATAACGCTTGTCCTGAAACGTCAGCAGCTTGTTATGCACCACCAACCCGGCGCCTGCGTGCGGGCTATCCAGCAGGTTGGCGGCGGCGTCATAGGCAAAGGTTTCGCGCTGCCCATGCAGGCTGTCCTGGCTGGCGATGATGCGGCCGGTGGCGTCGTAATGCAGCAGTTGGCGATGTTGCGCGGCGGGTTGCTGGTCGAGTTTGCCGATCAGGTTGTCGGCGGGGTCATATTCGAACTGTTTTTGCGCTGTCGCCGGCATCAACGATGGCTGAGCCGCAAGACGCCGTTGGCGTGAGCGCAGGCGGCCGCTGCGGTCGTATTCGCTGCGGGTGCTGAGCTGGCCCTGGGTGCGCAGCACTTCGCGGTGCAGGCGGTCGCGCTCGAAATCGCTGATGACCTGGCCGTCGAGGTTGATCTGGTGCAGGTGGCCGAGTTCGTCGTAGTGATGTTGCAGGTTGCCACCGGCACTCTGTTCGGCAAGTAACTGGCCGAGGGCGTCGTAGGCGAAACCCAGCGCCTGGGCGTTGCCTTGCAGATCAGGTCACAGCCGTGAGCTGATCTACCGCATCGTAGCTGTAGTCGGTGCGGCCATCGTCGGTGGTTTTGGCGACCAGTCGGCCGACCGCATCACGCTCCAGCCGATGAACGATGGGCGCGGGTGGCGTCTCGGGCACCACCGCCAGTCCATTGCCATAAGGTGCAGGATGAGCAGTCACCGCGGTGATGTTGTCGAGCAAGTCATAGTTGTAGCGTTTGGCGCTGCCGTCGAAGTCTTGCTGCTCGGTCAGCCGATCCCCGACGTCCCATGCGAACCGAGAGCTCTCACCGTTCTCATTGACCAGCGCTTGCAGCCGCCCGTAGCTGTCGTAACCAAATTGCA
Source organism: Pseudomonas sp. WS 5532 (assembly GCF_012985445.1). Classification (NCBI taxonomy): domain Bacteria; kingdom Pseudomonadati; phylum Pseudomonadota; class Gammaproteobacteria; order Pseudomonadales; family Pseudomonadaceae; genus Pseudomonas; species Pseudomonas sp. WS 5532. Next base: position 153,510 of record NZ_JAAQWK010000002.1, read on the forward strand.
CCTGCCGCCCATGGGCATCGGTGCGCTGGCGTACCTGGCCACGCCGGTTGTGTTGGTAGAGCGTGGTGTGCCCGGCGGGGTCGGTATAGCCATAAAACCTGCCCTCTTTTCTCCCGTTTTTATTGGGCGGCGAATAATGCTTGTGCGCTGAGTGCGGCCTTATTTACTCGTTCTGAGGCGATGGTGCTATCAATGCGCAAGTCGGGGGGTAACTTCTCATAGTCCATCGGCTCAGCATCAGAGATCGCTCCACGTAAGTGTGCGATCACCCTGAAAATAATGTGATGCATGCGCCAGCAGATGGATGGCTCAATGTTGTTCAGCTGTTGCTCTGTAGCGGGCTTGCTGACACCGCCTACCCAGATTTCTGACTCGAACGCGAATTGAATTTCGTCATATCCAGAGGACTCTTTTTTGTAGTCCGGATCACTGAAAAGGATCTTCCATCGAGGAATTTCCGAGAAAAGCATGCTGCAGAAAATCGGTCGGAACAGACGTGTGGAGGTGTCTACCTCGCTCAATGACACGGGTATTTGCGTATAAAATTTCGCAAAAACCTCGATCAGATGCCCCAGCGCAGGGGGAATGAGCTCGATATAGCGGGCAATAACAAACCCAGTCTCATCTGAAGAATTGAGGGCCGGGATATAAAAAAGATCGCCCGGTTTAGGTGACTTCAGGGTTTTCATGCAATGGCCTCATTTATGTACAGGATTTGACTTTGCTTGGTTTGAGGCCCAGCGCCTTCGCCGCAACTTTATAGTTTTTATAGTGAGATTTTCCACGCGCATCAGTGCGGCCTTTATTAATGGGTTCAATGACGTTGCCTGGGAATTTGCCCTTCGTTTTATATTTCTCGCGATACGCTTGTTCATAGCCCTTGGCTTGAGTGTAAGTCATCTTGCCATCCTGGCCCTTCAACACTCTAAGCTCCCCTTTTCCGAGACGTGTGGACCTGTCGTGCTGTTTTTCACGTGCGGCGGGAAGTTGCTCTGTGTGACCAATGTAATACGGTGTTTTGGCATTGGGGGCGTAGAGTCCGTATACATAAAAACCAGGTTTGTTCAGCGGTGTTTGAACCCAGCCTAGTGGATCGCTCCAAGTAAAGGGATTTGCGCCGTACAAGTAGAGATTCAGGCCACCTTGCAACCCAATCGGATCCGGCGTCGTAAACCGTCCCATATCCGGATCATAAAACCTGAACGTATTAAAATGCAGCCCCGTCTCCCGGTCCAGATACTGCCCCTGAAACCTGAGGTTCTGCTCCTCAATGTAATAAGGCTCACGCACCTCTTCCAGCGTGTTGCCCCACACCCGATAAGTCGCCTGCCAGAGCATGTGGCCATCCATCTCTGTCAGCTGCTCCGGCAACCCATTCAGGTCGTTATGGTAGTAACGAATCTTCTGCAACGGCCCGGCACCGTCAACGCGAGCCAAGGGTTGGTAGCCTTCATCTTCATAGACGTACAGGCTTGTTTGACTGTGCTTATGCTCCTGCAATAACCGCAAGCCGTCCCAGGTAAACCGCGTTTCCCCCAGTGGATATCCATCACCGCCATGCTCGGTTTTTTCTATCCGACGGCCTAGCGGGTCATACACCATCCTGACCACGCTACCATCGTCATTACGCACCTCAACCAACCGGCTCTCAGCGTCATACGCAAACCGCTGCACCCCTCGCTTGGCGCTGCGCTTTTCAATCATCCGCCCAAACGCATCGTAGCGATAACGCTTGTCCTGATACGTCAGCAGCTTGTTATGCACCACCAACCCGGCACCCGCTTGCGGGCCATCCAGCAGGTTGGCGGCGGCGTCGTAGGCGAAGGTTTCGCGCTGCCCGTGCAGGCTGTCCTGGCTGGCGATGATGCGGCCGGTGGCGTCGTAGTGCAGCAGTTGGCGATGTTGCGCCGCGGGTTGTTGGTCGAGTTTGCCGATCAGGTTGTCGGCGGGGTCGTATTCGAACTGCTTTTGCGCCGCTGCGGGCATCAGCGTTGGCTGGCTGTTCAGGCGGCGCTGACGTGAGCGCAGGCGGCCGCTGCGGTCGTATTCGCTGCGGGTGCTGAGCTGGCCTTGGGTGCGCAGCACTTCGCGGTGCAGGCGGTCTCGCTCGAAATCGCTGATGACCTGGCCGTCGAGGTTGATCTGGTGCAGGTGGCCGCTGCCGTAGTACAGGCGGTTGAGCCAGCGGCCGTCCGGCAACTGGGTCTGGATCAGGTTGCCGAGTTCGTCGTAGTGATGTTGCAGGTTGCCACCGGCACTCTGTTCGGCAAGTAACTGGCCGAGGGCGTCGTAGGCGAAACCCAGCGCCTGGGCGTTGCCTTGCAGATCAGTGAAGGTCACAGCCGTGAGCTGATCTACCGCATCGTAGCGGTAGTCGGTGCGGCCATCGTCGGTGGTTTTGGCGACCAGTCGGCCAACTGCATCACGCTCAAGCCGGTGAACGATGGGCGCCGGTGGCGTCTCGGGCACCACCGCCAGTCCATTGCCATAAGGTGCGGCAAGCGCAGTCACCGTCGTGATGTTGTCGAGCAAGTCGTAGTCGTAGCGTTTGGCGCTGCCGTCGAGGTCTTGCTGCTCGGTCAGCCGGTCACCGGCGTCCCACGCAAACCGATAGCTTTCACCGTTCTCATTGACCAGCGCTTGCAGCCGCCCGTAGCTGTCGTAACCAAATTGCACCTGCCGCCCATGGGCGTCGGTGCGCTGGCGTACCTGGCCTCGCCGGTTGTGTTGATAGAGTGTGGTGTGCCCGGCGGGATCGGTGTAGCCCACCAACTGCCCGCTGGCGTCGCGCTGATACTGCTCGGTGCGCCCATCCGGTAATTGGCTGCTGAGCAAACGCCCCTGGGCGTCGTAGCTGAACTGCGTGCGTTCACCCAAGGCATCAGTGATGACCTGCAAATAGCCACGGTCGTCGTAGCTGAAACGCGTCGGGTAGCCCGAGCAGTCGATATGCTCGACCAACTGCCCAAACGGATTCCAGCGCAGTTGTTTGCTTTTGCCAGTGGCATCAATGATTTCTACTGGCTGGCCGTGGGCGTCATAGCGGTAACGGGTGATATAGCCCAGCGGATCGGTCTCGGCGATGCAATTGCCGCGAGGGTCGTAGCGATACTGCCAACTGTTGTCGGCGGCGTCGGTTTCCACCAGCGGTAAAGCCCAATGCTCCAGCCACAAGGTCGAATCACTGCGGCCCAGCGGGTCGGTTTCGCCAATTACGTTACCGCTATCATCGTAGCTGTACTCATAGCGCCCACCCAGCGGGTCAGTCGCGCTGAGCAACTGACGTTCGTCGTTCCATTCGAACAGCCAGGTTTGGCCGAGGTTGTCGCTGTATTGAGTGATCTGGTGCTGAGTGTTCCAGTGCCGCGTGCTCACGCGCTGCAGGCCATCGGTGATGCGCGTTAAGCCAGCCTGCAGGTCATAGTCGAACTGGTAAGCATCGCCCTCATCGGTCCAATGCCGAACCACGCGCCATTCCAGGCCTTCGATCAACGCCCACTCATAGAAACAGCGCAATCCGGTGGGTAATTGATGCTCCACCATTCGGCGCCCGGCATCGTAGGCAAAACGCCGCTGCACTTGATCGGTTGCATCACGCACTTGCACCAGATTGCCCGCCGCGTCGTAGCCATAGCTCACCAGCACTTCGCGACGTTGATCCGGGTACAGGCGTTCGATGCGGCTCAGATAGCCCTGATCGCGGATCAGCTCAACCTGTACCAGATCGAACGTGTCGCGCAGACGCACCAAACGTCCGGCTTCGTCATAGTCGATATAGATACGGTTGTCGTTACGATCACCCAGTTGGCTCAGGTGCAGTCGTGCCGAGTTTGCGGGGGCCGGCTCGAACAAACGATACATGCCGTCGTCGCTTTCGATCAGCAATTGCCCATTCAGGTGTCGCCGCACCGCAAGCCCTTCGCCCGGGCTGAACACTGCGCCGCCCAACGGAATGGCGCCCATGTCGATGGGCCGGCCCTGCTCGTCGGTATACACGAGCGTTTCTCCGCCTTCGGGATGCGGCCGAATGTCGACGCACACCTCGTAGGGCACGCTCCAGCCGACGCCAAACAGGCTGCCCTGGCGTTCATCACGGCTGTTGTAGAAGCGCTGCCAGTCAATCGGGAGGATACCCGGCAGCACGAAATCCAGGTCGTCGACGTCGCCCAATACCTTCGCACCCGTCGCGGCATGCACCGGGTTCGACGAGCCCATCGCGGCGTTGGCCGCAGCGCCCATCGCGCTGCTGATGGCCATCGAAGTGGCGCCGCTGACCAACATGCACGGCAACTTGCTGAAGAACTTGCCCTTGCCACCCTTTAGCATCAACAACGCCGTAACCGCCAACCCGACGCCAGGCGTCTTGCCGCTGCGAATCTCACGCACCACCACCGAACCGCCACCAATGGTCACGTTGGAGGAAATCAGCCCGGACGACACCACCGTCGCATCGCAGGTACTGCGATCACCACTGCGCACGGCGGGTTGGCCGTTGACCGTGACTTTTTCCGACCCCTCGGCCAGAAACTGCGGCGGCATGGGCGGGTGCTTCATACACACCACCAGGTCCAACGGCTTGGGCACAGCGCCTGGCGCAGGTGTGGCAACGGTAGGGCGCCACATCTGCGAGAAGAACCCCTCGGCCATGTCCAGGAAGCTGGGTTCCGGTGCGGGCGGGGGGGCTTCCAGCTCGGTACCGGCCGGTTCGACATGGGAGCTGATTGCTCCCGCAGCGCGGGCGGCTGGCATCTTGTTGGTCAGGGTATTGGTGGAGCCGGTGAGAATGTTCGCCTGCACCGTGGGCGGAAACAGGGCGTTGCTAAAAGCGTCGCATAAATGGGTCAGCCCTTTGTCTGCTCCGCTCTTGCTCATCAGCAGGCCGACAATCGTGCCCACCACCGCGCCGAGCAGGATGCACCCAAGCCCGCCTGTGGCGACGGTGATACCGGTGACCGCCACCACGGCAACCGTCGCCGCAGCCGTGATCGCGATATTGGCCGCCACCTCCAGCACACCGCCGAGGATGTCCGCCATCATCGAAGTGTGGGAGAGCGCATCGCCCATCCGGGCTGCCCATAACGCGTCAGACATATAGGTTAAAGACTGTACAAAATATTGTAGAAGGAGGTTTGCTTATCGTTTATCAGTGACAGATCGTGGCCTGTTGGAATCTTTTCAAATTGCACTTTAGTAACGGCCATTCGACGCTTGATCACGGCTTCCAGCAGTTTGCCGAATAGCGCATCATCATCGACGAATTTTTTTAGCTTCAGAATCTCTCGTGGGCGGGTTCGCAGGATATAAAAAGCATAATTCATCAAAATAATACTGGAAACGAAAAGGTTTTCGGTTGATTGAAGTGGGTTGACGGTATCGACCAAGGCTTCAAAAGCCTGCTGCCTGTGGTGGGTATAGGTATACAGGAACACGTCGGGATACATGAGCTCGCTATAACGATCATTAAAATTCAAGCGATAATTTTTATTGTCCGGCGTAACCAATAGTTTAACGATGTTTGTCTGGAACGTTTTCAAGGTGCTCAGCAGTGCATGTTCTTTTCTGGTGTCTGCTTTAATCGTCTTGTATATCACGTTAATCAGGTCCAGCAGTGCTATAGATCCAAAAGCCTCGGTCACCATCAGCAGCTGGTTATCCTTGATACTGAACCTGCGATATACCTCGTCATCAATGCTCAATTCAAAAAGCAGGAACGTGAGCATGTGGTTCCTGAACGCCGCGTCCTCATCGATAGGGCTATTTTTTAGACTGATCAGTTGGATCAGATAGAAGAAAATAAAATAGTCTTTATTAGTGCGTTGACGATTGTCGATGTCCAACAAATGACCAAAGCGAGACAGGACGAGTAGAAGGGCATAGCAGTCCGCCTCCGTAAATCCCTGTTTCGACATGGCTTTTTCAAAAGCGCTCGCGGAAAAAAGATCGTGCCAACGGCTCACATAAAGCGTTGTTCCATTGCTTTTCTTGGCGGCAGCGGAGAGTAATAAAGGTTCGTCTTCCTGATAAAAAATAACGCCCAGTGACTGAGGAACTGGCCGGATGTTCAGGAAACTTTCAAGCTTGTATGAAATGAGATTGAAGAGATCCATTTTGTCGTTATCCGCAGGTCTTCCACTTTCCGTTCGCCCCTTTTTTCTCGACGCGAAAAGAGGTGATGGTTTTGTTGAATTTGTCGAGTATCCGAAAACCTACACCTTTTGCCTTGGGCTCATTGGTCTTGGAGAGTACGCCATCTTTGAGGCCCGTCTCTTTATAGTCAACGGTAGAAATGTCCTTATGGTCGTTGAGCATGCTCACCCCTTCGTTATTGACGGTCGCTACCACGCGGTACTCTTCACGGCGAAAAAGGGGATGAATTATGATGCTTGAACGAGCCGGAAATAATCTGTCCCCATACTTTTTATTGGGCGAATATCGGTGTGTGCTGACGCTTTAATGCTTGATCGAACTCTGAGTTAAACATGATGTTGCGGACTACGTGCGTCATAGCTTATCGAGGCTGGCAGCGGTGGTGGTGTAAAACGGCATGCCTGACTTGTCGATGACTTTTATTCTTCCGTTTTCTTCCTTGATATCCTTTAGGTAAGGAAGGAAGACCACTTCATCGGGAGCTGTTCGCAAGATCTCTTTGTCGAGCACACAGGTGTTGCTCTTCAAAACTTTAAAACTCAATAAGAAAAAATCGATTGTCAGGCGGCATTCAAGTACGCAGGTACACGCAGGGTTTTTTATTTTTTTACTCTTGAAAACCCACTCGTTTTTAAAGTGGTTACGGCGAAACTCATCAAGGGTGTCTTTGAATAGGGCGACAGGAAGCGCTATGTGCTTTATCGCTTTTGCCAACCCATTCAACAGCAGGCTTATAAAAAACTCATTGAGTTCGTCGGACGTTACGCAGTTTTTATAGGCGACCTCGTCCATAGTCACCGGCACAATGAGTGCGCTGCTGGAGTTCACGTAGACCTCCTGCGTAGTTTGTCTGGTTCCGACAAAACAAATTTTTTTGAAGCCCACCGCCTCGAATTTTTGGGCGCTCAAATGGCGTTCCAGGAAATTGCAGACAGACCGGCTTTGATCGCGGAACGGATGAATGATCTCGTCGCTGTATTCGGTCAAGTCCGGGTACAGATACACTTCTTTTAAAATCATGGCCTTGAATGCCTCGCTGGGTCTAATTCCTGCCTGCGGCGGTTCGCATTTCGTTGCTCCCAACGCTCGATTTTCCACCGAGCGCCGGGGCCAGCCGGCACCTTTTTGATTACTCTGGACTCATACCGTCCCGTATTACCCGGTTCTGCGTTCCAGTCTCTAACCTGTTTTTCGGCTCGCGCCGATTTTCCATTTTTCTTTATTCTGCCGCCACTCACACCGGTCTTCGCAACTTTTCCGGTGCGCGTGTCTACGACTTCATAGCCGTGTTGTGCCTTGCGGCTTTTTCTCGAGTTGCCGTGGCATGACCAGCCCCAAGGATCTATCCACCCTAAAGGGTTGGGAGCGTATTGGTAAAGGTTGATTCCCCCCAATAGCTCGATGGGGTCTGGTGTGGTGAATCGCCCAATATCCGGATCATAGAAACGAAAGGTATTGAAGTGCAGGCCTGTCTCGCGATCCAAATATTGGCCCTGGAATCGCAGATTCTGCTCTTCGATGTAGTGAGGCTCACGAACCTCTTCAATGGTATTGCCCCAAACCCGATAACGAGCATGCCAGACGATATTACCCGTGGCATCCGATAGTTGTTCGGGCAGTCCGTTCTGATCATTGTGGTAATACCGAATTTTCTGTTGGGCACCCACACCATCCACACGTGAAAGCGGCTCATGGCTGTCTGTTCCATAGAGGTACAGGCTGTTCAGACTGTTCTTTTGCTCTTGAAGCAGCCGCAATCCGTCCCAGATGAAATAGGTCTCGCCTAGTGGAAACCCTCGGATGTCATGTTCAGTTTTTAGTGTCCTTCGACCGAGGGGGTCGTAGCACATTTTGACGACAGTTTCTTGAACTCCGTTGATGTTGTGAACTTCAATCAAACGATGCTCTGCATCATAAAAGAAGCGTTGCACTCGATGACTACCGGTACGCTTCTCTACCATTCGACCGAAGGCATCGTAGCGATATCGTTTGTCCTGATAGGTCAGTAGTTTGTTATGTACCACCAGCCCTGCACCGGGCTGGGGACCGTCCAGCAAGTTGGCGGCAGCGTCGTAGGCAAACGTTTCGCTCAGCCCCTGAAGGTTGTCTTGGTTGGCGACAATACGTCCCGTCGCATCGTAGTGGAGCAATTGTTGACGACTGGCAACCGGCGTACGGTCAATGCGGGTGATCAGATTGTCGTTGGCGTCGTAATTGAACTGCTTCTGTATTCTGGGCGGTAGCAGTGTTGGCTGGTCGGCATTGCGCAGTATGCGCGAACGCAGGCGCCCACCACGGTCATACTCGCTCCGCGTAGTAATGTGTCCCTGAGTACGCAGAACCTCACGATGCAGCCGGTCCCGCTCGAAATCACTGATCAACTGACCATCGAGGTTCAGTTGGTGCAGATGACCACTTCCGTAGTAGAGACGGTTGATATGGCGCCCATCGGGCAATTGCGTTTGTATCAGGTTACCCAGTTCGTCGTAGTGATGACGCAGGCTGCCTGCTGAGCTTTGTTCTTCCAGCAATTGGCCGACAGCATCGTAAGTAAATGACAGGCTTTGCTCGCAGCCTCGGGTATCTGTGAATGTGGCAACGGTAAGTTGGTTGACGCTGTCGTAGGTGTAGTCGGTTCGACCATCGGCCGTTACTTTTCGGATCAATCGGCCAGCGGCGTCCCGTTCCAAATGATGAGTGATGGGATCTATTGGTGTATCGGGTACAAGTGCCAGTCCAGAACCATAGGGGGCGGGTATATGGGACTCGAGAATGGCATTGCCTAATCCGTCGTAGGCATAGCGTCGGGCGCTGCCATCCAGGTCTTGTTGCTCGACGATTCGGTCGACCGCATCCCAGATAAATCGATACTGTTCACCATTTTCATTGGTCAGTGCCTGGAGACGACCATAGGCATCATAGTTAAATTGAACGTGGCGTCCGTGGGCGTCGATGCGTTGGCGAACTTGCCCACGTCCATCGTATTGATAGGCGGTGGTGTGGCCGGCCGCATCGATGTGTTGGGTGAGCTGGCCACTTGTGTCACGCAGGTATTCTTCAACGCGACCATCTGGCAGCTGATAATGCAGCAGACGCCCGCGAGCGTCATGCAGGTAAGTCGTGCGCTCGCCGAGCGCATCGGTGATGGTCTGTAAATAACCGCGATGGTCGTAGTTGAACTTTGTTGAGTAACCTGAGCAGTCGATATGCTCTGACAGCTGCCCGTATTTATTCCAACGCAAGGTGTTGCTTTTACCTGCGGGGTCGACAATCTCTACGATCTGGCCACCAGCGTTATAACGGTAGCGAGTGACGAGACCCAGCGGGTCTGTTTCGCGGACACAATTGCCGCTGGCGTTATATTCGTATTGCCAACTGCTGCCGGCACTATCGGTTTCAACCAGTGGAAGAGACCAATGTTCCAGCCATAAAACGGATTCAATACGGCCCAAGGGGTCACTGGATGTACTGAGGTTACCGCTCTCATCGTAGCTGTACTCATAGCGCCCACCCAGAGGATCAGTCGCGCTGAGCAACTGACGTTCGTCATTCCACTCGAACAGCCAGGTCTGGCCAAGGTTGTCGCTGTACTGAATGATCTGATGCTGAGTGTTCCAGTACCGCGTACTCACGCGCTGCAGGCCGTCGGTGATGCGCGTGAGGCCAGCCTGCAGGTCATAGTCGAACTGGTAAGCGTCGCCCTCATCGGTCCAATGCCGAACCACGCGCCATTCCAGGCCTTCGATCAACGCCCACTCATAGAAACAGCGCAATCCGGTGGGTAATTGATGCTCCACCATTCGGCGCCCGGCATCGTAGGCAAAACGCCGCTGCACTTGATCGGTTGCATCACGCACTTGCGCGAGATTGCCTGCCGCGTCGTAGCCATAGCTCACCAGCACTTCGCGACGTTGTTCCGGGTACAGGCGTTCAATGCGGTTCACATGGCCCTGATCACGGATCAGCTCAACCTGCACCAGATCGAACGTATCGCGCAGACGCACCAGGCGCCCCGCTTCGTCATAGTCGATATAGATACGGTTGTCGTTACGATCACCCAGTTGGCTCAGACGCAGTTGCGACGGGTTCGCTGGCGCAGCTTCGAACAAGCGGTACATGCCGTCGTCGCTTTCGATCAGCAACTGCCCATTGAGGTGTCGTCGCACCGCAAGCCCTTCACCGGCGCTGAACACTGCGCCGCCCAAGGGAATGGTGCCCATGTCGATGGGCCGGCCCTGCTCGTCGGTATAGACCAGCGTTTCGCCGCCCTCGGGATGCGGCTGAATGTCGACGCATACTTCGTAGGGCACGCTCCAACCGACGCCAAACAGGCTGCCCTGGCGTTCATCACGGCTGTTGTAGAAGCGCTGCCAGTCGATAGGCAGAATGCCGGGCAGCACAAAATCCAGGTCGTCGACACCGCCCAGTACCTTCGCGCCCGTCGCGGCATGCACCGGGTTCGACGAGCCCATCGCGGCGTTGGCCGCAGCGTCCATCGCGCTGCTGATGGCCATCGACGTCGCGCCGCTGACCAACATGCATGGCAACTTGCTGAAGAACTTGCCCTTGCCACCCTTGAGCATCAACAGCGCTGTAACCGCCAACCCGACGCCAGGCGTCTTGCCGCTGCGAATCTCACGCACCACCACCGAACCGCCACCAATGGTCACGTTGGAGGAAATCAGCCCGGACGACACCACCGTCGCATCGCAGGTACTGCGATCACCACTGCGCACGGCGGGTTGGCCGTTGATCGTGACCTTATCCGAGCCTTCGGCCAGAAACTGCGGCGGCATGGGCGGGTGCTTCATGCACACCACCAGGTCCAGCGGCTTGGGCACGGCACCCGGCGCAGGTGTGGCGACGGTAGGGCGCCACATCTGCGAAAAGAAACCTGCGGCCATGTCCAGATAACTGGCTTCGGGTTCCGGTTCGGGCGCTTCCAGCTCGGTACCGGCCGGTGTGACATGGGAACTGATCGCCCCGGCCGCACGAGCCGCAGGCATGTTATTGGTCAGGGTGTCGGTGGAACCGGTGAGAATGTTCGCCTGCACCGTGGGCGGAAACAGGGCGTTACTGAAGGCATCGCATATCTTGGTCAGCCCTTTGTCCGCGCCACTTTTGCTCATGGCCAGGCCAACAATCGTGCCCACCACCGCACCCAGCAGGAAGCAGCCGAGGCCACCGGTGACCACGGTAATGCCGGTGGCCGCAACCACGGCCGCCGTCGCCACCGCCGTGATCGCGATATTGGCCGCCACTTCCAGCACACCGCCGAGGATGTCCGCCATCATCGAGGTGTGGGAAAGCGCATCGCCCATCCGGGCTGCCCATAACGCGTCAGACATGCAGGCGGCTCATCAAGAAATAGCGTCGAACGACAACGAGTTTTTGATCAATGCCCAGTGCGCAGCCTCGGCATCGCCTAGCTTTTCGGCCTTCACATAACTCAAGGCGAGCATCTTGCGCGTACCCGGCAACACCAGCGCCAGCTGATACTGGAACACCTTGTCATTGCCCTTGTTGAACTGGCTGCGCAACTCGATACCTTCCACCTCTTGAGCGGCGCCCAGGCTCACGGTAACGCTGGGTTGGCAGCGCAAATCCTGCACCTGTTTTTCCAGGCGCTTGAGTTGGTCGTCGAAGTTGCTGTGCAACGTTTCGCCTTCGGCCAGCAAGCTGCGGCTGACGATCAAAGAAGTGCCCAGCTCGGGAAACTTGAGAATATTGATCGTCGCGTCCTGCAACTCTGCGGCCGGCAGCTGGAACTGAAATTCGTTGATTCGGTACGTCATGGCAAACAGGTCTCGTCAGGAGCTTTTAGGCGTGGGGAACGCGGCTTTGATATTGGCGTCGATGCTGGCTTTGACGCCTTGGCCATCGGGCGTGGCGCCAGCGCCGCCGCCGTTGTTGAGGTGCAGAAGGCCACCGGTATTAAACTCGGCATCGCCGCTGGCATAGAAGCTGATGTTCACACCCGTGAGGTTGATCTGGCCGCTGGCATTCAACTCCAGAATGCTTTCGCCGCAGACCAGCCGCAGGTTCTCGCCCACTTCAATCACGTAGCTCTGGCTGATGCTGTCGGTCTTCCTTTGGCCCACCGAGAGAATGTCCTCCTGCTTGACGATGCGCAGGCGGTTATTACCAATCATCACCGTCTCGTTATGCCCAATGCTCTTGTTGCGGTCATGCCCCACCGAGTGGCTTTCATCCACCTCCACCACGATGTCCTGATTGCGCTCGGCGTGGATATACAGCTGCTCCAGCCCCTTCTTGTCCTCCATACGGATTTCATTGAAGTTGGCCGGCGTGCCGCCTTTGCTGGAGCGGCTTTTCATGCCGCTCTGGGTGGCGTTTTCCGGCAGGTCGTAAGGCACGGTCTGCTCGGCGTTGTAGACACGGCCGGTGATGATCGGGCGGTCCGGGTCGCCTTCCAGAAAGCTCACGATCACTTCCTGGCCGATCCGTGGGATCTGCATCGAGCCCCAGTTTTTACCGGCCCAGGACTGCGACACACGAATCCAGCACGAGCTGTTTTCGTTGGATTGGTCGTGACGGTCCCAGTAGAAGTGCACCTTCACGCGGCCGTACTGGTCGGTCCAGATTTCCTCGCCCTTGGGGCCGACCACCAGCGCAGTCTGCGGGCCTTTGACGATGGGCCGATAGGTGCTGGCCAGCGGTCGGAAGCTTTGTTGGGCGTCAATACAGGTGAGGCTGCTTTCGAACTGCGCCGACCCTGAGCCGCCGCCGGTTTCCAGGCTTTCCTGGACGATGGCATAGCGGCAGCCGACGATCAGGTATTCGCGGTTCTGGTCCTGGCGGCTGAAGCCGGTGAGGCTGAACAAATGGCCTGAGCCCAGGCCCCGCGCATTACCGTTGAACTCGATCTGCTCATGCAGGGTTTGCAGGGCTTCGATGCGGGTGCGCGCATAGTGCTCACCGTCGGCGCTTTGCACGTAGGTGCCGGGGTAGTCGTACAGCGGGTAGTCGCCGGCGGTGTGCGGGCGCGGCATGGCCGAGCGCACGTCGATACTGGCGCTGGGGCGCTGGAAGTCGTAGTCGTTAAGCTCCAGCGACCCAGGCTGCACTTCCTGCGCCAGGTGCCAGTTGTGCATATGGTCGCGTTCGCGCTGCTGCTCGTCCTTGGGGTAGTACGGGATCGACGCATAGCCCGGCACCGTGGTGTGGGCGCCATAAGCATCGGCCAACACCAGCACATGACGGTCCTGTTCATGGCGGAAGAAGTAGTAGATACCTTCCTGTTCCATCAAGCGGCTGACGAAATCGAAGCTGGTCTCGCGGTACTGCACGCAGTATTCCCACTCGCGATAAGGGCGGCTCAGCGCGTCTTCGAAGTCGGAAAAACCCAGGTCGCGGAACACTTGCTTGATGATCTGCGGGATGCTCAGGTTCTGGAAAATCCGGCAGTCCGAGGTGCGGCTGAGCAGCCAGAACCACGGGCGCAGGGTCACCTGATAACTGGCGAACTGGCCTTGGTCGATATTCTGGCTGCAACGCGCAACGATGCCGTGGAAGTGCCGCTCGCCACCGTCCGCCAGCTGCACGCCAACGCTCATCGGCTTGCCCAGCAACTGGTTAAGGTCGATGTTGGCGTCCAGAGAGGTCAGTCGCAGCTCATAGTTGAACAACCTGCCCAGCTCTTCGCCGCCGCCCATTTCATTGAGCAGCAGCACATCCGGCCCGAGCGGGCTGGTGATCTTGGCCAGGCGTGAGGCTTGGTTGAATAGCATCGGTAGTCCCGTAAATACCTAAATAACTGAAGAAACCGAATCCAACTGTGGGAGCGGGCTTGTGTGGGCGCCGGGCTTGCCCGCGATGCAGGCACCTCGGTGTGGCAGGCGCACTGAGGTGATGCTATCGCAGGCAAGCCAGCTCCCACACAAGCCCACTCCCACAGTTGAATTGCGTTTCGTCAGGTCAATCGCTGAAGTCGTAGTGCAATTCATTATCCCGGCTGCTGATACGCACACCCGCCAGTGCCTTGCCTTCGAGCATGCGCGTAAGAAACTCACGGCTCATGTCCGGCAGCAGGCTGTTGGTGAGAATGGTGTCGATCATGCGCCCGCCACTTTCGGTTTCGGTGCAGCGCGAGACGATCAAATCGACCACAGCGTCGTCGTAATCGAAGGCGACTTTGTGGGTGTTCTCCACGCGCTTTTTGATGCGGCCCAGTTGCAGGCGGGTAATCGCCTTGAGCATTTCGTCGCTCAGCGGGTAATACGGAATCGTCACCAAACGGCCCAGCAGTGCCGGCGGAAAAATCTCCAGCAGCGGTTGGCGCAGCGCCTTGGCGATTTCTTCCGGCTCCGGGATGTTCGCCGGGTCTTTGCACACGTGGGAAATCAGCTCGGTACCGGCGTTGGTGGTCAGCAGGATCAGGGTGTTCTTGAAGTCGATCACCCGGCCTTCGCCGTCCTCCATCACGCCCTTGTCGAACACCTGGAAGAAGATCTCGTGCACGTCCGGGTGGGCTTTTTCCACCTCGTCCAGCAGCACCACGCTGTAGGGTTTGCGCCGCACCGCTTCGGTTAGCACGCCGCCTTCGCCGTAGCCGATATAACCCGGTGGCGCGCCCTTGAGTGTGGACACGGTGTGGGCTTCCTGGAACTCGCTCATGTTGATGGTGATGACGTTCTGCTCACCGCCGTACATGGCTTCGGCCAGGGCCAGGGCGGTTTCGGTCTTGCCCACACCCGAGGTGCCGGCGAGCATGAACACGCCAATCGGCTTGCTTGGGTTATCGAGCCCGGCGCGGGAGGTCTGGATGCGCTTGGCGATCATCTGCAAGGCATGGTCCTGGCCGATGATGCGTTTCTTCAGGTGCTGGTCGAGGTTGAGCACTGTCTCCAACTCGTTGCGCGCCATGCGGCCCACCGGGATGCCGGTCCAGTCGGCGACCACCGAGGCCACGGCCTGGTAATCCACGGTCGGCAAGATCAGCGGGGTTTCGCCTTGCAGCGCAGTGAGGCGTTGTTGCAGGTCGAGCAGTTGGGCGCGCAACTCATCGTTGCCGCTGTCTACCACGCCAGCTTTTTCGCGCAAGGTCGCGCGAGTTGCCAATAGCTCATCAACCAGGGTTTTTTCTTCGGCCCAGCGGCTTTCCAGAGTCGCCAGGCGCTCACGTTCGGCGCTCAGCAAGGTTTCGCTATTGGTTTGGCGCGCACCAATGGCGATACCGATGGCATGCTCGCGGGCGATGATTTGCAGCTCGGTTTCCAGCGCTTCGATGCGACGGCGGCTGTCGTCCACTTCGGCTGGTACGGCGTGCAAGCTGATGGCGACGCGTGCGCAGGCAGTGTCCAGCAAGCTGACGGACTTGTCTGGCAACTGACGTGCGGGGATGTAGCGGTGGGACAACTTCACCGAGGCTTCCAGGGCTTCATCAAGGATCTGCACCTGATGGTGTTTTTCCATGGTCGAGGCCACGCCGCGCATCATCAGCAGCGCTTTGTCTTCCGACGGCTCGGCAACCTGTACCACCTGGAAGCGGCGGGTCAGGGCCGGGTCTTTCTCGATGTGTTTTTTGTACTCGGCCCAGGTCGTGGCGGCCACGGTACGCAAGGTGCCACGGGCCAGCGCAGGCTTGAGCAAGTTGGCGGCGTCGCCAGTCCCGGCGGCGCCACCGGCACCTACCAGGGTGTGGGCTTCGTCGATAAACAGAATGATCGGCTTGGGCGAAGCCTGCACGTCTTCGATGACCTGGCGCAGGCGCTGTTCGAACTCGCCCTTCATGCTGGCACCGGCTTGCAGCAGGCCCACGTCGAGGCTGCGCAGTTCCACATCCTTGAGCGCAGGCGGCACGTCACCGGCGACGATGCGCAGGGCGAACCCTTCGACTACAGCGGTCTTGCCCACGCCGGCTTCGCCAGTGAGGATCGGATTGTTCTGACGTCGACGCATCAGGATGTCCACCAGTTGGCGGATCTCTTCATCACGCCCCACGATCGGGTCGAGTTTGCCACTGCGCGCTTGTTCGGTCAGGTCGACGGTGAAGCGCTTGAGCGCTTCCTGCTTGCCCATCGCACTCGGCGCCATGGCACCGCTGGCTTCGCCAGGTACGCCGGCGTTGAAGCCATCGCTGGCGCTCAACGCATTCTCCGGTGAGTCGCCGACGTATTCGTCAAAACGCTCGCTCAAGGCTTCGGGTTTGATCTTGTCGAACTCGGCGGACAAGCCCAGCAGCGCATGGCGCAGGCTCGGCGTCTTCAGGATACCCAGCACCAGGTAGCCGGTACGCACCTGGCTTTCGCCGAACATCAGGCTGCCATAGACCCAGCCGCGCTCTACCGCTTCTTCCACATGCGACGACAAGTCGGTGATCGACGTCGAACCACGCGGTAAGCGGTCCAGCGCTTCGGTCAGGTCACGGGCCAGGCGCGCCGGCTCCACGTTGAACTGGCGGATGATGCGGTGCAGGTCCGAGTCCTGCAGTTGCAGCAACTGGTGAAACCAGTGGGCCAGTTCCACATACGGGTTGCCCCGCAGTTTGCAGAACACGGTGGCGGCTTCGATGGCCTTATAGGCCACGCTGTTGAGTTTGCCGAACAGTGCGGCGCGACTGATTTCACCCATGCTCTGGATTCCTTGAGGTAGTGGCGTGATCGGCGTAATGCCGGGCCAGGATTAGGTCGTTGGCGTCATGCTCGGGTTGGCCGAGCCAAGTGTTGAAGCCCAGGCGGAAGTGGCCATTAAGTTGCAGCTTTGGGACTTCGGGTTGTTGCAAAACCAGGTTCAAGTCCCAGTCCAGTTCATGACCCAGGTACTCGGCCACCCACGCCACCAGCTCGTTGAACGGCTGGCTGCCGGGCAGCATGCCCATGTAATCGTCCAGCTTGAGCGGGCCGAGGCGGATGCGGAATTTATGCTGGCGATCCCACACATGGCTGCCCAGGCAAAAGTCCACGCCCAACTGGTTGGCGCTGACACTCACGCGGCTGCGCTCTGGCAGTTCCAGCCACTGGCCGACGTATTCTTCAATCTCTACCGGCAGGCCGAAGTACTCGCTGAGAATGGCCTTCAAGCCGTCCGGGTAGCGGGTTTGCGCCGACAGGTGACCGCTGTAGTGCAGCTTCGCGGTATCCGGAATCAACCCCTGATTCAGCAGGCTCGGCATGCCTCGACCACACAGCGCTGCGAGGCGCGCGGACCAGTAGTCATCATCCGGGCGGTCGTGGCTGACGGTCGGTCGCGCCTCGGCCCAGGCCCGGTAAAACAGGCTGAGCAGGCGATGGTGGAACACATCCAAAAACTGTTTGCTGGTGCTGTCGGCGTTGTTGCGCTGGCGTTCGCGCACGTACTCGGTGATATGCAGCGGCAACGGGCCGTTGGGGCCGCCGAGGCCGAAAAAGAATTGCTCCAGCCGCGCTGGTTTGCCATCGCCGCCAGGGTCGACCGAGGCCAATGTGGCCGGTGCGAAGGTGCAGTCCGCCTGCTGCCCCAGGCGCAGCGGGTCATCGGCCAGGCGCAGGGAATGGCCCAGGCGCGGCAGCGCTGGCGATTCGCACTCGATACGTCGCAGCGCCTGGAAGAAATCGTATTCCCAGGGCTCCTGATGCATCGCATCCAGTGTGTTCACAGGGTCGGACGTCGACCGGGCTTGGCTTTCCATCGCATGATCTCGCCGCGTTCGGTGGTACGGATCACCGTCTCGGTAAAGCTGTTGATCGACACATAACGTGCCAGGAAGCGTTCCAGCACCGCACCGAGCAGAAACACGCCGGTGCCGCGAAACGCGTTTTCATCGAATTCCAGGGTGATTTCCAGACCGCGCCCAAACACGATCGGGCCGGGCATCGGCAGGCGCCGGGTCACCGCTTTGCTGCTGACCTCACGTAAACCTTCGATCTGTAATTGCAGCGCCGCGTCGTTGCTGTCGCCATACAAGCGCAACAGTTCGCGCAAGGCGCCGGCGCCCTGGCCCTGCTCGCTCAGCGACAGGTAGTTGAGCGACAGCTGGCTGATCAGGCGCCAAGCCTTGGCGTCATGGGCATGGCTGGCACGCGGACGACTCGGCCCGGCCACGCAGCGCACCGACAACACCGGCGCGCTGTCGGCCAAGGTGAAGTCGGTCTTGCCGTTGCCCACGCTCATGAACAGCGGCAAATCGCGGTTGGTACACAGCGCGGTCACGCCGAGCTGGCGCAAATCATGGCGGTACGGCGCTTGCTGGCTGTCGACCAGGCTGACAAAGGTTTCGCTGCCCACATAGGTAGAGCGCGGGCCGTTACGGCGTTGGTCGCTGGACAACACGCGAGGTTCACGGCGCAGGGTGTAGTACGCCTGGTCGCGGCCATAACGCGATGGATCACGCACCGCATAGAACGGCAGGAACGGCTGCTCCGGCCCAGTGCCATGGCCGGTGATGCCGCTCAACGAGTGAATTTCGAAATCCATCGGCCGCGTGCGGTCGGCGATGACATGGTGTTCGTTGACACGGTCCGACAGGTGAATGCGGTCCACGCGTTTGGGAAACAAGTTGATCGCCGGCGTGCAGAACGGCATGAACTGCGCCGCGCCGACGCTGCCTTCCAGGCTCGGCTCGTGACGGTCGAACAGCACGATCAGCTCCAACTCCTGGCCGTCGCAGCGTTTCACCGCACGGCTCAGCTGCGCGAATTCAACGAACAGGAAGCGGTGGGGCAGGGCGAAGTATTCCTGCAGTAGCCGATAACCCTGAAACGCGCGCGCCACCACCGGCATGGCCGCATCGGCATCGTCAAAACCACGGGAGCGCAGCGCGTCTTGCGGCAGGCGCTCGACCCAATCACCACCGGGTTTGCGAGCAAACACGGCGCAGGCGTTGCCGAGTAACTGTTCGTAGAGCCGAAACGGCTGCTCATCGGCACCGCTGAGGTACAGCGGCAGGTTATCGAGGTCGAGGCTGTTGAAGGGTAATTCGGCGCCGGTGCGCAGAGTCAGGCGCAGGCCGGCTTTGGCTTTGGGCTCGCTGGCGGCCAGGCGTCCCAGCACAGCGGCGGGGTTGCCGAAGTACTCAGCATTACTGACTTGCAACGGCCACAGCGTCACCGGGTGCGCGGTGCGGTACTCGCAGCAGGTCTGGGTTTCGCGGCCCAAGGCGGCGCGCAACACTGTGTCGCGCGGCAATAGGAAACCACTGGCCAGCGAGCCTTCGTCGGGGTCGGTCTGCATTTGCACCACGGTCATCGACGGCGTGGGCGCGAGGTAGTGCGGGTAGGCGATTTCCAGCAGGTTATGGGTGAAGGTCGGGTACTCGGCGTCGAGCTTGAGCTGCACCCGGGCAGTCAGGTAGGCAAAGCCTTCGAGCAAGCGTTCGACGTACGGGTCGGCGCAGTCCATGCCGGACAACGTCAGCCGACTGGCGATCTTCGGGTATTCCTTGGCGAACTCGGCGGCGCTTTCGCGCACGTGGTGCAGTTCCTGGTTGTACAGCTCCAGCAGGCGCGGGTTCATGGGCGCCTCCGCTGGTCGGCATTGACCACACGCACATGCCCGGATTCCAGATCGAGGTCGGTTTGCAGCAGCAGGCGCAACGGCACCGGCTGCGCCCACAGGTCGCCTTCGATCTCGAAACTCAATGCGTTGTGGTTCATCTCGCCATGGCCCACGCGGGCTTTTACGCGCAGCGTGTGGCGCAAAATACGTGGTTCAAAAGTGGCAATCGCCTGGTAGATCAAGGCTTCCAGGGCTTTGATATCCACACTGGAAACGCTGTTGCCGGCCAGCGCAGGCAGGCCGTAATTGACCACCGATGTGCCAGCCGGGGTGTGCAACGTGGCATCGGCGTCGAGGAGCGACGTGGTGTTAAGCAACCACGCCAGGTCACGCAGCACCGAGGCTTTTAATTGGGTCAGGGACAGCACGCGTTTGTCGGCGCTTTCCTTGAGGTTGGTCGGGTCATCGTCGGTCAGCCGGTCCAGCAGGGACGGTTGCAGACGGTCGCGGGAAGCGATTTCAGTTACCACCAAAGCAGCTCCACGGACGGGCTAAGAGAGGGACAAGGTGCCAGGGGCCGCAGCGAGGTGCTGCGGCCGCCAGGGCTATCAGCGCTTGGTGTTGGAACGGATGTTCCAGCCAAACTTGATCGCGCCGCCGTCTTTGGTGCCGTCGGCTTTCTGCGGCTGGTAGTCGACCATCACCTGGGCAAAGTTCAGGGTGACGTTTTCGGTCAGGCGATCATCGGTGCCCGAGCCGCCGGTGCTCAGGGACGTGACCAGCACTTCTTCCAGGTTGATCACCATGTACTCGACCTGGCTTTCGCCGCCGGCCTTGCGCACGGTCAGCTTGACCTTGTCGATGTGCTTGCCGCTGGCGCAGTGCATCATCAGGTTGGGCGAAGCCTTGTCGACGTACTTGGTCAGCGACAGGTCCTGGATATTCACCTTGCCCGCGCCGCCACCGCCGCCCACATGCATGTTGCCGGACTGGGCCATGCCCCAGCTCCAGTTCAGCACGTCGATTTCGTCCTTGTGGGCCTTGTCCATGGACTCGCCCTTGATGTCGCCGATCTTGATGAAAATATCAACAGCCATGTTTTCTCCCTGTGTGGCACGGGCCACTGAATTTGGTGATGCCCAAAGGGGCAATGCTGTTCTGTGGGAGCTGGCTTGCCTGCGATTGCATCACCGCGGTCTGACTGACAAACCGAGGTGCCTGCATCGCGGGCAAGCCCGGCTCCCACAGAAGAGCCGGTTCAACCGTTAGTTATGCGCTTTTTGCCGAAGGCAGTTTCGATACCAGGCGCAACGACACGGTCAGCCCTTCGAGCTGGTAGTGCGGGCGCAGGTAGAACTTGGAGTTGTAGTAACCCGGGTTGCCTTCGACGTCTTCCACGATCACCTCGGCGGCGGCCAACGGGTGCTGGGCCTTGGTGGTTTCGGTGGAGTGCGCAGGGTCGCCGTCGACGTAGTTGAGGATCCAGTCCTGCAACCAACGCTGCATCTCGTCCTTCTCTTTGAAGGAACCGATCTTGTCGCGCACGATGCACTTCAAGTAGTGGGCGAAGCGGCAGGTGGCGAACAGGTACGGCAGGCGCGCGGCCAGGTTGGCGTTGGCGGTGGCGTCCGGGTCGTCGTATTCGGCCGGTTTCTGCAACGACTGGGCGCCGATGAACGCGGCGAAGTCGGTGTTTTTCTTGTGCAGCAGCGGCATGAAACCGTTCTTCGCCAGCTCCGCTTCACGGCGGTCGCTGATGGCGATTTCGGTCGGGCACTTCATGTCCACGCCACCGTCATCGGTAGGGAACGTATGGGCCGGGAGGTTTTCCACTTCACCGCCGGATTCCACGCCACGGATGCGCGAGCACCAGCCGTAGTGTTTGAACGAGCGGTTGATGTTCACCGCCATCGCGTAGGCGGCGTTGGCCCAGGTGTACTTGGAGCTGTCGGCGCCGTCGGTGTTTTCTTCGAAGGCGAAGGCTTCCACCGGGTCGGTCTTGGCGCCATACGGCAGGCGCGCCAGGAAGCGCGGCATGGTCAGGCCGATGTAGCGCGAGTCTTCCGATTCACGCAGCGAGCGCCAGCCAGCGTATTCCGGGGTGGTGAAAATCTTGGTCAGGTCGCGCGGGTTCGACAGTTCCTGCCACGAACCCATGCCCATCACGGTGGGCGAAGCAGCGGCAATGAATGGCGCGTGCATGGCGGCGCAGACCTTCGACAACTCACCCAGCAACTCGACGTCCGGTGGAGACTGGTCGAAGTAGTAATCGCCCACCAGGCAACCGTACGGTTCGCCGCCGAACTGGCCGTATTCTTCTTCGTACATCTTCTTGAAGATCGGGCTCTGGTCCCACGCCGTGCCCTTGAATTTCTTCAGGGTCTTGTGCAGTTCAGGTTTGGCGATATTGAGCACGCGAATCTTCAGTTGCTCGTCGCTCTCGGTGTTGTTGACCAGGTAGTGCAGGCCACGCCAGGCGCTTTCCAGCTGCTGGAAATCCGGGTGGTGGATGATCTGGTTGACCTGGGCGGTGAGCTTGGCGTCGATGGCGGCGATGATCGATTCGATCGACTTGATCGCGTCATTGGAGACCAGGTCCGTCTGCGCCAGGGCTTGTTCGGCCAGGGTGCGCACAGCGGTTTCCACGGCTTCGCGGGCACGCTCGGTCTTGGGTTTGAATTCTTGCAGCAGCAGGTTGGCGAACTCGCTGGCTTCTTCGGTAGCACCCAGGATCTGGCTGCCTTCGCGGGCGGTATTGTCGGTCATGATTACTGGTCCCCTGCTGGCTTAGGCGCGCTGGCAAGTGCCTGAAGCAGTGCCGGGTCCTTGATCGCCTTCATGATGATTTCTTCAGCGCCGGTCTTGCCGTCCATGTAGGTCAGCAGGTTGGCCAACTGGGTGCGGGCTTCGAGCAGTTGCTTGAGCGAATCGACTTTGCGGGCCACAGCGGCCGGGCTGAAGTCGTCCATGCTTTCGAAGGTGATGTCCAGGCTCAGGTTGCCTTCGCCGGTCAGCTCATTCGGTACGTGGAAGGCTACGCGTGGCTGCATGGCCTTGAGGCGCGAGTCGAAGTTGTCGACGTCTACCTCAAGGAACTTGCGATCAGCCACAGGCGCCAGCGGCTCGGCAGGCTTGCCGGCGAGGTCGGCCATCACGCCCATCACGAAGGGCAACTGGACCTTTTTCTCGGCGCCGTAAAGCTCGACGTCGTACTCGATCTGCACTCGAGGCGCACGGTTGCGCGCGATGAATTTCTGAGAACTTTGCTTCGCCACGTTGCTGCTCCTGGTCGCTTGAGCGACGGTGTTGTTACTGCACAGTCCGGCGGCTTATTCGCTTTCCGGGCCGCGCAGGTTTTCAAATTGGGACATGCCGTCGGGGATCAGATTGCGCACGATGGCCGCAAAGTCGGCGTGCACCAGATGCTTCGCCCGGTTCAACAGCACCGGCAGCGGGCTCGAAGGCTCGTGCCGGGTGTAGTACGCAAGGATCTTGTCGAGGCTGCGCAGCACGTCATCGCGGGTGGCGATGTCGCCCGTTGGGCGCGGTGCTGCGGGGGCGGCGGCGAAATCGACCGAGGGGGCATTGTCTTCACTGACAGCCTCGGGTTCGCTGCTGCCTGCAGGGTCGGGTACGGCTTGATTGAGGATCTGCAGCGCCTGCTTGAGCGGTTGCTTCAGCAGGCTCAGGTCCACGCCCTGGGCCGAGCCGACCTGGTCGCTGACTTGTTGTTCGATGGCCTCGCAGGCGGCACGCGCGGCGCTCAGGGCGTCGCGCGTGGCTTGCAGCTGCTCGGGGTCGCTGTCGAGGAACGCGGCGTTGAGTTGCTGGGCGCCGAGTTGTTCATCCGGGAAGTTCGACAGGCCGCTGGCGTTGAGCGCCGCGCGCAGGCTCACTGGCCCAAACGTGCGCGAGCGCGTGAGGATGCTCTCGCGCAGCAAGCGTATGGTTGCGTCGCTGGTCAAGCCGGACAGGGCGTTGATGCGTACGGTGGGGTCGTTATCGTCGTCGGCATCCAGGCGCGGGTACAGGTCGGCCCAGTATTCGCGCAGCAGCGCGTTGATCAGCGTAAGGACTTCGGCAAGCCCGGCCACACCCTGGAGGGCGAGGGAGCTTTGCAACAGGAAATGGGTGATGCGCAGGTCTTTGCTGCGTTGCAACAAGTCGAGGCTTTGCTGCTGGATGCTACGCCACTGCGGGGGTTCGGCGGGCAGGATCGAGTCGCCCATGCTGCGCTCGGGTTGGCCCTTGGCGTCACGTTCCAATTGAAGGAATTGCGCGTCATATTCCATGTCTTCACCACAGGGCGAAGTCGCGGAAACGGCGGCGAGCAGCAACGGCACATCCACTTGATTCGATCTCCTTATCAGCCCGTTAGACGGCGGGCAATGCATGCATAAGTTACGCAATGAACTTTGCATGTTTTCTTGGTCATATATTCAGTGCGCCACTATTGCGCCATCACTTATGTTCAAGAAGTTGTGCATTTTTGGTGTAGTAGTTACGCGTTGTCAAGGTAAGCTACTCGCCCTCTGTGACAGATGTGCGGTGTTTAACACACTGCGCGACTGACGGGTCTGACGGCGGCCCAGGACAGGGTTTTTGTCACAGAAGCCGGTTAAGATCAGCAATCATGCTGACAAAAGCAGATTTTACGGTCGTTTGCACGACTTGGCAGGGCGCTTGCGGGAAGCGCCCTCCCTTGGAATAGGCCGCGCGCGATGTATCAGCAAGGAGGCAAGATGTCGCTGTGTTTGACTATCACTAGTTATCACAAGATTACCCCTGGGCAATGCCCTGAAAAGTCCATGGATCAGGGCGTGATGGCTATTGGCCGCAATTCCGACAATGACTGGGTACTGCCTGACCCAGAGCGGTTAGTCTCCTCGCAACATTGCGTTATTCAATACAAAGATGGCCGTTACTACCTAACCGATAACAGTACGAACGGCGTGGAGCTGGTTAAGGCCGGCATCCGAATGCGCAGAGGGAACAGCGAGCCGTTGCAGGATGGCGAGTTGATCCGCATCGGCGATTACGAGATCCAGGCACGTATCGACTTCAATGTGCAGGCGCTTGATAGCCAGCCGTTCAGCGGCGATTCGCCGAACAGTTTTGAAGCGCTGATGGGCGCGGTGGCGAACAAGCCTGCACCTTCACCTGTGATCGCGCCGCAGTTCCAGGGCGCCTCGTCGATGGACACGCTGCCGGACCTGTTCGACTTCCTCACCCCGACTACCGTGCCGCCGCCAACCGTGGCGGACCACGTACCCAGCGAGCAGCACGATTTTCGTCCGCCAACGCCGGTCGCGGTGCCTGTGGTCGAGCAACCCGTGGTGTCGGGCTCGGTTATTCCTGAAGACTGGGATTTGTTCGGCGACACGCCCGCGCCCGTTGTTGCAGCGCCACAACCGGTTGCACCACCTGAACCGCCAGCAGCGCCGGTCGTCCAGCCAACCGCCCCGGCCATCACCCAACAGCCCGACTTGCTGCAAGCCTTCCTGCGCGGCGCCGGGCTGGACCAATTGCGCCTCGACAAGGCTCAAGCCGAAGCACAAATGGAAAGCATCGGCCGCAGCTACCGCCTTATGGTCGAAGGCCTGATCGACGTGTTGCGTGCCCGCGCGAGCCTCAAGGGCGAGTTCCGCATGCAGCAGACGATGATCCAGCCGGCTGAAAACAATCCGTTGAAATTTGCGCCGAATGCTGACGAAGCCTTGCTGCTGCTGCTTCGTCATGGCAACCAAGCGTTTATGGCGCCGGACGTCGCCGTGCGCGAGAGTTTCGACGACCTGCGCGCTCACCAACTGGCAGTAATGGCCGGTGTGGAAGCGGCGATCAAACACCTGCTCACGCGTTTTGAACCGGCACAGCTGGAAGAGCGCATGGGCAAGCCCGCCGGGCTGTCGAGTCTGTTCAACGGCTCGCGCCAGGCGCAGTACTGGCAGCAGTTCACCGAGCTCTACAGCAATATTTCCCGTGAGGCCCAGGAAGATTTCCAGGACCTGTTCGGTCGCGAATTCAGCCGAGCATACGAAGAACACAGCGCACGACAGCGACGCTAAAACGCGCCGCAATAATGGATAAAACGGATAGCTAAGTACGTCATTGAGGACGCAGGATGATTCCCAGGTTTTTACTCGCAGCCGCCACCGCGCTGTTGCTGACGGCGTGTGCCAAGGACGCGGTCAAACCCGAGGTTGCCGCTGAAGCCGAAGCGGGCACTGCCGCCGTCGAGCTGCACTTTCACGCCATTGCCGGGCTAAACCCCGGCGCCAACGGCCAGGCTGCTCCGGTGCGGGTGCGCATTTTCGAACTGAAAAACGCCGCCACCTTCAGTCGCTCCGACTACTTCGCCTTGGCCGATCGCGCGCAATCCACCCTTGGCCTGGACCTGCTGGACCAGGATGAAGTGATGATCCAACCCGGCCAGCAACTGAGCATCCAGCGCGACCTTGACCCTTCCACACGCCAGATCGGCTTGTTGGTGGGCTATCGCGAGCTGGACCGCGCGCAATGGCGCACGGTGCTCACGGTTCCGGCGCGCCAATACACCGAATATCAGATCAGCCTCGATGTGCGCGCCGTACGCGCCGACGTCGTGGTTCCCCCATCCAGCCCTGCCCAATAAAACCCTCGGAGCCCCCATGTCCTGGAACAATCGCGTGGTCTGGTCGGAAGGCATGTTCATCGGAACGCAGCACTTCCAGCAGCATGACCGTTACCTGGAAAACCTCATCGACGCGCGCAGCCGACCGTTGTCCGCCGGTGCCTGGGGCTTTTCCGAGTTGCTTATTGATCAGGGCCTGCTGGCCCAGGGCAAGCTGGCGATCGTGTCGGCGCGTGGCCTGTTGCCCGACGGCACGCCGTTCAATATTCCCCAGGATGATCTGGCGCCGAGCCCGCTGAATATCGACGACAACCTGCGCGACGGCCTGGTGTACCTGGCCTTGCCGCTCAAGCGCGCCGGTGCGCGAGACACGGTGGATGAAGGCGAAGCGCTGGAAGCGGCACGGTACGTCAGCCAGGTGCGCGAAGTGCGCGACGATAACGCGCCGTTTGAAAACCGCGCGCCAGTGGCTGTGGGTTCCCGAGCGCTGCGCCTGTTGACCGCGCAGGATGGCATCAGTGACTACGCCGCCATCGGCCTGGTGCGCATCAAGGAAAAGCGTGCCGACCGTGCACTGGTGCTGGACGATACTTACATCCCACCGGTGCTGGACGTGGCCGCGAGCAAACCACTGACGGCCTTTCGCAGCGAACTGCTCGGCCTGTTGCACCAGCGCGGCGAAGCCCTGGCGGGCCGCGTGGTCGCCTCGGGCGCGGGTGGTGCTTCGGAAATTGCCGACTTCATGCTGCTGCAATTGGTCAACCGGGCGCAGCCGCTGATCCAGCATCTGAGCCAGTTAAGCCCGCTGCACCCTGAGCGGTTTTTCAGCGAGCTGGTGAGCCTGGCGGGTGAGTTCGCCACGTTTTCCACCACGGGCCGGCGCCCGCAGGAATACCCGCAATACCAACATGATGACCTGGCCCTGAGCTTCGCCCCGGTGATGGCAGCGTTGCGTGAAGCCTTGTCGATGCTGATCGACAGCAAAGCCACGCCGATCCCGATTGTGGAAAAAGCCTATGGCATCCACGTGGCCATGCTCGCCGACAAAACCCTGCTCGACAGCGCCAGTTTCATCCTCGTGGTACGCGCCGACGTGCCCGGCGAAACCCTGCGCGCCCGCTTCGGCCAGCAGAGCAAAGTCGGCTCGGTGGAGCACATCCGCGACATGGTCAACCTGCAATTGCCAGGTATCGGCCTGCTGCCGTTGCCGGTTGCGCCACGCCAGATCCCGTACCACGCAGGCAGCACCTATTACGAGCTGGACCGTGGCAGCGAGCACTGGCAGCAACTGAACAACTCCGGCGGCTTTGCCTTCCATATCGCCGGGCAGTTCCCGGGCTTGAACCTGGCCTTCTGGGCGATCCGAGGATAATTGGCGATGCATCCCAATGATGATGACCGCACCCAGTTCATGCCTCGCCCAGGTGGTCGTGCACCGGAACCTGCACGTGCCGAACCGGCGCCTTTGTCGATGCCGGCCGCGCCGATCCTCACCGGCAAAAGCCAGGGCCTGAACCCGTTGGAAAGCGCCGCCGGGCCGCTGTTGGCGCTGTTGACGCGCCTGCGCAACACCATCGCCCATCCGGCGCCGGCCAGTTTGCGTGCGCAGTTGCTGGCCTACCTGCGCCAGTTCGAAGAGCGCGCCGAAGCCGCCGGTGTGGCGCGCAACGAAGTGCTGCTGGCGCGTTACGCGCTGTGTACGGCGCTCGATGAAGCCGTGCTCAGCACGCCGTGGGGCAGTGCCAGTGACTGGGGCAAGCAGAGCTTGTTGATCACCGTGCACAACGAAGCCTGGGGCGGCGAAAAAGTCTTCCAGTTGCTCGACCATTGCCTGCAAAGCCCGCGTGAGCGCCTGTACCTGCTGGAGCTGCTGTACCTGTGCATGTGCCTGGGTTTTGAAGGCCGCTACCGCGTGATGAATGACGGTCGCAGCCAGCTGGAAGCCTTGCGTGAACGCACCGCCGCAGCGATTCGCAGTGCGCGTGGTGAGCACGAACGCGAACTCTCGCCGCATTGGCGCGGCGTGACGGTGGCACGTGATCGCCTCGCGCAATTCATGCCGCCGTGGATCGCTGTGGCCATCGGCCTGGCGCTGCTGCTGGCGTTGCTGTTTGGCTTGCGCATGAAACTGGCGTCGGATGCGGAGCCGGTATTCAAGAATATCCATGCCCTGGGCGAGATTCCGGTGCAGGCCATCGACCGCCCGGTGGCGCAGCCCAAAGTCATTGAGCGGCCGCGTCTGGCCGGCTTTCTCGTGGAAGACATCAAGGCGGGCCGCGTGGCGGTGGAAGACAAGGTCGACCGCTCCGTGGTGACGATTCGCGGCGATGAACTGTTCGCGTCTGCCAGCTCCAGCATCCGCGATGACTTCGAGCCACTGATGCTGCGCATCGCTGACGCCATCCGCAAGGTCAAGGGCCAGGTCCGCGTGACCGGGCACAGCGATAACCGCCCGATTGCCACGCTGCGCTTCCCGTCCAACTGGGCATTGTCCGAAGCGCGGGCCAAGTCGGTGCTGGACATCCTGGCGGCCAAGACCGGCCAGGCGGATCGCTTCAGCGCTGAAGGCCGCAGCGACACCGAGCCGGTGGCGACCAACGCCACCGCCGAAGGCCGTGCCCGCAATCGTCGGGTTGAAATCACCGTATTGGCGGAGGGCGTCGAGTGAAGGCGTTTTTCAGTTTCATGATTCGCTGGGTGATCCCCGTGCTGGGCCTGATTGCCCTGAGCCTGATCATCTGGTTTGTGGGGCCGTTGCTCGATGTGCTGGTGCCGGAAGGGCGGCGCTGGGTGTTGATTATCTTGGTGTTTGCGCTGTGGATCGCCTACCGCGTAGTGCGCATTATCCAGGCGCGCCGCCAGGCCGCCGAAGTGATGCGCAGCCTCGCCGCCGAAACCCCGGCCGACCCCAACAGTGTCGCCACGGCCGAAGAGTTGTCGACCTTGCGCCAGCGCATGGACGAAGCCCTGGCATTGCTGAAAAAGGCCAAGCTCGGCGGTGATGAGCGCCGCAATCTCTATGAGCTGCCGTGGTACGTGATCATCGGGCCGCCGGGTTCGGGCAAGACCACCGCGCTGGTCAATTCCGGCCTGCACTTTCCACTCGCTGCGCAGTTGGGCGCCGGTGCTGTGCGCGGCGTTGGCGGTACGCGCAATTGTGATTGGTGGTTTACCGACCAGGCCGTTTTGCTCGATACCGCTGGCCGCTACACCACCCAGGACAGCAACTCCACAGTGGATAAAGCCGCGTGGCTGGGCTTTCTCGATCTGTTGAAAAAGCAGCGTTCACGTCGGCCCATTGATGGCGCGTTTATCGCCATCAGCCTCTCGGATCTGCTGCTCGGTACGGAGGCCGAACGCGCCGCCCATGCGGCGGCGATTCGCCTGCGGATCCAGGAGCTGTACACCCAATTGGGCGTGCGTTTCCCGATCTACCTGATGCTGACCAAGCTCGACCTGGTGCCGGGTTTCATGGAGTTCTTCGACAACCTGAGCAAGGAAGACCGCGCCCAGGTGTGGGGCATGACCTTCGCCCTGGACGACGGCAAAAACAGCGACAGCCCGCTGGCCCATCTGCAAAGCGAGTTTGCGGGTCTTGAGCAGCGCCTGAATGAACGGCTGGTGGAGCGCCTGCAACAGGAGCGTGACCCGGCGCGGCGTGACCTGATCTACGGCTTCCCGCAGCAGTTCGGCGCGTTGAAAGATTGCCTGCAAAGTTTCCTCGAAGGCGTGTTCAAACCCAACGCCTTCGAAGAGCGCGTGTTGCTGCGCGGAGTCTATTTCACCAGCGGCACTCAGGAAGGCAGCCCGATTGATCGCTTGATCGGCGCCATGGCCCAGAGCATGAATCTGGACCGCCAGCACCTGGCACGACAGAGCGGCACCGGGCGCAGTTATTTCATCGAAAAGTTGTTCACCGCCGTGGCGTTTGCCGAGCGTGGGTTGGTGGGCGTGAACCCGAAAGTCGAGCGCCGCCGCAAGTGGATTGCACGCGGTGTGCTGGCCGCTACCATCGCCCTTGTGGTGGTGGTCAGTGGCCTCTGGTGGGTGAGTTATCGTGCCAACCAGGCGTATATCGCCCAGGTTGACCAGAAGGTTGCGCCGCTGGGCCAGACCGTACAAAACCTCAGCCCGGCGCAGCGTGAAGTGCTGGCAGTGTTGCCGCTGCTCAACGCGGTGAAGAACCTCGCGGGCGATTCGCCGAGCTGGTCCGAAGGCCTGGGCCTGTATCAGGGCGATATGCTTGAAGCCGAATCCGCCAGTGTCTATCGCAAGCTCTTGATCGCCGTGTTCGCGCCGCGACTAGTGACGCGCATCGAAGAGCAACTGCATGGCGGCGGCAATTCCGACTTCCTCTACGAGGGCCTCAAGGCCTACCTGATGCTCGCCGATAACGAGCACTACGACCCGGACTTCATCAAGGCCTGGGTCGCCCTGGATTGGGACCGCAACCTGCCGCGTGACCTGCCGGCCGATCAGCGCCAGGCGTTGACCGGGCACTTGCAGGCGCTGTTCGACCGTCACCCGCCGAATGCGCGGCTGGACCCACGCCTGATCGATGACCTGCGTCGCCAACTGCAACAGCTGCCGGTGGCGCAACGCGTGTACGACCGGGTCAAGCGCCAGAAGCTGCCCGAGGGCATCCCCGACTTTCGCCTCAACGAAGCCGCCGGCCGCGATGCTGCGTTGGTGTTCAGCCGTAAAAGCGGCAAGCCATTGGGCGAACCGTTGAGTGGGTTCTTCACTGCCAAAGGCTATCGCCAGGCGTTCCTGCTCAGCAGCCTGAACCAGACTGGCACGCTCGCGGAAGAACAATGGGTGTTGGGCCGTGAGCAAGCCGATCAGCAGAACGTGGTGAGCCTGGCCGCCGACGTGCGCCGCCTGTACTTCCAGGACTACCAGCGCCAATGGGACGCCTTGCTCGCGGACATCGACTTTGTGCCGATCACCAGCGTGGCCCAGGCGGCCGATGTGCTGCGGGTGATTTCCGGCCCCACTTCGCCGCTTAAAAAGCTGCTGGTAGCCGTGGCCAAAGAGACCGATCTGCAAGCTGAAGAACGCCAATTGGCCGCCAAAGGCGTGCCGGTGGAAGGCGGCGTCGACAAGCTCAAGGAACGCCTCGGCAGCCTGCTCGGCCAGGAGCAACCAAGCGCTAATGCACCGCAAGCGGCGGACGATCCGGTGACCGCGCACTTTGCCGAACTCAATAGCATCGTCAGCAAAAACGAAGGCGAACCGGCGGCCATCGACGGCCTGTTGGCGGACATGAACGCGCTGTATGTGCAAGTCAGCGCCATGGTCGGCGCCAGTGGCGACGCCTTGCTTGGCGAGGCCAAGAACCAGGCGGCCGCTGCGGCCACGCGGGTCAGCTTGAATGCCGAGCGCCAGCCGCCGCTGGTGCAGGGCATGGTCAAGTCGGTGGTCAACTCCACCACCAACAGCATGATGGGCGGGGTGCGTAACCAGCTGAATGCGGCGTGGGTGAGTGAAGTGGTCAACGTGTATCGCCAGTCTCTGGCGGGGCGTTATCCGATGTCGCCGGGCAGCGCGCGGGACGCCACGCTCGATGACTTCGGCCAGTTCTTCGGCGTGGGCGGGGTGATGGATAACTATTTCCGCAAATACCTGCAGCCTTACGTGGATACGTCCGCACAGACCTGGCGCTGGCAGCCGGGCGCGGCGCAGAAGCTTGGGATCGCGCCGGGCGTGCTGCAAACCTTCCAGCGTGCGGCGGCTATTCGTGACGCGTTCTTTAGATCGGGGGGCACCCAGCCGATCGTGCGTTTCGAGCTCAAGCCGGTGTCGATGGACCCGACCATCACTCAGTTCTTGCTCGACCTCGACGGCCAGCAACTGAGCTACGACCACGGCCCAAGCCGGCCGGTAGCGATGCAATGGCCGAACCCCGGCAGTATCGGCGTGGTGCGTATTTCGATCACGCCGCCGTCGGCCAGTGGCCGTTCCGGCGTGACCCTGGACGGCCCATGGGCATGGTTCCGTCTGCTGGAGCAATCGGACCTGAGCGCCGGCAATTCGCCGGACCGCTTCAACCTGCGTTTGCGGGTTGATGGCGCGAGCATCGCCTACGAGTTGCGCGCCAACAGCGCCTTCAACCCGTTCAAGAGCCGCGTACTCAGTGGCTTCAGCCTGCCGGAGCGGCTATGAACACGCTGGGCTTCTACGGCAAGTTGGCCAGCCGCGGTGACTTTGTCAGCCGCGCCTTGCCCCAGAGTTTTATCGGCCCGTGGGACAGCTGGCTGGCCGCAGGTTTGCTCGCCAGCCAGAGCAGCCTGGGTGGCGATTGGCTAAACGTCTATCTGGTCAGCCCGTTGTGGCGTTTTGTGCTGGCGCCGGGCGTATGCGGGCCGGACGCGGCGGCAGGCGTGGTGATGCCAAGTATTGATCGGGTCGGGCGCTATTTCCCGTTGGCCGTGGTGGCGTTGCTTGATCACGACACTAACCCGGCGTCATTGGTGGGTGGCCCGGATACGTGGTTTGAGCAGGCTGAAGAGCTGTTGCTCAGCACCCTGGATACTGGCGCTACGTTTGAAGG
Organism: Pseudomonas sp. WS 5532; assembly: GCF_012985445.1. Taxonomy (NCBI): domain Bacteria; kingdom Pseudomonadati; phylum Pseudomonadota; class Gammaproteobacteria; order Pseudomonadales; family Pseudomonadaceae; genus Pseudomonas; species Pseudomonas sp. WS 5532. The sequence continues at coordinate 186,254 of NZ_JAAQWK010000002.1, forward strand.
CTTTAACGATGGCGTTGACAGCCTGGGCATCCCGGCCAGTGAACCGCGCGCGGTAGACAGTCGCTTCGCGGGCCTGCAGCGGGTCGCCGCCACCGTGCCCCACAGCCGCATGACCGCACTGGCCGAGCAGGCTTGTGAGGGTGCCAGCCTGTGGTGGGGCCGTGGCTCACAACGTATTTCCCCAGGTTTATTGCGGTGCCAGGGTTTGCCGGCTGCCGGCGATTTTGCGCAGTTTTTGCTCGGACAAGAAGGTGTGGTGTAGATGGGGGCGACGTTTAAATCCGCGAGCAAAAGCCATGTGGGCATGGTGCGCCAGGTCAATGAAGACGCGTGCCTGGACCTGCCGGAAAACCGCCTGTGGGTGGTAGCCGATGGCATGGGCGGGCATGCGGCCGGCGATTACGTCAGCAGCTTGATCGTCGACAGTCTGCGCAACGTGCCGGTGGGGCGCTCTCTCGATGAATACTCGGCGGCCTTGCGCAATGACCTGATCCGCATCAACGCCACGGTGCGTGAAGAAACCGCCAACCGTGGCGTGAGCATGATGGGCAGCACCGTGGTGGTGCTCGCCGCACGTGGCCTACGTGGCGTGTGTTTATGGGCCGGCGACAGTCGCCTGTACCGCCTGCGCGAAGGGCAGTTGGACAGCATTTCCCGCGATCACAGCTACGTGCAGGACCTGCAAGACAGCGGCCTGCTCAGCGAAGCCGACGCGCGCGTGCATCCTCGCGCCAATATCGTCACCCGCGCCGTGGGCGTGGAGGCGCAGTTGGACGTGGCGGTGACTGACCTGCTGATTTCCCCCGGCGACAGCTACCTGCTGTGCAGCGATGGCCTGAACAAGACCGTCGAAGACCATGAAATACGTGAAGTGCTGAGCCACGACGCGCCGGACGAAATCGTGCGCAGCCTGGTGCACCTGGGGCTCAACCGTGGCGCGCCGGATAATATCACTGCCATTGTCGTGAAGGTCTCGCCATGAACATTGTGATCCCTGGCTACGACATCGAAGGCGAGATCGGCGAAGGCGCCATGGCCAGCGTGTACCTGGCGACCCAGCGCTCGCTGGAGCGCAAGGTGGCCTTGAAGGTGATGGCGGCGGCGCTGGCGGCCGACCCGAGCTTCTGCGAGCGCTTCCTGCGCGAGGGCAAGACGCTGGCGCGCCTGTCGCATCCGCACACGGTGACCATCCATGACATCGGCAATGTCGGTGAGCTGTACTACATGGCCATGGAATACCTGCCCAACGGCACGCTAAAGGAGCGTATCGCCGCCGGCCTGACGCCGGAGCAGGGCGTGACGCTGATTCGCCAGATCGCTTCGGCGTTGGGCTATGCGCATGCACAGGGTTTGGTACACCGCGACGTCAAACCAGCGAACATTCTGTTTCGCGCTGACGGTACCGCCGTGCTGTCAGACTTCGGCATCGCCAAGTCCCTGGACGATCGCACCCAGTTCACCCAAGCCGGTTTTGCCGTGGGCACGCCGAGCTATATGAGCCCGGAGCAGGCGCGTGGCCAGGAAATTGATGGCCGCGCCGACCTGTATGCGTTGGGCGTGGTGCTCTACGAAATTCTCGTCGGCAAGCTGCCGTACAGCGGCACCGATGCGCTGTCCACTGCGCTGGCGCATCTGACCGAGCCGCTGCCGGAACTGCCGGTGCACCACGGGCGTTATCAGGAGGTGCTGCGCAAGCTGCTGGCCAAAGACCCGGCCGAGCGTTTTCCGGATGCGGCGGCGTTGCTGCGCGCGCTCGACCAACTGCCCGCGGATTCGCCGGAAGCCACGCTGGTGCGGCCGTTACCGATTCCGCTGAGTTTTGACTTGGCCGGAATGACGCCAGTGTCCATCGAGATTCCGACCGACAAACCCCAGCCGCAACCGGTGCGTCAACCGGTGGTAACTCCCACGCAACACCGCGCCGTGTCCGAGCAGCGCCGTGGCCCGGTGCTGGCCCTGGCCGCTGTCGCTGTGGCGGTTGCACTGGCCATTGGTGGCGCCAGTTACTGGTGGCTGAGCGGCAGCGATGAACCTGCCAAACCGCCTGTCGCCGTGGTGCCCAAGACCACGCCACCGCCGGAGGTAAAGCCGGTGGTGGCCGAGGCGGATGGCGGCCAGCGGCCGTTGCTGATGGCCGGTAAAAAGACCTTGTTCCAGCGCGTGCTCAGCAAGCCGGGCGCCAAGCTGTCCCATGATGCCGGTGGTGCCGCAGACGAAGCCCTGCCGGCGTTTTCGGTGCTCTATGTTTACCAGCGCAAAGACATCGACGGCAGCCCGTGGGTGCGTGTCGGCGCCGCAACCGATGGGCGCAGCGATGGTTGGTTGCCCGCCGCTCAAGTCAGCGACTGGAAGCAAAGCCTGGTGCTTAAGTTTACCGAGCGCTCGGGCCGGGCGCCGGTGATGTTCCTGCGCCAATCGGCGCAGGTGGAAAAGCTGTTGGCTGATCCCGCCGCCGCCAAAAACGTGTTGGCCAAGGCGCAGAAGAACCGCGAAGACAATCAACAGGTGCTGGCGCTTGAGCCGACAGCCAGTGCTGTGCCGCAAAACCAGTTTTACCTGCTGCCGATTTTTGATTCCAAAGAGAGCTTCGACGAAAACGGCCAGCCGGTGCAGTTGCTCAATGTGGCGTCCATCGACCCGGGCAGCGCGGCGGCCAAGCCGGCCACCAAAGCAATCGCCGCAGACGCTTTCCGCACGGCCGTGGTGTTGGTGGTCGACACGACGGTTTCGATGCAGCCTTACATCGACCAGGTTCGCGATGTGGTGCATGAGTTGCAAACTCGCATTGCCGAGCGCGGTGAGCTTGATAGCGTGAGCTTCGGGCTGGTGGGCTTTCGCAACAGCATCAAGAAAACCCCTGGTTTGGAATACGTCGCCAAGACGCTCATCAGCCTTGATCAGGGCCGCGACCCGCAGCGCTTCCTCGATATGGCGCGCCAGGTCAAAGCGTCCACGGTGTCCAGCCACTCATTCAATGAGGACGCGTTTGCCGGGGTGATGCAGGCGGTCGATGGCATGGATTGGTCTGGCTACGGCGGGCGCATCATTTTGCTGGTCACCGATGCCGGCGCGCTGCGCAAGAACGACCCGTTCACCGCCACCCAGATGAACGAAGCCGAAGTGCGCCAGGCAGCACTCGGCAAGCAGATCAAGATTTACGCCCTGCACCTGCGTACCGATGCCGGCAAGAAAACCCACGCCGGTGCCGAAACCCAGTACCGCGTGCTGACCGCAGACGCCAACCCGCAGATCGGCGACCTTTACACGCCGGTGCCCGGGGGTGATGTACACAAGCTGGGCGAGCGGGTTGATGAGATTGGCACAGTGTTCGCCAACCTGGTGCACCAGGTCCGCAGCGACACACCGCAACCGGTGCCGCTGCTGAGTAGCGCGCCGAGCCTGGCGGATAAATCCGCAGCAGTCGGCTACGCCATGCACATGGACTTCCTCGGCCGTAAAACCGCCAGCCAGGCGCCGCAACTGGTCAGCGCCTGGACCGCCGATCGTGACCTGACCAATCCGGCGCTGCCGGCGTTCCAGGTGTGCGTGATGCTCACAAAATTGCAGCTAAACGACCTGCAGCAATCGCTGAAACTGATCGTGGATGCCGCGCGTAAAACCCAGACCTCGCCCAAGGATTTCTTCCAGGAAATTGCCAGCGCTTCAGCCTATATGAGCCGTGACCCGCAGGCCCTGCGCAAGGGCGGCAACCTGGCTGATGGTGGCCTGCTCGGTGAATACCTGGAAGGCCTGCCGTACCGCAGCAAGTCGCTGAACATGACCCAGGACTTGTGGTTGTCGCTGAGTGTGGCCGAGCAGGAAGACTTTATCGACGAGCTGGATTCGAAAATCCGCCTCTACGAAACCTTTCACAATGATGTGGCCAACTGGGTCCGTTTCGGCGATGCCGAGCCGGGCGATGCGTTGTACCGCGTACCGTTGTCGACGCTGCCGTAATGCTGAACTTGAGCGCGGTGCACAAAAGCCGGGGCACGGGAAACCAGCGTTACAGCCTGGTGATTCCGGCCTTGCAGCTGCGTGCCGGTGAGCAGTTGGCGATTATCGGGCCCAGTGGCTGCGGCAAAAGCACTTTGCTGGATTTGCTCGCGCTGGTGTTGGCGCCGGATCAGGCGGGCCGGTTTGAATTCGACAACACCGATATCGGCGGGCTATGGCGTGCCGATCAGCAATCTACCCTGGCTGCGCTGCGCAGCCAGCACTTGGGTTACGTGCTGCAAACCGGCGGCCTGCTGGGTTTTCTCGATGTGCGCGGCAATATCGCCTTGTCGCGGCAATTGCTGGGTTTGAAGGATGACGGCAGCGTGGCGCGCCTGGCTGAGCAGCTGGAGATTAGTGACCAGTTGGCGAAGAAACCGGCGGACCTGTCGGTGGGCCAACGCCAGCGCGTGAGTTGCGCCCGTGCCCTGGCCCATGCGCCGCAATTGGTGCTCGCGGATGAGCCGACCGCGTCGCTGGACCCACTGAATGCCGAGCGCGTGATGCAGGCGTTGCTGGCCCAGGCCCGCGAACACCGTGCCGCCTGCGTGATCGCCACCCATGACGAACCCCTGGCCCGCGCCAGCGGCTTGCAGGTACGGCGCATCGGTTGCCGCCGCGACCCTGATGGCGGCGTCACGGCCACGCTCGGGGAGGTGTGCTGATGCGCATCGGCTTGGTGGCCTCGCTGGCCTGGCAGGATTACCGCAATGACGCCTGGCTGTCGGCCTGTTCGGTGCTGGCGCTGGTGGCAGTGATCGCGCCGCTGCTGGTGTTATTCGGCCTGAAATTTGGACTGGTTGGCAGTTTGACCGAACGCTTGGAGACCGATCCGGCCACCCGTGAAATTATCCCATTGGGCGGTGGTCGATTCAGCAGCGAATTTATCCAGCAGCTAGGTCGGCGCAGCGATGTGGCCTTTGCCGTGCCGCGTACCCGACAAATTGCGGCGACCGCGCAGGTGGGCACGCTGGCGTTGGAAATGCTGCCGACGGCGGCGGGTGACCCGTTGCTCAGTGGTTTGCCAATGCCCAAGGGCCTGGACCAGATCGTGCTGAGCCACACCGCAGCCGAAAAGCTTGCGGCGCGGCCTGGGGATTGGCTGGAAACCCGCTTTGCGCGGCAAGTGGCGGGGCGTGTCGAAGCCCGCAACGCGCGCCTGCAGGTGCTGGCGGTGTTGCCGTTGGAAGCCTTCGCCCGTGACGGCTTGTTTGCTGATTTGGGCTTGCTGGAAGCGGCGGAAGATTACCGCGATGGCCGTGCCGTGCCGGTGTTGGGCTGGGACGGGGATGAGGTCGGGTTGAACGAGCAGCGTGTGTACCCGGCGTTTCGTCTTTACGCACGCAACCTTACTGATGTGGAGCCGCTGCGGGTGTATTTCGCCGGGCAGAATCTGTTGGTGTCGACCCAGGCACAGACCATCGCCCAGGTGCAGTCGTTGAGCCGCAACCTGTCGTTGGTGTTCTGGATTATTGCCGGGCTGGCCTTGGTCGGGGCGTTTGCAGCGATCTTCGCCGGGGCGCTGGCGGCTGTCGCGCGCAAGCGGCGGGAATTGTCGGTGTTGCGCCTGTTGGGGTTTTCCACCGGCGCACTGTTGTTGTTTGTGGTGTTGCAGGCGCTCTACAGCGCAGGGTTTGCCGCCGTGCTAAGCGCCGGGCTGTATGGCCTGGCCGAGGCTGCTTTGAATAAACTATTTGTGCAAGGGGCGGGCGAATATGCCAGTCACCTGCTGGCGCGTCACTACGTCCTGGCCCTGGTTGCAATCCTCGGCGTCAGCGCCGTGGCGGCGGCCTGTGGCGGTTGGCGAGTGGCGCGGATCCAGGCTTCTGAAGGAATCAGAGATGTATAAGTTACTGGGCGCCTGTGTGGCGCTGAGCCTGGCCTCGTTGGCCTGGGCCGATGAAGCGAGTGACAAACTGGATAACCCCAAGCCGTTGCCGGATGATGTGAGCCTGCCGCTGCCCTGCGAAGGCAACATGGTGTTCCGCTACGCCTACGTGCTGGCCCAAGGCACGCTGGATGACCGCGAGATCAGCCTCGGTTACCCCTTTGCCGAAGGCGAGGCGGGTTATCAGCAATCGTTTATTTCCGGCTACCGCCGCGACTTTATCAACGGCCAGTTCACGCTCAAGGATCTGCCCAAGGACTGGAACAAAGTCATCGCGCCGTTGATGCCGAAAACCGACGCCAAAACTCCGCTCAAGCCGATGCTGTATTTCATCGGCAAGTACGAAGTGACTGCCCGCCAGTATGCGCAGGTGATGTCCCAGGCGCAGTCGCTGGCCAGCGGCGAACCAGCTCCAGCCTGTGATGCGCCGACCGGCATGGCCGCGCGTTTGCCCAAGGTAAAACTATCGCGTTTCGAAGCTGAACGTTTCTCGGCGGTGTACAGCGCCTGGCTGATGAAATACCACCGTGAGCTGCTGCCGGTGAGCGGCCGCGGCTCTTCGGCCGACGACGGCGGCCTGGGTTTTGTGCGCCTGCCCACCGAAGTGGAATGGGAATACGCCGCACGCGGTGGCCAGGCGGTTAGCCGTCAGGAACTGGAAGGGCGACTGTTCCCGCGCCGCGTCGACGGCAGCGAGAGCGACGGCCCGCTGGGTGATTACGCGGTGTTCAACCAGGTTGCCGGCGGCACCGGTCAGGCTGCGCGCTTGATGCCCATCGGCACCAAATTGCCCAACCCGATCGGCCTGTTTGACGTGATCGGCAACGCAGCGGAAATGGTCCAGGAATCGTTCCAGCTGGTGCATGCCGGGCGCCGCCAGGGCACCTACGGGGGCTTTGTGGTCAAGGGCGGCAACTACCTGGAAGGCGAGGGCACGCTGTTTACCGGCATGCGCCGTGAGTACCCGTTATTCGCCGCTGACGGCACCGAACAAAGCAACGAAACCACCGGTTTTCGCGTAGCGATCGGTGCGTTGTCGGCGCCGCGCTCGCGCTACAAGGAGCTGTTCGCCCAGTGGCAGAAAGAAGGCCGCCTGGCGTCGCTGACTGACGCCATCGATGACGCCCAGGACCCGACCAAGCGCCTGGACAGCATCATTGCGGCCAGTGTCGACCCCAAGCTGCAAGCCGAACTCGGCCTGGTCAACGAAGAGCTCAAACGCAACGTTTCATTGATCGCCCAGCAGCGCGAAGAGGCCGCGGGCAACCTGATCCAGTCGGCCGCGTTGGTGGCCGAGACCATCAGCAATTACAACATCCGCCTGGCCAACTTGCAGAAGAGCCGCCAAGAGGCCAAAGACAATAAGGATGAGGCCAGCGCGCAGCTGTTCGACATGGCCATCACCAATGGCCGCAGCGCCCTCGACGGCGCGGTGGCGATTTACATCGACAACCTGGCCACCGGCACGCGCTACACCGATGCGGTGATCCAGGCCCAGTTTCAACGAATCAAGGAAGAGTTGGATCGCAAGCCAGTGCTCGGCAAGAGCCTGGTGACGCGCGCGACACTGTTCGTTCGCCATGTCGGCAACTACCGCAAGCAACAGCGGGCCGACCCGGCAACGATCTTGAAGGAATTGCTCGCAGCGAGCGGTCAGCGGTCTTGACCGCTGGTTGTATGGCGAGCTTGGAAAGGACTCAGGCGGCGGTGGGCCGTGCTGGGCAAGTCAAACTTAAAAGAGAACACACCTATGCTTTTTTCCCGTAAGGCGGTTTCCAAGCGTCACCTGCTGCTGATCGCAGCTGGTTTCAGCACCGTGTTGACAGGTTGCGCCACGTCGCCGGCTTCCAAGGTCGCGTCGAGCACCAAGGTCGAGTACTACCCCAACTGCTACGAGCCGGTGCAGCACTTGCGTGCAACCGATTCGAACATGACCAAGTCGGTCGTCACCGGTGCGGCGCTTGGCGCAGCCGGCGGTGCATTGCTGGGCGCGCTGACCGGCGACTCCGACAAGCGTGGCCGTAATGCCGCCATCGGTGCAGCGGGCGGCGCCCTGGCGGGTGGCGCAGCGGGTTACTACACCGAGCGTCAGAAGCAGATCACCGATGACAACCAGCGCATCGCGTCCTACTCCACCGACTTCAATAAAAGCGCGTCCGACATCGACCGCAGCACGGCCTACGCCAAGGCGTCCCAGCAGTGCTATCAGAGCGCATTCACCAAGCTGGTGGCCGACCGCAAGGCCAAGACCGTCAACGACACCGAAGGCCGCAAGCGCCTGGCGGAAATCGTGGCTGGCTTGAAAGAGTCCAATGACCTGATCGTTGCAGTGAACGGCAAGGCCAGCGAAGACTTGAACAACTACACCCAGGCTTACGAGCAAGACCTGAAACAAGTGGGTGTGCAGCGTGCTGACGTAGTGACCGTGGCCCAGGCCGACACGACGCCGCAGGTGGTGCCGGCGAAGAAAGGCAAGACGCCTGCCAAAGTCGCCAAAAAACCGGTGCTGCCAACCGTGCCGAAAGAAGCGGTGACCACCGAGAAGAGTATTCAGACCGTGCAAACCAAGCAGGCTGAAAGCAAGCAGGTCGCCAGCGCTGGCAAGGCGCAGATCGAAGGCACCTGCCGCGATCCGAACCTGGCCGACTGGGCGCCAGTGCCGTGCCCTAACGTTTAAGCAACATGTTTCTATAAGCGTTAAACGCCTGCCGATCTCCTGCTAAAGCGCGAGATCGGTGGCGTTCTGCCGGTAAATCGTTACACTGCTGCGGCCACTTAATAAATACACTGAGGCTGTGTGCATGAAATTTCGTCTTCTGCTGTGGGTGCTGGGCCTGATGATGGGCAAAGCCAGCCGCACCAATCCTGCCTTTCAGCAACAGCTGGGTGATAAAGACCTGGCGTTCCAGTTGCAGACCCTCGACGGCAAGGTTGCCCGTCACTTCATCGTCAAAGACCAGCGCATCACCAGCCGCTCAGGTGTTCACCCGGCGCCAGCCTTTGCTATCGCCTTTAAAGATGCCGCCTACGGCTTCGCCACGATGCAGGCGAAGAACAAGCAACTGGCGTTCATGACGGGGATTCAGGACAAGTCGATCCAGATCAAGGGCAACCCGGCGTTGGTGATCTGGTTTCAGGGGCTGACCAAGTATTTGAAGCCGCGTAAAAAAACAGCTGGTTAGCTTTTTGGAGCCCTCGGGGCACAGAAACCCCGAGGAGAGCCAGTATAAGTTGACCGTCAGTCCTGTTGGTTTACACGTATACGACGGTCTTTGGCTGGGTCGAATCTGCCTGAAAACCGTATGTCTCCATCGGTCACATGTTGCCGGCTCTTATATTCGTTGGTTTCGGTATTTCCGGCACTTTCATGAATGTCGACTTCGGTATCAAATTGCCGGTAAAGTTTTATAGAGGTGAATTGGGCCTTGGTCTGGATATACGTGTTGTCAGAGCGGCCAATAATAGTGTCGCTTGTACCTTCGGCGGAGATCGCCGTTCGAGATGAATCGCTGGGTGTACCACCCCTTATAGTGTTTTTTCCCGCGCCACCATTAATGAAGTTACTGCCTGTACCTCCTGCCAAGGTATCATCGCCGTTTTCACCGTATAATTCTCCGCCGCCATAGGCTAGTTCACCGGTATCATTGCCGTCGCCCAGATATACTTGAGCGTAGCCGCCTCCCGTGCTCACGGTGTCTTTGCCTGGGCCAGTGTGAATGGTTACACTGGTCTTGACGTCAGGGGCTATCTTTACACTGTCATCGCCACCGCCGCTGTCTATGAACAGTTTGCCTTGATTGCCCTCGGGGTTAGAGGCGTCGATGTCCAGCTTGACGGCTTGCCCATTGATAATGGCGACGACGCGATCATTAATAACTTTTATATCGATTTTATCATCCGCATGTCCCGTATAAATTCTTACTTCGGAGGCGGGGTGATAAGTGCGGCCATTGACGTTTTGTGGTGCGCCTGGGTCAGGCGTCGTTACAACCAGTACGGTCCCATATTGGTCTCTGCGAGGTGTAAGACTGCCGTTGATGTTTACAGAGGGTTCGGTAGCTGTAGGTGAAGGGTAGGCGCTTATTGGGTTGTTAGTTATAAAGTTGCTAACGGTGGATGAAATAGACATAGGCAGAATCCAGAGTTTTAATGGTAAGAAAACTTACCGACATGCTCTATGTGGATTAGTTGGGCGGGACAGTTCCGTATCAGATGTTACTTTATATTTGTAAGTTGTTAGAGTGCCATGATTTCGTTGGGTAGGTATGTCACTTTCGCCTTCGCCGCTCAAAAGGCGAGGAGTAATTAACTGGCATTATGATGCGATTCAGGATCAGACCATCCAGATCAGGGCAACCCGCTCCCACATTCGACCGCGTTCTACAGTTGGAACGCAGTTAAGTGTGAGAGCTGGTTTGCCTGCGAAAGCTATGTAGCAGGCGACAGACTTATGCCTGGCTGAACTGGGACGCGAGTTCGCGTAGCAGCACCTCGGCATCCAGTACCTTGCCGACCACTTCCTCAGCCTTTTCCCGGCTCAAGCCCAAACGTTCGATCAGGGCGTCGGGTATCGCCTCATCCGGCCCGGAACCAATTCCACGACTGCGCAGCAAACGTACCGCCAAGCACACCAGGTTGGGATATTCAGCATATTGCCCGTCATAGGTCGGGTCGTGCTGAAAGCGCAGGGCGGTGGACAGTTCGTCCGGCATGTCCCAGTAGCGCATCAGCCAGGCGCCGATCTGCTCGCGGCTGATGCCCAGCAGGTGCTGCTCGACATAGCTGTGGCACAGGTGCGGGTTGACCTCCAGGTGGCGACAGATCAGCGAGAAGTGCGGCGGGAACACATGGGCCAGCAGCAAGTAACCGAAGTTATGCAGCAGGCCGGCCAGGTAGGTCAGGCCAGCTTCCGGGCGCTGGGCGCGGGGCATGGCGCGGGTCAGGCCTTCGATCACAGCAGCGGTATAGATCGACTGGTGCCAGTACGGCGTGGACTGGTGCGGGTGGTCCTTGGGCAGGCTCAGGGTTTTGCCCAGGGCCAGGCCCAGCGCCAGGTTGATCACCAGGTCAAAGCCCAGCACGCGCACGATGGCGTCCTCCACTGAGCGAATCTTGCCCGGCGAGGCGTAGTACGGCGACGCTGCCCAGCTCACCACTTGGGCGGCGAGGGCTGGGTCGGTTTCGACGACGCTGGTGATGTCATCGATGGTGGCGTTGGGGTCGACGCGCAGCTTGATGATTTTCTGCGCGGTGTCGGCCAGCGGCGGAATCTCGATGGTCGCTTCCAGACGCTGCTGGATTCGGCGGGCGGTGAACGCCTGCATCGCCTGGGTGATTTCCTCGCGGTCATCGTTCGGGCGATCGAGGTTGGGGCGGATGTTGCTCAGCGGTTCGCCGAAGTGCCCGGCGCTGGCCTTGGTGAGCATGGTCTTGAAATCGATGCTGGCGATTTCCAGCAGCAGCCCGGCTTCGCCGGAATGCACCAACAGGCTGGGTTCGCTGAGCAGGCTGCCTTCATACAGGCACGGCGAACTGGTCAGTACCGGCAGGCCGGGCAACAGGCTCAAGTCGTGCTTGGCCAGCATGCGCTCGATGCGGTCCGGCGACACGGCCGTGAGGCGGCGGCCGGTGAGTTCAGCCAGGCGGTTGAGGTCGAGTAACTGGCTTTGCGGGAACAGCACCATGAGTGCGCCCACGGCATCTTCCAGCAGTACTGCCTGGACTTTTTGTGCGGGATTCAGGCCGGCGTGTTCGGTCACTTCCGTGTAGGGGATGGCGAGTTTTGCGAGCAGAGCCCGAATGACCGGCGGGGCGGTCAGTGGGGCTGTGGCGAGGGCAACTTCTGACATGGCCTGATCCAATTTCGTACAGTCACCGAAGTATAACCAGCTTGATACAACTGTTGGTTGGATAAGTGAGTCAGGCGTCACACTTGGCCGTATTGCTGCCCATGCCTGAGCCAGCGATCGAGCAAGGGGCTGACATGTTCCGGCCAACGCTCCAGCAGCGCTTGCGCCGCATCACGCACAGCGGGCAGCAAGTCGGCATCGCGCATCAGGTCGGCGACCTTGAATTGCAGCAGGCCGGTCTGGCGAGTACCAAGCATTTCGCCGGGCCCGCGCAGTTCGAGGTCTTTTTCGGCGATGACAAAACCGTCGTTGGTCTCGCGCATGATGCCCAGGCGCTGACGGCCGATCTGAGACAGCGGCGGGTGGTACAGCAGCACGCAGTGGCTGGCGGCGCTGCCCCGGCCGACACGGCCGCGCAGTTGGTGCAGTTGGGCCAGGCCCAGGCGCTCGGGGTTTTCGATGATCATCAAACTGGCGTTGGGCACGTCCACGCCGACTTCAATCACCGTGGTGGCTACCAGCAGTTGCAGGTTGCCAGCTTTGAACTCGGCCATCACCGCGGCTTTTTCCACAGGCTTCATGCGCCCGTGGATCAGCCCGACCTTCAGCTCGCCCAGGGCACTGGTGAGGTCCTCAAACGTGGTCTCGGCGGCCTGGCAGGTCAGCTCTTCGGATTCTTCGATCAGCGTGCACACCCAATACGCCTGACGGCCTTCGGCGCAGGCGCCGCGCACGCGTTCGATGACCTCGACGCGGCGCGTGTCGGTGACCAGCACGGTATTGACCGGCGTGCGGCCGGGCGGCAGCTCATCGAGGATCGACGTGTCGAGGTCGGCGTAGGCGCTCATCGCCAAGGTGCGCGGGATTGGTGTGGCGGTCATGATCAACTGGTGCGGGTTCATGCGCCCGCCCACGCCTTTCTGGCGCAAGGCCAGGCGCTGTTGCACACCGAAGCGGTGCTGTTCGTCGATGATCACCAAGGCGAGGTTCTTGAACTGCACTTCGTCCTGGAACAATGCGTGAGTGCCCACCACCATCGGTGCGCCACCGGCAATCTGCTCCAGCGCCGCTGCGCGGGTCTTGCCCTTGAGCTTGCCGGCCAGCCACGCCACTTCCAGGCCCAGCGGTTCGAGCCAGCGCTTGAAGGTGATGAAGTGCTGTTCGGCGAGAATTTCGGTGGGCGCCATCAGCGCCACTTGGTAACCGGCTTCCAACGCCTGCAAGGCGGCGAGGGCGGCCACCACGGTTTTACCTGCGCCCACGTCGCCCTGGATCAGCCGCAGCATGGGTTCGTGCTGGCTGAGGTCGTAGGCGATTTCATTGCCCACGCGTTGCTGGGCCCCCGTTGGCGCAAAGCCGAGGTTGGCCAGGTATTGCGCAGGTAGTCGCGTGGCCTTGGGCATCGCCGGCGCGCGCAGGGAGCGCATACTTTCGCGCAGGCGCTGCTGGGACAGTTGGTGCGTCAGCAGCTCTTCAAAGGCCAGGCGATGCTGGGCCCAGTGATGGCCCAGTGCGAGTTCGTCGACGTCGGCGTCGGCGGGTGGGTTATGCAGGTAGCGAATCGCATCGTCCAACGGCGCCAGTTGGTAGTCGCGCGCCAGCTCCAGAGGCAACCAGTCGGGCAAGCTTTTGGGGCCGAGCATCGTCAGCGTTTGCATGCACAGCTGGCGCAGGCGTTGTTGGGTCAGGCCTTCGGTCAGCGGGTAGATCGGCGTGAGAGTGGTATCGACCGGAGGCGGCTCGTCGCCGGTGATTGCGCGGTACTCCGGGTGGTAGATTTCCAGGCCGGATGCACCGGGGCGGGCTTCGCCGTAGCAACGCACGCGGGTGCCACGCTTGAGGCCTTCCTTTTGCGCGTTGCTGAAATGGTAGAAACGCAGGCTCAGGCCGCCGGTGCCGTCCTGCAGGCGCACGACTAAACTGCGGCGCTTGCCCATCACCACATCGGCGCCGCTGACGGTGCCTTCGACCACAGCATCCTGCCCAGGGCGCAAGTGGCCGATGGGCACCACACGCGTGCGGTCCTGGTAGCGCAGGGGCAGGTGGAACAGCACGTCCTGGAGGTTCTCCAGGCCGACCTTGGCCAGCTTTTCGGCCATGGCGTCACCGACACCTTTGAGTGCGGTGACCGACACCTGCGACAGCTCTGTCATACCGTTAATCAGCTCGCAGCATTCGGCTTGGCCACCGAGCACAGACGGACCGAGTCGGCCAGGATCTCAATGGCTTTCGGGCGCGGGAAGCTCGCGCGCCAGGCAATCGCCACAGTACGGAACGGCACCGGCGGCGTGAGTGGGCGCACTTCGATCACGCCGGGGGCGTAGTGATGGCTGTCCACTGCCGACAGCGGCAGGATCGAAATACCCAGGCCGGAAGCGACCATATGGCGAATGGTTTCCAGGGAACTGGATTCCACGGTGGTATGTTTGGCGCCGTCGTTGCCCTTGGTCAGGGTCGGGCAGGCTTCCAGTACCTGATCGCGGAAGCAGTGACCTTCGCCCAGCAGCAGCAAGCTCTTGTCGTTGAGCAGGCCGGCGTCGATGGTGTCCTTTTGCGTCCACGGGTGGGAGGCCGGCATCAACACGTAGAACGGTTCGTCGTAGAGCGGCAGGGTCAGCACGTCTGCTTCGTTGAACGGCAGGGCGATGATGATCGCGTCCAACTCGCCATTGCGCAGTTTGTCGCGCAGTACATGGGTGAAGTTTTCTTCGATATACAGCGGCATCTGCGGCGCAACGCGGTGCAGTTGCGGAATCAGGTGCGGGAACAGGTACGGGCCGACGGTGTAGATGGCGCCGACTTTGAGCGGTGCAGTCAGCTGGTTCTTGCCGGCCTGGGCCAGCTCGCGGATGCTTTGGGCTTGCTCCAGTACCTTTTGGGCCTGGGCGACGATGCCTTCGCCCACCGGCGTGAGGCGCACGGCGCTCTTGCTGCGCTCAAAAATCAGCACACCGAGTTCGTCTTCAAGCTTCTTCACACCCACCGACAGCGTCGGTTGGCTGACATGGCAACGCTCGGCCGCGTGGCCGAAGTGCTGCTCTTGGGCGAGGGTCACGATGTAGCGTAATTCTGTAAGAGTCATAGCGGGCGTCCATGAGGTTGCGGGCCAAGCATACCGGCTGCAATCGATAGACGCACGTTATCAGAACTTTGATGGGGATTGAGCGGGGAATGTTGAGGATTTTGCTGAAGTGGTGAAACCAAATGTGGGAGCTGGCTTGTGTGGGAGCTCCCACACCAGCCGGCTCCCGTTTGCCGCTTACCGGCGGCGCTTCTCAATGTTGTAAACAAATGGCGCGACGATTTCGACGCTGCCGCCTTTCAACATATCGGCCGGTGGTTTGGGCAGTGGCTGGGCTCGACGGATCATGTCCAGGGTCGCACGGTCCAGATCGGCGTTGCCGGAGCGGCCCACCAACTCATAGGACAGCACGTTGCCTTCGGCATCGACCACAAAGCGCAGGCGGTTCAAGCCTTCCTTGCCTCGCTGTTGGGCACCTGGCGGATACTTCTTGTACTTCTGCAAGTGCGCCAGCAGGGCGCCTTCCCAGGACGCTTTGGCTGCGACCTGTTGTGGCGACGGGCCCGGAACCGGCTGGGCAGACTTTTCAGCTGGCGCATTGTTTTGTGGCGATTCGCTCGGCGGTTCTTCGGAAGGTTTTTCCTTGGGCGGCTCGGGCTTCTTTTCCACCGGCTTGGGCGGCTGCGGCTTCGGTTTTGGCTTGACCGGCTTGGGCACCTGGATCGTTGGTTTAGGTGCCTCAGCCAGTTTTGGCAGGGGCAGCTCTTCCACGGGGGCAGGCGGCTGCGGCGGTGTGACAACCTTGGGTGGAGCCGGCGGCGGCGGTGCAGGCATCGGCGCGAGGTCGATGACCATCGCCGCCGGTGGCAGTGTTACCGGATGCGGCGCGGACCACTGGAGCGCGATGATAATCGCGACGGCATGCACGCCCAGCACGACGGCGAGGCTGGTGCCATAACGCGTCAGTTTGTGGCGCGTCGTGATCATTTCTTGGCTGCCGTCTCAAGTCCGACCAGGCCTACCTTGAGGTAGCCGGCTGCCCGCAGGGCATCCATCACACTCATCAGGTCGCCGTAGTCCACGCCTTTGTCGGCCTGGAAGAAGATCGTCGTGTCTTTCTTGCCTTGGGTCTTGGCGTCGAGCACCGGGCCCAGGGTTTCAGCTTTGACTTCTTCTTCGCCCAGGAACAGGCGTTGGTCCGCCTTGACGCTGAGGAAAATCGGCTTCTCCGGCCGCGGCGCAGGCTTGGCGCTGGACGCGGGCAGGTCGACCTTGATATCCACGGTCGCCAGCGGCGCGGCCACCATGAAGATGATCAGCAGCACGAGCATTACGTCGATAAACGGCGTGACGTTGATCTCGTGGTTCTCGACGAGTTCGTCGTCGCCTTGATTCAAATGCAGGCCCATGGCCGATTACCCCACTTTCACCATGTGCGGTTGCGAGCTGCGCTCGGTAGGCAGGTGATCGAGGTCGCGGCTGACCAGCAGCAGGACTTCTGCCGACGCGTCCGATACCTGGGCCTTATAGCCGGCAATCGAACGGGCGAAGACGTTGTAGATCACCACCGCAGGGATTGCTGCAACCAGGCCCAGCGCGGTTGCCAGCAGGGCTTCGGCGATGCCGGGGGCGACGACGGCGAGGTTGGTGGTCTGGGTTTTTGCGATGCCGATGAAGCTGTTCATGATGCCCCACACGGTGCCGAACAGGCCGACAAACGGTGCGGTGGAACCGATGGTGGCCAGCACGCCGGTGCCGCTGCTCATGTTACGGCCGCATGCTGCAACCAGGCGTTCGAGACGGAAGCTGACGCGTTCCTTGATGCCTTCTTTTTCGCGGGTATTGACCGACAGACGCATTTCTTCCAGAGCGTCGTGTACCAGCAGGTTGGCCAGGGTGCCCTTCTTGGTCGCGCTCTCGCTGGCTTCCTTGAGGGTGGTGGCTTTTTTCAGGTGGACGATCTCGGCGCGCAGACGGCGCTTGGCGCCCAGCAGCTCGAAGCCCTTGGCGATCCAGATGGTCCAGGTGATGATCGAGGCGATGGCCAGGCCGATCATCACGGCTTTTACCACGACGTCAGCGTTCTGGTACATGCCCCACGGCGACAGGTCATGGGCCATGCCCAGGCTGTTGTCTTCTTCCAACACTACACCGGTTTCGTCGGCAGGTGCGACGTCGCCTGCAGCCTGGGCCGGGTCTGTGGCAACCGGGGCGGCAACAGGAGCAGCTGGCGTAGCGCCGGTGTGCTCGGCAGCAGCCGGTGCGGCTGGGGCGGTGGCATCAGCGAAGGCAGCGGTCGGTGCCAGCAGTACGCTGAACAGCAGCGCAGCAATCGCACGCCAGGCGCGGGATGGGCTGTGAAGCTTGGTTGGCGAAGCGGGGTTTGTATTACGTGTCATGCTGGCCGGACCTGAGAGGAAAAATTGAGTGATCGTCCTGCCAGACCCTTGAGGGTCGAGGACAAATGGGCCGTTATTATTGCAAGTAATTCTTGTTAACAGAAGTAATACAGTAACTTTATTTGTGCTTTTTCTGGCCGCTCGTCATCTGCGAGGGCTAATCTAGACCTTTAAGAACGGAGTTTTATGATGTCTGCGCCTTCTGTTGTGATTGCCGGTTGCGGCGATGTGGGGAGCCGGCTGGCTAGCCAATTGCTCGGCGCGAATTGGGAGGTTCATGGCCTGCGCCGTGATGTTTCAAAGCTCCCCGATGGCGTGATCGGCATTGCCGGCGACCTGTTCAAAAAGGATTGTCCTGAGACCTGGCCGATCGGCGCAGTGGATTACCTGGTGTATTGCGCGGCCGCCACCGACCACGATGAGGCCGGGTATCGCGCGGCATACGTGCAAGGGTTGCAGCATGTGTTGGAGTGGCTGAGTGACTACGGCCAGGCGCCCAGGCACCTGCTGTTTGTTTCCAGCAGCAGCGTGTATGGCCAGCAGAATGGTGAGTGGGTCGACGAAACATCTGATACCAGGGCGACGGGCTATTCCGGCCAGGTCATGCTGGAGGCCGAGCAGGTCGCGCTCAACAGTGGGATCCCAGCGAGTATCGTGCGCTTGACCGGGATTTACGGCCCGGGCCGCGAATGGCTGCTGACCCAGGTACGCCAGGGCTATCGCGTGGCGATCGATCCGCCGTTGTATGGCAACCGGATTCACGCGGATGATGCGGCAGGTTTGCTGGCCTTTTTGCTGCGTCATGTAGAGCAGGGTGGCTCGCTGGAAAAAATCTACATCGGGGTCGACGATGCCCCAGCGCCATTGGCGGAGGTGGTGGGCTGGTTGCGCGAGTACCTGGGCGTGACGGAGTGGGCGGATGACGCCAGTGTAAGGCGTGCCGGCAGCAAACAATGCAGCAACGCCCGGGCTAAGGCGTTGGGCTGGGTGCCGACCTACCCGACTTATCGCGAAGGGTATGCGGCGATTCTCAAGGGCTGAAACGCAGTCAAAAAATGTGGGAGCTGGCTTGCCTGCGATAGCGAAGTATCAGTCGACCTCTATCTCGACTGAGCCACCGTCATCGCAGGCAAGCCAGCTCCCACATTTGCTTCAGGGTGATGCTGGTTATTTCTTCTCAAGCAGCCATTGGCGCGGGCCGGGCGTGAACTGCGGCACCTCGTCGGCCAGCGCGGTGTTGATCGCTTGGAATATCGCCAACTGCTTGCCTTTGCGCGTGAAGATCCAGGGGTTGCCCTGGCCGTTCAATTGCAGCCAGATGCTGTCGTAGCCGCCGCTCATAGAGGCGCAGTCGCCCGCCAGACACAGCGAGTAGCGGTCGACGCCTGGCAGGCCGGCGACCTTTCCGTCGGCCTGGAACTGCACTGTGGAACCGTCGCCGTTGCCGTCGGTAATCTTCCAGTCGCCGCCCATATAGGCTGCATACAGTGCCCGTTCGAAGTTGGCGCCCAGTGGCGCACCTTCCGGGGCGGGATCCTTGGCACGGGCGAACAGTTGCTCGGGCTCGTTATCGTTGGCCACTTGCAGCAGTTGTTTGCCTTTGCGCTTGAGTTCGGTGGCGGAGCTGCCGTAGAACTCGACGTTCCAGGCGCCGGATTTATCCCCGAGCAACTTGCCTTCGGCGACTTCAAAGCCGTTGTAGTAGCGCGCCTGCAAAGCCTTGGTATTGACCTCCCATTCGAGGTTCGGGCCAAAACTCTGCAGCGCTTCGCGCAAAGGGCCGCCCTTGGCTGCCGCGTTGATGGCGGCCTGGTTGATCCAGGTGCCACTCACATCCAGGTCGGCGGGGTTGCTGGCGCAGCCGCCGAGCAACAGGGCGAGCAACGAAGTGGCTACAAGCGCTTTGCGCATCATGAAATCCTTCTGAAACGAAGTCGGCGCAGCCTGTTGAGGCTGCGCCGGGTGTTTTACTCGATGACCAGAATCGCGTCCATCTCAACCTGTGCGCCCTTTGGCAGCGCAGCAACGCCGATGGCAGCGCGGGCTGGGTACGGCTGTTCGAAGTACTTGCCCATGATCTCGTTGACCTTGGCGAAGTGGCTCAGGTCGGTGAGGAAGATGTTCAGCTTGACGATGTCCTTGAACGAACCGCCGGCGGCTTCGGCTACGGATTTCAGGTTTTCGAAGACTTGTACGGTTTGTGCTTCGAAGCCTTCAACCAGTTCCATGGTCTTTGGGTCCAGCGGAATCTGGCCGGACATGTAGACGGTGTTGCCCGCCTTGATCGCCTGGGAGTAAGTGCCGATGGCGGCCGGGGCTTTGTCGCTGGTGATAACAGTCTTGGTCATGAGTTGCTCCTTGTAAGAGAGGGGCTATGCACGCATACGGGTGATGCGGATCACTCCGGTCAGGGCGCGCAGTTTCTTGATCACGCGGGCCAGGTGCACGCGGTCGTGCACGCTGACCACCAGCTGGACCACGCTGATGCGCCCATCGCGTTCATCCATGCTGATTTTTTCGATATTGCCGTCGGCCGCGTTGACGCTGCTGGCAAGCAGTGCGATCAGGCCGCGCTGATGTTCCAGCTCCACACGCAGCTCGACGTTGAATTCGCCGGTGACATCCTTGGCCCAAGAGAGCTGGATGCATTTCTCCGGGTTGTGGCGGATTTCGGTGATATTGCGGCAGTTGTCCAGGTGCACCACCATGCCTTTGCCTGCCGACAAGTGGCCGACAATCGGGTCGCCCGGGATCGGCGTACAGCATTTTGCGTAGCTGAGCACCAAGCCTTCGGTGCCGCGAATCGCCAGCGGACCTTCCGGGCTTGGCAATTGTTCGCCTTCGCCGAGCAGGCGGCGAGCGACTACATAGGCCATGCGGTTACCCAGGCCGATATCTTCCAGCAGGTCTTCGCTTGTTTCCTGGCGATACTCGTGGAGCATCGCTTGTACGCGCTCTGTCGGAATTTTATCCAGGGCACTGTCGAAACCGTTGAGGACCTTGTTCAACAGGCGTTCGCCGAGGCTGATGGATTCGGAGCGGCGTTGCAACTTCAGGGCGTGGCGGATGTGTGTCCGCGCTTTACCGGTGACCACGAAGTTGAGCCAGGCCGGGTTCGGGCGCGCGCCGGGAGCACTGACGATCTCGACCGTGGAGCCGCTTTGCAGCGGTTCGGACAGCGGCGCGAGGCGACGGTTGATCCGGCAGGCAATGCAGCTGTTACCGACGTCGGTGTGCACCGCGTAGGCAAAGTCGACCGCCGTGGAGCCTTTGGGCAGCTCCATGATTCGGCCTTTGGGCGTGAACACGTAGACCTCGTCCGGGAACAGGTCGATCTTCACGCTTTCGATGAATTCCAGGGAGTTGCCGGCACGTTGTTGCATTTCCAGCACGCCTTTGACCCACTGGCGAGCGCGGGCGTGGGTGCCTTTTGGCTGTTCGTCACCGCTGGATTTGTATAGCCAGTGGGCGGCGATGCCGTTGTTGGCCATCTCTTCCATTTCCCGCGTGCGGATCTGGATCTCGATCGGCACCCCGTGCATACCGAACAGCGTGGTATGCAGCGACTGATAGCCGTTGGCCTTGGGAATGGCGATGTAGTCCTTGAAGCGCCCCGGCAGGGGTTTGTACAAATTATGTACAGCACCCAGCACGCGGTAGCAGGTGTCTACCTTGTCGACGATGATCCGGAACGCGTACACGTCCATGATCTCGTTAAAGGCCCGGCGCTTGCCGCGCATCTTCTTGTAGATGCCGTAGATGTGCTTCTGCCGGCCGCTGACTTCGCCTTCAATCTCGTCGATCGCCAGGCAGTGGCTCAGCGACTCTTCGATCTTGTTGACGATTTCCTTGCGGTTGCCCCGTGCGCGCTTGACCGCCTGGTAGATGCGCGCCGAGCGCATCGGGTGCATGGCCTTGAAGCCGAGGTCTTCGAATTCGATACGAATGGCATGCATGCCCAGCCGATTGGCGATGGGGGCGTAGATTTCCAGGGTTTCCTTGGCGATGCGCCGGCGTTTTTCGCCGGACAGCACTTCCAGCGTGCGCATGTTGTGTAGCCGGTCGGCCAGCTTGACCAGAATCACACGGATATCCCGCGCCATGGCCATGGCCATTTTCTGGAAGTTTTCTGCCTGGGCTTCAGCCTTGGTCTCGAAGTTCATCTGGGTCAGTTTGCTGACCCCGTCGACCAGTTCGGCCACGGTTTCACCAAATTGCGCGCTAAGCGCTTCCTTGGCGATGCCGGTGTCTTCGATCACGTCATGCAGCATCGCGGCCATCAGGCTCTGATGGTCCATGTGCATGTCGGCAAGAATATTTGCCACCGCAAGAGGATGGGTGACATACGCCTCGCCGCTTCGGCGGCGCTGGCCGTCGTGGGCTTGTTCGGCGTAGAAATACGCTCGGCGGACCAGGTTGACCTGGTCTGGGCCGAGGTAGGCCGATAAGCGATCGGCGAGGGCGTCTATGCTCGGCAAAGTATGAACTCCTGCCGTTGGCTGTGACCCCGCGCCGTGCTACGTCGACCAGGCATAGGCTTAGACGGCCTCGTTGGACTCGTCCTCGAACGCTGCAAACAGCGGTTCGTCTTCAACGATTTCAGCGTTGGCGATGAACTCGTAGCTCATCAGGCCTTCAGCGATTTCACGCAGGGCTACAACGGTAGGCTTGTCGTTTTCCCACTGGACCAGGGGCTCTTTGCCGCCGGTGGCCAGTTGACGGGCACGCTTGGTAGAGAGCATGACCAGCTCAAAGCGGTTATCCACGTGTTCTAGGCAGTCTTCAACGGTTACGCGGGCCATGGTATTCCTCGGAGCGAATGCAAGATGCGCGCTGCCCGGTTGGGCGAGCGGACTAAACAGTTTAAAAAATCACCAGCGTTTAGGGAAGCGCTGATTTTCCCCGCGCCCTCGCAAAACCGCTACAAGTGCCAATGTAAAGCCCTTGCAGCGGTTTTGGGAAGCGCCAATCAACCAAGCAGTTCAGCGAGTAATTTGCCAAAACGCTGCTGTTGGCGCTTTTGCTGGAGCTGATTGGTGCGAAAAATCGCCTTCAAGTCATCCAGTGCGTGGGCAAAATCGTCATTAATGATCAGGTAGTCGTAGTCGACGTAGTGGCTCATTTCGCTGACGGCTTCGCGCATGCGGCCTTCGATGATTTCGTCGCTGTCCTGGCCGCGGTTGGTCAGGCGCTGGTGCAACGCTTCCAAAGACGGCGGCAGGATGAAGATGGAACGCGCCTTGGGCATCAGTTGGCGCACTTGTTCGGCGCCCTGCCAGTCGATCTCCAGGATCAGGTCGTGGCCTTCGTCCAGCGTCTGCTGCAGGTGGCTTTGCGAGGTGCCATAGAGGTTGCCGAACACTTCCGCGCGCTCCAGAAAGTCGCCGTGTTCGATCATCTTGACGAACTCGGTGCGCTCGACGAAGTGATAGTGCACGCCGTTCACTTCACCTGGGCGCATGGCGCGGGTGGTGTGCGAGACCGAAATGCGGATTTGCTCGTCGGCGTCGGTCAAGGCTTTGACCAGGCTGCTCTTGCCCGCGCCCGATGGCGCAGAAATGATGTAAAGGGTGCCGGTGCTGTGGGTCATGGAAGTTGCCTTACTCAATATTCTGTACTTGTTCGCGCATCTGCTCGATCAACACTTTGAGGTTGACCGCAGCCGTGGTGCTGCGCGGATCAAACGCCTTGGAACCCAGTGTATTGGCTTCGCGGTTGAGTTCCTGCATCAGGAAGTCCAGGCGCCGACCGGCGGCACCCGCTGATTTGAGTACGCGGCGCACTTCGAGGATGTGGGTGCTCAGGCGGTCGAGTTCTTCGGCTACGTCGCTCTTTTGCGCCAGCAGCACCATTTCCTGCTCCAGGCGCACCGGGTCGAGGTCGGCCTTCATGTCGGTGAAGCGGTCCAGAACCTTCTGGCGCTGGGTGGCGAGCATCTGCGGCACCAGCTCACGCAGGGTGACCACGTCTTCTTCGATCGAAGTCAGGCGCTCATTGATCAGGCGGGCCAGTTCGGCGCCTTCGCGCTCGCGGCCGGCCTTGAGTTCCTTCAAGCCCTGGGTGAACAGGGCGAGGGCTTCGGCATTGAGGGCTTGCGGGTCGGTGGCGTCGGCCACCAGTACGCCGGGCCAGGCCAGCACTTCCAACGGGTTCAGCGCGGCCGGTTGCTTGATCAGGCTGGCGATGGTTTCGGCGGCGGCTACCAGTTGCGCGGCGCGATCGCGGTCGACCTGCAGCGGCTTGCCGGTGGTTTCTTCGGTAAAACGCAGGGTGCATTCCAGCTTGCCCCGCGAGATACCCTGGCGCAACGCTTCACGCACGGCGCCTTCGAGGTCGCGGAAGGATTCCGGCAGGCGCAGGTGCGGCTCCAGGTAGCGGCTGTTGACCGAGCGCAGTTCCCAGCTCAGGGTGCCCTGGGCGCCGGCTTTTTCGACGCGGGCGAAGGCGGTCATGCTGTGCACCATGGAAGTACCTCGCGATGCAGACCCGCAAATGCGGGCTGATGGGTAAATTTTGAAGCCGACAGGCTGCGAAGGCGCAGGATTGTAGCGCAGTGGGGCGAGCGCGCCCAAACAATGGGCGCCGACCAGGCCATTCGTAACCGAATTTTTTAGAAGTGCCCCGAAACGGTTCGCGGCTCTATAATGCTCGGCAGTTTTTCGTCCTTCGTACAGGTATCCCCTATGAAACGTCCAAGTGGTCGCGCTGCCGATCAGCTCCGCTCGATCCGCATTACCCGCAACTACACCAAACACGCCGAGGGATCTGTACTGGTCGAGTTTGGCGATACCAAAGTGATCTGCACCGTCAGCGTCGAAAACGGCGTGCCGCGCTTCCTTAAAGGCCAAGGTCAGGGTTGGTTGACTGCCGAGTACGGCATGCTGCCGCGCGCTACCGGCGAGCGTAACCAGCGTGAAGCCAGCCGTGGCAAGCAAGGCGGCCGCACCCTGGAAATCCAGCGCCTTATCGGCCGCTCGCTGCGCGCAGCCCTGGACATGTCCAAGCTGGGCGACGTGACCCTGTACGTCGACTGCGACGTGATCCAGGCTGACGGTGGCACCCGCACCGCCTCCATCACTGGCGCCATGGTGGCCCTGGTAGATGCGCTTAAAGTGATCAAGAAGCGCGGCGGCCTCAAAGGCGGCGACCCGCTCAAGCAGATGATCGCCGCTGTTTCGGTTGGCATGTATCAGGGCGAGCCTGTGCTGGACCTGGACTACCTGGAAGATTCGGCCGCCGAGACCGACCTGAACGTAGTGATGACCAGCACCGGTGGTTTCATCGAAGTGCAGGGCACCGCCGAAGGCGCGCCATTCCAGCCAGCCGACCTGAACGCCATGCTCGCCCTGGCCCAGAAAGGCATGACCGAAATCTTCGAACTGCAGAACGCCGCACTGGCCGACTGAGCCTGCCTCAAGGAGAAGCGCCATGAATGACAGCCAAATGCCCGTACCTACGCCTTCCTACGAAGTGCGCCAGGGAGCCATGTTGTGTCATCTCGCGGCGTTTCTGGGGTTTGTGTTCCCCTTCGGCAGTGTCGTGGGGCCGCTGATCCTGTGGCAGATGAAGAAGGAAGTGGACCCGTTCATTGATGATCAGGGCAAGGAAGCCCTGAACTTCCAGATCACCGTAGCCATCGCCTGGATGGCGTGCATTGTGCTGGCCTTCGCGGTGATCGGGTTTTTCCTGATGTTTGCCCTGGCAATCGCCACGGTGGTGCTGACGATCATCGGTAGCATCAAGGCCAACAAGGGGATTGCCTATCGCTACCCCTTGACCTGGCGAGTGGTCAAATAATGAGCAGGCACAAAAAAACCGACAGCGATGTCGGTTTTTTTGTGCCCGGAAAAAGACCTTAGATGGTCAGCGTCCAGTCGTAGTCCACGATCAGCGGCGCGTGCTGCGAAAAACGCGGCTGACGCGGCAGACGTGCGCTGCGAACGAACCGGCGCAGACCTGGGGTCAGCAACTGGTAGTCAAAACGCCAGCCCAGGTTGAGCATCTCAGCCTGTTCGTTATCCGGCCACCAGCTGTACTGGTCGCCTTCACGGCTGACTTCGCGCAGGGCATCCACATAGCCCATGTTGCCGACAATCTCGTCCATCCAGGCCCGTTCCGGCGCCAGGAAACCCGGTGATTGCTGGCTGTCGCGCCAGTTCTTGATATCCAGCTTCTGTTGCGCCACGTACAGCGAGCCACAGTAAATGTACTCGCGACGTTTGCGTCGCTGTTTATCCAGATAACGGGCGAAATCGTCCATTAGCTTGAACTTCTGGTTCAAGTCTTCATCGCCGTTCTGCCCCGAAGGGAGCAGCAAGGTCGCGATGCTGACCTTGTCGAAATCGGCTTGCAGGTAGCGCCCGTAGCGGTCGGCTGTCTCGAAGCCGAGGCCGCTGATGACCGCCTTGGGTTGCAACCGTGAGTACAGAGCCACGCCACCTTGGGCAGGGACTTCGGCATCACAGGCATAAAGGAAGTAGCCATCCAGTTGGAAGGCTGGGTCGTCCAGTTCAAAGGCGGAGGCGCGGGTGTCCTGCAGGCAGATGACGTCGGCATTCTGTGCTTGCAGCCAACTGAGCAAACCACGCTCGACTGCAGCCTGAATACCATTGACGTTCACACTGATGATCCGCATAAATGGCCCCAAAAATCGCGTGCGTGTATGATACACGCCGTCTACCTAATTAGCTAAATCCGTGGTATCTGAGGCTTTTTTCATGCAGGCGTATCAACGCGATTTCATTCGTTTTGCCATCGATCGCGGCGTTTTACGCTTCGGTGAGTTCACTTTGAAGTCCGGGCGCACCAGCCCTTACTTCTTCAATGCAGGCCTGTTCAACTCGGGTTCGGCCCTGGCTCAGCTGGGTCGTTTCTATGCGGCAGCCATCGTCGATAGCGGTATTTCCTTCGACGTGTTGTTCGGGCCAGCTTACAAGGGCATCCCTCTGGCGGCCGCTACGGCCGTGGCCCTGGCTGAACATCATGAGCTGGATTTGCCATGGTGCTTCAACCGCAAAGAGGCCAAGGCTCATGGCGAAGGCGGCAGCCTGGTCGGTGCGCCACTCAAGGGCGACGTGCTGATCATCGACGATGTGATCACCGCCGGCACCGCCATCCGTGAAGTGATGCAGATCATCGCGTCCCAGGAAGGTGCCAAGGCCGCCGGCGTGCTGATCGCGCTGAACCGCCAGGAGCGCGGCAACGGTGAGTTGTCGGCAATCCAGGAAGTGGAGCGTGATTTCGGTATTCCGGTGGTGAGCATTGTTTCGTTGAACCAGGTGCTGCAATACCTGGAAGATGACGCGCAGCTCAAGCAGCATTTGCCTGCAGTGCGTGCGTACCGTGAGCAGTTCGGCGTCTGACACCGAACCCCTGTGGGAGCGGGCTTGCCCGCGATAGCGGTATGTCAGGCGGTGCAGTTCTTGAATGTGCCGCCGTCATCGCAGGCAAGCCAGCTCCCACATTGGAACTGTGAAAACAAAAAAGGCCCCGCTCAATTTGATTGAGCGGGGCCTTTTGGTTTTTGGCGTTTAAGGCCGCTTGCGGTTACTGATCAGCGTACCCACACCCGTATCGGTGAAGATTTCCAGCAGGATCGCATTCGGCACGCGGCCATCCAGGATCAGCGAACTGCCCACGCCGCCTTGCACGGCTTCCAGCGCGCAACGGATCTTCGGCAGCATGCCGCCGTAGATGGTGCCATCGGCAATCAGCTCGTCCACTTGTTGAGTGGTCAAACCGGTCAATACCTTGCCTTCCTTGTCCATCAGCCCGGCGATGTTGGTCAGCAGCATCAGCTTCTCGGCTTTCAGTGCTTCAGCCACTTTACCGGCGACCAGATCGGCGTTGATGTTGTAGGACTCACCGTTGGCGCCCACGCCGATGGGCGCGATCACCGGGATGAAGTCGCCCTTGACCAACAGGTTCAGCAAGTCGGTATTGATGCCGATTACTTCGCCTACCTGGCCGATGTCGATGATTTCCGGCTGGGTCATTTCCGGCGTCTGGCGGGTCACCGTCAGTTTTTTCGCGCGGATCAGTTCCGCGTCCTTGCCGGTCAGGCCGATGGCACTGCCGCCATGGCGGTTGATCAGGTTAACGATGTCCTTGTTGACCTGGCCGCCAAGGACCATCTCCACCACGTCCATGGTTTGCGCGTCCGTGACGCGCATGCCATCGATGAAGTGACTCTCGATCGACAAGCGCTTGAGCAGGTCACCGATTTGCGGGCCGCCACCATGGACGACCACCGGGTTGATCCCCACGGCTTTCAT
Organism: Pseudomonas sp. WS 5532; assembly: GCF_012985445.1. Classification (NCBI taxonomy): domain Bacteria; kingdom Pseudomonadati; phylum Pseudomonadota; class Gammaproteobacteria; order Pseudomonadales; family Pseudomonadaceae; genus Pseudomonas; species Pseudomonas sp. WS 5532. The sequence goes on from NZ_JAAQWK010000002.1 coordinate 213,682, forward strand.
CAACACGATGTCGCGGGCAAAACCGGTTTTCAGCTCGTCGCTTTCCATGGCATTGCCGCCGTACTTGATCACCAGCGTCTTGCCGACGTAGCGTCGAATGTAAGGCAACGCTTCGGACAGGACCTTGGCAGTGTTGGCAGCGGCTTCGCGTTCGAGGGTCATTCAGGGCTCCGGTAAAAAAATCAGAACGGTAATTGGAGATCAGGGGCAACACGTTTCAACTGGGCGTGGAACACGTCCTTGATGCGCTGCAACTCAGCCTCGGTATCCGCCTCGAAACGCAGGACCAGCACCGGTGTGGTGTTGGACGCGCGAACCAGGCCCCAGCCTTTGGCGTAATCGACTCGCACACCATCAATGGTGGTCAGGTTGGCGCCTTCGCCCCATTGCGCATCGTGCAGTGCGTCAATGATGCTGAATTTGCTCTCCTCGGTCACATGTATATTGATCTCTGGCGTAGAAATATCGTTCGGGAAGGTCTGAAACAGCTCTTGCGCCGTGGATTTTTCCTTGCTGAGGATCTCCAGCAGACGGGCGGCGCTGTAAATGCCGTCGTCGAAACCGAACCAGCGCTCTTTGAAGAACACGTGGCCGCTCATTTCACCGGCCAACAGTGCGCCGGTTTCCTTCATTTTCTTTTTGATCAACGAATGACCGGTCTTCCACATTAGCGGGCGACCGCCATATTCCTTGATCAACGGCGTGAGGCGGCGGGTGCACTTCACGTCGAAGATGATTTCGGCGTTGGCATTGCGCGCCACCACGTCACGGGCAAACAGCATCAGCAGGCGGTCGGCGAACACGTTTTCGCCGGTGTTGGTCACCACGCCAACACGGTCGCCGTCACCGTCGAACGCCAGGCCCACGTCGGCGCCGGTTTCCTTGACCTTGGCGATCAAGTCCACCAGGTTTTCAGGCTTGCCTGGGTCCGGGTGATGGTTGGGGAAGTTGCCGTCGACGTCGCAGAACAGCGGGATCACTTCACAGTTGAGGGCTTCGAGCAGTTGCGGAGCGATCACGCCAGCCGCGCCGTTGCCGCAGTCCACCACCACTTTCAGGCGGCGGGCCAATTTGACGTCGCCGGTGATCTGGTCAGAGTAGCGTTGCAGAATGTCGACTTTGGTGACACTGCCTTTGCCGCTGGTCAGGTCGTTGGTCTTGAGGCGGTCGTGCAGGGCCTGGATCTGTTCGTTGGCCAGGGTGTCACCGGCGATGACGATCTTGAAGCCGTTGTAGTCCGAGGGATTATGGCTGCCGGTGAGCATCACCCCGGACTTACCGGCCAGTACGTTGGCCGCGTAGTACAGCGCTGGTGTCGGCACCAGGCCGACGTCGCTGACGTGGCAACCGCTGTCAGCGAGGCCCTGGATCAGTTGTTCCACCAGCTCCGGGCCGGACAAGCGGCCATCACGGCCTACCGAGACATTAGGTTCGCCCTGGGCCAGGCTCTGGGCTCCGATGGCGCGGCCGATCCAGTAGGCGGTTTCGGCGGTCAGGGTCTTGGGCACCACGCCACGAATGTCGTAGGCGCGGAAGATGCTGTCGGGGAATGTCGGGGCTACTCGGGCTGCGGTACTCATCGCGGGGGTGAACTCCATCTGAAGGGGGGCAAAGCTGGCCTTAAAGTGGCTGACCGGCAGGCTCAAACTGAAGGGTATGACGGTGTTTTCGGCAGAGAGTTCGTGGTGCAAAAATGCCATCGGCGTGCCGAGGCACTTTGGGAAAACGCGTAATGCATTGATTTCATTGTGGAAATTTCGCTGAATAAATCCGCACATTCTTCATCCTGAATAGCCATGCGGTGGCGTCTTGCCGGACAACTGCATCCGGCAAGGTTCAGCTTAGTCAGTGGCTGCCGGAATGCCCAAAACCACCTGCGCCGCGCTGAGTTTCGTCGAACTCCTGCACCAGTTCGAAGTGTGCCTGTACCACCGGTACCAGCACCAACTGGGCGATGCGCTCGCCGACAGCGATGTTGAACGCGGTGTTGCCACGGTTCCAGCACGACACCATCAATTCGCCCTGATAGTCCGAATCGATCAGGCCTACGAGGTTGCCCAGCACGATGCCATGTTTGTGGCCCAGGCCGGAGCGCGGCAGGATCAATGCCGCCAGGCCTGGGTCGCCGACGTAGATCGACAGGCCGGTAGGAATCAGGATTGTCTGGCCTGGCTCAAGGACGGTGTCTTCCTTGAGCATGGCGCGCAGGTCCAGGCCGGCGGAGCCCGGAGTGGCATAGGCCGGCAGAGGAAATTCGTTGCCGATGCGGGGGTCGAGGATCTTGGCTTGCAAAGCGTGCATGTAAATTAAACCTGGTTCAGCCGTTGGGCGATAAATGAGATCAGTTGGCGGGCAATCTTGCCCTTGCTGGTCTGGGCGAAAAGGGTGGCGTGCAGCTCGCGGTCGATCACGCTGCAGGCGTTTTCCTCGCTGTTGAAGCCGATGCTCGGGTTGGCGACATCATTGGCAACGATCAGGTCGAGGTTTTTGTCTTTCAATTTGCGTGCGGCGTAGTCCAGCAAGTGCTCGGTTTCGGCGGCGAAACCGACACTGAACGGGCGGTCCGGGCGCGTGGCGATGGTGGCCAGGATGTCCGGGTTGCGCACCATTTGCAGGAGCAGGCCGTCGCCGCTTGTAGGGTCTTTCTTAAGCTTTTGCGGGGCGACGACTTCCGGGCGGTAGTCTGCAACCGCTGCCGAGGCGATAAACAGGTCGCAGGGAATGGCCGCTTCACAGGCCGCCAGCATGTCCCGGGCGCTGACTACGTCGATTCGTGTGACGCGATCAGGGGTTGGCAAGTGCACCGGGCCGGTGATCAGGGTGACGCGTGCGCCTGCCTCGACCGCGGCTTCCGCCAAGGCAAAGCCCATTTTTCCTGAGCTATGGTTGGTGATGTAACGCACCGGGTCGATGTTTTCCTGGGTCGGGCCGGCGGTAATCAGCACATGTTTGCCCGTGAGAGCCAGGTGCTGAAAGCACTCGGCGGCGCACAGCGCGAGGTCAGTAGCCTCAAGCATGCGGCCCATGCCCACGTCGCCGCAGGCTTGGCTGCCCGAAGCCGGGCCAAATACTTTAAGGCCACGGCTTTGCAGGAGTTGGGTGTTGGCCTGGGTGGCCGGGTCGCGCCACATGGCCTGGTTCATGGCCGGTGCGATGGCGACGGTGGCGTCGGTGGCCAGTACCAGAGTGGTCAGCAGGTCATCGGCGATGCCTTGGGCCAGGCGGGCGATCAGGTCGGCGGTGGCCGGGGCGATCAACACCAGGTCGGCCCATTTTGCCAGCTCGATGTGGCCCATGGCAGCTTCGGCCGCCGGGTCCAAAAGGTCCAGGTGAACCGGGTGCCCAGACAAGGCCTGCATGGTCAGCGGGGTGATGAACTCACTGCCACCACGGGTCATGACCACGCGCACTTCGGCGCCCTGGTCCAGGAGCCTGCGAACCAGTTCTGCGCTCTTGTAGGCGGCAATGCCGCCGCCGACGCCGAGAACGATGCGTTTCCGATACAGACGCTGCATTGGTTTGCCTTTCCAGTTCAGTGATGCCAGTTCAGTGACGCCTGCGATGCCCCCTCCCCAGGGGAAATCACATGCAAAAAAGAGGGCTTAAGATAACACAGCGACCGCCAGGCAACAGCGGCGCACGTGCAGAGGGAGGCGGGATGAGTATTCGCGATTGGCCTGTGGCGGAACGCCCACGGGAGAAGCTTTTGGAATGGGGCGCGGCGAGTCTGTCGGATGCCGAGTTGTTGGCGATCTTCCTGCGTACCGGGGTTTCCGGCAGAAGCGCAGTCGACCTGGCGCGCCATCTATTGGCGCAATTCGGTGGCCTGCGCCCGTTGTTGGAGGCCAGCCAGACGCTGTTCAGCCAGCACTTGGGGCTGGGGCCGGCGAAATTTGCCCAGTTGCAGGCGGTGCTGGAAATGTCTCGGCGGCATATGGCCGAACGCTTGCGTGCCGACTCGGTGCTGGAAAGCCCGCTGGCCGTACGTGAGTACCTCAAGGCCTTGCTGCGCCACGAGCCCCACGAAATATTCGGCTGCCTGTTTCTTGACTCAAAGCACCGGGTGCTGGGCTTTGAGGCGCTATTTGAGGGCACCATCGACGCGGCCATCGTTTATCCGCGACAAGTGGTCAAGCGCGCGCTCGCTTACAACGCGGCGGCTCTTATCCTGTGCCACAACCATCCGTCCGGGAGCGTCGAGCCAAGTGCGGCTGATCGAAAATTAACCAAAATATTGCAAAAGGCCTTGGAGTCGGTAGATGTGCGGGTGCTCGACCACATCATCGTGGGAGATGGCGACCCGCTGTCGATGGCGGAATACGGCTGGTTGTAGGATGGGAGCAGCTGCAAGGTTGAAGCTGCAAGCCACAAGCGGCTTGCAGCTTGCAGCTTAGGGCTTGACGCTGACCTTGGAGAAATCCTGGCGCCCAAACGGGCTCACCTGGTAGCCGTCAACATTCTTGCGCGTCAGGGCGAATGCGGTGGGGTGTGCCAATGGCAGCCACAATGCCTGCTGCTGAATCTGAGCCTGGGCCTGTTGGTACAACTTGCTGCGCACGCCTTGTTCACTGGTGGTCTTGCCGGCGCTGATCAGCTTGTCCAGGGCCGGATCGCAGTAGCGGGCAAAGTTGGTGCCGGATTTTACCGCAGCGCATGAGAACTGCGGGGTGAGGAAGTTATCCGGGTCGCCGTTGTCGCCGGCCCAGCCCATGAACAGCAGGTCATGTTCGCCGGCTTTGGCGCGGCGGATCAGTTCGCCCCATTCGATTACGCGAATCTCGGCCTGGATGCCGACTTTGGCCAGGTCCGCTTGCAGCAACTGGGCACCGAGGTTGGGGTTGGGGTTCAGCAGGCTGCCAGTGGGGCGAGTCCAGATTGTGGTCTTGAAGCCGTTCTTGAGTCCGGCGCGCTCCAGCAGCGTCTTGGCCTTGGCGATGTTCTGTGGATAACCTGGCAAGTCCTTGGCGTAACTCCAGGTATTGGGTGGGTAAATGCCATTGGCTGCTTCGGCGGTGCCTTCAAATACGGCCTTGAGGTAGCTGTCTTTGTCGAAGGCCAGGTTGATTGCCTGGCGCACTTCGGGCTTGTCCAGCGGCGGGTGCTGGCTGTTGATCGCGACGAATGCGGTCATGAAGGCCGGGGTTTTTTCTACTTTGAGTGCAGGATCTTTCTCGGCTTCACTCACATCCAGTGGCTTGGGCGACAGGGCGATCTGGCATTCATCGCGATGCAGCTTTTGCAGGCGCACGTTGGCATCCGGGGTGATGGCGAAGATCAAGTTATCCACAGCCGGTTTGCCAGCAAAGTAATCCGGGTTGGCTTTATAGCGGACCACGGCATCCTTCTGGAACCGTACAAACACGAACGGGCCGGTGCCGATTGGCTGGCTGTTGAGTTTTTCAGGCGTGCCGGCCTTGAGCAGTTTGTCGGCGTATTCGGCCGGGTAGATCGAGGCAAAACCCATGCTCAAGGCGGCGAGGAAGGTGGAGTCGGCGTGATCCAGGGTGAAGCGCACGGTTAATGGGTCGAGAGCATCGATCTTCTTGACCAATGCGGGTAGTTGCAGCGACTGCGCATGGGGGAAGCCGCTCTGGGCGATCTTGTGCCATGGGTTGGCCGGGTCGAGCATGCGTTCAAAGCTGAAGCGTACGTCTTCGGCAGTCAGGGTGCGGCTTGGATTGAAGTACTCGGTGCGGTGGAACTTCACGTTCGGGTGCAGTTTGAAGGTGTAGGTCAGACCATCGGGCGACACTTGCCAGCTGTCCGCCAGGCTCGGCACCAGCTTGCCGGCCGTGGCGTCGTAGTCCACCAGGCGGTTCATCAGCACGTCGGCCGAGGCGTTGGTGGTGGTCAGCGAGTTGTACTGCACCACATCGAACCCTTCGGGGCTGGCCTCGGTGCAAACGCTCAGATTGGTGGCGGCAGAGGCCAGCGGCGCGATAAATAGAGGGGCGAGCAATAGCGGTAGGGCAGCGAGGCGCATATTCGGTTTCCTTTGCAGATCGAAGGCCCATCTGCGAGTGCAGTCTGGAAAAAGCCTACCGTAGTGGTCTGATTGATAAATGACTAGCCCATTTTTGCCTGTGCTTTTGGCGCAAATGCTGTTTTGATGGCGCCTCAGCGCGTTTCGCCTTGTACTTTTGTGTGCGGGCGAGCGCGGTAAATCATTCTGTGCGACGAGTGGTCGGCTGTTACAGCGGCCCCTCCTGGCAACGGTTCGGGCGTCTATTGCCAAGATTTACGCCGGTAAAAACACACGGGCTGTTGTTGCATTGGGGTCTTTCTGGTATAAAGCAGCGCTCTTTTCTAGGGGCCCGGTTCCTTCACTGTAGGTGTAGCCGGTAAGACCCTTAAAGAAACGCGGCGCCTGGCGCCAAATGACTGAGAGATTAAGCGGCCAACCCATGCCGGGTTGGGCATGTGGTTTTAGAGGGCTGAGGCATGTCGAGAGTCTGTCAAGTTACCGGTAAGGGTCCGGTGACTGGGAATAACATTTCCCACGCAAATAACAAAACCCGTCGTCGTTTCCTGCCGAACCTGCAGCATCACCGCTTCTGGGTTGAAGAAGAGAAACGTTTTGTTCGCCTGCGTGTATCTGCCAAAGGCATGCGTATCATCGACAAGCGTGGCATCACTGTCGTGCTGGCCGAAATCCGCGCCGCTGGCAAGATTTAAGGAGCTTTATCATGCGTGAATTGATTCGAATGATCTCTAGCGCCGGTACTGGTCACTTCTACACTACCGACAAGAACAAGCGTACTACCCCGGACAAGCTCGAAAAGAAAATGTTCGACCCGCGCGTTCGCAAGCACGTGATCTACAAAGAAGGCAAAATCAAGTAATTGATTTTCTTCCTTGTGAAAAAAAGCCCGTCTCTCACGAGACGGGCTTTTTTTTGCCTGAAATGTGCTGATCAGGCTTTCTGCTCGAACACCACGTAGATCTTGCGGCACGGCTCCAGCACTTCCCAGGTGCCGCTGAACCCGGCAGGAATTACGAAACGGTCGCCGGCACGCAAGGTCTTGGCATTGCCATCGGCATCACGCAGTACCGAAACCCCCTGCACAATCTCGCAATACTCATGCTCGCTGTAATTGACCTTCCACTGCCCGACTTCACCTTCCCACACGCCGGCGTTCATCTGGCCGCACGGGCTGTTGTAGTGGTTATAAATCGTCTGCTCGGGGTCGCCCTTGAGGATTTTTTCGGCGGCCGGGCGGTAGCGGTCCGGGGTGGTGTTGGCTTGGCTGAAGTCGACGATATCCTGGATGCTCATGTGCGTGTCCCGTCTGGCCTGCGGTTGGAGAGCCCAAAGTCTATGTTTATTAAAATGAACATCGCAAGGGCGTTTACCGCCGTTATGTCAAATATATTGAAACACCCCCAGCCGCTGGTTTAGGGTGGCAGCTGCCTTGAGCCGAACAGCAGGCTGGCCGGGCAAGAATTCTTTGAGGCTGCCGGGGGACATCACCTGGCCCTTGTATTCAATAAGAGGAGGACACTCGCATGACCACCCTGCCCCGTGCCGATTGGGAACAACGCGCCAAGGATCTGAAGATCGAAGGCCGCGCCTACATCAATGGTGAGTACACCGCTGCTGTTTCCGGTGACACGTTCGAATGCATCAGCCCGGTCGATGGCCGCTTGCTGGCTACCGTTGCCAGCTGCGACGCCGCCGACGCCCAGCGCGCTGTCGAGAACGCCCGCGCTACGTTCAATTCTGGTGTCTGGTCGCGCCTGGCGCCGGCCAAACGCAAAGCCGTCATGATCCGTTTCGCCGCGCTGCTCAACGCCAATGCCGAAGAACTGGCGCTGCTCGAAACCCTGGACATGGGCAAGCCGATTTCCGACTCCCTGGGAATTGACGTGCCTGGCGCCGCCAACGCCCTTAGCTGGAGCGGCGAGGCGATCGACAAGATCTACGACGAAGTCGCCGCCACCCCGCACAACCAGTTGGGTCTGGTGACCCGCGAGCCGGTCGGCGTAGTGGGCGCCATCGTGCCGTGGAACTTCCCGCTGATGATGGCCTGCTGGAAACTCGGCCCTGCGCTGTCCACCGGTAACTCGGTGATCCTCAAGCCGTCCGAAAAATCCCCACTGACGGCCATCCGCATCGCGGCCCTGGCCGTTGAGGCCGGCATCCCTAAAGGCGTGTTGAACGTGCTGCCGGGCTACGGCCACACCGTCGGCAACGCGCTGGCGCTGCACATGGACGTCGACACCCTGGTGTTTACCGGTTCCACGAAAATCGCCAAGCAACTGTTGATCCGCTCCGGCGAGTCGAACATGAAGCGTGTATGGCTGGAAGCGGGCGGCAAGAGCCCGAATATCGTGTTTGCTGATGCGCCGGACCTGCAAGCCGCCGCCGAATCTGCCGCGGGCGCCATCGCCTTCAACCAGGGCGAGGTCTGCACCGCCGGCTCGCGCCTGCTGGTCGAGCGCTCCATCAAGGATAAATTCCTGCCGCTGGTGATCGAGGCTCTCAAGGGCTGGAAGCCAGGTAACCCGCTGGACCCGGCGACCAACGTCGGTGCCCTGGTGGACACCCAGCAGATGAATAACGTGCTGTCGTACATCGAAGCTGGCCATGCCGACGGCGCCAAGCTGGTGGCGGGTGGCAAGCGCACCCTGCAAGAAACTGGTGGCACCTATGTGGAGCCGACGATTTTCGACGGCGTGACCAACGCCATGAAGATCGCCCAGGAAGAAATCTTCGGCCCAGTGCTGTCGGTTATCACATTCGACAGCGCCGAAGAGGCGGTCGCTATTGCCAACGACACCATTTATGGCCTGGCCGCAGCCGTGTGGACCGCTGATATCTCCAAGGCACACCTGACTGCCAAGGCCTTGCGCGCCGGTAGCGTGTGGGTCAACCAATACGACGGCGGCGACATGACCGCACCCTTTGGTGGTTTCAAACAGTCGGGTAACGGTCGCGACAAGTCGCTGCACGCGTTCGACAAGTACACCGAGCTGAAATCGACCTGGATCAAGCTGTAAGCAACACCGCAGGTCAAATGTGGGAGCCGGTTTGTGTGGGAGCTGGCTTGCCTGCGATAGCATCAACTCGGTGTAACAGATAAACCGAGGTGTCTGCATCGCGGGCAAGCCCGGCTCCCACACAAGCCCGCTCCCACACTGTTTTGTGTGATCTTGATAATTATCCACAGGAGCGTGGAAATGCGTTGGGCGACTTATTTCGCCGTGCTGGCCTCTGTCCTCAGCGTCGGCCTGGCCTTGGGCGTGAGCATGCCGCTGGTGTCCCTGCGTCTCGAAGGCTGGGGTTATGGCAGCTTCGCCATTGGCGTGATGGCCGCCATGCCGGCTTTTGGCGTACTGCTCGGCGCGAAGGTCTCCAGCCGGCTGGCCTCGTGGCTGGGCACCGCCAACCTGATGCGGCTGTGCCTGTGGGCCGGTGCCATCTCCATCGGCTTGCTGGCAATACTACCCAGCTACCCGGTGTGGCTGGTGCTGCGGCTGATGATCGGCGTGATCCTGACCATTGTGTTTATCCTGGGTGAAAGCTGGATCAACCAGTTGGTGGTCGAGCAATGGCGTGGCCGCCTGGTGGCGCTGTACGGTTGCAGCTATGCCTTGAGCCAATTGTCGGGCCCGTTGCTGCTGGGCGTACTCGGCACTGACCATGACTATGGCTTCTGGGTGGGCGTTGGCTTGTTGGTGGTCGCGCCGCTGTTGCTGCTAGGGCGTTCCGGTGCCCCAACCGCCGAGTCCTTCAGCGTGACGTTCAGTGACCTGTGGCGTTTCTGCCTGACGCTGCCGGCAATTGCCTGGGCGGTCGCCTTGTTCGCCGCGTTCGAGGCGATGATTCTGACGCTGCTGCCGGTGTATTGCCTGCAGCAGGGTTTCACCGCCGAGATTGCCTTGGCCATGGTCAGCACCGTGGTGGTCGGTGATGCGCTGTTGCAATTGCCCATTGGCGCTTTGGCCGACTACTTGCCACGGCGCACCTTGTTCTTGAGCTGCGCGGTGTTGTTGCTGGCCTCAAGCCTGGCGATTCCTTTGCTATTGCATACGCAGTTGATCTGGCCGGTGTGGGTGATCTTTGGCGCGAGTGCCGGTGGGTTGTTCACCTTGTCGCTGATCCTGATCGGTGAGCGTTATCGCGACGATGCGCTGGTGCGCGCCAATGCTCACGTAGCGCAGCTGTGGGGCATCGGTTGCCTGATCGGGCCTCTGGTAGCGGGCGCGGGCAGCCAATGGATCAGCGGGCATGCGCTGCCGCTGTTGATGGCGGCCGGGGCGCTGGGGCTGGTGGTGTTGTTGCTGCGCCAGGGCGCATTTGGCGCCGTACAGCCTGCCTAAGCATTTGAAATGCAATCAACTGTGGGAGCTGGCTTGCCTGCGATAGCGGTGTGTCAGCTTGCCCAAATGGCGCCTGATACTCCGCTATCGCGGGCAAGCCCGGCTCCCACAGTTGACCCTGTTGTTCTTACAGCATGCGCTCCAGGCCAACACTGGTGGCGAACCACGCATTAAACCTGCGCCACCAACTGCCCGGCTCCCGCGTCAGGGTGTGCAATTGGCCGTTATCCTCGGTCACCCACACCACCTGGCCATCCTGCAGTTTCGCCTCATAGCTCAACGCCGGCGCCATGCCTTGCAGCGCCAGGTTGCGCACGTGTTCCGCCAGTTCGGGGCTGTCTACCAGCACCCCGACTTCGGTGTTCCACAGCACCGAGCGCGGGTCGAAGTTGAACGAGCCGATAAACGACTTTTGCCGATCAAAGATCATCGCCTTGCTGTGCAGGCTGGAGTCCGAGCCGTGGAAGGCGCCTCGGCGAAACAAGTGTGGGCCACTGCCACCGCCCGCATCGCCCGGTTGGCGGCGCAGCTCATAGAGTTTCACGCCGTGTTCCAGCAACGCCTTGCGATAGGGCGCGTAGCCGCCGTGTACGGCAGGCACGTCGGTGGCTTCGAGGGAGTTGGTCAGCAGGCTGACTGACACGCCCGCATCGGCGCGCCCGGTCAGGTACACCAGCCCGGGTTGCCCCGGCACGAAATACGCCGAAATCATTATCAGCTCATGGCTGACGCCTTCCAGCTCCGGCGCCAGCTGAGTGGTTAGCAGTAAGCGTGGATCAGGGTCAGCCTTGGCCAGCACTTTGCTCGGCGCATCCCACAACGCCTGGTTCCAGGCCCAGATCAGCTCGCGCCGCCAGATGTCCATGCGCGGTTGTGTCTGGTAAGTGCGCAAGCGGTTATAGAGGGCGTGGTTCTGCTGGCGCGACTCAGCCAACGAGTCTTGCAGGCGTGCGCGTGCGGCGTTCAGGTCACCCTTGGACGGGGTGCTTGAGACGAAGTCGTCAATGGGCTTGCTCAGCGCGCTGTTCCAGTACTGATCAAAGCTGTGCCCGAGCTGCTCGGCCACCGGGCCGACGCTGAGCATGTCGATATCGGTGAAGTTGAGATTGGGCTCGGCATCGAAATACTCGTCGCCCAGGTTGCGCCCGCCGACAATGGCCACGCTGTTATCCGCCAGCCACAGCTTGTTGTGCATGCGCCGGTGTTGCAGCGACAGGTTGAACAGCCGGCCCATCGCCCGTGTCACGCCGGTGCTGCGGCCCAGGTGCAGCGGGTTGAACAGGCGAATCTGGATCTGCGGGTGGGCGGCGAGGGTGGCGATAACCTGATCGAGGCCGTCGCTGGTGGTGTCGTCCAGCAAGATACGGATGCGCACACCACGGTCGGCGGCCTTGAGCAGTTCATCCACGAGCATGCGCGTGCTGATGCCGTCGTGCACGATGTAGTACTGCAGGTCGAGGCTGCTCTGAGCATTGCGGATCAGTTCGGCACGGGCCATGAAGGCTTCGCTGCTGTTGGGCAACAGGCGAAAGCCCGAACGACCTTGGTACGGCGCCGCCTGGGCCTGGATCGAGCGCCCGAACGAGGATTGCGCCGCAGGCAGGGCGTCGCTGGGGATGCGCGGTGCATCGACCGTGGCGCAGCCACTCAGCGTCAGGGCGCCCAGCAGTAAAAACGGTAAAAGCCGTCGAATCATCAAAGGCACTGCTTCCAGGTCAGGGCGGTTGTGGGATATGACGGCAGATTGCGGGGAAAGGTCAGTCGGTCACCTCGGCAAGCATCTTCATCGCGGCGGCCCCGACCTTGCGCACTGCCTCTTCGATCTGCGGCGTTGGCTTGGCAGCGTAGTTCATGCGCAGGCAATTACGGTATTTGCCGGAGGCGGAAAAGATGCTGCCCACCGCCACCTGTACGCCTTGTTCCACCAGCACACGGTTAAGCTTCAAGGTATCAAAGCCTTCCGGCAGCTCGATCCATAGCATGAAGCTACCTTGGGGCCGGCTGGCACGGGTGCCGGCGGGGAAATAACGGCTGACCCAATCGAGCATCAAGTCGCGATTGCGCTGGTATTGGGTGCGCATCCGCCGCAAATGCGGCTCGAAGTGACCGTTTTTGAGGAACTCGGCGATGGCGATCTGCGGTTGCGTCGCCGTGGAACCGGTGCTGATGTATTTCATGTGCAACACCCGCTCAAGATAGCGCCCTGGCGCTACCCAGCCGATGCGCAGGCCGGGCGCCAGGGTTTTCGAGAACGAGCTGCACAGCAGCACACGGCCATCTTCGTCGAAGGATTTGATCGTGCGCGGACGCGGGTAGCTGTAGGCCAATTCGCCGTACACATCGTCTTCAATAATCGCCACGTCAAAGCGCTGGGCCAGGGTTAGCAGTGCGCGTTTGCGTGCCTCGGGCATGATGTAACCCAGCGGGTTATTGCAGTTGGGGGTCAGCTGGATGACCTTGATCGGCCACTGTTCCAGTGCCAGCTCCAGTGCTTCGAGGCTGATGCCGGTGATGGGGTCGGTGGGGATTTCCAGGGCCTTCATGCCCAGACCTTTGAGGGTTTGCATCGCGCCGTGAAAGCTTGGCGAGTCGACCGCAACAATATCGCCAGGCTCGCAAATCGCGTGGATGCTGGCGGACAGCGCTTCATGGCAGCCGGTGGTGATCACGATATCTTCGGCGGTCAACTGGCAGCCGGAATCCAGAGACAGTCGAGCGATCTGCTCACGCAACTCCATACAGCCAAGGATATTGTCGTAATACAGCCCCGGCAGGTCCTGGCGACGGCTCACCCGGGCCAGGCTGCGCAGCAGGGGCTTCATGGTCGGCGACAATACGTCCGGCATGCCACGGCCCATCTGTATGACGTCTTTGCGCGGCACGGCGCGAATCAGTTCCAGCACCTGGTCCCACTGCGAGATTTCCACCGGGCGCTGTGCCGGACGGCCGATTTCCGGCAGCGCCGGCAACTCGCGTCCGACCGGCACAAAGTAGCCCGACTTGGGCTTGGGCATCGCCAGGCCGTTGTCTTCCAGCAATCGGTAGGCTTGTTGCACGGTGCTCAGGCTCACTCCGTGTTCCACACTCAAGGCCCGCACGGAAGGCAAGCGATCACCGGGGCGATAGAAGCCCTGCTCGATGCGCGTGCCCAGTAATTCGGCGAGGTTGACGTAGAGGGTCATGGTGATCGCTCCGAGGGGACCAGTACAGATAGGCGCAAAATACAGGATTCAGCCTTTCATGGGCAGTATCTGTATGGATTTAATAAAGATTGGTTGAATCTGTAATGGTTTGGCCCGCGCGCTCATCCTAGTCACTCATGGCAACAGGCAAATGAGGGGCAACACGATGAACGGCATGAGCGATGTGCGGCTGATGTTACACAGTCAGCAATTGCAGGCAGGGCAGGAGCGGGCGAAGGCGCCGCGCGATATCAGCCGCTGGAGTCTGTTCTGGCACCGCCGCTACACGCGCAAAGCCTTGCTGCACCTGACCGGTGAGCAACTGCGTGACGTCGGGTTGACTGCCGAACAGGCGCGCCAGGAAGGCATGAAGCCGTTCTGGCGCGACTGATTAGAGCAGCTCTTTGACCCGGTGCCAGAGCATCCCCAGCGCCAACAGCGGCGAGCGCAGATGTTTGCCGCCGGGGAAGGTGATGTGCGGCACCTGGGCGAACAAATCAAAACGCCCCTGCTGTTGGCCGCTGATGGCTTCGGCGAGCAGCTTGCCGGCCAGGTGCGTGGCGTTGAGGCCATGGCCGGCGTAGGCCTGGGCGTAATACACGTTGGGCTGGTCGGCCAGCCGGCCAATCTGCGGCAGGCGGTTGGCGCCGATGCCGATCATGCCGCCCCATTGGTAGTCGATCTTCACGTCCGCCAGTTGCGGGAACACCTTGAGCATTTTGGGGCGCATATAGGCGCCGATGTCCTGCGGGTCGCGGCCGGAATAGTGGCAGGCTCCGCCGAACAGCAGGCGGCGGTCGGCGGACAGGCGGAAGTAATCCACGGTCACGCGTTGATCGCACACCGCCATGTTCTGCGGCAGCAGGCTGGCGGCCTGGGCTTCGTTCAAGGGTTCGGTGGCGATGATGTAGCTGCCGGCGGGCAGCACCTTACCGCTCAATTGCGGGTTCAGGCCGTTGAGGTAGGCGTTGCAGGCCAGCACCAGGGTGTTGGCGCGCACGTTGCCATTGGCGGTGTGCACGTTGACCTCGGGGCCGTAGTCGATGCGCGTCACTTCGGACTGCTCAAACAGCTTCACGCCCAGCTGCTGCGCGGCGGCGGCTTCGCCGAGGGCCAGGTTCAGCGGGTGCAAATGGCCGGAACCCATGTCGATCATGCCGCCTGCATAGCGCTCGGAGCCGATCACGCTGCTCATCTCGTTGGCTTGCAGCAGACGTACTTCATGGCGATAACCGAGGTTGCGCAGTTCTTCGGCGTCTTCGGCCAGGCCGATCAGATCGCGGGGTTTGTTGGCGAGGTCGCAGTAACCCCAGGTCAGGTCGCAGGGGATCTGATAGCGCTCGACCCGCTCGCGCACGATCTCGACGGCTTCCAGGCCCATCAGCTTCATCTGGCGCACGCCGTCGCTGCCGATCACGTTGCTGAACTGGTCCAGGCCGTGGCCGACACCGCGAATCAGCTGGCCGCCGTTGCGGCCGCTGGCGCCCCAGCCGAGCTTGCGCGCTTCCAGCAGCACCACGCTAAAGCCACGCTCGGCCAGCTCAAGCGCTGTGTTTAGGCCGGAATAGCCGCCGCCAATCACGCACACATCGGCGCGCACTTCGCCCATCAACGCCGGGTAGTCGGGCTGTGAAACGCTGCTGGCGGCGTAGTAGGAAGCGGTGTGCCGGGCGCTGGCGGTCATGGGGAGCATCCCTGTTTGGAAAATTTGACGCAGGATACAGCGGTCGGACGAAGCTGTCTGCGCAGCACGTTTTGCGTCAGAATCCACGCCTATTCGCCGTTCGGTAAGTGTTTCGATGAGTTGCAACAGCCAGAAAATCAGCGCGCTGCGCAGGCAGATCCCTTCGTTCGAGTGCGTCCCCGGCTGCCACGACTGCTGTGGGCCGGTGACCACCTCACCCGAGGAAATGTCGCGCCTGCCACGCAAGACTGCCGCCGAGCAGGAGGCGGCCATGGACGAGCTGAACTGCGTGCACCTGGGGCCGAATGGCTGCACGGTGTATGACGAGCGGCCGCTGATTTGCCGGCTGTTTGGCACTACCAAGACGTTGCCGTGCCCGAATGGGCGGCGGCCGGTGGAGTTGATTCACCCTAGGGTTGAGAAGCAAATTCACGAATACATGGCGAGTACCCGGCAAGTACTGGTCTGACGGATGTACTGGATCAAAAAAATGTGGGAGCAGGCAAGCCAGCTCCCACATTTGACCGAATTGTGTCATTTGGTCAGTCGGGGATCGGCAGGTTCAGGCTCTCTTTCACCTCTTCCATCACGATATAGCTCTTGGACTCGCGCACATGCGGCAGCTTGAGCAAGATATCGCCGAGCAATTTGCGGTACGAGGCCATCTCGGAGATCCGCGCTTTCACCAGGTAGTCGAAGTCGCCTGACACCAAGTGGCACTCCAGCACATGGGGCAGCTTCAGCACGGCGCGGCGGAATTCCTCAAAGGTGTCGCCCGACTTGTAATCCAGGCTGATCTCGACAAATACCAGCAAACTCCCCTTCAAATGCTGCGGGTTGAGCCGCGCGTTGTAGCCCATGATGATCCCTTCACGCTCCAGGCGGCGGACCCGCTCGGTGCACGGCGTGGTCGACAGCCCGACCTTTTCCCCCAGCTCCGTAAACGAAATACGCCCATCGGTTTGCAGGATGCGCAGGATATTGCGGTCGATCTTGTCCAGCTCCCGCTTGGTCTGGGTGTTGGTACGCATAGGGGATACGCCTCTGTGAAAAGGGTTTTTGCCGAGAATTGTCGCCAAATATAGGCATTTATATAGTGAAATGCACTGGTCATTGTTTTTTACACTGCGTCCATCATTGCTCGAATAACACACGTCAGCGGCTAAGCCCGTGATGAGGATATAAAAATGCGCGTTCTGGTCTTGGGTAGCGGCGTCATTGGGGTGACCAGTGCCTACTATTTGGCGCGGGCCGGCTTTGAAGTGGTTGTGGTCGACCGTCAGCCCGCCGCTGCCATGGAAACCAGTTTCGCCAACGCAGGCCAGGTGTCGCCGGGTTATGCCTCGCCCTGGGCCGCGCCAGGCGTGCCGCTCAAGGCCATCAAGTGGTTACTGCAACGCCACGCGCCACTGGCGATCAAAGCCACCGCCGATATCGATCAGTACCTGTGGATGGCGCAGATGCTGCGCAACTGCACCCAGAGCCGTTACGCGGTGAACAAAGAGCGCATGGTGCGCCTGTCCGAATACAGCCGTGACTGCCTTGACGAACTTCGCGCCGAAACCGGCATCGCCTACGAAGGCCGCAGCCTGGGTACTACCCAGTTGTTCCGCACCCAGGCGCAATTGGATGGTGCGGCCAAAGACATCGCCGTATTGAAAGAATCCGGCGTGCCGTTCGAGCTGCTCGACCGCGCCGGCATTGCCCGCGTTGAGCCAGCCCTGGCCAGCGTCACCGATATCCTCGCCGGCGCCCTGCGCCTGCCCAACGACCAGACCGGCGACTGCCAGATGTTCACCACGCGTCTGGTGGACATGTGCAAGCAATTGGGCGTGGAATTCCGTTTCGAACAGGACATCCAGCGCCTTGATTACGCCGGTGATCGCGTTAATGGCGTGTGGATCGATGGCAAGCTGGAAACCGCCGACCGTTACGTACTGGCCCTGGGCAGTTACTCGCCCAAGCTGCTCAAGCCGCTGGGGATCAAGGCGCCGGTGTATCCGCTCAAGGGTTACTCACTGACCGTGCCGATCACCAACCCGGCGATGGCGCCGACTTCGACCATTCTGGATGAGACCTACAAGGTCGCGATCACCCGTTTCGACAACCGCATCCGCGTCGGCGGCATGGCTGAAATAGCCGGTTTTGACCTGTCGCTGAACCCTCGTCGACGTGAAACCCTGGAGATGATCGTCAACGACCTTTATCCTCAGGGCGGCGATTTGACCGAAGCCACTTTCTGGACCGGCCTGCGCCCGACCACACCCGACGGCACGCCGATTGTCGGTGCCACCCCGTTCAAGAACCTGTTCCTGAACACCGGCCACGGCACCCTTGGCTGGACCATGGCGTGCGGCTCTGGCCGTTTGCTGGCTGACCTGATGGCGAAAAAAACGCCGCAGATCAGCGCCGAAGGTCTCGATATTTCCCGTTACGGCAGCAACCACCAGGAGTCCGCAAAACATGTCAATCCAGCGCCAGCTCACCAATGAGCGCATGAGCCAGATCGTTGTTCACAGCGGTACCGTGTATCTGGCAGGGCAGGTCGGCGACGACATGAATGCCGGGATTGAACAGCAGACCCGCGAAACCCTGGCCAATATCGAACGTTTGCTGGACCTGGCCGGCACCGACAAAACCAAGTTGCTGTCGGTGACGATCTACCTCAAAGACATCGACGCCGACTTCGCCGGCATGAACGCGGTGTGGGACAAGTGGCTGCCTAAAGGCGTGGCCCCGGCCCGTGCCACGGTTGAGGCCAAACTGTGCGAACCAGAAATTCTGGTAGAGCTGTCCGTGGTGGCTGCGCTGCCTTAAACGTAGCTTTTTCCCCCGGCGCCGTGGCTGATAGTCGGCGCCGGTTTTTCTTCACTTTACCGCCTAGAAGCCTGCCGCCATGCGTCCTGCCCGTGCCCTGATCGACCTCCAAGCCCTGCGCCACAACTACCAACTGGCCCGTGAACTGACGGGGGCCAAAGCCCTCGCCGTGGTCAAGGCGGATGCCTATGGCCATGGTGCCGTACGTGTGGCCCAGGCGCTGGAAGCCGAGGCGGATGGGTTTGCGGTGGCGTGCATCGAGGAGGCATTGGAGCTGCGGGCTGCCGGGATTCGTGCGCCGGTATTGCTGCTGGAAGGTTTTTTCGAAGCTGACGAACTGCCGCTGATCATCGAACATGATTTTTGGTGCGTGGTGCATTCGTTGTGGCAGTTGGAAGCCATCGAACAAGCCCGGCTGAGCAAACCGCTGACCATTTGGCTCAAGCTCGACTCGGGCATGCACCGCGTGGGCCTGCACCCCAAGGATTACCACGAGGCGTACCAGCGCCTGCTGGCCAGCGGCAAAGTGGCCAGGATCGTACTGATGAGCCACTTCGCCCGCGCCGATGAACTCGATTGCGTGCGCAGTGACGAGCAAGTGGCGGTGTTTGAAGCGGCCCGCCAAGGCTTGTCGGCCGAGGTCAGCCTGCGTAATTCGCCGTCGGTGATGGGCTGGCCGAATATGTCCAGCGACTGGGTGCGCCCAGGCATCATGCTCTACGGTGCTACGCCGTTTGGTGAGGACCAGGCCATCGCTGCGCGTTTGCAGCCGGTGATGACCCTGGAATCGAAAGTCATCTGCGTGCGTGAATTGCCGGCCGGTGAGCCGATCGGTTACGGCGCCAAGTTCATCACGCCAAAACCGATGCGCGTCGGCGTGGTTGCCATGGGCTATGCCGACGGCTACCCGCGCCATGCACCGACCGGCACGCCAGTGCTGGTGGCAGGCCAGCGCAGCCAGTTGCTGGGCCGAGTGTCCATGGACATGCTCTGCGTTGACCTCACCGACGTGCCCCAGGCCGGGCTCGGTTCCCCCGTGGAGCTGTGGGGCAAAAATATCCTTGCCAGTGACGTGGCGGCGGCTGCCGAAACCATCCCCTACCAGATTTTCTGCAACCTGCGCCGCGTACCAAGGCTCTATTGCGGGGCTTAAGCCGCGCCTACGAGCAGAGCCCACCGGGATTTAGGCCCAAGTGTTGTAAATACTGAACGCTGTCGCCATGATAACGCTCAACTACAACAAAGCCTGAATCCTAGGAGGCTCCTGCATTGGACGTCGGCGAACGACTGCAATCCATCCGTAAACTCAAAGGTCTTTCCCAGCGAGAGCTCGCCAAGCGCGCGGGTGTCACCAACAGCACCATTTCGATGATCGAAAAAAACAGTGTCAGCCCCTCGATCAGTTCCTTGCGCAAGGTGCTGGGCGGCATCCCCATGTCCATGGTCGAGTTCTTTTCCGAGGAGATCCTCCAGGAAAAACCGACGCAGATCGTCTATAAAGCCAATGAGCTGATCGACATCTCGGACGGCGCCGTCACCATGAAACTCGTCGGGCGCGCGCACCCCAGCCGGGCGATCGCGTTTCTCAACGAGATCTACCCGCCGGGCGCCGACACGGGCGAAGAAATGCTCACCCACGAAGGCGAAGAAACCGGGATTCTGGTGGAAGGTCGCCTGGAGTTGGTGGTCGGTCTTGAAACTTTTGTGCTCGAAGCCGGCGATAGCTACTACTTTGAAAGCACCAAGCCGCATCGTTTTCGCAACCCGTTCGACGTGCCGGCGCGGCTAATCAGCGCAGCCACACCTGCGAACTTTTGACAGAAGAGGCGTGCTGCCAGCGTTGCAGACACACCCGTTGCTGTAACCGTGAGGCCGAATCTCCCTTTATTTAATAGGGTTGTTTCGGCATGACGGGCTAACCGTTATACTTTCGCCGCCTGCGAAACCGTGGCCGCAGGCGTGAATAGCCACCATTGAGGGTGAACGCGTGAACCTAATTATGAAAATGCTGGCTGCACCAGCAACCGTACTGGCCCTATGGGCTGTCAGCGCTCAAGCTGCGACCAATGATGAAATTGCCAAGCGCCTGGAGCCTGTCGGCCAGGTGTGTGTCCAGGGCCAGGAATGCAAAGGGATGGAAGTTGCCGTGGCTGCGGGCGGCGGCGGCGGCGCGAAGACGCCGGATGAAGTGATTGCCAAGCACTGCAATGCGTGCCACGGCACGGGTTTGCTGGGCGCACCGAAGATCGGTGACAGCGCGGCCTGGAAAGACCGCGCCGACCACCAGGGCGGCCTCGACGGCCTGCTGGCCAAGGCGATCACCGGCTTGAACGCCATGCCGCCAAAAGGCACATGCGCCGATTGCTCGGATGACGAGCTTAAAGGTGCAATCGAGAAGATGTCTGGATTGAAGTAAAAAGTTAAGCCTTTACAAAAGGTTAGCCCGCAAAGTGGGCTAACCTTTGGGTAACAAGAGCGCTTTCGCATATTTTAAAGTACCAAAGTCGCCAGTAGCCCTACGGCTCCAAGAATGAATCCGATGAGTGCCCCGCGCCCCGGTAGTTCCTTTAGCATCGCATAAATGACGATGGGCTCTAATATAAGCAGCAGTGTGAGTGACGCCACTGTCACGATCCATATATTCCCTGTGCCTTGGTAACCTAACCAATAAGCGAATATCAGGCTTATGCCGGCAATGCATATGAGTAAAATAGGTTTTATAAAAAGTTCAGGATTTTCTATAACTCGTCCAGAAAGTTTTGAGGCATAAACTTCACTATAGATAGTTAGGATTTCGCCAAACACCATGAGCACCATGGAGGCTATTAAATAGTGACTGTTTTTCATTATTTATCTCTAGTTAGGATGTCTAGTATTTCACTCGCGGCAGCTTCCGCATAATCACTATTGCCTAGAAGAAAGTGTGGCCCGTCATGATCGAGCAAGAAAGTATTTCTGTAAGGGGTACTTTCAAGTTGAATAATACGGGTTAAGTTTTTTTCAATCAGCTCTAGACAAGATGAGTGGTTGTTTCTTAATAATTTTATAGCGTTTGCGAAATGGGTTGCTTCGTCGGCGATTAAGTTACAAATCCATGTGTCGAAGCCCGAGTGCCCAAACTGATTATAGAACGTATCTTTCTTGTATGTTTTGACTGAAATGTATTCATCGTACGCAAACACAGTAAGTAAGCTTAGTTCGTTTGATAAAATTTCTTCAAAGGGTTTAAAGTCGCTGTTTCTTGATTTTAAATTGTCCAAGAGAGTTTCTTCGTCTGTATTAAATATCAAACGATTCAGTTCTATAAAGCCGTCGGCATGATTTTTTTCATCTAAAAACCATAAGTCTAAATATTGCACGAAGTATGGGGAAAACTCAGAGCGTCTCGGATAAAGGTAGTGATACAGGTTTATCGCGTCGTACTCAGAGACTAAGTCAGCCAAAAAGAAATCCTCGTATTTTGGGTCAATGCCGGGATTGACCCAGTCGCTATTGGCGATTTCTTTGAATAGCGCTCTAGAGCTCCAATGACGCTTATTGAGGAAGGGAGGTTTCATTTTTTTGCTCCGTTTGATGTGTGAGTGTCATGGCTCAATTTTTTGATGATGGTTGGGATTATTGATTCTTGTATTTCTTTTTTAGTGATTGGATAATCAAGCGTGTTGTGGTCTAACACAAAGGTTCCTGTATATTCTGTTTTTTCAAAATCTAATGTGAAAAGCTCTTTAAGTATGGACGGGGCTTCTTGAAGCCTATTCGGGAATAGCTGTTTAGCTTGTTCTATGAAAAAGAAAAAATGCTTAGCTTCATCTCTTTTGGTTTTTCTGATCCAGACTGACAATTGCGAGGAACTAAAGTTGTCGTAATTTTTTATGCTGCGCTGATAGACGTGCGTCGTGATTATCTCGTCATACGCAAGCAAGATGAGAAGTCTAAGTGGGTCCTGCATAAAGGGGGCTAGGCTGTTGAAGTCGGATTGTCTTGTTTCAACTTCCATTGCTACAACGTCAAGCGGAATTCCTGTGTAGGCTGAATAAATCAGAGAGAAGCCATACGCGTGATCGATTTCATCTCTAAGCCAAGGCTTTAAAATATTTGCCAATTCAGAGATGCAAGCTGGATTCTGATCAGCGATATGCCAATAAAGCCTCCTTGCATCGTATTCGGTAATTATTGAGTCGAAGAAAATTTCTTTCCAAGTAGCCTTCTCTGCCTTGCTAAGCGTTAACGGAGGAAAGCAAAAATCCTTGAGAATTGAAGACGCATTGCTTAATTTTTTCGGCGTATTAGAGGTGCTCTGCATGTTATTCATGATAGCGGCCTTTTGGTAAAGTTATTTTTCAGGTAGACGGCTTCATACTAAAAAGTTACTGAAAGACAGCGTGTGGTCGACATCCGATGGTTTCCAGTCTGTCTGTTGACTGACGATGGGTTCCCAATAGTTAACAGTGATGTCGTATACGTAACGCCAATCCAAATTTTCCGACTCTATGACGCCAGCGTTTGGAAAGTATTCTGCCCATTTCATGCCGCCAATTATGCTGGAGGCAACCTGTAAGCTTGTCGCACTGTTGTAGTTGGCCATTTTCCTGGCTTTACCAATTGATAGATTTGACCCTAACCAGAAGGCGCGGAATTTTTTGCTGATTAGGAAAACGCCAAGCTCATCTATTCCCGAAATAATTTCGTCTTTCATAATCGTTTTTTTGATTTTTTCTGATTGCTCACTCTGACCCAAAAGTTGCATTGAATCGAGTGTCTGATCACAAGGTTCATACGCATAGTAAACAGTTGGGCGGTAGGTAGGATTCTCGGGGTCGCCTAAAGTCAAATATTCAGCAATTGACAGTGCTTCGTTATGGGTTAGTAAATAGGCAGAAAATTCCAAATAGTTAGGTGACCAGCTTTTAACTCTAACGTTACACCCTTGCTCTAGCATTTCTAGTGCATATCCATTTTTTCTTGCGCCGTAAGGAATTTCTGTTTCGTGTGTGCCCCAGCCCAATTCTGCTGCTTGCAGGCATTCGGTAACGAGACCGTCCACAGACCATGTGGAGACGAAGTTTAGGGGGGCGCGGGCTGATGCACTGACTTGGGAGTCATGCTCGGAGATTTGTATAACTTGTATTTCAAGGATGTTGGCAAGCGCTGCCCATTCAATCTGGTTTTTCGGTTCTGCTACTATGTTGTTTGCTGCGGCCATTTCTACTAAAGCTTTCTTTAATAAAATTGAGATGAAACCAGGATTTGCGCCATGGGCGACAACAGCGGTTGGGCCAGTAGTTTTCTGTTGATACGTTTTCATTACCTCGCGAAGCTGATAGTTTGTGATAAGCGCCTGGTATTTTTCGTCTTTGTAGGCCCACGGCTCTATACAGGTGTCTAGATAAAGTGAGTCATACTTTTGAGCCAGTTCTAAAAGCTCCAGGCTTGAGACAGATACTGCGAGGTTCACTAAAAAAGTATTTCCGTTTAAGTACGGCGAGAGTATGGGTTTGAAGTTTTCAGCGGTTATGGCCTTTTCTTCCAGGGTGGCTGAGAATTCGGTGGTGATTTCGATAAGGCTCTCGTTTAGGTGTTTCTCAAAAATTGTCACGTTCACTCCATTGTAATGCCTTGATAATAGTGGGAGCAGGCCTTGTGCGACGCTTCCGAAACCGATAATTATTATATGATTAATGTTTTTCATTGCACTTCCTTGGGTATTTGTATTCGTTAGGTGTATAGCCTTTTGAAGATGGTTTCATACTGAAATCGATATTAGTGCGTGGATATAATTTGTGTTTTGATCTTGTCCTAAATGAACGTAGGGCTTTTATTCAATGAGTCGTAAGGCTTTTCTTTGGTCGTAATCTCGGGTTAAACCTTTATGATATGTTTCTGTTTTAATTAGGCTTTTATTTGGCAGTTTCTTCATGCGCACAGGGATGGCCTTATCAAATTGATTGCTGTTCATTGCAGCAAAGACCCGGCAAGCTCGGTCCAACCCCTAATCACGGAATGTTCAGGAGGGTCGGATGGTGCAGTTGTGTTCAATCGAGCAAGCAGTTGACGACGTACTGGCACGCTTGCCGGCGCATATCCACATGGGCATGCCGCTCGGTCTGGGCAAGCCCAACCTGTTCGTCAATGCGCTGTACCGGCGTATCGCCAAGCTGCCGGAGCGCGAGCTGACGATCTATACCGCACTGGCCCTGGGCCGCCCGACCATGGTTGACGGCCTGCAGAAGCGCTTTCTCGAACCCTTTATCGAGCGGGTATTCGGCGACTATCCCGAGCTGGATTTCCTGGCGGATTTGCACAAGGACAGCCTGCCAAAGAACATCCGTGTGCAGCAGTTCTTCATGCAGCCCGGCAGCCTGCTGCATAGCGCGTCGGCGCAGCAGGACTACGTCAGCAGCAACTACAGCCACGCTGCCCGCGATATCAACGCCGCCGGCTTGAACCTGGTGGCGCAATTGGTCGCCAGCAGCGCCGAACACCCCGACCGGCTGAGCTTGAGCTGCAACCCCGATATCACCCTCGACCTGCTGCCGATGATCGCCAAGCGCCGCGAAGCAGGCGAAACCATCCTCGTCGTCGGCCAGGTTCACAGCGATTTGCCCTATATGCCCGGCGATGCCGAACTGGGTATGGACGCCTTCGATTACCTGATCGACGAGAAGGACAGCACCACGCTGTTCTCCACACCGAATATGCCGGTCGGCTTTCAAGACCACTTTATCGGCTTGCATGCCAGCACCCTGGTGCGCGATGGCGGCACGTTGCAGATTGGCATTGGCTCGATGGGCGATGCGCTGACCGCCGCCTTACTGGCGCGCCAGGCCGATAACGAAGCCTACCGGTTGTTGCTGACGGATCTGGATGTTTACCAGTGGGCGCCTTTGATCAGCCGCGAAGGCGGTGTCGAGCCCTTTGCGCGTGGCCTTTATGGATGCAGCGAAATGTTCGTCAACGGCCTGCTGGTGCTGGCCGATGCCGGGATTATTCGGCGCAAGGTCTACCCGGATGTGACGACCCAGCAGCAGGCCAACGCCGGCACCCTGGATGACGCCGCGCAGCCCGACGGTGTTTCCATTCACGGCGGTTTCTTCCTCGGGCCGCGCAGCTTTTACCAGCGTTTGCAGGAAATGACTCACGCCAAACGCCTCGAATTCAACATGACCGCCATCAGCTACATCAACGAGCTGTACGGGCAGGAAGCACTCAAGCGTCTGCAACGCCTGGATGCGCGCTTTATCAACAGCGCGATCATGGTGACGCTGCTCGGTGCGGGCGTGGCCGACCAGCTCGAAGACGGTCGCGTACTCAGCGGTGTGGGCGGGCAGTACAACTTTGTTGCGCAAGGCCATGCGCTGGAGGGCGCGCGTTCAATCCTGATTCTGCGCAGCTGGCGCGAGTCGGCGGGTGAGGTCAGTTCCAATATAGTCTGGGAGTACGGGCATTGCACCATCCCACGGCACCTGCGGGATATCGTCATTACCGAATACGGCATTGCCGACTTGCGCGGTCAGACGGATGCCAAGGTGATCGAGGCCTTGCTCAAGGTCACCGACTCGCGCTTCCAGAACGACCTGATCGAACAGGCGCAAAAGGCTGGCAAGCTGGCCAAGGACTTCGAACTGGACCCACGTTTTACTGAGAATACGCCGGAGCGGCTCAAGGGCATTCAGGCGCGGCATCGCCGGTTGTTCCCGGAATATCCGTTGGGCACTGACTTTACCGATGAGGAGCGAGACCTGTTGCGCGCCCTTAACTGGCTCAAGAGCAAATTCAAGCTGACGGAGATTCTGGAATTGGGCCGGGCTGCACTGGATGCACCGGAGCCGGAGGCGTTTCCTGAGCATTTGAAGCGCATGCGGCTGGATCAGCCGGAGGGGTTGAAAGAGGATCTGTATCAGCGCTTGCTGCTTGCTGGCCTCCAAGCCACCGCGCACTGACAGGCACCAAAAATCAAATGTGGGAGCTGGCTTGCCTGCGATAGCGGAGTGTCAGTCGACAGAGTTGTCGACTGTCAGGCCCTCATCGCAGGCAAGCCAGCTCCCACATTTTTAATCGAGTTCAGGCAGTGATTACTCGATGAAGGTGACGACGCCACCGGCCAGCGACTTCACCCGCGCCAGCGATTCAACCCGATAACCCTGCGCATCCAGCTCCGCACGGCCACCCTGGAACGACTTCTCAATCACAATCCCCAAGCCTGCAACGGTCGCGCCGGCTTGCTTGATGATCGAGATCAGCGCCTGGGATGCTTTGCCGTTGGCCAAAAAGTCGTCGATCACCAGCACGCGGTCGCTGCTGGTCAGGTGACGTGGGGAAATCGCCACGGTGCTTTCGACCTTCTTGGTGAAGGAATACACAGTGGCCGACAGCAGGTTTTCAGTCAGGGTCAGAGACTGCTGCTTACGGGCGAAGATCACCGGCACACCCAGGTTCAGGCCGGTCATGATCGCCGGTGCAATACCCGAGGCTTCGATGGTGACGATCTTGGTGATGCCCGAGTCCTTGAACAGCGCGGCGAATTCGTCGCCGATCAACTTCATCAGCGCCGGGTCGATCTGGTGGTTCAAAAAGGCGTCAACCTTGAGGACCTGATCGGAAAGCACGATGCCTTCTTCGCGAATTTTCTTGTGCAGTGCTTCCACGGAAAGCTTCCTCTAATGGCGCGGTTTGCGCCGAAAGTAGATTAAAAAGTAGTCGATTCTAGCGCTTTAACATCGCGCGTATGTCCGCCAAGGCGGTGTTGCCGCGAACGGCCTTCACCTCGGTCGGGGTGTCGTCATTGCCTTCCCAGGCCAGATCGTCCGGCGGCAGTTCATCCAGGAACCGGCTGGGGGCACAATCGATGATTTCGCCGTATTGCTTGCGCTTGGCCGCGAAGGTGAAGGCCAGTGTCTGACGTGCGCGGGTAATGCCCACGTAGGCCAGGCGCCGTTCTTCTTCGATGGTGTCAGCTTCAATGCTGGAGCGGTGCGGAAGGATTTCCTCTTCCATGCCCATGATGAACACGTAAGGGAATTCCAAGCCCTTGGACGCGTGCAGGGTCATCATCTGCACGCCTTCGGCGCCGTCTTCTTCTTCCTGTTGGCGCTCAAGCATGTCGCGCAACACCAGCTTGCCGATGGCGTCTTCGACGGTCATCTCGCCTTCTTCGTCCTTCTCCAGCGTGTTTTTCAACGCTTCGATCAGGAACCAGACGTTGCCCATGCGGTAATCCGCAGCCTTGTCGCTGGAGCTGTTGGTGCGCAGCCAGTTTTCATAGTCGATGTCCATGACCATGCTGCGCAGGGCGCTGATCGGGTCTTCGCCGGCGCACTGCTCGCGTACCTTGTCCATGAAGCGTTTGAAGCGCGACAGGCGATCGGTGAAGCGCGTGTCCAGGTGCTCGCCCAGGCCGATTTCGTCGGTGGCGGCGTACATCGAGATTTTGCGTTCGGTGGCGTAGTTGCCGAGCTTTTCCAGGGTCGTCGAACCGATTTCCCGACGCGGCACGTTGATCACGCGCAGGAAGGCGTTGTCGTCATCCGGGTTCACGATCAGCCGGAAGTAGGCCATCAGGTCTTTTACTTCCTGGCGTCCGAAAAAGCTGTTGCCGCCCGACAGGCGATACGGCACCTGGTGGTGCTGCAGTTTCAGCTCGATCAGCTTGGCCTGGTAGTTGCCGCGATACAGGATCGCGAAATCGCTGTAGGGCCGGTCGGTACGCAAGTGCAGGCTGAGGATTTCCACGGCCACGCGCTCGGCTTCGGCGTCTTCATTGCGGCAGCGGATCACGCGGATCTCGTCGCCATGGCCCATCTCACTCCACAGTTGTTTTTCAAACTCGTGGGGGTTGTTGGAAATAAGCACGTTGGCGCAGCGCAGGATACGGCTGGTGGAGCGGTAGTTCTGCTCCAGCATCACCACTTTCAGGGACGGGTAGTCGTCCTTGAGCAACATCAGGTTTTCCGGGCGCGCGCCACGCCAGGCGTAGATCGACTGGTCGTCGTCGCCTACCACGGTGAACTGGTTGCGCGTGCCGATGAGCATTTTCACCAGCAGGTATTGGCTGGCGTTGGTGTCCTGGTATTCGTCCACCAGCAGGTAGCGGACCTTGTTCTGCCATTTTTCGAGGATGTCGGCGTGTTCCTCGAACAGCTTTACCGGCAGCAGGATCAGGTCGTCGAAGTCCACCGCGTTGAACGCCTTGAGCGTGCGCTGGTAGTGGGTGTAGACGATGGCGGCGGTCTGTTCCTTGGGGTTGCGCGCGTTTTCCAGGGCCTGGGGCGGCAGGATCAGGTCGTTTTTCCAGGCGCCGATCATGTTCTTGATCTCATCCACGCCGTCGTCGCCTGCGTATTCCTTCTGCATGATGTCAGTCATCAGCGACTTCACATCGGTCTCGTCGAAGATCGAGAAGCCCGGCTTGTAGCCCAGCCGCACGTGCTCCTTGCGGATGATGTTCAAGCCCAGGTTGTGGAAGGTACACACCGTAAGGCCACGGCCTTCGCCGCCCTTGAGCAGCGTGCCGACACGCTCCTTCATTTCGCGCGCGGCCTTGTTGGTAAAGGTCATGGCGACGATGTACTGGGCACGGATGCCGCAGTTCTGGATCAGGTGCGCGATCTTGCGGGTGATCACGCTGGTCTTGCCGGAGCCAGCACCGGCGAGCACCAATAGAGGGCCGCCGACGTAGTTCACGGCTTCTTGCTGCCGGGGATTGAGTCGGGACATACAGAAATCAGGGAGTCGTTGTTCAAAAGGGCGGGCATTTTAACAGGCTGGCAAGATTCTGCTGCTTTAGAACGACGGTGTGACGTACCACTCGATCTAAATTTGCCGGTTTTGATACTTTGCCGCAGGATGTGACGGGTAACTGCAGCGAATGTATACCGTTAGCGTATTTGATAACCCTTATCATTGGTGATTATCAGGCCGCGCGTCATAATGCCCGCCGCCAAAAAATTTTGCAGAGTCTAGGGAGCTAGCTTGTCTACGCCTGTCGAACCCTTGCGTTTGCTGCTACTGGCCGATGAGCCAGCGTGGGCAGCGTTGTTGCGCGAGTGCCTGGCGCCGATGGGCGATGGGGCTGTGCTGGTCAGCGCGCCCAACTGGGACTCGGTGAGTCGTCTGTTCGATGACGACCACAGTGCCATGTTATTGACCACGCCCAGCCTGCAACCCGGCCCAGGCCGTTGCAGCCTGCCGTGCATATTGCTGCTGGAGCAGGAACCGCTGGTTTCACCGCTGGGTGTGAGCGACTGGCTGGTCTTTGGTGCATTGGATACCGATACCTTGCGCCGCTGCCTGCGCCACGTGCGTGAGCGCGGCGTGCTGGAAAACACCCTGCAGCGCCTGGCCGAGCAGGACCCGCTCACCGGTATCGCCAACCGCCAGGGTTTCCAGACCTTGCTGGCGGCGCGTCTAGCCGAAAACGAAGGCCGTGGCCTGGCCCTCGGCCATCTGGACCTCGACAATTTTCGTCACGCCAACGACGCCTTGGGCCATCAGGCCGGCGATCGTTTGATCCTGCAAGTGGTCTCGCGGCTCAAGAGCCAACTCGAAGCCGGTGACCAACTGGCGCGCCTGGGCAGCGACGAATTCGCCCTGCTGATCGACACCCGCCGTGCGCCCCAGCGCGCCGAGTGGATGGCCGAGCGCATTACCGAAGCCATGGCCGAGCCGTATTGGGTGGATGGCGAAAGCCTGCTGATCGGCTGCAGCCTGGGCGTGGCACATGCCCGTGCCCGCGCCGGGGCCGACCCGCTGATGTGGCACGCGCACATCGCCATGCAGCAGGCCAAGAGTACCCAGGGCTGTACCTTTCACATCTTCAACGAACGCATCAACCGCAACGCCCGCAGCCTGGCCGACCTGGAAAGTGAGCTGCGCCGTGCTCTGCGCCGCGACGAACTGGAGCTGCATTACCAGCCGCGCCTGGATTTGGACGACGGGCATATCGTCGGCCTGGAAGCGCTGGTGCGCTGGCGCCACGGCGAGCGTGGCCTGTTGCCACCCAGCGAATTCGTGCCCTTGGCCGAACAGAGTGGCCTGATTGTGCCATTGGGTTACTGGGTGATCTCGCGGGCCTTGCGCGATATGCAAGACCTGCGCGAACGCGGCCTGCCGCCGCTGCATATGGCGGTCAACCTGTCGTTTCGCCAATTCCAGGACAGCCAGTTGCTTTCGACGTTGAGCCGGCTGATCGCCGAGCGTGGTGTCGAAGCGCAGTGGCTGGAGTTCGAGCTGACCGAGACCGCCGTGATGCGCCGCAGTGACTTGGTCAAGCAGACCATGGACGCCCTTGGCCGCTTGGGTGTGCGGTTTTCCCTGGATGATTTCGGCACCGGTTTTTCCTCATTCGTGCACCTCAACAGCCTGCCAATTGCCTTGCTGAAGATCGACAAGAGCTTCGTCGGCGGCATGGAAGAGCGCGAAGAAAACCGCAAGCTGGTGCATGCCATGATCAACCTGGCCCACAACCTCAACCTGGAAGTGGTGGCCGAAGGGGTGGAAACCCCTGAACAGCTGGCGTTGTTGCGGCTGTTTGGGTGTGATCAGGCCCAGGGTTACCTGATCAGCAAGCCGTTGCCGTTGCCGGAACTGGTGGAGTATTTGACGTTCGGCAAGAGCCAGCAGGCGCTGCTGGGCTGAAGGTTGTAAACCCAATCAAAAATGTGGGAGCTGGCTTGCCTGCGATGGCGGTGGGCCAGCCAGCCAATTTGGCACCTGACACACCGCCATCGCAGGCAAGCCAGCTCCCACATTGACCGAGTACATTCTCTAGTCTGGTTGCATGGCCGGGAATTGCGTGCGCACTTCAGGCTCCTGCCGAATCATCCGCTTCATCTTCGCCTCAAACGCCCACGTCAGGCTGACGGCCGCACACGCCAGCCCAAGCGCCAAACCCCACCAGACACCGGTCGGCCCCCAACCCAGTGTGAACGCCATCAACCACGCCGACGGTGCGCCGATCAGCCAATAGCAACCCAGCCCGACCAGGAAGGTGGTCTTGGCGTCCTTCAGCCCGCGAATACAGCCCATGGCAATGGTCTGCACGCCGTCGAACAATTCGAACCACGCCGCCACGGCCAGCAGGCTGACCGCCAGCACGATGACGTCGTGGAAAGCCGGGTCGTTATGGTCCAGAAACAGTCCGATAAGCGCATCGGAAAACAGCCACAGCACAACGGCAAACCCCAACATCACCAATGCGCCAAAACCGATCCCGACCCGCCCGGCCATGCGTGCTTGCAGCAATTTACCGGCGCCGTAATGCTGGCCGATGCGCATGGTGATCGCATACGACATCCCCGCCGGCACCATGAACGCCACCGAGACGATTTGCAGGGCAATCTGATGCGCGGCCAATTGCGTACTGCCCATGGTGCCCATGCACAGCGCCGCGAAGGCGAACAAGCCGACCTCCACCGCGTAGGTGCCGCCAATCGGCAGGCCCAGGCGCCACAGCTCACGCAGATACTGCGTGTTAAGGCGCAACAGGCCCGTGCCGAGCGGGTAGGCCACGTAAGCGCGGTTGCTGCGGATGTACCACATCAACGCCAGGGCCATGCAGTTGGCGACGATCGCTGTGACCAGGCCGATGCCCATCAAGCCCAGCTTCGGCAGACCGAACATGCCCTCGATCAGCGCATGGTTGAGCAGGTAGTTAATGACGGTGCCGCCCAGGCTGATCACCATCACCGGTGTCGCCTTGCCGATGGCGCTGGTAAAGCCGCGCAAGGCCATGAAGCTCAGGTAGCCGGGCAGGGCGAACGGCAGGATGGTCAAGAATTGCCCAGCCGCCTGCACGTTGGTTTCGGTCTGGCCGAACATCAGCAGCACGGGCTTGAGATTCCACAACAGCAAGCCGGCCACCAACGCCATCAACCACGCCAACCAAAGACCTGCTTGGGTCAGGCGAGTGGCGCCTTCGATGTCACCGGCGCCATGACGGATGGCGACCAGCGTGCCGACGGCGGCAATCACACCGATGCAGAAGATCGCGACGAACGAATAGCTCGCGGCGCCCAAGCCGCCACCGGCCAGGGCTTCGGGGCTCAGGCGGGCCATCATCAGCGTGTCGGTCAGCACCATCAGCATGTGCGCCAACTGTGAGGCAATCAACGGCCCCGACAGCCGCAGAATGGCCCAGAGTTCAGTACGCACCGGATGTTGCATGATCATCACACTCAAAAAGTCAGAGGGTTGGGAAAGGGCTGATTCTCGGCGCTCCCGAGGCATTACACAAAAGGATAAAAGCGATCATTCGCATGATTAAAACTCATGGTAGGGTTGGGTATTGATCTGAGGGGGTTCTTCTATGGCACGCCGTCTACCGCCGCTTTATGCCTTGCGCGCCTTTGAAGCCGCCTCCCGGCACAACTCATTTACCCGTGCGGCGGATGAGCTTTCCATCACGCAAAGTGCTGTCAGCCGGCATATCCGTACGCTCGAAGAGCACTTCGCCTGCCGCCTGTTCCAGCGCAGTGGCCGCAACCTGCAGCTCACCGAAGCGGCGCGCCTGCTGTTGCCCGGCGTGCGCGAAGGCTTCGCGGCGCTGGAACGCGCCTGCCACACCCTGAACGCCGAAGACGACATCCTGCGCATGAAGGCGCCATCGACCCTGACCATGCGCTGGTTGCTGGCGCGGCTCAGTCGCTTTCGCGCCTTGCAGCCTGGCAATGAAGTGCAACTGACCAGTGCATGGATGAGCGTGGATGAAGTGGACTTCAACCAGGAACCCTTCGACTGCGCTGTATTACTGAGCTACGGGCACTTTCCTGCGGACTGGGAGGCCTGTTACCTGTTCCCCGAGTTGCTGATTCCGGTGGGTGCGCCCAACCTGCTCAATGACGGGCCGTGGGACGTCCCACGACTGGCAAGCGCCGAGCTGCTGCACCCCACACCCGACCGCCGTGACTGGCGCAATTGGCTGGAGCGCATGGGGTTGTCGTCCCAGGTGTCGCTCAAGGGTGGGCAGGTGTTCGATACCTTGGAGTTGGGCATGATCGCCGCCGCGCGGGGTTACGGCGTGTCCATGGGCGATTTGCTGATGGTGGCCGAAGATGTGGCCCAGGGCCGTTTGAGCCTGCCGTGGCCGACGGCGGTGGCCAGTGGGGAAAATTACTACCTGGTGTGGCCGAAAACCCGTCCCGGTGGTGAGCGTTTGCGGCGATTGGCGGAGTTTCTTCAAGGCGAAGTCAATGCCATGGAATTGCCCCAGGTCGAACGCCTTGCCTAGCGCTTCGGTGCAATCGTTTGCGCGGTACCCCTGTAAATCGCTCAAGTATTGTCTGCGCTTGCCGAATAAGGTGTGCTGGAACCTTTATTTTCCAGCGTTTCCCACCAGATAATTTGCCGAGCTGCGCTAAGAGATCAGGATGATCCTGGCCTCGGCCAGGAGCTGTCATGTCTCAACCTCGCGCTCGGATCGCCTCCCAGTTAGGCCTCGCCTTGGCCGTTATTTTGGCGGTCGTCATCAGCGGCAGTACTGTTTTTGCCCTGCGTTCCTTGGATTCGGCCAACCTCGACACCCGCGAGGAACACCTGGCCAGCGAGGCACGCTTGCTGGCCGATCAACTCAACACCTTCCACAGCACCTTGCGCGAAAGTACTCAGCGATTGAGCGGGCTGTTTGAAAAGCGCTTTGGCGCCGGGTTGAGTGTGCGCGCTGACCAGCAAGTCGCCGTGGCCGGTGTGCAGACCCCGAGCCTGCTGTTGGGCGATGAGGTGTTGAACAACAACTTCGCGGAGGTGGACGAGTTCAAGCAGATGTCCGGCGGCGTGGCCACTGTGTTTGTGCGCAGTGGCGAAGACTTCATTCGCATCAGTACCTCCCTGACCAAACAAGATGGCAATCGGGCCATCGGGACTGTGCTGGATCACCAGCATCCGGCCTACCAGCGCCTGTTGGCCGGGCAGAATTACATCGGGCGGGCGGTGTTGTTCGATCGCGCCTACATGACCCAGTACAGCCCCGTGCGCGATGCCGCCGGCAAGGTGATCGCCGTGTTGTTTATCGGCTTTGATTACACCGATGAGCAGAAGGCCCAGTTCGACAACCTCAAGCGCTTCCGTATCGGCCAGACTGGCTCACTTGCCTTGCTGGACGAACAGAAGCACTGGCTGGTGCCACCGGCGGGTGTGCAGGCGCTGGATCAGGCGGTTCCGGTGATGCTTGATCTGGCCAAGAACCCAGGCAAAGGCCGCTTCTGGAGCGACAAGGACGAAGACTTCTACAGCGTTGCGGTGCCGTTTGAAGGCGGGCCGTGGTCGGTGGTGGCGAGCATGCCGAAGTCCGAAATACGTGCAGTCACATGGGCGGTCGGCATTCGCCTGGTGATCGGCAGCGTACTGGCGATGTTGCTGGCAGTAGGCGCAGCGGTGTGGTTGCTGCGCAGCAAATTGCAGCCTTTGAGCGACTTGGTGCGCCAGGCCGAAGCCTTGGGCGCTGGCGATTTGAGCGCACGCTTGAATGTGTCCAGCCATGATGAAATCGGCCAGTTGGCGAGCAGCTTCAACCAGATGGGTGAGGCGCTTTCGACCATGGTCTCGCATATTCGCAAAGCGGCAGAAGAGGTCAACAGCCGGGCTCAGGCGTTGTCCGGCCTGTCGGGTGGGGCCTATGAGGGCATGGAGCAGCAGTCCGGCGAAATCACCAGCATGGCTGGCGCAGTGGAAGAGTTCAGCGCCACCTCGCTGAACATCGCCGACAACATGGGCAATACCGAGCGATTGGCCCAGGAAAACGCCCAGCAGACGCGTATTGGCCGCACCTCGATGCAAGAGGCGTCGTCGTCGCTGGAGCATATCGCCACTGCCCTCAACAGCACGGCCACGGTGATCAACACCTTGGGCCAGCGCTCCCAGGAAATTGGCGGAATCGTCGGCGTGATCACCTCGATTGCCGAGCAAACCAACCTGCTGGCGCTCAACGCCGCCATCGAGGCGGCGCGGGCCGGTGAACAAGGCCGGGGCTTTGCGGTGGTTGCCGACGAGGTGCGTAACCTGGCCTCGCGTACGCGCCAGGCCACCGACGAAATCTCGGTGATGATCCAAAGCATCCAGCAGGAAACCGGCAACGCCATCAGCACCATGGAGCACGGCAACGTGTTGATGCAGGAAGGCCTGTCGCGCAACGCCGACGTGGCCTCGGCCCTGGCGCGCATCGACGAGCAAAGCCGTTCGGCAGGCCAGCAATTTGCTGCCATTACCACCGCGACCCAGGAGCAGAGCAGCACGGCCAACGTGCTGAGCAGCAACTTGCAAAGCATCGCATTGGCTAACAGCGAACAGCGCGAAGTGGTGTCGAACCTGGCCATTACCGCCAAGGAACTGGAAACCCTGGCGGCAGGCTTGCGGCAGGAGGTCGACCGTTTTCGTTAAGGCTTAATGCTCGCCCAGGCCTGGGTCCACGCGCTTGCCGATATCCTTGAGGCGCGCCAGTTGGTCGACCATCCCAGGCGCCTCGTCCATGCTGGTGACGAAGGTCCACAGGTAGGTCATGACCGCGTAGATGTGGCCGGCCTTGACCGCCGGCGACAAAGCCAGCTGGCTGATCGCGACCACAAACAGCAGGGCTGCCAGCGTGCCGAGAAACAGGTACGCGGCGGCCTCGCGGTCGGACAGCCAGATGCGCAGGCGTGACAGCACGTGGTAGTGGCGACGCAAGGTCGGTGCGCCGACTTTTTCCACCAGGCCGATTTCTTTCTCCAGGCGATCATTCAGGCGCTCATGCAGTTCCTGGTTGCGCTGGGCAAAGCGTGGCAGCAGCGTCACGCATAAGAGCAGGGCGGCCAGGCACGCCAGGCCGACCCAAGGCTCAATCACGATCAGCATCACCGCCGCGCCAATAATCGAGACCAGCGCCGTGGCGATAATCGGCACGTGCTTTTCAAAGAAGTCGACGAATTCGCGCGCAAGCACCACCCGTGCGGCGGATTTTGAGGTGCTGTGGTTCTGCAGGCGCTGGTTAAGAATCACCGGCACCGCAAGGTCGGCGTAGATTCGCGTAAAGGTGCGCGTATCCAGCGCCCGTCGCGCCGCGCCGACCACCCAGAACGCCATCACCACCAACGCATAGAACAATGCGCTGGTGGCATCGCCACGGATAATCGAGTCCACCGCAAACCCGGCAAACAACGGGTAGGCCAACAGCAGCGCATTCTCCAGCGCCACCAGTGACAGTGTGCAGAACAGCTTGCCGGGGTATGCCTTGGCGATCGCCTTGAGCGTTTGGCCGGCGGATTGCTGGCCGATTTTCTTGCTTTCTTCAATCAGGATTTGCGGGGTCACGGATGACATGGGTGCACCAAAGGAGTGATAGACGCTATTATTGAGCGACTGCTCAAGTATCCTTGAGCGATCGCTCAAAAAGCAAGCGCCGCTTATCTACCGGCGCCCAAAGGAATTGCCCATGTCGCGTATCGACCGTAAAGACCAGATCATCGCCGCTGCCCTGGAGCTGTTTCGCAGCAAGGGCTTTGCCGATGTGTCCACCCGCGACCTGGCCGAGCATGCCGGCTTGTCGCGCAGCCACGTCTATCACTACTTCAGCGACTGGAACGAACTGCGTCGCGAAGCCTTTGTGCGCTTTGCCAATGAGCAATTGGATGAAGTGCGCGAGCCCTTGGCAGATGCTCCGCCACTTGAGGCGCTGGTGGGTTTTTTAGGTGATTGCCTGCCGAGCACCGCTGATGCCGGCTGGGCGTTGTGGCTGGATGCCTGGGACGAAGCCATGCACGACCCGCAAATGGCCCAGGCGTATCTGGTGATCAACGCGCAGTGGCAAGGCATGCTGGCTGAGGTGATTGAGCGAGGCGTGGCTGAGGGGATTTTTCGCTGCGACTCGCCGCAACGCGCGGCC
The DNA here is from genome assembly GCF_012985445.1 of Pseudomonas sp. WS 5532. Classification (NCBI taxonomy): domain Bacteria; kingdom Pseudomonadati; phylum Pseudomonadota; class Gammaproteobacteria; order Pseudomonadales; family Pseudomonadaceae; genus Pseudomonas; species Pseudomonas sp. WS 5532. Next base: position 250,535 of record NZ_JAAQWK010000002.1, read on the forward strand.
CGGCAAATTTTCGCATTGGCGATGGGGTATGCCGATGACCTGATGCTCAAACCGTCTGCGGCGTCGGCCGAGGCGGTGCTGGATGAGGTCATGGAAGTGGCGCAGCTGCTGTTGGGTTTCTCCGCATAAGGGCTCGGTATTTACACCATTTCACTGTGGCGAGCGGGCTTGCCCCGCGTTGGGCTGCACGGCGGCCCCGGCTCTACCGGTTGAATCGTATTGGCCGGACCAGGAGCGCTTCGCACTCCAACGCGGGGCAAGCCCGCTCGCCACAAAAGCCCACATGCCACAGAATTTGCGTTCGTTAAGCGCTAGCCGACTGCCGCAGGCCGGTACTGCAAGGCCTCCTGCAAATGATGCCGGGCAATGTTTTCAACCCGCTCAAGGTCCGCCAGGGTGCGCGCTACCTTGAGCAGCCGGTGGGCTGCGCGCAGGGACAAGGTCAGTCGCTCGCAGGCGCTTTCCAGCCAGCCTTCATCGGCTTTTGCCAGTGTGCAGTGCTCGCGTAACCCCGGCAGATTCAGAAAGGCATTGGCGCAGCCCTGGCGCTTTTGCTGGCGTTCTCGAGCCTCTGCCACCTGCGCCGAAGCCGTCGCCGTATTATCGCCAGTGTGTTGGGTCGGGTTCAGCGCAGTGGTCTCCCGTGCCACGGTCAGGTGCAAGTCGATCCGGTCCAGCAACGGCCCTGAGAGCTTGTTGCGATAACGCTGAATCTGCTCCGGCGTACACCGACAGCGCCCGCTGGGTTCACCCAAATAGCCGCAAGGGCAGGGGTTCATGGCGGCCACCAATTGAAAACGTGCCGGAAAACTCACCCGGTCGCGGGCGCGGGAGATCACGATATGCCCGGATTCGAGCGGCTCGCGCAGCACTTCCAGCACCTTGCGATCAAACTCCGGCAGCTCATCCAGAAACAGCACGCCATGATGGGCCAGGGTAATTTCCCCCGGCTGCGGTTTTGACCCGCCGCCCACCAGCGCCGGCCCCGACGCTGAATGGTGCGGTTGACGAAACGGACGGTGCGGCCAATGGCTCAACGGCGCCAGGCTGACCACTGACTGAATGGCCGCCACTTCCAGGGCTTCCTGCTCACTCAAGGGCGGCAGCAAACCAGGCAGGCGGCTGGCGAGCAAGGTCTTGCCGGTGCCGGGTGGTCCGCTGAACAGCAGGTTGTGCGCGCCCGCAGCCGCAATCAGCAGTGCGCGCTTGGCGGCAAGCTGGCCTTGCACCTCACTCAGGTCCGGGTAGGGTTTGTTCAAGTACAGCAAGCCGTCGGATTTATACGGCTCAATCGGCACCAGCCCATTCAGGTGCGCCACCACTTGCAGCAGGTGGTCCACTGCAATCACCTTCAACCCCGACGCCAGGCACGCCTCCTCGGCATTTGCCCGCGGCACTATCACGGTGCGCCCGGCCTTGCGTGCGGCCAGCGCGGCCGGCAGCACACCTTTGACCGCCCGCACCTCACCGGACAGGGCCAATTCCCCCAGGCATTCCACGTCATCGAGCATCAATGCCGGCACCTGCACGCTGGCGGCCAGGATGCCCAAGGCAATCGCCAAATCAAAACGCCCACCATCCTTGGGCAGGTCGGCGGGCGCCAGGTTGAGGGTGATACGGCGGGCCGGGTATTGCAGCGCGCAGTTGAGGATGGCGCTGCGCACGCGGTCCTTGCTTTCCTTGACGGCGGTTTCCGGCAGGCCCACCAAGGTAAGCGATGGAAGACCATTGGCCATATGCACTTCGACGGTAACGGCGGGGGCTTCTACGCCAATTTGGGCACGGCTGTGGACGATGGCGAGGGACATGCTCGTTCCTTGAGTGGGAGGCCGCTTCCTGCGGGTTTTTCAAGGGTAGACGAGGTGAGATGCTTTCGAGGGCGGGAGGTTTTACTGAACGTATCCAAAGAGCGACGCAGAACACCGTGGGAGCTGGCTTGCCTGCGATAGCGCCAGTGAATTCAACACCGCTATCGCAGGCAAGCCAGCTCCCACAGGGGCCGGGTTTATTCAGCAGCGGGTGGCGTCAACCGCGCTTCCAGCTCCGCTACCTTCGCTTCCAGACTCTCCAGCCGCGCACGGGTGCGGGCCAGCACGACCATCTGGCTGTCAAATTCTTCCCGGCTCACCAGGTCAAGCTTGCTGAAGCCGCTTTGCAGCAGCGCCTTGAACTGGCTTTCGATTTCGTTGCGGGGCAGCGGGGTTTCGCCGCTGAACAGGCGAGAGGCGTGGCCGCTCAGGGCGTCGAGGAGGTCTTTGGGCGCGAGCATGGGAAATATTCCGGAAAACTGTTGGTCGGCAGTGTATCACGCAGCGTCTATAGTCCTTTCACGGCCGCGAGCGCACGCTTTTCGCGCAGAGGGCTGGGCGGCTACGCACTGTTTTTGTGCGCATTGCAGCCGCCAATACGCCCCGCAGGTGGGCATAAGTGGGCAAAGGACTGATTTCAGTGGTTTTTACGGAGCTGGCAAGGTTTCTGCTTAGACGATCATGACCCATGCACTGATGCAGTCGCTGTGACGAATGCAGTGCGCCGACGGATCAGGGGTACAGGTTTCGTCACCAGTGGTTCGCTGGCGTCGCAACGGCAAATGCCGAGGCGACGACGCGTTACAAAGCCAGGCACTGCGCTTAGACTTGAGACGGGTTTGTTTTCCTGGGGCAAGTCCACCAATTCGGGAGAGAGTTTTCATGAAGCTAGTCACTGCCATCATCAAGCCGTTCAAGTTGGACGATGTACGCGAGTCACTGTCCGAGATCGGCGTGCAGGGCATTACCGTTACTGAGGTCAAAGGCTTCGGTCGGCAGAAGGGGCACACCGAGCTGTATCGCGGCGCGGAATACGTGGTCGATTTCCTGCCAAAGGTGAAGATTGATGTCGCCATTGACGACAAGGATCTTGACCGGGTTATCGAGGCGATAACCAAGGCGGCCAACACCGGCAAGATCGGTGACGGCAAGATCTTCGTGGTCAATCTGGAACAGGCTATTCGCATCCGTACCGGCGAAACCGATACCGACGCAATCTAAGCCGCCAAACCCCCAACGCCCCAGGAGAAAACAATATGACTCTGCGTAAATTCGCAGGGCTAGGAGCCCTGTTGTCCCTCGTAATGCCGGCCCTGGCATTGGCGGCGGACCCAGCCCCTGCTCCAGTCCTCAATTCCGGCGACACGGCGTGGATGCTCACATCCACCGCGCTGGTACTGTTCATGACCATTCCGGGCCTGGCGCTGTTCTACGGCGGCATGGTGCGCTCCAAAAACATTCTTTCCGTGATGATGCAGTGCTTCGCCATCACCGGCCTGATCACCATCCTGTGGTTCGTTTACGGCTACAGCATGGCGTTCGACACCACCGGTATGGAAGCAGGCGTCGTCAACCTCAACTCGTTCGTGGGCGGCCTGTCCAAACTGTTCCTGTCGGGTGTAACCCCGGCGAGCATCACCGGCCCTGCGGCGCTGTTCCCTGAGGCGGTGTTTGTCACCTTCCAGATGACCTTTGCCATCATTACCCCTGCGCTGATCGTCGGTGCATTCGCCGAGCGTATGAAGTTCTCCGCGATGCTGATCTTCATGGGCGTCTGGTTCACCCTGGTCTATGCGCCGATTGCCCACATGGTGTGGGGCGGTCCGGGCTCGTTGCTGGGCGACTGGGGCGTGCTGGACTTCGCCGGCGGCACCGTGGTGCACATCAACGCCGGTGTGGCTGGCCTGGTGGCGTGCCTGGTACTTGGCAAGCGTAAAGGCTTCCCGACCACCCCGATGGCACCGCATAACCTGGGTTACACCCTGGTCGGTGCAGCCATGCTGTGGGTTGGCTGGTTCGGCTTCAACGCAGGTTCTGCTGCGGCGGCCAACGGTACTGCCGGTATGGCGATGCTGGTCACTCAGATCGCTACCGCTGCTGCGGCACTGGGCTGGATGTTCGCCGAGTGGGTCACCCACGGTAAGCCAAGCGCACTGGGCATTGCCTCGGGCGTAGTAGCCGGCCTGGTTGCAATCACTCCGGCTGCCGGCACTGTTGGCCCGATGGGCGCTCTGGTCATCGGCCTGGCAGCGGGCGTGGTGTGCTTCTTCTGCGCCACCACCCTGAAACGCAAACTGGGCTACGACGACTCCCTGGACGCCTTCGGTGTGCACGGTATCGGCGGTATCCTCGGCGCGATCCTAACCGGCGTGTTCGCAGCGCCTTCGCTGGGCGGCTTCAACGCGGCCACTACTGACATCGCGGCGCAAGTCTGGATCCAGTGCAAAGGCGTGGGCTTCACCGTGATCTACACGGCCATCGTGACTTTCATCATCCTCAAGGTGCTGGACATGGTGATGGGCCTGCGGGTGACCGACGAAGAAGAGGCGGTGGGCCTCGATCTGGCGCAACATAACGAGCGCGGCTACAACTTGTAAGTACGCGAAAAAAAGATGCCCGGCTTGCCGGGCATTTTTTTGTCTGGTGTTTGTCTGTGGCTAAAGGCGGATGGGTTTTTTGCCGAGTTTGTGATGGGATCCACACGGCACTTTTGAGGATGCGAAAGTCTTACATGCATGTAGGCGTATTCGACACTTTGTTTTTTCCCAGACCGCGCTAGAATGCGCGCCGATGGGCGGAGAACTGTATGTGGCAACAGACCCTGATTACCCTGCGGGCCAAGCCCCGGGGCTTTCACCTGGTAACGGATGAGTTGCTTGCCGGCATGCCTGAGTTAAAGGCTTGCCGAGTAGGCCTGTTGCATTTGTGGCTGCAGCACACCTCGGCCTCGTTGACCATCAACGAGAATGCCGACCCGGCGGTTCGCCGTGACTTCGAGCGTTTTTTCAACTCGCTGGTGCCGCAAGGGCGTGCAGGGTTCGAACACAACGACGAAGGTCCGGATGATCTGCCGGCGCACTTCAAGGCCAGTCTGCTGGGCTGCCAGTTGAGTTTGCCGGTCAAGGCCGGCCGCTTGGCGATAGGGACTTGGCAAGGTGTTTATCTGGGCGAGCACCGTGATCATGGCGGTGCTCGTAAAGTCCTCGCCACCTTGCACGGTGATGGGGCATAAGCCACTGGTTATCCAGTGGATGTGATTTTTTTCCGGCGACCTCGACAGAGGGTGAAGCTGGGCTATAACTAATCTGCTTTTCGCAAGTCATGAGGTAGAACATGAGCGACGATGATCTGGAAAACGACGACCTTGAAGTAGGCGACGACGACGAGGCTGAAGAAGGCCTTGAAGCGGCAGCTGAAGACGTTGCTGACGACGACGGTGGCGATGATGCACCCGCCCCGGCAGCCAAAGGCAAAGCCAAGGCCGCTGTCTCGGTAGACGAACTGCCGAGCGTTGAAGCCAAGAACAAAGAGCGCGATGCGCTGGCCCGTGCGATGGAAGAATTCCTCGCTAAAGGCGGCAAAGTGCAGGAAGTCGAGGCCAACGTGGTGGCAGACCCACCGAAGAAGCCGGATAACAAGTACGGCAGCCGACCTATCTGAGGTCAGCAGACTGCTTGTAAGAAAAAGCCCGCCGTCGCTGCGGGCTTTTTCATGCCTGAAACAAATTCTTAAAATTCATTGCATAGCCCTGTGGGAGCTGGCTTGCCTGCGATAGCGGTGGGTCAGACAGACCGCTATCGCAGGCAAGCCAGCTCCCACTTTGAATCTTCAGCGTGACTGCCAGCTGCGCAGCAGCTCCGGCAACTCTGTCAGGCTACGAATCTCTGCATCCGGCTGTTTATCCGCTTCCCACGGTTTGCCCGTCGGGTTGAACCACACCGCGCGAAGCCCGGCCTGCTGCGCACCGGCGATGTCATCGCCAGGATGATCGCCAATATGCACGGCCTGATTTGCATCCACGCCACCGCGCTGCAAGGCTTCCTGAAACAGCCGCGCATCCGGCTTGGCAATGCCGATATCCTCGGCGCGCAGGGCAAAGTGGAAGTAATCCGCCAGCCCCACGCGTTGCACATCGGCATTGCCGTTGGTGATCACGCCCAGCAGGAAGTGCTGGCGCAACGCCTTTAGCATGGGCTCCGCTTCCGGGAACGGAGTGAGCTGGTGACGGGCGTGAATAAACGCCTCGTAGCACACATCCGCCATCTGCGTGGCCTCAGGCTGTGGGTAACCCGCCTCTTCAAACGCGTGCATCAGGACCTTATGACGCAGGATGCTGATGCGATATTTAAGCTCTGGATGGCGCTCCAACACCTGCTGGCGAAGGCTGGCGAAATGTTCCAGGGGCAAGTCGCCAACCTTGGAGGCGTTAAGTGCCAGCCATTCGCGCATCGACGCCTCGGCGTTGATGATGACGGGTACGTTGTCCCAGAGCGTGTCGTCCAGGTCGAAGGTGATCAGCTTGATACTCATGAGTCGCCGCCCTTGATGCGTTTGGCCCGTGGATGGGCGCTGTCGTATACCGTCGCCAGGTGCTGGAAGTCGAGGTGGGTATAGATCTGCGTGGTCTTGATATCGGAGTGGCCGAGCAGCTCCTGCACGGCGCGCAGGTCCTGGGACGACTCCAGCATATGGCTGGCAAAAGAATGTCGCAGCATGTGAGGGTGCAGGTTTTGCCCCAGCTCGCGTTCGCCGGCAGCCTTGACCCGCACCTGAATCGCCCGTGGCCCCAGGCGTCGGCCTTGCTGGCTGACAAACACCGCATCGTCGGCCGGGTTGGTCAACAGGCGCAGCGGCAACCACAGCTGCAAGGCTTCGCGGGCCTTCCTGCCCACCGGCAGCACACGGGTCTTGCTGCCCTTGCCGAGCACTTGTACCAGGCCGTCCGCCAGGTCCAACTGATCCAGGTTCAGGCCGGTCAGCTCCGACAAACGCAGGCCCGAGGAATAAAACAGCTCAAGAATCGCCTGGTCACGATGGGCCAGGAAGTCATCCTCAACGGCGCCGTCCAGCAGTTGCAGGGCGCGGTCGGTGTCGAGGGTCTTGGGCAGGCGCCGTTCGCCCTTGGGCGGCGACAGGCCGTTGGCCGGGTCGTGGTCGCACAGGCCTTCACGGTTGAGGTAGTGATAGAGGCCGCGTACCGCTGAGAGCAGGCGCGACAGGCTGCGCGAAGACTGGCCCGCCTGGTGCAGGCGCGCGATCAGGCTGCGCAGGCTCTGGATATCCAGCGCCTTCCAGCTGGTGATCTGTTGTTTTTCGCAGTACGCCAGGACCTTGTTCAGGTCCCGTCGATAGGCTTCCAGGGTGTGAGGCGACACCTGGCGCTCGTTGCGCAGGTGAGCGCAATAAGCGTCCAGTTGCCGTTCCATGGCTAGCGCACCGCGCGCAGGGTGGTGGTGTGGCGGGGCAAGACGCGACCCAGCACTTCGGCGATGTAGGTCAAGAACAGCGTGCCCACCGAGCTTTTGTAGTGCGCAGGGTCACGGCTGGCAATCGCCAGCACGCCGTGCAAGCCTTGATGGCTGAGGGCGACTACGGCGGTGGAGCCGATCTGCTTGCGCTGTTCGGCGCCAAACAGGAAATCCAGCTCGTGTTCACGCAAGGTGCCGCTGATGGTCTTGCCTTCCGAGAGCAGGCCGCCGATTGCGGTTTGCGCGTCGCTGCCGCTGACCCAACGGCCCACCGGCATCGGGTTGTCGCTGAACAAAATCAGGCTGACAAACGGCACCTGAAAGTCCTGGCGCAGGCTGTCTTCCACGGCGATGACCGTTTCTTCCAGGCTGTTGGCGTCCATCAGGGTCAGTATCAGGCGGCGGGTCTTGTCGAACAAGCGGTCGTTGTCGCGGGCCACATCCATCAGGTGTGAAAGCCGATGGCGCATTTCGATATTGCGCTCGCGCAGGATCTTCATCTGCCGCTCCACCAGCGACACGGTATCGCCACGCTGGTGGGGGATGCGCAGGGCGGGCAGCAGTTCTTCGTGTTCGACGAAGAAGTCCGGATTAGCCTCAAGGTACGCCGCGACAGCAGCGGCCTCCAGACTTTCGCTTGGGGTTGCTTGGGCGGGTACTTGAGGCTTATCGGTCATTAGCTTGGCTCACTCATAGACGGACCTGTCCTTCGTATACACGCGAGGCCGGCCCGGTCATCATCACCGGGTGGCCAGGCCCTGCCCACTCGATGGACAAACGCCCACCCGGCAGGTCGATCAATAGGGGCGAATCCATCCACCCCTGGCTGATCGCGGCGACGGCTGCGGCGCAAGCACCGGTGCCGCACGCCTGGGTTTCGCCGGCGCCGCGTTCCCATACACGCAGCTGCGCGCGGGTACGGTCGATCACCTGCAAAAAGCCCACATTGACCCGCGCTGGAAAGCGCGGGTGATGCTCGATCTTCGGCCCCAGCTCATGCACCGGGGCGTTGTTGATGTCGTTGACCCGCAGTACGGCATGGGGGTTGCCCATGGAGACGGCAGCGATGTCGACGATTTTGCCTTCTACATCCAGCGCGTAACTGGCGGCCTGCTCGGTGGCCTGAAACGGAATATCCGCTGGCACCAGGCGTGGCGCGCCCATGTTGACGCTGATCTGGCCGTCGCTGCGAATGTCCAGCTCGATCACGCCGCTTTTGGTCTCGACACGAATCTGGCGCTTGGCAGTCAGGCGTTTGTCCAGCACAAAGCGCGCAAAGCAGCGCGCACCGTTGCCGCACTGTTCCACTTCGGAGCCGTCGGAGTTGAAGATCCGGTAACGGAAATCCACCTCCGGGTTGCTCGGCGCCTCGACGATCAGCAATTGGTCGAAACCGATGCCGGTGTGCCGGTCGCCCCACTGTTTGGCGTGCTTGGGCAGGATGTGCGCGTGCTGGCTGACCAGGTCCAGGACCATAAAATCATTACCCAGCCCGTGCATCTTGGTAAAACGCAGCAGCATGGCTTACTCCGGCAGCAGGCTTTCGCCAGCAAACAACTCGGCTACCGTCTCGCGGCGACGCACTTCAAACGCTTGATCACCGTCCACCAGCACCTCGGCGGCACGGCCGCGGGTGTTGTAGTTGGAACTCATGACAAACCCGTAGGCACCGGCCGAATGCACGGCCAGCAGGTCACCTTCTTCCAGGGCCAACTGACGATCCTTGGCCAGGAAGTCGCCGGTTTCGCAGATCGGGCCGACGATATCGTAGGTGCGGCCTTCACCCTCGCGCGGGGTTACGGCAGTGACGTCCATCCACGCCTGGTACAGCGCCGGGCGGATCAGGTCGTTCATCGCCGCATCAACGATGGCGAAATCCTTGTGTTCGGTGTGCTTGAGGTACTCGACCTGGGTCAGCAGCACGCTGGCGTTGGCAACGATATAACGGCCCGGCTCGAACATCAGGGTCAGGCCGAGGCCTTCGGTGCGCTCACGCACAGCCTTGATGTAATCGGCGATCAGCGGCGGTTCTTCATCGCGATAACGCACACCCACACCACCACCGAGGTCGATGTGTTGCAGGTAGATGCCGCACTCGCCAAGGCGATCGGTCAGCGCCAGCAGGCGATCAAGGGCGTCCAGGAACGGAGGCAGGGTGGTCAGTTGCGAGCCGATATGGCAGTCGACACCCAGCACTTCCAGGTTCGGCAGCTGTGCGGCACGGATGTACACGTCCTCGGCGTCGGCAATGGCGATGCCGAACTTGTTCTCTTTGAGACCGGTGGAGATGTAAGGGTGCGTGCCGGCATCGACGTCCGGGTTGACGCGCAGGGAGATCGGCGCGCGAACGCCCATCTCGGCGGCGACCACTTGCAGGCGCTCCAGCTCGTCGGTGGATTCGACGTTGAAGCAATGCACGCCCACTTCGAGCGCGCGGCGCATGTCTTCGCGGCTTTTGCCGACGCCCGAGAAGACGATCTTGTCAGCCTTGCCGCCGGCAGCCAGAACACGTTCCAGCTCGCCACGGGAAACGATGTCAAAACCAGCGCCAAGACGCGCCAGGACATTCAGTACACCCAGGTTGGAGTTGGCCTTGACCGCGTAGCACACCCTGTGTGGAACGCCTTCCAGTGGGTCGGTGAACGAGCGGTATTGGGCTTCGATGTGCGCACGCGAGTACACATAGGTCGGGGTGCCAAACTGCTCGGCAATCGCGGACAGCGCCACGCCTTCCGCGAACAGCTCGCCGTCCCGGTAGTTAAAAGCGTCCATGATGTTCCCTTAGTAAGTGTCGTGCTTATGCGCTTTCGCAGCTTTCTGCGACGACTGTGCCTGGTCGTTCGGGTCTTTGCTGTCATCGGGCAGGTACAGCGGGCCTTTTTGACCACAGGCACTAACGAGGCAAGCGACCGCGACGAGCGCAGCAAGGGAAGAGATCAGGCGCTTCATGGCGAAATCCTTGAATATGCATTAATTGCGCCCGAGTATACCGACCACCCGGCAGCTTGCCTATGCGCCGTAATACCCGTCCGGCGGGGGTTTGCCGAGCATGTCGCGATTCGGCCTACGCTAAATGAGGATATTTCACGCGGCTGCGGGTAATGAAATCGGTATCCTTTGCAATCATCATGGCGCGTCCGTATCGTGCGCCGCTTGAGCGTGACCAGACACTTTTCGAGGTTCCCACAATGAGTTTGACCGAAGCCCGTTTTCACGACCTGGTGGATTCGACCCAGCAGGCGCTGGAAGATATTTTCGACGACAGCGGCCTGGATGTGGACCTGGAGAACTCGGCTGGCGTGCTGACCGTTAAGTTTGAAAACGGCACCCAACTGATCTTCAGCCGTCAGGAGCCGCTGCGTCAGCTATGGCTGGCGGCGCGTTCGGGTGGTTTTCACTTCGACTACAACGAAGAAGACAAAAACTGGCAGTGCGATACCAGCGATGAGCTGTTAAGCGAAATGCTCGCACGCCTGGTCCAGGAACAAGCCGGCGCCGAGCTGGACTTCGACGAGATCTGATCGTGACCCAGCCTGCACCTGTACGCCCACCCAAGCCGCTGTTCAGCAATGTCAGCCCGGCAGTGCCGTCACCTTGTATCAGTTTGTGTCGCCTGGACGAGCAAAAAGTCTGCCTTGGCTGCTACCGGCACGTGGAAGACATCCGCGAATGGCGCTCCGCCGACGATGCCCGGCGTCGAGTGATCTGCGCCGAGGCCGAACAGCGCAGGGCGCGCGCCTGAGGCCGTCTTGTTTATTTGTGACGCTGTGGTAGTGTCCGGGTACGCCTCAACTCATCGAGGCCCGTGAGAACCCCGCCTTTTCCTGGCGGGGTTTTGCTTTTTTGTGCAGAAAAAAGGAGTCTGCCTGAATCATGACCGCACCTTCCATCATTCTTACCCGTCTTGACGTGCAGCGTCTGGAGCAATTGATCGACCGCTTGGGCGACGACTCTCCCGGCGCCGAAGCGTTGCAAGCCGAACTCGACCGCGCCGAAGACGTGGTTGGCCACGATGAAGTGCCTGCGGGTGTCGTGACCATGAACTCCAGCGTGCATTGCCGTGAGCAAGGCAGCGGCAAGGACTACCACCTGACCCTGGTGTACCCGAAGCACGCGAACGCCGATGAAGGCAAAATTTCGATCATGGCTCCGGTAGGCAGCGCCTTGCTTGGCCTGCAAGTGGGCCAGCACATCGACTGGCCGGCGCCGGGCGGCAAAACCCTCAAGCTTGAATTGCTCAGCGTCGAAGGCCAGCCCAAAGATGGCGGCGCCTTCCCTCTCTAAATCTGGCTCAGCGCCGCATTCAGCGACAACTCCAGCTCGGCCTTGTAACGCAGATACAAGTTGCTCGGGCTTTGCACATCACCGAGCAGGCCGGACAGGTCCAGGTCGGTGATGTAGCAGCGGTAAAGCTCGGTCTCCCGGCGTTGCCCGACGATTTCCTGGGCGACCACGGCAAACAGTTGGTCGCCGAACTCCAACTCCGAAAACTCCCGTTGATTGCAATACAGCGTGATGCCGACCTGGCCGGGTGCGGCCTTGCCGATAATCGCCTGCACGTCATAAAACGGCTTGTTGGTCGGGTTTTGCGGCACCGGCCGAGGCTCGATGCCGCGGGCGCGGTGGCTGCCTGACGGCAACAGTTGGTAATACAAAGTCTGCACTTCACCTAGCTGTTGCTGTGTATCCAGCGGTGCCAGGGCTTCGCGACGATAGATGATCGACTGCAGGAAGCGCTGCAGCGGCGCCAGCAGGCTTTGCTCATCATGAAACGGCAAGCGTTGCTGCCACAGCGCGTTGAACTCATCCAGCACATACAGCTCGGCGAAGCCTTCATTGACCCGGTAGAACACCTGCACACAATCAGCCATGCCCATGGGCAGCAGCAGGGCCAGGTCGTGGTCTTCCAGCGCCATGGCATCCAGGTGCAGCGGGCTGTAGCTGGCCAGTTCTTCGCTGAGGTAGGCGATCAGCGCATCCTGGGTCAGCAGTGGCACGTGAGTGGCCTGGCCCGGCGTCAGTTCCATCACGTGATAGTGCTGCTGCACCTGCAGGAGGTAGCGGTGATTGGACTGGCTCAGCAGCAGGTTCTGCACGGTGTCGAAAATTTCTTCCACCCGCTGGGCAATGAATTGCGCACGGTTGTGGCAGAAGCAGCGCACCCGCAGGCGTGGCAGGTGGTTCGGCGGCAGTTGGTTGAGGTAGTCGCGCAGGCAGTCGAGCAGTGCATGGGGGCCGTCGTAGCGGCTGACCAATACCTCGTTCCAACTGTTGAGCGTGACCTGATCCAGGGTCAGCACCAGGTTGTCGCGCACACCGGCGTAGCTCAGGGAGTCAGTGCGCTCGGTGGTCATCAGGATATTCAAGTCGCGGTGATGCTTGAGCGGGTCGACGCCGACGTTGATCAGCAACAGCACCTCTTCCGGTACCGCCGAGCGCAACAGGCGGTCTTCATCAACGCTGGCCAGGGGCAGGGCGATGGTCTGTTGCAGGCAGCCCAGCAGGTTGAACAGCTCGAATTCCGTCATGTCGCTGACGCCTGGGTGCAAGGCCAGGCGCGTGCTGCTGTCGATCACGCCGTTGCGATGGCACCAGGTGAGCATTTCCAACAGGTCGCGGCTGCGCTTGATCGGCGCGAAGTGCTCCCATTCCAGCGCCGTGAGGTTGCCGTTGTACAAGCCCCAGTGGTGCTGGCCGGGCTCTTTGCGGTTGGGCGATTGCACCAGGGTCAGGGTGTCTTCGGCCAGGTCCGGGGCGATGCCGGGGTTGATGAACTCGACCTTGCCGGCTTTACGCTCAAACGCGGCATACAGGCGCCGACCCAGCACATTGAGGTCGCGCTTGTTGATCAGGCTGACGGTCTGCTCGGTGCGAGCGAACTGGGTGAGAAAGCGGTAGCTGTAATTGAGTTCGCTGACCAATGCGCGGCGCTCGGAAGCCACCTGGCGCACTTTCCACTGGCTGCGGCTGTCCAGCAAGGCCAGTTGGCGCTGGTCCCAACCCCATTCATGGGCCAGGCGTTCCAGCAACAGCCGCTGCCAGCTGGTGCTGCGTTGGCCGGCGCTGAGCTTGCGATTGACCTTCAGGTACAGCGCGCGGCGTACCAGCTCCAGGCGATCGGGTTCATTGCGCGCCCTGAGGTATTCCTCGATGCGACGGTAGACCACGATGTACGGGTCCAGCTCGTCCAGGTCCATCTGGTTGGCAAACACCGCACGTTTGAAGCGCAGGCTCAGGCAGTGCACGTTCGGGTGTTCGCTGGCGTACACCTCGGTCAGCAGCAGCTTGAGCACCGATTTGTAAGGCGACTCGATGCCCTTGAACAGTTGCCACAACCCCGCGCCGATAAATTCGCCAGGCGGGATGTGCGCCAGGTGGCCGAGGTCGAGGGTTTCATCGGCGCGGATAAAACGTTTGGAGATCAGCGCGTGGGTGAACTCGGCGTAACGGGTTTCTTCATAGACCGGCACCAGCCACCAGATGGGCGTGCGCCCGGCGAGCCAGATGGCGGTGCGGTAGAACTCATCCAACAACAGGTAATGCTGGGTGGTGCCGCAATCGTCAGAGCTCAGTTGCGTATCGCGCTCGCCTGAAACAAAGCGCGTCGGCTCGATCAGAAAGAAATGCGCCTCGGCGCCCATGGTCAAGGCCCAGGCTTCCAGCAACTGGCACTTTTTGCGCAGCTCGGCCAGTTCGTTCTCGCCAAGGTCCGGAGCGTGGCAGACCCACACGTCCATGTCGCTCTGGTCCGCCTGGGCCAGGGTGCCGAGGCTGCCCATCAGGAACAGGCCATGGATCGGCCGCGGCGGGTTGCCATGGCGCGGCTTATAGGAGAACGAGCGGGTCAGGCGCTGGGCTTCGGTGAGGGCCTGGGCGTCGGGTTCGAAATTCGACAAGCCTGCCGGCGTGCTGCTCGAGACGTAGCCGGGCAACAGCGGGTGGTTGACGTGGAAAAACAACGGCAGCAGGGTCAGCACGTTTTGTTGGCGCGGCGTCAGCCCTTCGACGGCGCGGGCCATGCGGCCTGCATTGAGGGCCATGAAGCGCGCACGCAACTGGGCCAGCACCTTGCGGTCGATGCCTTCGTCCAAGTCGGGGCGGATTTCATGGGTGCGGGTCATTTCTGGGTCGTTGGCTCGCAGAGCCCGACGTGGGCGGCCGTGTAGGAGTTTACAGCCAGAAGCGTAGGAGGTTTAGATGATATGTGGCTTTTTGGCGTCAGAATTTTGTGCGGCCCACAGCAACGCCCTCGGAATCCGCAGCAGGCGGACCCCATGGGCGACAGTAAGGTGTCAGGCAGCTTCTTTGGTAGTGGCGGTAGTCAGGATAGTCAGCAGGGTTTGCGCTTGCTCGGCAGCGTCGCGGCCGAGGCTGGTCAGGTAGCCCCCATCCGGCTGGTCGATCAGGCCTTTGGCATGAAGGCGTTTGGCAGCGGCGATGGCAGTAGGCGCGGCGGTCTGGTGGACTTTCAGACCTTCCTTGGTGCTGTCCAAGGGGAAGAGTACAAGGATTTCCAGTTCGGCAACCAACTCAGGGGTATACGACATAAGGACTCCAGACTTTCTAAAATTTATTAGAGGCTAGCAGGCCATAAGGTGAACGCACTTTGCCGAACTGTCCAGCGTGTTGCTGCGTGCCCGGACTATTCCTTTTCCGGCGGCAACTCAGGCAGCGCCCGCAGTGCTGTTTCGTACCATTCGGTATTGAATGCGCGATCCTCGTCCAGCATCGCGTCGATCTCGAAAGCCAGCACGTGAGCCATGAGATTCAGGATCTCTTCACGCTCATAACCCACCAGGGTCAGTTTGTTGAACGTAGCCTTGGCGGCAGGCGGGTTGTCGCTTTCGATCTGATTTTCGATCGCTTCGATCAGTGTATTTTCGGTGAACTCTTCTTCGTCGCTGTCGATATCGGTCGGCTCGCTCATGGCAGGCTCCTCAAGGAAAGGGCGCCAGTCTACCGCCATTCAGGCAACTGATGCTGCTGGTCAGGCGGCCTGCATGGATCTATAACTCTTGCAGCCAACCCCACACCCGGCCTGGAGGCATTCGCAATGCTCAAGCTTTACGGATTTTCGGTCAGCAACTACTACAACATGGTCAAACTGGCGCTGCTGGAGAAAGGCCTGCCGTTCGAAGAAGTGCCGTTTTACGCAGGCCAAACCCCTGAAGCCCTGGCCGTCAGCCCGCGTGGCAAGGTGCCGGTGCTGGGCGTCAAGCAAGGCTTTATCAACGAAACCAGCGTGATCCTCGAGTACATCGAGCAAACCCAGGAAGGCCCGTCATTGCTACCCGCCGACCCGTATCAGCGCGCCCAGGTGCTGGCGTTGTGCCGGGAGATCGAGCTGTATATCGAGTTGCCCGCCCGCGCGTGTTTTGCCGAGGCGTTCTTTGGTATGCCGGTGCCGGATGCGATCAAGGACAAAACCAAGGCTGAGTTGTTGCTGGGGGTTGGTTCTTTGGGCCGGCACGGCAAGTTCGCGCCGTATGTGGCGGGTGAGAGCTTCACGATTGCCGATCTGTATTTCATGTACAGCGTGAACCTCGCCTGCGCGGTGGGCGAGAAGCTGTTTGGCCTGGATTTGCTGGCGCAGTTGCCGAAGGCCAAGGCCTTGCTGGAGCGCTTGCATGAGATGCCCAACGCCAGGAGGGTGGCGGCGGACAGGGAGGCAGCGATGCCGGCGTTTATGGCGATGATTGCGGCCAAGAAGTAGATATTTGGCGGCAGGGATGACGCTATCGCAGGCAAGCCAGCTCCCACATTTTGAATTGTGAACCCATTCAAGTGTGGGAGCTGGCTTGCCTGCGATGCTTTTAGCGGCTGGCGAGCAGTGCCTGGCCGCGCACAACGGCTGCCTTGACCTGCGCCGGCGCAGTGCCGCCCACGTGGTTACGGGCATTCACCGAGCCTTCAAGGGTCAGCACGGCGAACACGTCCTGCTCGATCTGGTCGCTGAACTGGCGCAGTTCTTCCAGGCTCATTTCCGCCAGGTCCTTGCCGGTGTCCACGCCGTACTTCACAGCATGGCCGACGATTTCGTGGCAGTCACGGAATGGCAGGCCACGGCGCACCAGGTAGTCCGCCAGGTCGGTGGCAGTGGAGAAACCGCGCAATGCCGCTTCACGCATGATCGCGTGCTTGGGCTTGATCGCCGGGATCATGTCTGCAAACGCACGCAACGAATCGCGCAGGGTGTCGGCAGCGTCGAACAGCGGCTCTTTGTCTTCCTGATTGTCCTTGTTGTAGGCCAGAGGTTGGCCTTTCATCAAGGTCAGCAGGCCCATCAGCGCGCCGAACACACGGCCGCTCTTGCCGCGCACCAACTCCGGTACATCGGGGTTTTTCTTTTGCGGCATGATCGAGCTGCCGGTGCAGAAGCGGTCCGGCAGGTCGATGAACTGGAATTGCGCACTGGTCCACAGCACCAGCTCTTCGGAGAAGCGCGACAGGTGCATCATCGCAATGCTGGCGGCGGCGCAGAATTCGATGGCGAAGTCGCGGTCCGACACGCCGTCCAGGGAGTTGCCGCCCACGGCGTCGAAACCCAACAGCTGCGCGGTGTATTCGCGGTCGATCGGGTAAGTGGTGCCGGCCAATGCCGCGCTGCCCAACGGCATGCGGTTGGCGCGCTTGCGGCAGTCCACCAGGCGCTCGTAGTCGCGGCTGAGCATTTCGAACCAGGCCAGCAAGTGGTGGCCGAAGGTCACAGGCTGCGCGGTTTGCAAGTGGGTGAAACCGGGCATGATGGTGCCGGACTCACGCTCGGCCTGCTCCAGCAGACCTTTTTGCAGGCGGGTGATTTCGGCCAGGATCAGGTCGATCTCGTCGCGCAGCCACAGGCGGATATCGGTGGCCACCTGGTCGTTACGGCTGCGACCGGTGTGCAGTTTCTTGCCGGTCACACCGATGCGGTCGGTGAGGCGCGCCTCGATATTCATGTGCACGTCTTCCAGGTCGACGCGCCAGTCGAACGTGCCGGCTTCGATCTCACCGCGGATGGTGGTCAGGCCGTCGATGATGCTGTCGCGCTCGGCGTCGGTCAGCACGCCGACCTTGGCCAGCATCGTGGCGTGGGCGATCGAGCCCATGATGTCGTGGCGGTACAGGCGCTGGTCGAAGGTGACGGAGGCGGTGAAGCGCGCGACGAAGGCGTCGACGGGTTCACTGAAGCGGCCGCCCCAGGACTGGTTGGTCTTGTCGGTGCTCATGGATTCGCTCGTGATCTGCTTAAAAAGAGGCGTGGAGGTGTGCCGCCGATAATAACAGGGTTGCCCGTTGAGGCGATGCTACGGGTGATCGGCATTTTTATTTGCGCCAAGGATGGCTAAGTGCCTTGCCGCCGAACGCATCCGGGACGAGACTGGGGGCAGGCGTTAATTGAAACGATATTTGACGATTGAGCAATATCGTCTCAGCGAGCGTCTACAGTTGCACTGATAGAGCGTGAATGCACCAAAGTCGGGTGATGCGGTCATAGCCCAGACTATCCATTAAAAAAGGGGGGTATTCGGATTGTGTATCAGCAAACCCTACGACGATGCCCAAAGGCAGCAGGTCTTGGGCGCAATTGAACAGGTCCGGGTAAATTTGGGTGCCGCTGCCGGGGCACTTTTTGCCGCTCGCGCTAGTCTTAGCGTGGATCGCTGTGACGCAAGTCACCGCACCTGTCTACGCTATCCTTGTGCGAGACTCACGCAGGAATCCAGCGCAATATGAATGTCCTGATCGTTGATGACGAACCCCAAGCCCGCGAGCGACTGAGCCGTTTGGTCAGTGAACTCGAGGGTTATACAGTCCTTGAACCGAGCGCCACCAACGGCGAAGAGGCGTTGACGCTGATCGACAGCCTCAAGCCGGACGTGGTGTTGCTCGATATCCGCTTGCCGGGCCTTGATGGCCTGCAAGTCGCCGCCCGTTTGAGTGAGCGAGAATCGCCACCTGCCGTGGTGCTGTGTGCCGCTCAAGAAGAGTTTTCCACCGAGACCCTGGAAGCCAGCGGTGTCAGCTTCATCGTCAAGCCGGTGGCGAGTGAAGCATTGCTCAAGGCCCTTAAGAAGGCCGAGCGACCAAACCGCGTGCAACTCGCTGCGCTGACCCAGCCGGCCGCCCAAAGTGGCAATGGGCCGCGCAGCCATATCAGCGCGCGGACCCGCAAGGGCATCGAGCTGATCCCGTTGGACCAGGTGGTCTACTTTATTGCCGATCACAAGTACGTGACCCTGCGTCACGAGACCGGCGAAGTGTTGCTCGACGAGCCGCTCAAGGCCCTTGAAGATGAGTTTGGCGACCGCTTCGTGCGCATCCACCGCAACGCACTGGTGGCGCGCGAGCGAATAGAACGCTTGCAGCGCACGCCTTTGGGGCACTTTCAGTTGTTCCTTAAAGGGCTTAACGGTGATGCCTTGATCGTCAGCCGACGTCATGTCGCCGGCGTGCGCAAGATGATGCAGCAGCTTTAGCCCAAGGGCTGTAGCGAGGCCTGCATTCCGATATCCCGGTGCGACGTGGCCAGGGAGGCCCCGCACTTGCTGATTCAAATCAAAGCGTGTTTGCCTGAGCTGTTATTATCTGCCGTATCTATTCAGTACGGATTGATCCATGTCCTCTCGCGAAATCCGCATCGCCACTCGTAAAAGCGCCCTGGCCTTGTGGCAGGCCGAATACGTCAAAGCACGCCTTGAACAGGCTCATCCAGGCCTCAAAGTATCCCTGGTGCCCATGGTGAGTCGCGGCGACAAGCTGCTTGACTCACCCCTGTCGAAGATCGGCGGCAAGGGCTTGTTCGTCAAGGAACTGGAAACCGCGCTGCTCGAAAACCAAGCCGACATCGCCGTGCATTCGATGAAAGACGTGCCCATGGACTTCCCCGAAGGCCTGGGCCTTTTTTGCATCTGCGAGCGTGAAGACCCGCGTGATGCCTTCGTCTCCAATACCTACGTGTCCCTGGATGACCTGCCGTTGGGCAGCGTCGTCGGCACCTCCAGCCTGCGTCGTCAGGCGCAATTGCTGACCCGTCGCCCGGACCTGCAGATTCGTTTTTTGCGCGGCAACGTCAACACCCGATTGGCCAAGTTGGACGCCGGCGAATATGACGCGATCATCCTTGCGGCTGCCGGCTTGATCCGCCTGGGCTTCGAAGACCGCATCACCTCGGCCATCAGCGTCGAAGACAGCTTGCCAGCCGGCGGGCAGGGCGCAGTCGGCATTGAATGCCGCACCGCCGACAGCGAAATCCATGCCTTGCTCAAACCCCTCGACCACCACGACACCGAAGTGCGTGTCACTGCTGAACGTGCCCTCAACAAGCACCTCAACGGTGGCTGCCAAGTGCCGATTGCCTGCTACGCGGTGCTTGAAGGTGAAAACCTCTGGCTGCGTGGCTTGGTCGGTGATCCGGACGGCGGCACGTTGCTCACCGCCCAGGTGCGTGGGCCACAACGTGACGCGACCGCCTTGGGTATCCAGGTCGCAGAAGAGTTGCTGGGCAAGGGCGCCGGCGCCATTCTGCAAAAAGTCTACGGCGAGGCCGGCCCGCAGTGACCGATTGGCGCGTGCTGCTGACGCGGCCCGCTGAAGAGTCGGCGGCCGTGGCTGCGTTGTTGGCCCAAGCTGGTATTTTCAGCAGCAGCCTGCCGTTGCTGGATACCGAAGCTTTGCCCGCCACGCCCGAGCAACGGGCTGTTTTTGCTGACCTGGGCCGCTATAGCGCGGTGATTGTGGTGAGCAAACCGGCTGCACGCCTGGCTGTGCAGCAATTGCAGCAGCCCTGGCCATCGTTGCCGTGGTTCAGTGTGGGCGCTGCCACTGCGCAGGTACTGGCCGATCACGGTCTCAACGTTCACTATCCGCAAACCGGCGACGACAGCGAGGCCTTGCTTCAATTGCCGGCCTTGCGCGAAGCTGCCGCGCAGCCCGGTGCCCGGGTGTTGATCCTGCGTGGCGAGGGCGGCCGGGAGTTGCTGGCTGAGCGTTTGCGTGAGCAAGGTGCTAGTGTCGATTATCTGGAGTTGTATCGTCGTTTCCTCCCGGCTTACCCCGCCGGGGCGCTGATGCAACGCATCCAGTTGGAACGCTTGAACGGCCTGGTGGTCAGCAGTGGGCAGGGTTTTTTACACCTGCAAGCCCTGGCCGGCCCCGATTGGCCGAAGGTGGCTCAGCTGCCGTTGTTCGTGCCCAGCCCTCGCGTGTCTGAAATGGCGCGGGCCGCTGGTGCAGAAAAAGTTGTGGATTGTCGCGGCGCGAGTGCCGCGGCTTTGTTAGTGGCGTTGCGCAGCGCTGCCTCATAAGGCATGCGGCGCCCACTCTCTGATACGCAAAGGACGGATACGTGAGCGAAACAACCTTGCCTAAAGATGACACCCAACCCGCACTTGATGCGCCGGTAGAGTCGCAGGTCGCCGCGCCACGCCGTGGCAATGGCCTGGCGGTTGTGGCCCTGTTGCTCGGTGCCGCAGGCGTCGCCGCCGGTGGCTGGGGGATCTGGCAGGTCCGTGCCCTGCAAGCCAGCAACCAGCAGCAGTTGGGCCAGGTACAGACCCTTGATGATCAATCCCAATCCCTCAAGCAAAGCCAGCAACAGCTGGCGGCGCGCCTGGCGCAGTTGCCTGGGGCGGACGAGCTTGAGGAGCGCCGCCGCCTGGTCGCCCAATTGCAGGGTGACCAGCAGCGTCTGAGCCAACGCCTTGAAACCGTGCTGGGCGCCAGTCGCCAGGACTGGCGCCTGGCTGAAGCCGAACACCTGATCCGCCTGGCCAGCTTGCGCCTCTCTGCCTTGCAGGACATCAACAGCGCCCAGTCACTGGTCCAGGGTGCTGACGAAATTCTGCGCGAACAGAGTGACCCAGGCGCCTACGCCGCCCGCGAGCAGTTGGCCAAGAGCCTTGCCGCGCTACGCAGTACCGAGCAACCCGACCGCACCGGTTTGTACCTGCAACTGGCGGCACTGCGCGATCAGGTCGTAGCGCTTGCGGCTATCGCACCGGAGTATCAGCTCACTGAACCTGCGTCCGAAGGGCGCTCGACCACCGATACGGAAAATCGCCTGAGCCAGTGGTGGGAGCAGATCTCTCGTTACTTCCGAATCGACTTCAACCCCGATGACAACATTCGCCCGTTGCTCGCCGGCCAAGGCCTGAATCAGGTGCGCCTGGCGCTGAGCCTGGCGCTGGAGCAAGCCCAGTGGGCCGCACTTAACGGCGAAACGGCGGTGTACAGCCGCTCGCTGGGTGAAGCGCGCAGCGTGCTGCAGGACAACTTCAATCAGGACAACCCGCAGAGCAAGGCGATGCTGGCGCGCATTGCCGAGCTCGAGCCCAAGGCGGTTTCGGTGGTGACGCCGGACCTGGCCAGCAGCCTGGCCGCAGTGCAGGCCTATCTTGAGCGCCGTCATCTGTCTGCCGATGAAGCCAAGGCGTCGGCGGGCACGCCGGCGACCCAGGAGTAGAGCCGATGAAGCGTTTTTATGTGATCCTGGTGTTGGCGGTTGCGATCGCTCTGGCACTGGGCGTGGGTATTTCGAAACACACCGGCTACGTGCTGATTACCTATCCCCATCTGCTGCATTACGAATCGAGCCTGTGGGCCACGCTGGTGGCGGTGTTTGCCGTCTTTCTGGTGATCTACCTGCTGCGTGTGCTGCTCAGCTTGCTCACCACCTCCGGTGGCGTAGTCAACCCATGGTCGCGGCGTAACCGCAGCCGTCGTGTGCAGATAGCCATCGAGCAAGGCCAGATGGACCTCGCCGAGGGCCGCTGGGCCAGCGCCGAACGTCACCTGCATCGCGCTGCTGAAGCCGAGCGTCAGCCCTTGTTGTACTACCTCGGCGCCGCACGTGCTGCCAACGAACTGGGCCGGTATGCGGAGTCCGACGGTTTGCTGGAGCGTGCCTTGGAACGCCAGCCACAGGCGGAACTGGCTGTGGCCCTGAGCCATGCGCAACTGCAGATGGACCGTGGCGACACTGAAGGTGCGCTGGTGACGTTGCAAGCGATGTACGAGCGTCACCCACATAACGCGCAGGTCTTGCGCCAATTGCAGCGTCTGCATCAGCAGCGGGGCGATTGGCCGTCGGTGATTCGCTTGTTACCCGAACTGCGAAAGGACAAGGTACTTCCCGCTCCCGAGCTGGCTGAGCTTGAGCGCCGTGCCTGGGGTGAAAACCTTGGGCTGGCGGTCGAGCGTGAACAGCAGGGCGAAGCCGGGTTGCAGTCTTTGGAGAGAGCGTGGGAGCAACTGACCTCCGCCCAGCGCCAGGAACCGCAACTGGTGTTGGCTTACGCTGAGCAACTGCGTCGGCTGGGTGCTGACACCAAGGCCGAAGAAGTGCTGCGTGGCGCAATCAAGCGCGGCTATGACAGCCATCTGATCCGGCTTTACGGTTTGTTGCGTGGCAGTGACCCGGGCCGTCAGCTGAAATTTGCCGAAGGCTGGCTCAAAGACCATCCGGGGGATGCCAGCCTGTTGTTGACACTGGGTCGCCTGTGTCTGCAAAACAGTCTGTGGGGCAAAGCACGCGACTATCTGGAAAGCAGCCTGCAAGTGCAGCGTAATCCCGAAGCCTGTGCCGAGCTGGCGCGCTTGCTGGCCCAACTGGGCGACACCGAGCGCAGCAACCAGTTGTTCCAGGAAGGTCTGGGGCTTCTGGACAGCCGCTTGCTGGCATCACCGCTGCCGGTGCCTGCGCGAGTGTAGGAATGAAGGTCAAGGTTGGCCGGACCTTTCTGAGGGCCAACCTTTCTTTATCGCGTAAAACCCGGGCGCTAAAGCTCTACGTAGCAAATTCCTACCGCCAACTGCTTGAAGTCATCCAGGTTCTGACGGCATATCCCCAGGCTGTTGCGGAATTGTCTGCTCTGGCGCGTATTGAAAGGAGTCAGGCCTTTACTCTACCGTAAGGGTCTATCTCCTGCGGTACGGATGACAATGTCTTTGGCCCCTTCACGCTCTCTGTTTCTCCTGGCGTTCTTGGCTGGTGCGCTGACGTTGGGTGCGTCTTTTTATCTTGAGTTCGGCGCGCTCTTGCGTCCTTGCTTCCTGTGTCAGGTGCAGCGCATCTTTTTGGCCGCATTCACTCTGATTAACCTGGCTGCGGCGATTCATAACCCAAAACGTTCAGGGGTCTACCTATACGGGTTGGCCAGCATGGGCTGCGCAATGCTCGGGGCCATCACTGCGGTACGCCAGGTGCTGCTACAAAATGCCGCGCCGGAGCAGGCCAATGATTGCTGGCCCAGCCTTCACTACATGATTGAAAACCTGTCGTTATGGCAAGCACTGCAACTGACTGTAAAAGGCACCGTGGACTGCGTAGAGCTCAACTGGACACTGTTTGACCTGAGCCTGCCCGAATGGAGCCTGTTGTTCTTTTTGGCGATGCTGGTGCTCGGCATCATGCAGTTTTCACGATTGTTGCCGGGCCGTCGCTTGCACCCTGCGAGGTATTGAAAATTCGCCGTAATGTGTAGGACGGGATTAAACACTTGTATGAACTTTCTCTCCTGCGTACCTTGAAGCCATAGTCATGCGGGCATAATCTGGCCCGCACGCGTTATAGAAACCGTTTGTGACATGCGGCCTTGTCCGGCTCCCGCCTCAATGTTTGAGGTGTTGCGCGGGCACAGGCGGCAGCGCCCCTATAGGGAAGAGAGATCACCATGCTGGAAAGTTGTCAGAATGCTCAGGAACGCTGGGGTGGGGTGCACAAGCTGATCGACAGCTGGTTGAAGGCACGTCACGAACTGGTTCGAGCCTTTGATGCTCTTGGCGCCAAGCCCGAGGCACTGGCTGAGAATCGCAAACCGTTGCAAGAGTTCTGCGGCGTGCTGATGGATTACGTATCTACGGGCCACTTTGGTGTCTACGATCAACTGACCAAGGAGGCTAAAGCCTTTGGCGATGATCGAGGGTTGGAGCTGGCTGATACTATCTATCCGCGCTTGGAGGCTATCACTGAGAAGCTCGTTGCCTTTAACGACCTGTGTGATGCCGGCAAGTGTGTCATTGAGAAATTCAAAGAGCTGGGTGGGTTGCTGCATGAGCGCTTCGAGTTGGAAGACTGCCTGATCGAAGTGCTGCACAACGCTCACAAAGAAGAGTCGGCCGCCCAGGCTTGACCCTCAGAGTGAGATAAAAAAACGGTGCGCATGGCGCACCGTTTTTTATTGGGTCAGTGGCGAGTGCCGAGCAATTCGATCTCGAACACCAGTGGCGTATACGGCGGGATCAACTCACCCGCACCGTCGGCGCCATAGGCCTGGGCGGAGGGAATTACCAAGCGCCATTTCGCGCCTACCGGCATCTGCTGCAGCGCGCTGCTCCAACCACTGATCACACTGTCCAGGCGAAACCATTGGGGCTGAATGCTCTTGTCGAAGACTGTCCCATCGGGCAGCCGTCCTACGTAATTTACGTGCACCTCATCACTGGCCAGCGGTTTGCTGCCGTTGCCGGGTGCCAGCTCGGTTAGCAGGATGCCATCTGCCAGTTCACGCACGCCGCTGACGGATTTTTCCTTGGCTAAAAACTGCTGTTCGGCAGCGAGGGCTTTTTCGCTTTGTGGAACCTCGGCGTCGGCAGCGTTTTGTGCTTCGTGTTGCGCAAGGATCTGTTCGATGCGTGCATCGTCCAGCGCCAATGGCTTGCCCTGATAGGCTTGCTTGAGGCCATCGAGCAGGGCTTGGATCTGCAGGTCGGGAACCTGCTGGCGCAAGCGCTCGCCGAGGCTTGCGCCCAAACTGTAGGCAAGGTCGTGTGGGTCTGGGGCGGTGGTTTTGGACGGCGATTGCTCGCCTGCATTGGCCACGCCAATCGCCAAGCCAAGCACTAAAAAAAGATAACGCGACATGCTGTTTCTCCCGCCGAAAGTGCGACGGATTATGCCAGTGTGAGTGGGCAAAAAGTGCCGCAGTTTTTTGTTATATCGATAAGAATTTACTCACGGTGCAACGCAAGGCAAACGATACTGTCAACATGCCCTAGCGGCGGTAAGAGCAGAGGGCTAGTATGAGCCGCACCCACGTCAGCCAGGAGGTAAACCATGTCGGCCAAACAGAAGCCTGTTAATACCCCGTTGCATTTACTCCAACAACTTTCGGGCAGCTTGCTCGAACATCTGGAAAGCGCATGTTCCCAAGCGTTGGCCGATGCAGAAAAACTGCTCGCCAAACTGGAAAAACAACGCGGTAAAGCGCAAGAAAAGCTGCACAAATCCCGCACCAAACTGCAAGACGCCGCGACTGCCGGCAAAGCCAAGGCACAAGCCAAAGCCAAAGACGCGGTCAAAGAACTTGAGGACCTGCTGGACGCTCTCAAGGATCGCCAAGCTGAAACCCGCACTTACATTTCCCAACTCAAAAAAGATGCTCAGGAAAGCCTGAAACTGGCCCAGGGCGTTGGTCGAGTGAAAGAAGCTGTGGCTAAAGTATTGGGCGCCCGCACACCGGCAAAAGCTGCCGCGTCGAAAGCTCCAGCCAAGGTTGCGGCCAAGCCAGCTGCAAAAACTGCTGCTGCAAAACCAGCGGCCAAGCCAGCTGCTAAAACCGCTGCTGCAAAACCAGCGGCCAAGCCAGTTGCTAAAACCGCTGCTGCAAAACCAGCGGCCAAGCCAGCTGCTAAAACCGCTGCTGCAAAACCAGCGGCCAAGCCAGCTGCTAAAACTGCTGCTGCAAAACCAGCGGCCAAGCCAGTTGCTAAAACCGCTGCTGCAAAACCAGCGGCCAAGCCAGCAGCTAAAACCGCTGCTGCAAAGCCAGCGGCCAAGCCAGCAGCTAAAACCGTTGCTGCAAAGCCAGCGGCCAAGCCAGCAGCTAAAACCGCTGCTGCAAAGCCAGCGGCCAAGCCAGCAGCTAAAACCGCTGCTGCAAAACCAGCGGCCAAGCCAGCAGCTAAAACCGCTGCTGCAAAGCCAGCGGCCAAGCCAGCAGCTAAAACCGCTGCTGCAAAACCAGCGGCCAAGCCAGCTGCTAAAACTGCTGCTGCGAAACCAGCCGCCAAGCCAGTGGCTAAACCCGCTGCTGCAAAACCAGCCGCTAAGCCAGCTGCCAAACCTGCTGCCGCGAAACCGGCCGTTAAGCCAGCTGCCAAACCTGCTGCCGCTAAGCCAGCTGCAAAGCCAGCCGTTGCCAAGCCTGCTCCGGCCAAGCCAGCAACTCCGGCAGCCGCGCCTGCTACCCCGGCAGCGTCCAGCGCTCCAACCGCATCGGCCAGCAGCACCCCTGCACCGGTAGCGCCAAGCACCACCCCAACCAGCGCTTCCTAAGTGCGGGTGGCCACGACGCGCAGCTGCTGCAGCGCGTCGTGGTCAAGGTTGGCGGCTTCGGTCGCCAAGCCTTCCAGCCATTTCGGTTGCCTCACTTCCCCAGTCGGCCATGCCTGCGCCAACGCTTCCAGGCGCGCTAACAATTCCCGTTCGGCCTCCAGCTCCAGAGCTTTGACTCGCTCGCGTAACGCCGCAAGCGGCAAATCCTGTTGCGCCAGGGATCGCCATTGCATGCGCATCTGTCGTAACGGTTTGACCACCGTTTTTTGCCAAGGGCGTGCTAGCTGCTGCAGTGCCTGAATACGCGCAGGCTCAAGTGCAACGCCACGCTGCTCCAGCCAGGCGCCACACAGCAACAGGCACACATCCGCGCCGTGTTCCTGCAAGCGCAGGCAGGCGGCTTCGCACCCTGGGCGGGCGTAAATTGATAGGGCAAAGCTCCACAGGTCAGCGCACATATTCACACCCAAGCCAGCGGCCAACGAAGCTGGTAGACTCCGCCGCCATTATGATCCGACTTCAAAGCCTAACATTACAGCGTGGCCCGCAACGTCTTCTTGAAGACGCCGAGCTGACCCTGCACGCCGGTCACAAAGCCGGCCTGATCGGTGCCAACGGCGCCGGCAAATCCACGTTGTTCGCCCTGTTGCTGGGTGAGCTGACCCCGGATTCCGGGGACTGCTTGCTGCCGGCCGACTGGCGCATCGCCCATATGCGCCAGGAGATCGACACCCTCGACCGCATTGCGATCGACTACGTGCTCGATGGCGACCTGCGCCTGCGCCAGGTGCAACACGACCTGGCCGAGGCCGAGAAAGCCCAGGACGGCGCCGCTCAGGCCCGCCTGCACTCGGAGCTGGACAGTGCCGACGGTTACACCGCCGACGCCCGCGCCCGCAAGATGCTGGCCGGTCTTGGGTTTACCAACGAACAGATGGATCGCCCGGTCGCCGACTTCTCGGGTGGCTGGCGCATGCGCCTGAACCTGGCCCAGGCGCTGATGTGCCCCTCGGACTTGTTGCTGCTCGACGAACCGACCAACCACTTGGACCTCGATGCGATCCTGTGGCTGGAAGACTTCCTCAAGAACTATCAGGGCACGTTGTTGCTGATTTCCCACGACAGGGACTTCCTCGACGCCGTGGTCGACAACATTGCCCACGTCGAACAGAAGAAAATCACGCTGTACCGAGGCGGCTACACCGCGTTCGAACGCGCGCGCGCCGAGCGTCTGGCCCAGCAGCAACAGGCCTTCGAAAAGCAGCAGGCGCAACGTGCGCACATGGAAAGCTACATCGCCCGGTTCAAGGCCCAGGCCACCAAGGCCCGCCAGGCCCAGAGCCGGATCAAGGCGCTGGAGCGCATGGAAGAGCTGTCGGCGGCCCATGTCGATTCGCCGTTCGACTTTGTATTCCGTGAATCGGTGAAGATCTCCAGCCCACTCCTGGACCTGTCGGACGCCCGCCTGGGTTATGGCGACAAAACCATCCTGGAGAAGGTCAAGCTGCAGCTCACGCCGGGTGCGCGCATCGGTTTGCTTGGCCCTAACGGTGCGGGCAAATCGACGCTGATCAAGAACCTGTCCGGCGAGCTTGAGCCTTTGGCCGGCCGCCTGACCCGTGGCGAGAACACGGTGGTGGGCTACTTCGCCCAGCATCAGCTGGATTCCCTGGATTCCAAGGCGAGCCCGTTGCTGCACCTGCAGCGTCTGGCGCCGACAGAGCGCGAGCAAACGTTGCGCGACTTCCTCGGCGGCTTCGACTTCCGTGGCGCACGCATCGATGAGCCGGTGCTGAATTTCTCGGGTGGCGAAAAAGCCCGTCTGGCCCTGGCGTTGATTGCCTGGGACAGGCCGAACCTGCTGCTGCTCGACGAACCGACCAACCACCTGGACCTGGAAATGCGCCTGGCGCTGACCATGGCCCTGCAGGAGTTCAGTGGCGCGGTGCTGGTGGTGTCTCACGATCGCCACTTGCTCAAGAGCACTACCGACAACTTCCTGCTGGTGGCTGACGGCAAGGTCGAAGAGTTCGACGGCGACCTGGACGACTATGCGCGCTGGCTGACCGATTACCGCCTGCGCAACGCGCCGGTGAGTAATACGCCGGTGAACCCCGACAAGACCGACAAGAAGGCCCAGCGCCAGGCCGCCGCTGCCCTGCGCCAGCAGTTGGCGCCGCACAAGCGCGAAGCTGACAAGCTGGAAGCCGAACTGGGCAAGGTGCATGAGCGCCTGGCCAAAATCGAAACCAGCCTGGGCGACAGCGCCGTCTACGAGGCGGCGCGCAAGGACGAGCTGCGCGACCTGCTGGCCGAACAGGCCAAGCTCAAGGTGCGCGAAGGGCAGTTGGAGGAAACCTGGATGGAAGCCCTCGAAGTGCTCGAAACCTTGCAAGCGGAGCTGGAGGCGCTGTCCTGATGGAAGCGTTGCAGTTGCCGCTGCCGGCACAATGGATCGCGCCGATCTGGGTCGGCGTGCAGATACTGCTGATCCTGCTGGCGGGTTATTTCGCCCAGCGCTTCGTGGCCAAAGGCTTGAATCGACTGGGTGAACGCTACCCGTTCCCACCGCAGTTGCTGATGCCACTGCGTGGCGGCCTGCGCTGGCTGATCATGGGCAGTGCGCTGATTTTTGTGCTGGAGCGCCTGGGCGTTTCCGCCACTGTCTTGTGGACGGCGTTGTCGGGGTTTGTCGCAGTCGCGGCCGTGGCGTTTTTTGCCATGTGGTCGGTACTGTCCAACCTGCTGTGTGCGATTTTAATCTTCACTGTCGGGCCGTTTCGCCTCGGTGATATCGTCGAGCTGGTGGATACCGTCGACAAGCCGGGTGTAAAAGGCCGGGTGGTGGCGATTAACTTGCTCTACACCACATTGATCGAAGTGGAGGAGGCTGGCACTGACAGTGCGATGGTACAGGTGCCAAATAGTCTGTTCTTCCAGCGCTCGGTGCGACGTTGGCCAGGTACCCATATGTTTCCGGGTGACCGTTGACACTCAATGCGGGTAAAAATCTGTAGCCAGCCTTCACTCGGCGGAGTTAGCTTTAGGCACAACCGCTAATTCTTCTCCGAGGTGTGTAATGGCACTCGACACATGGCTTGCCTTTTTCCTGGCCAGTTGGATCATCTCTCTTTCCCCCGGCGCTGGTGCCATCGCTTCGATGTCCAGCGGCCTGCAATACGGTTTCCTGCGCGGCTACTGGAACGCCATTGGCCTGCAACTGGGCCTGGCGATGCAGATCGCCGTGGTGGCGGGCGGCCTGGGTGCCATTCTTGCGGCCTCTTCGACCGCGTTTTATGCGATCAAATGGTTTGGTGTGGCGTACCTGGTGTACCTGGCCATCAAACAGTGGCGCGCCTTGCCGATGGACATGAGCGAGGATGCGACGATACGCCCGATCGGCAAGCCAATGGCGATGATGTTCCGTGGCTTCCTGGTCAACGCCAGCAACCCCAAGGCCCTGGTGTTCATGCTGGCGGTTCTGCCGCAGTTCGTGAACCCGCAAGCGCCGCTGCTGGTCCAGTACCTGATCCTGGGCGCAACCATGATCAGCGTCGATATGATCGTAATGGCGGGTTACACGGGGCTTGCGTCGAAAGTCTTGCGGCTGCTGCGCACACCCAAGCAGCAAAAACGCATGAACCGCACGTTTGCAGGCTTGTTTGTGGGAGCTGCGGGGTTTCTCGCCAGTTTGCATCGCGCAACGGCTTGATTGACGAAAACCGGCTAAAAATGTGGGAGCTGACTTGTCGAGTCGTCGCACCGCTGCGATAGCATCACCGAGGTGTAACTGACGCACCGCAGTGTCTGCATCGCAGGCAAGCCAGCTCCCACATTTGTTATGTGTTGGCTTTGAAACGCGTGCTCAGCGCAGAATCTTCGGCGCTTCGTCCCTTGGCAGGTTATTGCGCAATGCAGGCTTGCCCGGGTCTGCGTAGCCACCTCCCAGCTGTTCCGCCAGTTGGCGCGCCACATCCTCACCCAAGGCTTTCGACACTTCCCGCACCACACGCGGCCGGTTCAGGCTCACACGCACGTCACGGTTGTTCACCAGCTTGGTGTCCTGGCCTTCACCCATGGCGGTAAATGCCGAGGTGATCTCGAAGGTGCGGGTATTGATCAGGCTGAAATCGGCCACCAACGTCAGGCCCAGCACTGCGGAGTAGCTGTTGGTGTGGTCCAGGGCGTTGATGTCCTGGGTGAAGTCGATGTCTGACAGCGTACCGAACAGCACATAGTCCGCGCCCTTGAAGTTACCGGCCTTGATGCGTTTGATCACATCATAGACGTCACCCTTGGCGTCGGCGGTGTAGGGCGTGCCCTGAACCAGCTGAAACTGGTGTGACTTGAGTATCTCGCCCTTGATATCACCGCTGAATTTACGCAACTCAGTCTGTTCGATGTAGCTGGTGCGGCTCTCGTACTCGCTGTAGGTCGAGGCACCGCTGGCGTTGTACGCGCTGGCCTGGAAGTTGTTGCTGGCCGACACCGCGTGGATGTACTCCTCGACGCGCGCCTCATACGCCAGGTCGGTGACCGCGATCTTCGGGGCGGCCGAGGCGCCAAAGGCGCACAGCAGGCTGATCATGCCGATCCATGCACGCATTGCTTAGCGCTCCGTGGTCTTGCGGATTTCTTTCTCGTCCATCCATTCGGCCAGGCCGCTTTCAACGTCGATCAGTTGCAGGCTGAACTTGTAGAACACGTCCTTGTAGTCCGAGCTGCGCTTGACGATGGAGCTGATGGAACCTTCCAGGCGGTATTTGGCGGCGACCATGTTGCCGGTCTTGCTCACCGTGGATTTCTTGTACAGGCCGCTCTGGTTTTGCAGCTTGAGCTGGTCGACCTGGCTTTGCATGTCGGTGTTATCGCTGGCGAAACGCGCGGTGCCGGTTTTCATCAGCTGGGTCTTGATCGACGTGGTGATCTCGCGGGTATCGATGTACTCGCTGGTCTTGTTCTTCACGTCATAGACCTGTACCACCGGGCGGCCTTGCAGGATGCCGGACTGGGCCAGGGAGCG
The DNA here is from genome assembly GCF_012985445.1 of Pseudomonas sp. WS 5532. Lineage (NCBI taxonomy): Bacteria > Pseudomonadati > Pseudomonadota > Gammaproteobacteria > Pseudomonadales > Pseudomonadaceae > Pseudomonas > Pseudomonas sp. WS 5532. The sequence goes on from NZ_JAAQWK010000002.1 coordinate 282,089, forward strand.
GGTCATGCTCTCGGCAATCATCTGCAGGTCGGTGGAGCCGAACTCGTTGGTCACCAGTTCCACGGCCTTGGAGTCGCCGTAGCTGATGTTCTTGCCGCCGAGTACCGGCGAGGTGTTGGAGCAACCGCTGGCCAGAAGGGCAACGAGGGCGAGAATCGAGAAGCGTGCAAACATGGGGAAATCTCTCTGAATACGGTTAGCGCAGCGGCTCAAGGGGTTTTCACTTCGAGACGGAAGTCAGCGGCCTGGGGCAGGTTGGCGATCGCAGGCAGGAACGTTGCCTGGTTGGCGTACAGGTTCAGCACTTTCCAGGTTTCTTCATCACCCACCGGGAAACCATCGGCACCCAGCCAGGCGAAGCGGTAATACATCATCTGGTTGCTGCTGGTGATGTTGCTCAACTGCACCTTGGCGGTCAGGAAGCCATTTTCGCGGGCCACGCGAATGGCGCCGACGGCGATGCCCTTGAACTTGCCCATCACCACGATTTTGCTGGCGGCGCTGCCGGGTTCCGGTGGCGGCGCAGTGGCGCAGCCGGCGAGCAGGACCAGCGCCAGGGCGCCGAGGATGAAATGACGCATAGCGTGCTCCTTAAGGTTGTTTGAGGGCGATAGCCTGGACGGAAGTGCTCGGCACCACATGGGCTGCAAGGCCACCGGCGAACACCTGGTTGCCGACCACGCGCAGGGTGATGACCTGATAGCGCTGGTCGGCCTTGACCGTCACCCGCGTGCCGCCCAGTGCGTTGGGCAAGCTGACTTGGTGCTCGCCGTGCTTGAGGCGCAGGCGTGTCACTTGGGTCATGTCCGGCAGGGTGCGCCAGGTGCGGGTGTCGGCGCCTTCGGTCACGGCCGAGGCGATGCCCAGCACCAGCCCCGCCATGGGGTTGGTCTTGTTCAGGTTGTTTTGTGTCACGCCACGGCTGACCGCACGCACAGTGGTGCGCAGGATGATCCCCGGCATGTCGTCACGCAGGGCGCGGCGGGACATGGCGGTGGTGCTGTTGAGCGCGGTGAGGTTCTGCTGTTTTCCGTCGACGCCGATCTGGCCGAAGGCCTGGGTGGAAGTGTCGGCCTTGATCACCGGGAACGACAGCGGGGTGATCACCAAGTGGCCGTCAATCGGAATCGGCAGCGGCAGGCGGATCGAGTCACGCGCCGGTGCCAGGCCACTCTGCACCACGATGAGTACATCGGTCTCGTCGGCGCCGACCTTGGACTTGTCCAGGTCCAACAACGCCTGTTCCAGCAGCGGTGTGTTGGGGCGCAACTCGGCAGCCTTGCGATAGCCCGGTGCAGCCAGGTCTTTTTCACCCAGGGCTTCGTAGACAAAGCCTGCCAGGTAATGGCTGAACGCACTCTGGTAACTGTTCTTCAGGCCGACCACTTCCGGCGCGTCCAGCGCTTCCACCGGGTAGCCGCGCAGGTCTTTGATCTGGGTAGTGACGCCCTGGCGCTCGGCTTCGTTTTCGCGCTTTAAGTATTCCTTGTCCCGCAGGTCGGCGATTACGGCTTCGCGCTCGTGGGTCTTCTTGATCTCGGTGCGGGCGCCGTCGAAATCATTCAGGGCCAGCAGGTTCAGGGCCATCTGGGTGGTCAGCATGACTTTTTCGTAGTCATAACCTTCGTAGCGACGCACCTTGTCGTTGACCAGGAAGCTGCCGAACTGGGCGAGGTACTTTTCGCTGTCGAACTTGACCGATTCTTCCCACTTGAACACTTGCAGGTCGGCGCTGCGCCAGGCGGTCTGGCTGCCGGTGAGGTCGCCTTTGGCGCGCAACAACTCGCCCTTTTCAAAGAAGTAGAGCAGGTCCTTGTCTTCGCCGGTGTTGTTTTTTTCCAGCAGGGTCAGGGCGCCGTCGACGTTACCGGTGGCCAACTGCTGGTTGGTGGCTTGCAGCTCGGTGTCGTAGCTGCGAAACATTGAACAACCGGAGAGCAAGGTAACCGCCGCCAGTGTGAGCGGGGTTAAGGCGCGAAATGCCATGCAAACTTCTTCCCTGAGAGTGATCGGCTGATGTGCAAATTCCTCATAAAAACGAGGAAATAAATTCCCTTTTGCAATAACAGGGCGCGGCATTATAGGCGTCATTGCTGGCAAAACAATGGCTTTTTGCCGCTGCAAGTGGCGCTGAGATGCCATTGCTTGTCTCTTGATTGCACGGGGCTCACAGGCGCCAAATCACGAACGCCTTGAGTCAAACGCTTTAAAATTCAACAATGTGTTACTTCGTATTTCCCTTTGAGATTCATTCATGATTGCCCCCATCCGTTTTCTCGCCTGGTTGCTGCTGCCAGCCTTGATGTCATGCAGCTTCAACCTGCTGGCCGCGACTGCCGAGGGCGCCCCACAAGCCCTGCATTTGTTGGACTACATTGGCGCTGACTACCCTCCGACGGTGGAGGCGGGCAAGGTTATCGATGAATCCGAATATCGCGAACAAGTAGAGTTTCTCGGGGTGTTGCAGGGGCTGGTGGCCGAGCTGCCGCAAAGGCCGGAGCGCGCCGAGTTGGTCAAGGGCGTCGACGAATTGTTAGCGGCTGTATCCGCTCACCAGGACGGCGCGACCGTCGCCCGCCAAGCCCGTCAGCTGGGCGCCAAGTTGGCGGTGGCCTATGAAGTCAGCCAGGCACCGGCTATCACGCCAGACCCTGCGCGGGGGGCGCCGCTGTACGCCCAGCACTGCTCGGTGTGCCACGGTACTGCCGGTGCGGGTGATGGCCCGGCGTCCACGGGCATGACGCCGCCGCCAGCGAACCTGCGCGATGCGGTACGTCTGGACCGCCTGAGTCTCTACGCGATTTACAACACGTTGGGCCTGGGTGTTGAAGGCACCGACATGCCGTCCTTCGCCGACCAACTGGATGACCGTCAGCGCTGGGACCTGGCCACCTACATTGCAGGCTTCACCGCCGACCCGGCTGCCGCCAAAAGCGAACAGCCTTTCAACCTTGCCGACCTCGCTCGCCAAACCCCCAACGAGGTGCTGGCAGCCAGTGGCCCAGCCGCTGCCGCGACGTTCCGCGCCCAGCGTGCGCAGCCGCCACAGGTTAAGCGTGGCCCGGCGCAGTTGCTCGACTACACCGCGACCACGTTGGACAAGAGCCTCGCCGCGTTCCGCAACGGCGATCACGAACAGGCCTATGACCTTTCGGTCGCAGCGTACCTGGAAGGCTTTGAGCTGGTAGAAAGCTCCCTGGATAACGTCGACGCCAACGTGCGTAAAGACACCGAGAAAGCCTTGATGGCCTACCGGCAGTCGTTGCAGGACGGCCTGCCGGTCGAGCAGGTGCAACAGCGCCTGGACGTGGCCAAAGGCAAACTCACCGAATCCGCCGGATTGTTGGGCAGTGATGGCCTGAGCTGGTCGCTGAGCTACATCTCTGGTTTGCTGATTCTGCTGCGCGAAGGCCTTGAGGCGATCCTGGTACTGGCGGCGATCCTGGCGTTCCTGCGTAACACCGGCCAGCAATCGGCGGTGCGCAGTGTCAACGTCGGCTGGGGTTTGGCGCTGCTGGCTGGCTTGGCGACCTGGGCACTGGCGGCATATGTGATCGACGTGAGCGGCGCCCAGCGCGAATTGCTCGAAGGCTGCACGGCGTTGTTCGCCAGTGTGATGGTGTTGTGGCTGGGCGTATGGATGCATGACCGACGCCACGCGGCGGCCTGGCAGGATTACATCAAGAGCAGCCTGGTCGGTGGCGGTGGCCGTTTCGGTTTCGCGATGCTGGCGTTTTTCTCGGTATACCGCGAGCTGTTCGAGGTGATCCTGTTCTACGAAACCCTGTGGCTGCAGGCGGGTCCTGCCGGACACAACGCGGTACTGGCGGGCGGCGCCACGGCGCTGGTGCTACTGGTAGGGTTGGCGTGGGTGATCCTGCGCGGCTCGGCGAAACTGCCGCTGGCGTTGTTCTTCGGTATCAACGCGGCGCTGCTGTGCGCGCTGTCGGTGGTGTTCGCCGGGCACGGCGTCAAGGCCTTGCAGGAAGCGGGCATCTTCGGCACACGGCCGGTGGCGTTCTTTGATTTCGACTGGCTGGGCATTCACGCCGATGCGTACTCGTTGAGTGCGCAGGCTGTGGCGATCCTGGCGATTGTGGTGCTGTACGGCCGCAGTCGCCTGGCCGAGAAGCGTCGAGTGGTGGCATAAGCATGCGGGTGTGGATCGATGCAGACGCCTGCCCGCGAGCAGCCAAGGACCAAGTGGTGAAGTTCGCGCTCAAGCGCCAGTTCGAAGTGGTGCTGGTGGCGGGTCAGAGCCAGATCAAGCCGAGCTTTGCCTGTGTGAAGCTGATCGTGGTGCCCAGCGGCCCGGACGCGGCGGATGACTATCTGGTGGAGCACGCCGTGCCCGGTGAGTTGGTGATCTGCAGCGACGTGCCGTTGGCCGACCGCCTGGTGAAGAAGGGCGTCACAGCCCTCGACCCCCGCGGCAAGGAGTTCAGCCCGGCGAACATGAGTGAACGGCTGGCGGTGCGCAACCTGTTCACTGACCTGCGTGAGCAGGGCCAGATGGGCGGCGGCCCACCGCCCCATGGGGAAAAGGACAAGCAGGCGTTTGCCAATGCGCTGGATCGTATCCTCACCCGATTAATGCGCCAGGCCTGACCTTGCAGTGAGTGGGTTTGTTGTAGCAGCTGGGCTTGTTGTGGCGAGCAGGCTTGCCCTGCGTTGGGCTGCGCAGCAGCCCTAGACCCCACAACCTCGCCCAGCCTGACACACCGCGCGGCCTGAATTGGGGCGGCTTCGCCACCCAGCGCAGGGCAAGCCTGCTCGCCACCCCATTTATCGCGGGTTAATCATTCTCGTGGGTCAGTTCCAGCACGCGATCCACCAACTTGTTGATGCCTGACGCCACCTCGCTGATGCGCTTGCCGAGCATGTAGGCCGGCGTGGTCACCAGCTTGCGGGCCTTGTCCTCGACGATATCCTCGACAGCGCACTCCTGATGAGTGGCGCCCATCTTGTCCAGGGCCGCCGCCGTGTCGGGGCAGTTGCCGATGGTGCAGGTCACGCCGGGGCCGTAGATTTTTGCGGCCAGGGCTGGCGAGATGCAGATCAGTCCCACAGGCTTGCCGGCTTCGGCAAAGGCTTCGGCCAGCTCCAGCACTTGCGGGTTGACGCTGCAACCGGCGCCCTCCACGGCAAAGTTCGAGAGATTCTTCGCTGCGCCAAACCCGCCAGGCACGATCAGTGCGTCGAACTCGTCGGCGTTGGCTTCACGAATGTCTTTCACCTCACCTCGAGCGATGCGCGCCGACTCCACCAGCACATTGCGCGACTCGGGCATCTCTTCACCGGTAAGGTGGTTGATCACGTGCAGCTGCGCAATGTCTGGCGCAAAACATTGGACCTGAGCGCCGCGCTGATCCAGGCGCAGCAGCGTGATCACACTTTCATGAATCTCTGCGCCGTCGTACACGCCGCAGCCGGAAAGGATCACTGCAATCTTTTTGCTCATGGGCATCTCTCCTGTTTTTGTGGCGTTAAATGTCTACTAATTTGTCACCTGTTGCCAATGGGATCTCCTGCGGCTACACCTAATCTTGATGTAACAAAAATACATCGGACTAGCCCATGGACTTCGTGCCTTACGCGGTACCGTTTTTTATTGCCTTGATCGTGGTCGAGCTGCTGGCCGATCGCTGGCGCGGTGAACGCAATTATCGGGTGGCGGACGCCATCAACAGCCTCAGCACTGGTGTGCTGTCCACCACCACCGGGTTGTTGACCAAAGGCGTGGGCCTGCTGACCTACGCGTTTGCCCTCAAGCACCTGGCGCTGATTGAGCTGCCTGCCCAAAGCGTGTGGACCTGGGTGTTCGCCTTTGTGTTTTACGACTTCTGTTACTACTGGCTGCACCGCTGCGGCCATGAGCGCAACATCCTCTGGGCTGCGCACTCGGTGCATCACCAGAGCGAGGACTACAACCTCACCACCGCGTTGCGCCAGACCAGTACCGGCTTCCTGCTGAGCTGGATCTTCTACTTGCCCCTGGCCGTCGTGGGCGTGCCGCTGGTGGTGTTTATCAGCGTGGCCTCGCTCAATCTCCTGTATCAATTCTGGGTACACACCCGTCACGTGCCCAAGCTCGGCTGGTTCGAGTGGTTTTTCGTCACGCCGTCCAATCATCGTGCCCACCATGCGCAAAACGCTCTCTACATGGATCGCAACTACGGCGGGGTGTTCATTATTTGGGACCGCCTGTTCGGCAGCTTCCAGGAAGAAGACGATAACGAGCCGGTGATCTTCGGCGTAACCACGCCGTTGGCCAGTTGGAACCCGCTATGGGCCAACCTGCAGTTTTATGCACAGTTGTGGAGTGATGCGCGGCGCACTGAGAGCTGGTGGGACAAGCTGCGTATCTGGTTCATGCGCACCGGCTGGCGCCCGGCGGACGTGAAAGCCAAGTACCCGATGGCCAAGCCCGACTTGAGCCAGTTCCGTAAATTCGAGGTGCCGCTGGACGCGCGCCAGCAGGTATATATCGCCCTGCAATTTGCAGCGTATGTAGGGTTTGGCAGTTACCTGATGAATTTCGGCGAGGGGCTGCCCACGGCGGCGCTGGTGCTGGGCTGGAGTGCGATGGCGCTGGGGCTGTTCACCTTGGGCGTGGCCCTGGAGAATCGGCCGTGGGCGCTGAAAGCCGAGCTGGTGCGCCTGGGACTGAATGTGCCGTTGGTGTGGCTGGCGCCGCTGGTCGGCTTGTGGCCGGCCAGCAGCCTGGGCTGGCTGGGCCTGGTGAGTTACAGCTTGCTCAGTGCGATCGGCCTTTACTGTTGCAGAAGCCGGCTTACTCGACTGGCGTCTTAGGCGGTTGCTCCGGCGCCTGCTCGGCAGCCAGCCGGGCCTTGGCCTCAGCACAGGCTTCGCGGGCGATACGCGCGTTCTTGAAGCGCCGGCGCAGCCACAGGCCAAAGCCCAACAATAGCAACGCGCCCAGCACCCACAGCTCGTATTTCTTGACGCTGCCGAGCATGCCTTCCAGCACCGCACCGAAGTGGTAGGCCGCCGCGCCCAAGGCCGCGGCCCAGATGGCGGCGCCGATACCGTTGAGGATCAAGTAGCGGGCCGGCGGGTAGCCCGACAGGCCAATCGCCACCGGCATCACGGTGCGCAACCCATAAACGAAGCGGAAGCTCAGCACCCAGATATCCGGGTGCTTGCGGATATGTTCCAGGGCCTTGTCACCCATCAATTGCCAACGCGGTTTGCGCGCCAGCAGCTTGCGCCCGTGTTTGCGCCCCAGGAAATACCACAGCTGGTCGCCGGCATAGCTGCCAAAAAAGGCAACGACCACCACCAGGTTGATATCCATGTAGCCACGGAACGCCAGGAAGCCTGCGAGAACCAAAATGGTTTCGCCTTCAAAGAAGGTGCCCAGGAAGAGCGCAAAGTAGCCGAAGTCATGCAGAAATTGTTGAAGCATGGTCTGGGGTGCTGGCGAAATGAACGCGCAGCCTACGCCTTCGTGAACATTCATGAAAGTATCGAGATGTGTCACGAAGTGAACAATTCCTACATAAACGACGAATGCGACTACAGGTCGCATCGATAAGCACAACTGTCATTCCTTCGTCATAATGGCCGCTTATAACTGCAACGCTCGCCCGTAAACGCGGGCTCAGGAGTCTGTCGTGAGCTTTACCCCTGCCAATCGCCTGTTCCCCGCCACCCGTCTGCGACGCAATCGCCGTGATGATTTTTCTCGCCGCCTTGTACGTGAAAATGTACTGACGCCGAATGATCTGATCCTGCCGGTGTTTGTGCTGGACGGCGAAAATCGTCGGGAGGCTGTGGCGTCGATGCCGGGCGTGGAGCGCTTGACCATTGATTTGCTGCTTGAAGAGGCAGCCGGTTGGGTTGAACTGGGGATTCCGGCATTGGCGCTGTTCCCGGTGACACCGGCCGAGCTCAAGTCCCTCGACGCCGCCGAAGCCTGGAACCCGGATGGCATCGCCCAGCGCGCCACCCGGGCCTTGCGTGAGCGGTTCCCGGAACTGGGGGTGATCACCGACGTGGCGCTGGACCCGTTCACCACCCACGGCCAGGATGGCATTCTCGACGAAGACGGCTATGTTCAGAACGACATCACCGTCGATGCGCTGGTCAAGCAGGCCTTGTCCCATGCCGCAGCAGGCGCCCAGGTGGTGGCACCGTCGGACATGATGGACGGCCGCATCCAGGCGATCCGCGAAGCCCTGGAACTGGCCGGCCACGTCAATGTGCGCATCATGGCCTACTCGGCCAAGTACGCCAGCGCCTATTACGGCCCGTTCCGCGATGCGGTGGGTTCGGCGTTGAACCTGGGCAAGGCCAACAAGGCCTCGTACCAGATGGACCCGGCCAACAGCCATGAAGCGCTGCACGAAGTGGCGGCCGACCTGGCCGAAGGCGCCGACATGGTGATGGTCAAGCCCGGGATGCCTTACCTGGACATCCTTTATCGGGTCAAAGAGGAATTCAAGGTGCCGACCTTTGTCTATCAGGTCAGCGGTGAATACGCCATGCACATGGCCGCGATCCAGAATGGTTGGTTGAGTGAAGGGGTGATCCTCGAATCCCTGACTGCCTTTAAACGTGCGGGTGCTGATGGCATTCTGACCTACTTCGCCGCCCGCGCTGCCCAATTGCTTAGAGAGCAACAATAGCCCTCACAGGAACACTCGATGAATACCGAAGGACTCTCCGAAGTTGCTGTAAAAGACGCTCACCCGGTGGTTGAACAAATCGCCGAAACCCCACCGGAGCTGGAGCCGGCTGCGCCTGCTGTGGTGGCTGAAGCGCCCGCGCCGGCCCCGGTGGCAGCGGTGACCAACCTGGATGACAGCAGCCTGTACATCCATCGTGAGCTGTCACAACTGCAATTCAACATCCGCGTGCTGGAGCAGGCGCTGGATGAGTCCTACCCACTGCTGGAGCGGCTTAAATTCCTGCTGATCTTCTCCAGCAACCTGGACGAGTTCTTCGAGATCCGCGTTGCCGGCCTCAAAAAGCAAATCACCTTTGCCCGCGAACAAGCCGGTGCCGACGGCCTGCAGCCGCATCAGGCCCTGGCGCGCATCAGCGAGCTGGTGCACGGCCATGTGGACCGCCAATACGCGATCCTCAACGACATCCTGCTGCCGGAACTGGAAAAACATCAGGTCCGCTTCATCCGTCGTCGTCACTGGACCACCAAGATCAAGACCTGGGTGCGTCGCTACTTCCGTGACGAGATTTCACCGATCATCACCCCGATCGGCCTCGACCCGACGCACCCGTTCCCGTTGCTGGTGAACAAGAGCCTCAACTTTATTGTTGAGCTGGAAGGCATCGATGCCTTCGGTCGCGATTCTGGCCTGGCGATCATCCCGGCGCCGCGTCTGTTGCCACGGATCATCAAGGTACCGGAAGAAGTAGGGGGCGCTGGCGATAACTATGTATTCCTCTCGTCGATGATCCACGCGCATGCCGATGACCTGTTCCAGGGTATGAAGGTCAAGGGCTGCTATCAGTTCCGCCTGACCCGTAACGCCGACCTGGCGCTGGACTCCGAAGACGTCGAAGACTTGGCCCGCGCCCTGCGCGGCGAGCTGTTCTCGCGGCGCTATGGCGACGCGGTGCGCCTGGAAGTGGCTGACACCTGCCCCAAACACCTGTCGGACTACCTGCTCAAGCAGTTCAACCTGGCCGAGTCCGAGCTGTACCAGGTCAATGGCCCGGTGAACCTGACGCGTCTGTTCAGCATCACCGGCCTGGACAGCCACCCGGAGCTGCAATACACGCCGTTCACGCCGCAGATCCCGAAACTGCTGCAAAACAGCGAGAACATTTTCAGCGTGGTGAGCAAGCAGGACATTCTGCTGTTGCACCCGTTCGAGTCGTTCACGCCAGTGGTCGACCTGCTGCGCCAGGCCGCCAAGGACCCGCATGTGTTGGCTGTGCGCCAGACCCTGTACCGCTCTGGCGCCAACTCGGAAATCGTCGATGCGCTGGTAGACGCTGCGCGTAACGGCAAGGAAGTCACGGCGGTGATCGAGCTGCGTGCGCGGTTTGACGAAGAGTCCAACCTGCAACTGGCCAGCCGCCTGCAAGCGGCCGGTGCGGTGGTGATCTACGGCGTGGTCGGCTTCAAGACCCACGCCAAGATGATGCTTATCCTGCGTCGCGAAGCTGGTGAGATCGTGCGTTATGCCCACTTGGGCACCGGTAACTATCACGCCGGCAACGCCAAGCTCTACACCGACTACAGCTTGCTCACTTCTGACGACGCCTTGTGTGAAGACGTCGGCAAGTTGTTCAGCCAGTTGATCGGCATGGGCAAGACCTTGCGCATGAAGAAGCTGTTGCACGCGCCGTTTACGCTCAAGAAGGGCATGCTCGACATGATTGCCCGCGAAACCCAGTTCGCCCTCGACGGCAAGCCGGCGCACATCATCGCCAAGTTCAACTCGCTGACCGATCCGAAGATCATCCGCGCGCTGTACAAGGCCAGCCAGTCCGGGGTGCGCATCGACCTGGTGGTGCGTGGCATGTGCTGCCTGCGCCCTGGCATTGTGGGTGTGTCACATAACATCCATGTGCGCTCGATCATCGGCCGCTTCCTGGAGCACACGCGGGTGTTCTACTTCCTCAATGGCGGCGAGGAGCAGATGTTCCTCTCCAGTGCCGACTGGATGGAGCGCAACCTCGACAAGCGTGTGGAGACCTGCTTCCCGGTCGAAGGCAAGAAGCTGATCATGCGGGTCAAGAAAGAGCTGGAAAGCTACCTCACCGATAACACCCACAGCTGGAGCCTGCAATCGGACGGCCGCTACGTGCGCAATACGCCAACCGGCAACCAGAACCCGCGCAGTGCGCAGGCGACGTTGCTGGAGAAGCTGGGTAGCCCGATTCTTGCGGTGAACTAAAAGCCTGCACAAACCTAATGTGGGAGCGGGCTTGCTGTGGCGAGGGAGCTTGCTCCCGTTGACTGCGCAGCAGTCTCCGGCTTTTTGGGGGCGCTACGCACCCCAGCGCAAGCAAGCTTGCTCGCCACAGCAAGCGCGCTCACACCTGTGTTTTGCAGCGCGCTTTAGCGCAAGTTCAGGCTGAACCCCACCCGCGTCAACCACTCCGCTTCCTGGGCAAAGTCCGCCTGGGTCAGCTGGTTTTCATCCAGCCAGCCTTTGGGGAACACCACGTCCAGGCTGTCGCCATGCGCGCGCAGGGTGACTTGGGGCATTTCCTGGGTGCCACGGATGTGGTGGAACAGGATCGCAAAGCGCAGCAGCACGCACAGGCGGATCAGCTTGATGCCTTCGTCGCCGAACTCGGCAAATTTGTCCTTGGGAATGTTGCGGCGATGGCCACGCACCAGCAGGGCGAGCATCTGTTGGTCTTCGCGGGAGAAACCGGCGAGGTCCGAGTGCTCGATCAGGTAGGCGCCGTGCTTGTGGTAATGGTAGTGGGCGATGTCCAGGCCCACTTCATGCACCTTGGCGGCCCAGCCCAGCAGTTCGCGCCAGACGCCGTCTTCCAGGTCCCAGTCCTCGGCTACCTGGTCAAAGGCGTGCAGGGCTTTGCGTTCCACCCGGGCCGCTTGTTCCAGGTCGACGTGATAACGCTCCATCAACGAGGTGAGGGTGCGCTCACGCACGTCTTCGTGGTGATGGCGGCCCAGCAGGTCATACAGCACGCCTTCGCGCAGGGCGCCGTCGCAGTGGTCCATACGTTGCAGTTCGAGGGCGTCGAAAATCGCTTCGAGAATCGCAAGGCCAGCCGGGAAGATGGTACGACGGTCGGGCTTGATGCCGTCGAAGTCGATTTTCTCGGCATCGCCCAGCTTGAACAGTTTGCGCTTGAGCCATGCCAGGCCTTCGGCGTTGACCTCACCGGTGCCATGGCCGCCGGCTTTGAGGGCCAGGCCGATGGCGCGGATGGTGCCGGACGAGCCGATGGCTTCATCCCAGGTCAAGCGGTGCAGCGCATGCTCGATGCTCATGATCTCCAGCCGCGCGGCCGTGTAGGCCTGGGCATAGCGTGCCGGAGTGATCTTGCCGTCCTTGAAATAGCGCTGGGTAAAGCTCACGCAGCCCATTTGCAGGCTCTCGCGCAGCAATGGCTCGAATCTTTGCCCGATGATGAACTCGGTACTGCCGCCGCCGATATCCGCCACCAGGCGCTTGCCGGGCGTGTCGGCCAGGGTGTGGGACACGCCCAGGTAGATAAGGCGCGCTTCTTCCCGGCCGGAGATGACTTCTACCGGGTGCCCGAGGATTTCTTCGGCGCGGCGGATGAATTCGACACGGTTGCGCGCCTCACGCAGGGCGTTGGTGCCGACAATTCGCACGGCGCCCAATGGCATGCCGTTGATCAGTTGGGCAAAACGCTTGAGGCAGTCGAGGCCGCGCTGCATGGATTCTTCATTGAGCTGGCGCTGGTCGTCGATGCCGGCAGCCAGTTGAACTTTCTCGCCGAGCCGCTCAAGGATGCGGATTTCGCCGTTCTGGGCCTTGGCCACGACCATGTGAAAGCTGTTGGAGCCCAGGTCGATGGCGGCGATCAGGGACAAATTCTTGGCTTGGGATTGCGGCATGGTTTGGGGGTCTCGGTCGATAACCCGACCATCGTGCCACGATCGACCGCTGGCGCCAACGCGTTGTGCTTCAGGAATCTTCCTGTCGGTGCGGGAGGCAATGCCTGTTGGAGATGTAGGGCGATTCTCCTTTGCTCTAGCGAATAAACTTAAGGCTAGGTACGAGGTATTAAATTTATGCCTATAAAAACTCTCGGGACTTTCCTTACAAGGGTTTTGTATTTGTTCTGCTCGGTTTTTTAGTTATGACTACTGATGCAGTTGAAAAGGGTGGTCATATTTTTGTTGTATTCGGACAGCAGTTGACGTGCTCTCCTATTCTTTTTTAGGTCACTTACAAGCGAGACTGCCCGTCGGCAATGATGCCGTGGTGTTATTTGTTTATGGCGTTTTATGTCAGGGAATGTCGTGTTTTAGAAGCGGAGCTTTTCAGCCTTTAATAAGTAACGTCTGTTAACTTCTAATGACGGGTAAAAGATGAAAAAAGTATTTGGTTTGGCCGTGGGGATTGCGTGCCTGTTTGCCAGTGTAGGCGCCTATGCAACTACCAACCCGACCGGCAACCTGATCGTCAAGGGCACCATTATTCCGGCGGCTTGCAGTATGAGCGTTAGCGCCGGCGGGGTTATCGACTATGGCACGATTCGAGCCAATCAATTGTCCCAGACGAATTTCAACCCACTTGCGGAGCGTTCCACTTCGCTGGTCGTCAATTGCGGTACTACACCTGCCAGGTTTTTCTTGTCTGTCACTGACTTGCGGGCCTCCAGTAAAGTTACTGGCATATTGGGCGCTGGCTACACCGAAGCCCAAAACTATGGTCTCGGTACGTATGGTGGCAGGCGCACCGGCGGCTATTCGGTCACCCTCAGAAACCTGACGTCCAACGGTGTGGCGCTCAACCCGATTGTACGGTCGAGCAAGGACGCAGCCTGGCAAGCCAGCGACGGTAAGGTTTCCCAGACACCTAACCAGCATTCCTGGCGTAACGGCGCTGTCAATGCGCCAGCTTCGATCTCTCAGCTAACCGGTGTTATTGCCGTCAAAGCGGTGATCAATCGCGCAAGTGATCTGAACCTTACCGGCAATATTGCGTTGGATGGTCACGCGACGCTGGTTCTGGATTACATCTAAACGTTTGAGCAACAGTCGATAGCGAGGCAGAGTCAGTCAGGGGGACTCTTATTAGTTATCGGCTGTTTTCATGTAGCTGTGCAATTACACGTACTCATTTGTTTGTGAATGTTCCAGGGAGAACTCGGTGAACGGTCTTTCAAGAATAATTGGTTTCATATCGTGTTGTATGGCTTTGTTGCTGTATAGCGTAGCCCATGCCGACGGTATGTTGCCTGAAACAACGGTTGTCATTCTTTATGAGGAGAATGGCGAAGCCACGATCAATATAAAAAACACTGATCCAACCCCTGCGTTACTGCACTCCGTCATAGAAAATGTGCCCGAGGATCTTGAAACCCTGTTGATCGTCACCCCGCCCATTGCTCGCGTGGAGCCAGGGGAAACGCAACTGGTCCGTTTTATCAGCACCCTGAAGTCGCCGCTCAAGACTCAACGCCTCAAGCGCGTGTCCTTCGAGGGGATTCCCCAGGCGCGTGAGCCCGGTGGTGCGACCATTGGTATCACCCTGCGTCAAAACTTGCCGCTGATCCTGCACCCGGCAGGTTTGCCCCGGCACCAGGCACCTTGGGAACTGCTCAAGTGGAAGCGCCAGGGTGATCGCTTGAGCGTGCATAACGACAGTGCCTATGTGGTGCGCATGGGATTGGAAGTGCAGCTTAATCCGCTGAAACAAACCGGCTTGCTGCCCCGCACTTATATCCTGCCGGGTGAGGTGTTGACGCTCAATACCCAAGGGCCTGTGGCCGAGGTGTCCTCGGTGGTGCTGCAGCCGGCCACGACCTTCGGGTTTGCTGTCGATGACTACCAGGCAGATGTTCTGGGTCATGGGCGCTAAGCGTTCGATGACTGGACTGACGGTTCGCCGCCCGGGGCTTTTCATGGGGTTGGCAGCCTTGTGGGGTGCTCCCGGTTTTGCTTTGGCAGTCGAGTTGGGAGAGGGCTTTGACCTGGCTGTCCTGGCCAGCTATGGCATCGACCCGAAGGTCTCCGACTACTTTCGCAGTGCGGCGCGGTTTCGTGAGGGCAGGCAGATAGTGGGGCTGCGGGTCAACGGGAATTCCCTGGGGTTGGTCGAGGCCCGTTTCGATTATCAGGGGCAGCTGTGTTTTACCCAGGGTTTGCTGGAGAAAGCTGGCCTTAAAGTGCCCTTGGCGATCGTGCAATCGGGCATCTCGGCGGATCAGGCCTGTCACGATTTCGTGGGTGAGTTCCCCGCGACCATCGTCAGGTTGCAGCCGGGCAGCGAAGAAGTGGTGCTGGTTGTGCCTACCCAGTCCTTGCGTGAGCCTGAATGGGAAGTGGGAGGTTTTTCCGAGGGCGGTGCGGCGGCGTTGTTCAACTACGATGTGCTCGGGTTTCAGACCCAGTCGCGCAGTGGCCCCAGCCGGTTCGTTTCGGCTTATACCGAGGCGGGATTCAACCTGGGTAATTGGGTGGTCCGCAGCCGGCAGTTCTATATTTCTGATAACGGCAAAAGCAGCAGCGAGCATGTGCAGGCCTACGCCCAGCGTGATATCGCGGCGTTGCAGTCAACTTTCCAGGTGGGCCAGATCTCTACCCGAAGCCCGGTGTTCGGTGGGATTCAGCTATCGGGGTTACAGCTGTTTCCTGATGGTGTCTCCCGCGCCGGCGCCAATCATGGTGTGGTGGTGGAGGGTTTGGCTCACAGCCAGGCGCGTGTCGAGGTGCGCCAGTCCGGTGCGCTGATCCATACCACGTTAGTGCCCGAGGGGCCGTTCAGCCTGACAGGCTTGCCTTTGCTCAATGGCACCAGTGACCTGGAGGTCAGCGTTATCGGCACGCGGGGCGGCACCCGCAGTTTCGTGGTGCCGGCGGCTTCCTTTGGTGCGGCTATTGCCGTAACCCCAGGCTTTGACTTCGCCCTTGGCAAGGTACGTGAACAGCTGAGCGAAGGCCGCGAGGCGCCGACTGTCGTCATGGGCAGCGGCACCTGGGGGCTTGGCCGGCAGTCATCCCTGGGGTTCGGTTTATTGAGTACAGATGAGTACCAGTCGGCCGGCGGCACTATGAGCAGTGTGTTTTTCCAGCGGGTTACCGTCAGTGCTCGGCAAAACATCTCGCGCGATGGTGAGGCGGGTGTGAACGGCAGCCGCAGTGCCGTATCCCTGGGCAGCCCGTTGGTGGCGGGTGTTGAGATGAGCCTGAGTGCGACGACCCAAAGCCCAGGTTATCGCGATGTCCTCGAGGCAGGCCCGGGTTTGAAAAAAAATGATCTGCAGACCCGTTTCCAGAATCAGTACACGGTAGGGTTCAACTGGGCAGAACCGACCTTGGGGGCTTTTTCAGTCAGCTACTCACGCAGTACGCAGTTTGATGGGCAGCTTGCCGAACATGTATTTGCCTCGTGGAACAAGGGGTTCAGGCAGGTGGATGTAGCGTTGATCGCCGACTCGCAGGTGGGCGCTTCGCGGCGGCGCAAGACCGCAAGCCGTGAGCGAGAAACACGTGATGAGGTCACGCCAGAGGGGCTGTCCTTGCGCCTGCAGGTCACGGTGCCCTTTGGAGAAGATCGCCGCCTGACGTCCTACGCCAGTCGCCGCAATGGCCGTGCCGATATGGGCACGGCATTGTCCGAGCGGGTCAATGAGTATGTGAACTACGAAGTGGGGGTTGAGCGGGATCTGCAGGAGCGCCAGCAAGCGGTTCGCGCGAATGTTGACGTGATGCCGCGCTACACCCGTGTGGGCCTGGGCGTGAACCGCACGCCCACGAGCACCAGCTACAGCGGGCAACTGCAGGGTGCCGTGGTGGCTCACGCGCGCGGCCTGACCTTTTCCCCCTACGCAGTGCAGGACACCTTTGGTGTGCTTTCGGTGGGGGAAGTGTCAGCGGCCAAGGTTACGACCCCACAAGGCCCGGTGTGGACCGATTACCGTGGGCATGCGGTGATTCCCGGCTTGCCGGCCTATACCACCAGCCACCTGGAGGTGCAGACCCAGTCCTTGCCCAAGCGGGTCGATCTCAAGAACGGCACCAAAATCCTCGCCGTCGGGCGCGGATCATTCAATACCGTGGATTTCCAAGTGGTGAATGTTCGCCGGGTACTGCTTGAGGTGCGCGATGAGCAAGGTACACCTCTGCCCCAGGGCTCTGCCGTGTTTGGCCCGGACAACACCTACCTGACCAATGTGGTGGGTGAGGGCCTGATCTTTTTGAACAACATGGATGACGGGCAAATCCTCAGCGTTTCGCCGCCGGGCTCTGCCCGCGCGTGCCTGCTGCATCTGAACCTTGAGTCGCAATCCCCAGAGGACAAGCTCTATGAAACGGCTTCGGCGATATGTCGTGCCCAATGAATCGGCGCAATACACCCTGCGTCGACTGTGCCTGGGCGTTAGCTTGTTGTTCATGCTCGCGATAGCGGCCCCGGAGGCTTCGGCGAATGACTGCCGCCTTTCCCTCAGCCAGCCAAGGGTCGACCACGGCGTGCTCCGGCGCGCGGAGTTGTTGGGCGAGCCGCTCGCAAGCCAGCCCATCATCCTGGGCAGGCGAACGCTGCAGCTGAGTGTCGTATGTGCCGAACCAGGGGCTGTCGCCTTGCGCTTTACGGGTGTTCCGGCGGGGACGCAAGGCTATCGATTCGGCCGACAGGGCAGCTTCACCCTGGCCCTCAAGCATGCCCAGGTCGATGGTCGCGCCGTTGAACTGAGTACGTCACAGCCCACAGAAACGGCTACCAGCGGGCACTTACTGCCCGGTCACGTGCTGATAGCCAAAGCCGGTGGTTTGCCGCTGACCGGCACACGTTTTTCAGCACAAGTGCAGATCGACACGTATTTACCGCCCGATGCCTTTTCAGTGCGCCACGAGACCGTCTTCGAAGGTCAGGGGCACTTTGAATGGTTGCCCGGCGGTTAATCGATCAGCCCGGCTGCTCCACCGAGCCGATGAAATTGGCGAACTCCGGCGTCTTTGGGTTGGCGAACAAGGTCTTGGGGTCGCCCACTTCATGCACCTTGCCCTGGTGCATGAACACCAGCTTGTCCCCGACTTCCCGGGCAAAGCGCATTTCGTGGGTCACCATGATCAGGGTCATGCCGTCCTTGGCCAATTGGCGCACCACACTGAGCACTTCATTGACCAGCTCCGGGTCCAGTGCCGAGGTAATTTCATCGCACAGCAGCACCTTGGGCGACATGGCCAGCGCACGGGCTATGGCGACCCGTTGCTGCTGGCCGCCGGACAGACGATCAGGGAAGGCATCAAATTTTTCCCCCAGCCCCACCCGCTCCAGCATCTGCCGGGCAAGCTGGGCGGCTTTGGCCTTGGGCACTTTCTGCACCACTTGTGGCGCGAGCATGACGTTCTCGCCCACGGTCAGGTGTGGGAACAGGTTGAACTGCTGGAACACCATCCCGACTTTCTGCCGCAGGCTGCGCAGGTCGGCGCGGGCGGCGTCGAGGTATTCGCCGTCGACCTCAATCACCCCGTCGTTGATCGATTCAAGGCCATTGAGGGTACGCAGCAAGGTCGACTTGCCCGAGCCACTGCGGCCGATGATCGCCACCACCTGGCCTTCTTCAACGGTCAGGTCGATGCCTTTGAGTACATGGTGATCGCCGTAATACTTATGCAGGGCGGAAATTCTAAGCAGAGGCATGCAGTCTCCTTTCCAGGTAGCGCGCACTGAGGGACAAGGGGTAGCAGAGCAGGAAGTAGCCGAGCGCCACCAGGCCGTAGACCATAAAGGGCTCGAAGGTAGCGTTGGCGAGCATGCCGCCGGTTTTGGTCAGTTCGGTAAAACCGATGATCGAGGTCACGGCGGTGCCTTTGACCACCTGCACCGAAAAGCCCACGGTGGGCGCCACGGCAATGCGCAGGGCTTGCGGCAGGATCACGTAGCGCAGTTGTTCAAGCGGGTTAAGCGCCAGGCTGGCCGAGGCTTCCCATTGCCCGTGGGCAATCGACTCGACGCAGCCGCGCCAGATCTCGGCCAGGTAAGCACTGGTAAACAGGGTCAAGGCAATCGCCGCCGCCAGCCAGGGCGAGATATCCACACCCAGCAGCGCGATGCCAAAAAACACCAGGAACAGCTGCATCAACAGCGGCGTGCCCTGGAACAGTTCGATATAGGTGCGCGCGAGATTGCGCGGGAAGGCTTTGCGGCTGATGCGCATCGTCATCACCAGTAAACCGATAACGCCGCCACCGACAAACGCCACCAGCGACAGCAGCAAGGTCCATTGCAAGCCGGTGGCGAGGTTGCGCACGATGTCCCAGAAGGAGAAATCACTCATCGGCTGTTCCTCATCACGTAGCGACGGCCGATCCAGTTGAGCAACTGGCGAATCATCAGCGCCATGCACAGGTACACCAGGGTGGTCAGTGCGTAGGTTTCAAACGCGCGGAAGTTGCGTGACTGGATAAAGTTGGCGGCAAAGCTCAGCTCTTCGGTGGCGATCTGCGAGCACACCGCCGAGCCGAGCATCACGATGATGATCTGGCTGCTCAGGGCCGGCCACACCTTGCCCAGTGCCGGCAACAGCACCACATGGCGAAACGCCTCGAAACGCGTCATCGCCAATGCCGCTGCGGCTTCCAGCTGCCCGCTTGGGACCGCCTGGATGCCGGCGCGAATGATCTCGGTGGAGTACGCCCCCAGGTTGATCACCATCGCCAGTACGGCGGCTTGCCACTCGGTGATTTTCAGCCCCAGGGATGGCAGGCCGAAGAAGATGAAAAACAACTGCACCAGAAACGGCGTGTTGCGGATCAACTCGACATACACCCCGAAGACCCAGGAAAACGGCTGGATCTTCCATGCCCGCACCACAGCGCCGACGGTGCCCAGGGCCACGCCGAGGATCGCGCCGATAGCCGTCAGCTCAAGGGTGAACAGCGCGCCGCGTAGCAGCAGGTCGGTATTGGCCAGCACCGGCACAAAGTCAAATTGATACGCCATGAATCAGCTCCGCATCAAAGATCGGCAGGCAGTGGCTCTTTAAGCCACTGCATCGCGTTCTTTTCCAGGCTGCCATCGGCTTTGGCCGCGACCAGGATCTGGTTGACCTTCTCCAGCAGCGCCGGCTCGTTCTTGTTAACGCCCACGTACACCGGCGAATCCTTGAGTTTCACTTTCAGCTCCAGCCCACGTTTATTACTGCGCTCGCTGATCGCCACCATCACCACGTTGCCGCTGGCGATCAGGTCGACCTGGCCGGCCAGGTAGGCGGCGATGGTTGAGTTGTTGTCTTCGAAACGCTTGATCGTGGCTTCCTTGGGCGCGACGGCGGTCAACTCGATGTCTTCAATGGCGCCGCGGGTCACGCTGATGGTCTTGCCCTTGAGGTCATCGGTGGTGTGGATGGCCGCATCAGGTGGCCCGAACACGGCCAGGTAGAACGGCGCGTAGGCCTTGGAGAAGTCGATGACCTTTTCGCGCTCGGCGTTCTTGCCCAGGCTGGAAATCACCAGGTCGACCTTGCCGGTAGTGAGAAACGGGATACGGTTGGTGCTGTTCACCGGGGTCAGTTCCAGCTTGACCTTGAGCTGGTCGGCCAGCAGCTTGGCGGTGTCGACGTCCAGGCCACGGGGTTTCATGTCCGGGCCAACCGAGCCGAACGGCGGGAAGTCTTGGGGCACGGCAACCTTGAGGGTGCCGCGGGCGACGATATCGTCCAGACCGTTGGCATGGGCGGGCGCCTGGCTCAGCATCAGGCTGGCAAACAGGGCAGTGAGCAGGGCGCTGTAGCGCTTGGTCATGGCAACTCTCCGGGGAAGGGCGCGGGAATATTCTGTTTCGAGCCATTGCACGGCCCATGCCATCACGGCGCCAATGGCCTGGAACGCTGGTATTTGTTGAGTTCTGGTGGTCTTACTGGTCTGAACAGTGAGCGAGTTTTTCGCACCTTTTTCGAGCGCCGATAAAACCTCGCGAGCCCCTTTGGGGCGCGGCTTGCCGCCGGCTGCGAATAGCTTTACAACTAGCCGCTCCGTTGACTGCAACCTTGAGTTTTCTATGAATTCCATCGCCCAAGCCGTACCGGAAGCGGCCCTGCAGGCCATCCGCAAACTGATCAAGGAACAGGGCTTTGCAGCGGGTGACGCGTTGCCGTCCCAGCGCGACCTGGCGGTACAGTTGGGCGTGAGTCGGGCATCGTTGCGCGAGGCGTTGTCGTCTTTAAGTGCATTGGGCGTGGTGAGTGTGCAGCCGGGTAAAGGCGTGTTTGTGCAAGAGGTGCAAGAAACGCCGGGGTTCGCCTGGCCCTTCGCTGCCCAGGCCACGCCCCTGGATATCTTCCAGTTACGCTACGCCCTGGAAGGGTTCGCCGCGGGGTTGGCGGCAGTGACGTTGACTCTCGATGAACTGGACAGCCTGCAAGACAATGTCGAGGCCATGCGCAAAGTGCTCAAGGCTGGCGACTTCGAAGCCGCTGCCCGGCTGGACTTCGAGTTCCATCAGCGGATCCTGCTGGCCAGCGGTAACCAGGCGATGGTGAGCATCCTGAGTGCCAGTGCCGAGGTGTTCCTGGAGAGCCAGAAGCTACCGTTCATCCGACCGGAACGGGCCATGGAGACTTGGCAAGAGCACCGCAAGATCCTGCGTGCCCTGGCCAGGCGCGCCAGTGCTGCGGCGCAGAAAACCATGCAGGAACACGTGCGCAATGCGGCATTGCGCACGGGCATCGCCTTCGTGACTCCCGTGACGCCGTGAGTGGGCTATACCCAAACTCATGCGACGCCATAGCAAGACTCAATCAGAGGCGGCTTCCTGAACGGGGGAAGGGCGGCTATGATGGGCCACGTTTTTTTTGCTTACAATCCGGAGACATCCATGAGCAACGATCTTATCAAGCACGTCACCGACGCGACCTTTGAGGCCGAAGTACTCAAGGCTCAAGGCCCGGTACTGGTTGACTACTGGGCTGAATGGTGTGGCCCTTGCAAAATGATCGCCCCTGTTCTGGACGACATTGCGACCACTTACGAAGGCAAGCTGACCATTGCCAAGCTGAACATCGACGACAACCAGGAAACCCCGGCCAAGCACGGCGTGCGTGGTATCCCGACCCTGATGCTGTTTAAGAACGGCAACGTCGAAGCCACTAAAGTGGGCGCGCTGTCGAAGTCCCAGCTGCAAGCTTTCCTCGACGCGAACATCTAAGCGTCGTCAAAAAAGCCCCGCAAAATAGCGGGGCTTTTTCGTGAAACAGGGCTAGACGCTCCGAAATTCAGGTGGTACATTCGGCCCCGCACTGGTTTCTCCACTGCCCCCTGCAAGCCGTCGCCGACGCATTCCTTTTCGATTAGTACGCGATCCTGTCGCCTTCTCTGCGGCGCGGCCTCATTAAGCCAAAAGCTTAATTTCCCCCCTCCATAAATGATTACGTCATTCCTATATGAATCTGACTGAACTCAAGCAAAAGCCGATTACCGACCTGCTCCAATTGGCCGAAGAAATGGGCATAGAAAATATGGCCCGTTCGCGCAAGCAGGACGTGATTTTCTCCCTGCTCAAAAAGCACGCGAAAAGCGGCGAGGAAATCTCCGGTGATGGCGTGCTGGAGATTCTCCAGGACGGCTTCGGCTTCCTCCGCTCTGCAGACGCTTCCTATCTCGCCGGCCCAGACGATATTTACGTCTCGCCGAGCCAGATCCGTCGCTTCAACTTGCGCACCGGTGACACCATCGTCGGCAAGATCCGTCCTCCGAAGGAAGGCGAGCGTTATTTCGCCCTGCTCAAGGTCGACACGATCAACTTCGATCGTCCTGAGAACGCGAAGAACAAGATTCTCTTCGAGAACCTGACGCCGCTGTTCCCGACCGTGCGCATGAAGATGGAAGCCGGTAACGGCTCCACCGAAGACTTGACCGGTCGTGTCATCGACCTGTGCGCCCCGATCGGCAAAGGCCAGCGCGGCCTGATCGTCGCACCGCCGAAAGCCGGTAAGACCATCATGCTGCAGAACATTGCAGCGAACATCGCGCGTAACAACCCGGAAGTTCACCTGATCGTATTGCTGATCGATGAGCGCCCGGAAGAAGTAACCGAAATGCAGCGCACCGTGCGCGGCGAAGTGGTTGCCTCGACGTTCGATGAGCCGCCAACCCGCCACGTGCAGGTTGCCGAAATGGTGATCGAGAAGGCCAAGCGCCTGGTCGAACACAAGAAGGACGTGGTGATTCTGCTCGACTCCATCACCCGTCTGGCGCGTGCCTACAACACCGTGATCCCAAGCTCCGGCAAGGTACTCACCGGTGGTGTCGATGCCCACGCCCTGGAGAAACCAAAGCGTTTCTTCGGTGCTGCGCGCAACATCGAAGAAGGCGGCTCGCTGACCATTATCGCCACCGCGCTGGTTGAAACCGGCTCGAAGATGGATGAAGTGATCTACGAAGAGTTTAAAGGTACCGGTAACATGGAACTGCCTTTGGACCGTCGTATCGCTGAAAAGCGTGTGTTCCCTGCGATCAACATCAACCGCTCCGGCACCCGCCGTGAAGAGTTGCTGACCGCCGACGACGAACTGCAGCGCATGTGGATCCTGCGCAAGCTGCTGCACCCGATGGACGAAGTAGCCGCCATCGAGTTCCTCATCGACAAGCTGAAAACCACCAAGACCAACGACGAGTTCTTCCTGTCTATGAAGCGTAAGTAATACTACGTTTCAGGTCTGAGAAAATGGTGCCCTTGAAGGGTGCCATTTTTTTTGCGCCAAACAGGGAGGTTTGTGTGCCGAGAGTGTCAGTAAAGAAACAAAAATGGCGAGTACGCCTACGCTCTCTTCAATTTGTATCAGGCTGATTACGATTTATGACCGCTCTTGCTTACCGAAGAGACATTGATGGCCTGCGCGCCATTGCTGTCCTGGCTGTGGTTTTGTTCCATTTTGGGGTTCCCGGCGTTACTGGCGGTTTTGTCGGCGTTGATGTGTTCTTCGTGATTTCAGGCTTCCTGATTACCTCGATCATCTGGCGCGAGCGTGAAGCGGGGCGTTTCAGCTTCGTCGATTTCTGGGCGCGACGGGCACGGCGTATCCTGCCGGCTTTGCTGGTCATGATGTTTACGTCATTGGTGGCTGGCTGGTTCTTAATGGCGCCCAAAGACTATTCGGAATTGGGACGCTCGATACACAACCAAGTGGTGTTCATCTCCAATCTGTTCTTCATGCGCCAGGACGGCTATTTCGACACGGCCTCCGACATGAAGCCGATGTTGCACACCTGGTCGCTGTCGGTTGAAGAGCAGTTCTACATTGCCTTCCCACTCTTGCTGGCGCTGTTGTCGAGCTGGCTGAAGCAGTGGCGCAGCGCCTTGTTTGTGTTGCTGCTGGTGTCGTTTGCGGCGAGCGTGTGGGCGGTGGCCAATGAGCCGGACAAAGCCTTCTTCCTGCTGCCCATGCGTGCCTGGGAATTGTTGGCCGGGTCCATGCTGGCTGTGATGCCAGTGCGGGCAGGGCGGGCAAGTCCCCTGTTGGCGCAAGCTGTGAGTCTGTTCAGCCTGGGCCTGATTCTGGTGGCGGTATTGGGCTACAACGCCAACACCGCGTTCCCTGGGGCGGCGGCTTTGTTGCCTGTATTGGGTGTGGTGGGGTTGATTTGGGCTAACGGCCAACACCCAACCTGGGTAGGGCGCTTGCTGGGCAGTCGCGTGCTGGTGGGCATCGGGCTGATTTCCTATTCGTGGTACCTGTGGCACTGGCCGGTGCTGGTGTTTGGCAAGTACGCGAGTATTTTTGGCCTGCCCTCCTGGGCGCTGGCGGGTCTGTTCGTCTTGAGCCTGGTGCTGGGTTATGTGTCCTGGCGGTTCGTCGAGGGGCCGTTTCGTGAGCGGCGCCTGCTGGCGGGTCGTCGGTCGATTCTGATCGCGGGCGTGGTCGGGCTCGCCGGCCTGGGTCTGATCGGCAAAGGCCTGGTGTGGTCGGATGGGTTTGCATCGCGGCTGTCGCCCCAGGCACTACAGTTTGCCCAAGCGTATACCTGGAGCCCCACGCTGATTAAGTGCCTGTCGGATGACAAGAAAGACCCGAACCGCAAACTTTGCCATTTTGGCCCGCAGGCGAGTGCTGCCCGCGCATTGGTCTGGGGCGACAGCCATGCCTCGGCACTCATCCCGGCGTTGAACGACGGCTCGCGCAAGTACGACTTCGGCATCACTCAGGCCGGTTACGCCGGGTGCCTGCCGTTCGACCGCAAAGAAAACACCCCAGGCTGCCGAGCGTTCAACGAGCGTGTCACCCAGTTGTTGAGCAAGGAACAGTTCAGTGATGTGGTGTTGGTAGCCCGCTGGAGCCTTTACGTTTATGGCCAGCGCTCCGGCGACACCGGCGCTTCCCTTCATGACCCGCAAACGGGCAAGTACGACCGCGCCGTCGCTGAACGACTGTTTGCCGAGGGTGTGAGTGCGCTGGTGCAGCAACTGCGTGCCAGCGGGCACAGGGTGTGGCTGGTCAAGGAGGTACCGCTGCAGGCTTTCAACGTGCCTTACCGGCTCAGCCGCCTGGCGATGCTGGGACGCCCGACCGACCGCGAAGGCTTGCCCCTGGCCGAGCACGTCGAGCGCCAGGCCTATATCAGCAGCGTTTTTGAGCGCATCGCCGCGGCAGACCCCGGTGTGCAACTCATGGACCCCGCGCCCAAGCTGTGCGAGACGAATGGCTGGTGCCGGGTCGAGCGCGATGGCCAGTCGCTGTATACCGATGACAACCACCTCTCGGCCGTAGGCACGCGTTATGTGGAAGGGTTCCTTGAGCCCTTCTTCCACACCATGCGTAATGAGTCCGTTGAGTCGGGTGTGAGTCGCAATGACGTGCAATAAGCTGCCAGCGCTCTTAAGAGCAGGTAGGATGTACGCCTATTTTACGGGTGGCATGGTTAATGAAATTCAAGGATCTTCGGGATTTCGTGCAGCAACTTGAGCAGCGCGGAGAGTTGAAACGTATCCAGGTGCCGGTTTCCCCGGTGCTGGAAATGACTGAGATTTGCGACCGTACCTTGCGCAACAAGGGCCCGGCGCTGCTGTTCGAAAACCCGACCGGCTTTGATATTCCGGTGCTCGGCAACCTGTTCGGCACGCCCGACCGTGTTGCGTTTGGCATGGGCGCCGAGTCGGTCAGCGAGCTGCGCGAGATCGGCAAGTTGCTGGCCTTCCTCAAGGAGCCCGAGCCACCCAAGGGCCTCAAGGACGCCTGGTCGAAGCTGCCGATCTTTCGCAAGATCATTGCCATGGCGCCCAAAGTGGTCAAGGACGCGGTGTGCCAGGAAGTGGTCATCGAAGGCGATGACGTCGACCTGGCCATGTTGCCGGTGCAGACCTGCTGGCCGGGCGATGTCGGCCCGCTGATCACCTGGGGCCTGACCGTCACCAAAGGCCCGAACAAGGATCGCCAGAACCTGGGGATCTACCGTCAGCAAGTGATCGGCCGCAACAAGGTGATCATGCGTTGGCTGAGCCACCGTGGCGGCGCGCTGGACTTCCGTGAGTGGTGCGAAAAGCACCCAGGCAAGCCGTTTCCCGTGTCCGTGGCCCTGGGCGCCGACCCGGCGACCATCCTCGGCGCCGTGACGCCGGTGCCTGACAGCCTGTCCGAATATGCCTTCGCCGGCCTGCTGCGCGGCAACCGCACCGAGCTGGTGAAGTGTCGTGGCAATGACCTGCAAGTGCCGGCCACCGCCGAAATCATCCTCGAAGGCGTGATTCATCCGGGCGAAATGGCCGATGAAGGCCCTTACGGTGACCACACCGGTTACTACAACGAAGTCGACAGCTTCCCGGTGTTCACCGTCGAGCGCATCACCCACCGCATCAAACCGATCTACCACAGCACCTACACCGGCCGTCCGCCGGATGAGCCGGCCATCCTTGGTGTGGCGCTCAACGAAGTGTTCGTGCCGATCCTGCAAAAGCAGTTCCCGGAAATTACCGACTTCTACCTGCCGCCCGAGGGCTGCTCGTACCGCATGGCCATCGTGACCATGAAGAAGTCGTACCCAGGCCATGCCAAGCGGGTAATGCTCGGTGTGTGGTCGTTTTTGCGACAGTTCATGTACACCAAGTTCGTTATCGTCACTGACGACGACATCAATGCCCGGGACTGGAACGACGTGATCTGGGCCATCACCACGCGCATGGACCCCAAGCGCGACACGGTGATGATCGATAACACGCCGATCGACTACCTCGACTTTGCTTCGCCGGTATCGGGCCTGGGCTCGAAGATGGGCCTGGATGCCACCCACAAATGGCCGGGTGAGACCACCCGCGAGTGGGGTCGGGTGATCGTCAAGGATGACGCTGTGACCGCACGTGTTGATGCGATCTGGAAAGAATTGGGAATAGATTGATGCGTGTAACCCTGCAACCTTCCGGCGCCGTACTGGAGCTGGTCCCTGGTGAGCGAATCCTTGAAGGCGCGCGTCGCCTGGGCTACGAATGCCCACAGGCGTGTCGCAATGGCGTGTGCCATGTGTGCGCCGCGCTGCTGGTGGAAGGCCGGGTGCAACAAGCCGGAGAGGTGCGCGACCATGGTGAGTTCTACACCTGCATCGCCGAGCCGTTGGAAGATTGCATTGTGTTGTGGGATGGCGTGCTGGCGCCGGGAGAGTTGCCGTTGCGCAAGTTGTCGTGCCAATTGAGTGAGTGCGTGGACGTCGGTGGCGATGTATGGCGCGTGCGCTTGCGTGCGCCGGCCGGGAAGGCGGTGCGTTACCACGCCGGGCAATACCTGATGATCGAGCGTGACAACGGCGATAAATCGGCGTTTTCCCTGGCCTCGGCGCCCCATGCCGGGCGCGAGCTGGAACTGCATGTGCTGGTTCGCGAGGACAGTGCGCGCAATTTGATCGAGCAGTTGCAGCGTAACCAGATGGCCCGTGTTGAACTGCCGTTTGGTGATACTCACTTGGCCGAACTGCCGGACGGGCCGCTGGTGTTGATCGCTGCCGGCACCGGCATGGCGCAGATGCACAGCCTGATCGAACATTGCCGCGCCTCGGGCTTCAAGCACCCTGTGCACCTGTATTGGGGCGTGCGCCGCCCGGAAGACTTCTACGAAATCGAACACTGGGAGCAATGGCAGCAACTGCCCAACCTGTTCCTGCACAAAGTGGTCAGCGACCTGTGCGGTTGGGAAGGGCGCTGCGGGCTGCTGCATGAGGCCGTGTGTGAAGACATCAGCGACCTCAAGGCGGTGCACGTTTACGCCAGTGGTTCACCGGCGATGATCTACGGCACGCTGGACGCATTGGTCGACGCAGGTATGGATGCACACCAGATGCGCGCCGATGTGTTTGCCTACGCGCCACGCCCTTGAAGCCTTGAGCTGAACCAGTGTGGGAGCTGGCTTGCCTGCGATAGCGGTGTATCAGTTGCAGGTGTGTTAGCTGACCCGCCGCTATCGCAGGCAAGCCAGCTCCCACATGGGTAGGCGGCGTTCCTAGAAACGCACGCCTGCCGTCAGCATCGCCGCATTGAACCCCAGTAACACCAACTCACTGGCCACCGGGCCGAAGTGAACCCCCACAGACGGAATGATCGCCGGTGCAACGCCATAACGGTTGAGCGGGATTTTGTCGCGGTACTTACCGCGATAGCCCTGTAGCGCGCCCGCGGTCACCTTCATATAAAACGGTGAGTCGCCAATATCGTAACGCTTGCCGGCGTAGACGTAATACGAGCGCTGGCTGAACGAGTTGCGAAACGTCGCCCCGCCATACACCAACCCCGACGCCTCGTTACGTTCCAGGTTGATCAAGTCCTGATTGTTGTTGTGCTTTGGGTCCGGCGAAAAATGCTTGGTGTAGACACTGGTCTGGGCGTACCAGAAACCTTTGTCGTCATTGGCGGCGGCCTCGGAAGCCAGAGCAGTGGTGGTTTGCAGCAAAAGCAGCAGACCGGAAAAAAGGTATTTCATGGTTCGACCTCGATAGTCGTTTGAAGAAGCGGCTAATGTGGGTCGCTAAACATCTGCAGTTTGGCGGCTTATGTTGGGCATGACCTGAACCAGCGCTGAAAACACGGCCGCCTATGCTTATGCAATTAAGGTATTTTAGATGTAGGAATAATCTCATTAAGCTATAAGGCGACGGACTACCGCCTTATCGTCAATAACCAGTAACTGACCGCTACCGCCCGCCAGCCGGACCGATCGTGTGAACTCAGAGCATTGAAGCTTTGATTTTTTGATTGCCGGGCTTGAATGGCAGGGGAGCGGTATGGGGAGTTACAAGAAACATGCGTACACAGCTATTTTGTCGGCCAATTTGCTGACTGCTGTGGGATTCAATCCGGTCTGGGCGGACGCAACAGCCGCCGATGCACCAAAACTCGACACCGTGATCGTCACCGGCACCCGTGCCCAAGAGCGCACCGCCAGTGCCTCGTTGTCGCCGATCGATGTCATTTCCGGTGACACATTGCGCAGCACCGGCTCCGATGAGCTGGGCGCGGTATTGGCGCGCCTGATTCCTTCCATCAACTTCCCGCGCCCCAGTCTGGTGGACGGTGCCGAACTGGTACGCCCGGCGCAGTTGCGCGGTTTGTCGCCGGATCAGGTGTTGGTGCTGGTCAACGGTAAACGCCGCCACACCAGTGCTTTCGTCAACCTGGGCGGGGCCGTGGGGCGCGGTTCGGCGCCAGCGGATTTGAATGCGATCCCGCTGTCGGCGGTCGACCATATCGAAGTGCTACGCGACGGCGCGTCGGCGCGCTATGGCTCGGACGCGATTGCCGGGGTGATCAACGTGATCCTCAAGCACGACGACCACGGCGGCTCTGTCTCGACCAAATTTGGCGAGTACAAGAAGGGTGACGGCATCCAGCGCAACGTCAGCGGCAACACCGGGTTTGCCTTGGGCGAAAACGGCTTTATCAACGTTTCGGGCGAAGGCGCCGACAACGACTACACCAACCGCGCCGGCGACGATTTCCGCCCTGGCAGCGTGGGTTCCACCACCTATGGTCAGCGCGTGTTCCGTCAGGGCGAGCCGGCCACCAATGAAGGCAAATTCCAGTTCAACTCCGAATATTCCTTCAACGATGCAGCCGAGTTCTACACCTTCGGTGGGTATAGTAAGCGTCGTGGCGAAACGGCGGCGTTCTATCGGGCGAGCAACGCGTCCAACAACATCCCGGCGCTCAACCCCAATGGCTACCTGCCGCTGATCAAGGGCAATCTTGAAGACACGTCCTTGGTGGTCGGCCTGCGCGGCTTGCTGGCCTACGATTGGCATTACGACCTGTCGGCCAACTATGGCAAGAACCAGTACGAACTGGGCACCGAAACCATCAACACCTCACTCGGCCTGGTCACTCCGCGCAAATTTAACAACGGTACCCTGAGCAACGATCAGCGCCAGGTTAGCCTGGACCTGTCCCGTGAGTTCGACGTGGGCTTTTTGCCGTACCCGGTGTCGTTGGCTTTTGGCGGCGAATACCTGCGCCAGGGTTATCAAATTGAAGCGGGCGAGCCGGCGTCCTACTACCAGACCGGCAGTTCGGGCCTGGGTGGGTTCCGTGATGCCGACGCCGGTAGCACCTCGCGGCACAACTGGGCTCAGTATCTGGACCTGGAAACCAACTTCACCGAAAAACTCAGCGCCTCAGCCGCCGTACGTCATGAGGACTACAGCGACTTCGGCTCCAACGTCAGCGGCTCGCTGTCGGCGCGTTATGACTTCACCCCGCACGTCGCCTTGCGTGGCAGCATTTCCAATGGTTTCCGTGCGCCATCCCTGGCCCAGCAGAACTTTGCCTACACCTCGTCACAGCTGATCGGCAACACCATCCAGGAAGCTGGCACCTTCCCGGCCAACAGCCAGGTCGCCCGCCTGTTGGGCGCCGAAGACCTGAAGGCCGAGAAGTCGCGCAATTACAGTCTTGGCCTGGTGCTGGAGCCGGCCGATGACCTGACCGTGACGCTCGATGTGTACCGCATCGACATCCGCGACCGCATCAGCTTGTCATCCAACCTCAATCTCAACCCGGCGACTATCGCCTACCTGCAAGCCAATGGCGTCGGCAACATCAACTACACCAGCGCCCGTTACTTCACCAACGCCACCGACACCAGCACCGACGGTGTCGACCTGGTGGCCAACTATCGCTACCCGTTCGATAACGGCATCCGCTGGAACAGCACCGTGGGCTACAACTACAACCACACCAAAGTCACCGACGTGAAGCCCAACCCGGCGATTCTGGACAGCCTGGGCGCCAACCTGGTGCGGGTAGACCGCCGTGAGCGCATTGGTTTGCTGGGCGATACCACGCCGCAGCACAAGCTCAGCCTGGGCAACGACTTCACCTACGGTCGTTGGGCGCTGCACAGCAACCTGGTGCGCTATGGGGAATTCACCAGCTACCAGGCCGACAAGGTCAACGACCAGACCTTCAAGGCCGCCTGGGTGCTGGACCTGTCGGCAGACTATAAGTTGAAGAACTGGACCTTCACGTTGGGCGGCGACAACATCACCGATAAATACCCGGAGAAGGTCAATGCCTACGCCAGCAGCGGCGGCAACCTCGCCTACAGCACTTTTTCGCCGTACGGTTACAGCGGCGCGTTTTATTACGGTAAAGTTGCTTACAACTGGTAACACGCAGGGGACCTAAGCGATCCGCCATGACCGTTATTGAAACCGATCTGTTGCAATTGGCTTACCCTCCGCGGCTCGATCTGGGGCCGCAACTGACTCACGAGCAATTAATGAGTTCGATGCAGGCCACCATGGCCAGGCATAAGGGCGGGCCGGTCTGGCTATTCGCTTATGGTTCGCTGATCTGGCGCCCCGAATGCTCGTCGACCCAGCGCATGCGCGCACGGGTTCACGGTTATCACCGGGGTTTGTACCTGTGGTCACATGAGCATCGAGGCACGCCGGAGTCGCCGGGGTTGGTGTTCGGCCTGGATCGCGGCGGTTCTTGCAGCGGGTTTGCCTACCGCTTGCCGGAAGACCAGCTTGAGGCCTCGCTTTATGCCTTGTGGCAGCGCGAGATGCCTTACCCGTCGTACCGACCGCACTGGCTCAGCTGCCGCCTGGAAGATGGCAGCCAAGTGCAGGCGCTGGGGTTTGTGTTGGAGCGGCACTTGCCCAGCTATGCTGGCAACCTGCCCGATATCGTGCTTAACCACGTATTGGAAAGCGCTTGCGGGCGTTACGGCACCACTCGCGATTATGTCGAGCAGACCGTGAACGCCCTGCGTAGCCACGCCATGCCAGATAAAAACCTGGAGGCGCGGCTCAAGCGTTGTGCCAAAGACTGCGGCGGGAATTAACGCGCCGCGCTGACGCTGTTGGTGTGCCACAGCGTCGGGATCAGGAACGCGATCGCCAACAGGCATGCGCCCACCAGCAACACAAACCCACCGTCCCAGCCGAAATGGTCCACGGTGTAGCCCATGGCTGCACTCGCTGCCACCGAACCACCCAGGTAGCCGAACAAGCCCGTGAAACCAGCAGCGGTGCCCGCGGCTTTCTTCGGCGCCAGTTCCAGCGCCTGCAGGCCGATCAGCATCACCGGGCCGTAGATCAGGAAGCCGATGGAGAACAGCGCAATCATGTCGACCATTGGGTTGCCTGGCGGGTTGAGCCAGTAAACCAGGGTCGCCACGGTGACCAACGCCATGAACACGATGCCGGTCAGTCCACGGTTGCCACGGAAGATCTTGTCCGACATCCAGCCGCACAGCAGCGTGCCTGGAATGCCCGCCCACTCGTAGAAGAAGTACGCCCACGAGGTTTTATCCACGTCGAAGTGCTTGGCTTCTTTGAGGTAGGTCGGTGCCCAGTCCAGTACGCCGTAGCGCAGCAGGTAGACGAACACGTTGGCGAAGGCGATGTACCACAGCATTTTGTTGCGCAGCACGTACTTGACGAAGATTTCCTTGGCGCTGAACTCGTCTTCGTGGCTGGCGTTGTAGCCTTCCGGGTAGTCGTTCTTGTACTGCTCGATGGGCGGCAGGCCGACCGATTGCGGGGTGTCGCGCATGGTGATGAAGGCAAATGCCGCCACGGCCAATGCCACGGTCGCCGGCACATAGAACGCTGCGTGCCAGTCGTTGAACCACGCCATACCCAGCAGGAACAGCGGGCCGATCAGGCCACCGCCGACGTTATGCGCCACGTTCCACACCGACACCACGCCGCCGCGTTCTTTCTGCGACCACCAGTGCACCATGGTGCGCCCACTCGGCGGCCAGCCCATGCCCTGTGCCCAGCCGTTGATGAACAGCAAAATGAACATCATGGTTACGCTGGACGTCGCCCAAGGTGCGAAACCGAAAATGAACATCACACCGGCCGATATCAACAGGCCAAAGGGCAGGAAGTAGCGTGGGTTGGAGCGGTCGGACACCAGGCCCATCAGGAACTTGGACAAGCCGTAGGCAATCGCGATGGCTGACATTGCCAGGCCCAGCTCGCCACGGGTGTAACCCTCGTCGATCAGGTACGGCATGGCCAGCGAGAAGTTTTTGCGCAGCAGGTAGTAGCCCGCGTAACCGAAGAAAATACCGGCGAAGATCTGCCAGCGCAGCCGTCGATAGGTACTGTCTATTTTTTCTTCAGGCAGGGGCGCCTGGTGTGCGGCAGGACGAAAGAAAGCAAACATTCAAGAGCTCCAAATTTCTTGTTTTGACTGCGGATGCGAATGTTACAGTTTCGTTACCGAAAATAGCATCGCCTCTTATCTGCAAACACAGGAAATTGGAGCGATTGCATGTTCTCTTACGAACATGTCGCTAATAGATAAGTGTGGGTCGGTATCAGGTCTTAAGACCTAAAGAGATCAACTGTGGGAGCTGGCTTGCCTGCGATAGCGGTCTATCAATTGCAGCTGTGTGAGCTGACCCACCGCCATCGCAGGCAGCCAGCTCCCACATGAACCGCATTCAGCGGGTCTGGACGACAACCTTTCCCACAGCCCTGCGCTGCCCCAGGTCATTGATCGCCTGCGCAGCCTGCTCAAGCGGGTAAGTCTGCGACACCAACGGCTTCAACTTGCCCTCGCCATACCAGGTGAACAACTGCTGGAAGTTCGCCGCATTGTCCTGCGGCTGGCGCTGGGCGAACGAGCCCCAGAACACCCCGACCACCGACGCACCCTTGAGCAGCGCCAGGTTTACCGGCAGTTCGGGAATGCGCCCGCTGGCAAAGCCCACCACCAGCAGGCGTCCGTTCCAGGCAATGCCACGCACGGCCTGGTCAAACAGGTCGCCGCCGACGGGGTCGTAGATCACATCGACACCATTGCCGTCGGTCAGGCGCTTGATCTCGTCTTTGAGGCTGGCTTCGCTGTAGTTGATCAGCTCATCCGCACCGGCCGCCTTGGCCACGGCGAGTTTGTCGGCGCTGCTGGCGGCGGCAATCACCCGGGCGCCCATGGCTTTGCCGATTTCCACCGCCGCCAGGCCCACGCCGCCGGAAGCGCCGAGCACCAGCAGGGTTTCGCCAGGTTGCAGGTTGGCGCGTTGTTTCAGTGCATGCATCGAGGTGCCGTAGGTCATGCTGAAGGCGGCGGCGGTGGTGAAATCCATGCTCGGCGGGATCGGCAGCACGTTATAGCCCGGCACCGCGACCTGTTCGGCAAAGCTGCCCCAACCGGTCAGGGCCATGACCCGGTCGCCGACGTTGAGGTGACTGACCTTTTCACCCACTTCGCTGACCACGCCGGCCGCTTCGCCACCCGGCGAGAACGGGAAGGGCGGCTTGAACTGGTACTTGCCCTCGATGATCAAGGTGTCCGGGAAATTCACCCCGGCCGCGTGCACGTCCAGCAGGATTTCGTTCTTCTTGATCGCGGGGCTGGCGATCTCTTCCAGCACCAGGGTTTCGGCGGGGCCGAAGGCTTTGCACAGCACAGCTTTCATCGGACTATTCCTTTTGGCGTCGTGGCCGATAAGTGTAGGAGGGTACGCCCGTGGGTCAACGAGCATGCCTGGCCCTGATAAGTCGCCATAAGCTTGTACTCAGCCTTGCTAGCGTTATGCTACCCGGCAACCGAATTCGAGGAATGAACTGTGAAAGCGTGGATCCTGTTGATGCTCGCCCTGACCTTGCCGTTGGCAGCCCAGGCCGAAGAAGCGAAAGAAGGCGAGGCGCCGAAGGTCAGCTATATCAGCCTGACCCCACCCTTTGTGGGCAATTACGGCCTGGATGGCACGGCAAAACTGCGGGTCTACAAGGCCGACATCGCCCTGCGCGTGACCGGGCCTGAAGCGGCTGCGGCCGTCAAAGCCAACGACCCGTTGATTCGTAACCAACTGGTGGCGCTGTTTACCCAGCAGACCAACGAAGCCATGAGCACGGTCGAAGGCAAAGAAAAACTGCGCCAGGAAGCCCTGAAGCAAACCCAGCAAGTCATGAATGACGAGACCGGCAAGCCGGTGGTGGAAGACCTGTTGTTCAACAACTTGATCATCCAGTAAGTCGCTGCGCGACTATCGCGGGCAAGCCCGCTCCCACAGGTGAATGCATTCCAACGGTGGTGGGCTTGCCCGCGATGGCGCCAGTACAGACGCTTCAGGAAGCCAGGCTTTTACGAAACCTGGCCAACGCCACCGCAAAAAACACCAACCCAATCCCCACCAACGCCAGCAAATCCGGCCACACCACACCCACGCCCGCATCACGAAACAGTATGGCCGCACTCAAACTCACAAAGTGCGTCGACGGTGAGCCCTGCATCACCCATTGCAACCACTCGGGCATGCTGTCCAATGGCGTACTGCCGCCAGACAGAAGCAGCATCGGAATAATCACCGGAATCGCCAGCAAGCCAAACTGAGGCGTCGAACGCGCAAGGGTGGCGAGGAAGATCCCCAGTGCCGTACTCGCAAACAGGTACAGCGCCGTCACCAGCAAAAACAGGCTCAAAGACCCGGCCAGCGGCACACCGAGCAAGCCTTTGACTACCAGCTCCAGCGACAGCCACGTACACAGCACCACCACCAGCATGTTGCTCCAGATTTTTGCCAGCATGATTTCCAGCGCGGTCAGCGGCAGCACCAGCAAATGGTCGAGCGTGCCGTGCTCACGCTCGCGCAGCAGCGCTGTGCCGGTGAGCACAATGGCCAGGATGGTGATGTTATTGACGATCTGGATCACCGCCAAAAACCAGCCGCCTTCCAGGTTGGTGTTGAACAACGCCCGTGTGGTCAGCCGCGCAGGCGTCTTGCCAGCCGCGTCGGTTTGCCCGCCGTAGCTTTGTAACTCACGCTGGAAAATCCGGCCAATATAGCCTGCGCCCATAAATGCCTGGCTCATCGCTGTGGCATCGACGTTCACCTGCACACCCGGCTGGCGCCCGGCCAACAGGTCGGCCTGGAAGTTGGCTGGCACATTGATCACGAAGGTGTACTCGCCGCTGTCCATGACTTTGTCCAATTGGTCGTAGTCCAGTGGTGCAGGCGGTTGAAATTCGGGCGGCTGCAGCGCCTCGGCCATTTGCCGCGACAGCGCGCTGTGGTCCTCATCAACAAACGCCACGCTGGCGTTGTGCACACCAATGACCGAGCCAGCGGCGGGCATGTAGATCGCGACAGTGAAGGCGTAGAACAAAAACAGCAGCAACACGCTGTCGTGACGCAGGCTGGTCAATTCCTTGAAGCCCAGGCGCAGGATATGAGCGAGCTTGTGCATCAGGCCTCCTGCTTTTTGAGCATGATCAGGCTCAGCCCAGTGAACCCGACGAAAAACCCGAACAGCGCCAGGCATTGCGGCCACAACTGGCGCAGGTCCAGGGCCTTGGTGAAGGTGCCCACTGCGATATCCAGAAAGTGCCCGGCGGGGAATAACGTGCCCATCAGCGCGGCCGCGCCTTCCAGGGACGAGCGCGGTACGATCAGCCCGGAGAACTGGATGGTCGGCAGACTGGTGATGATCATGGTGCCGAGGATCGCCGCGATCTGGGTGCGGGTGAACGCGGAAATCAGCAGACCCATGCTCGTCGTTGCGAGTACATACAACAGGCCGCCTACCGCCAGCGCCACGCCGCTGCCCTTGAATGGCACGCCGAACAGCCAGCGGTTCATCGCCACCAGCAGTGCCAGGTTCACCAGGCTAACGGCCAGATACGGCGCCTGTTTGCCCAACAGGAACTCCAGGCGCGTCAGCGGCGTGGCGTAGAAGTTGGTGATCGACCCCAGCTCCTTTTCACGCACGATGCCCAACGCGGTGAGCATTGCCGGGATAAACGCCAGGATCAGCGCCATCACGCCAGGGCCGATGGCGTTCACACTGACTACATCCTGGTTGTAGCGAAAGCGTGTTTCCAGCTTGGCGGCGGCTTGTGTGCTGCCGGGCAGGCTGCTCAGTTCGGCCAGTTGCTGGAGATTGCCTTGGTGCACCGCTTCGACGTAGTTACGGCTGGTTTCGGCGCGAAACGGCATGCCGCCATCGATCCACGCAGCCACGGTGGGTTGGCGGCCGGCGTACAGGTCGCGGCCAAAACCGGGTGGAATTTCCAGCGCCAGTTTGATTTCTGAACGTTGCAGGCGCCGGTGCAGTTCGTTGGCATCGCGGATGGGGGCTTGTTCGGCGAAGTAGCGCGAGCTGCGGAAGGCTTCCAGGTAGGCGCGACTTTGCGGAGTCTGGTCCTGGTCGTAGACGGCGAAGGCAAGGTTTTCCACGTCCAGGGAAATGCCGTAACCGAAGATCACCATCATGAACATTGCACCGAGCAGGGCGAAGGCCATGCGCACTTTGTCGCGCAACAGCTCTTTGCCTTCGCGGCTGGCCACGGCCAGCAGTCGGGCGATGCTGAAGCCGCGTTTGCTGACGGGCGGCGTGCTGCTTTCGCTGACAGTTTTGTTCGGTGCGGCAGGTTCGGGTTCGCCTTGGGCCTGTTCCAGGCAGGTGACGAACGCAGCCTCCAATGTGTCGCCGTGGAATTGCTGCTGCAACGCGTCGGGGGTGTCGCAGGCCAGCACTTTGCCCGCGTGCATCAGCGAGATGCGGTCGCAGCGCTGGGCCTCGTTCATAAAGTGGGTGGACAGAAAGATCGTCACGCCTTGCTCGCGGGACAACTCAACCAATAGCCGCCAGAAATCATCCCGCGCCGCGGGGTCGACGCCCGAAGTGGGCTCATCGAGAATCAGCACTTCGGGGCGATGCAGCACCGCCACCGCCAGTGACAAGCGCTGGCGCAGGCCCAGGGGCAACTCGCCGGAGGGTTGCTCGGCCACTTCATCGAGGTCGAAGCGCTGGATCAGCTCGTCGATACGCGGGCCGCTGTCGGCCTTGGGCAAGTCGAACAGTTGCGCATGCAGCACCAGGTTCTGGCGCACGCTGAGTTCGCCGTACAGCGAAAAGCTTTGCGACATAAAGCCCACGCGCTTGCGAGTGGCCAAATCCTTGGCATTCACCGGGTTACCCAGCAGCGTGGCGCTGCCTTCGGTGGCCGGCATCAGCCCGGTGAGGACTTTCATGGTGGTCGTCTTGCCGCAGCCGTTGGAGCCGAGGAAGCCAAATATCTCGCCGCGACCAATCGCAAAGCTGACCTTGTTCACCGCCGTAAAATCCCCAAAGCGCAGCGTCAGGTCGTGGGCTTCGATGGCGATATCAGTGTTGCCACTTTCGCGCGGCGGGATCACCAGCGGCTGGTTGTTGTGGGCGCTGTCACCCTGGAAATGAGTAA
The DNA here is from genome assembly GCF_012985445.1 of Pseudomonas sp. WS 5532. Lineage (NCBI taxonomy): Bacteria > Pseudomonadati > Pseudomonadota > Gammaproteobacteria > Pseudomonadales > Pseudomonadaceae > Pseudomonas > Pseudomonas sp. WS 5532. The sequence goes on from NZ_JAAQWK010000002.1 coordinate 320,380, forward strand.
AGGCTTCATCGAGTTTGCCGCTGGGTGTAACGGCTGCCAGTTCGCGGCTCAGGCCGTCGGCGATCAGCTTGCCGCGATCGAGCATCAGGCAATGTTCGAACTGCTCGGCCTCTTCCATGTAGGCGGTGGCTACCAGCAGCGTCAGCTGTGGGCGCTCGCTGCGCACGGTGTCGACCAGCTCCCAGAAACGCCGGCGCGACAGTGGGTCGACGCCCGTGGTGGGTTCGTCGAGGATCAACAAATCAGGGTCGTGGATCAGCGCGCAGCACAGGCCGAGCTTCTGCTTCATGCCGCCGGACAATTTCCCGGCCGGGCGCTCGGCGAAGCGTGCGAGGTCGGTGGCCAGCAGCAGGTTGTGCATGCGTTGCTCGCAATCGGCTTTGGACAAACCGAACAGCGTGGCGAAGAACCGGATGTTCTCGCTGATGGACAACTCAGGGTAAAGGTTGCCGCCCAGGCCTTGGGGCATAAAGGCGATGCGCGGGTACAGGCTATTGCGATGGCGGCGATCTTCGATGGAGCCGCCGAGCACCTCAAGCTGACCTGCCTGAAGTTTTTTGACCCCGGCGATCAGCCCCAGCAAACTCGACTTGCCCGCGCCATCCGGGCCGATCAACCCGCAACGGGTGCCCGCCGGCAGGCTGAAGGCAATGTCGATTAGCGCCTGTTGCTTGCCGTAACGGTGTTGGATGCCGGTGGCGTGCAGCGCCAGGTCGGTCATTGCAGGTTGGCCGGCCAGTCGATATCTGCCGTGCGCACATAACCCGCGCCAGGCATGCCCGGTTTGGCTTGTGGTACGGCGCTGGGTTGGGTCAGGCGCAGCTTGACGCGGAACACCAGTTTTTGGCGTTCGTCGCGGGTCTCAACCTCTTTTGGGGTGAATTGCGATTTGGCCGCGACAAAGCTGATTTTCGCCGGCAACGGTTGCTGGGGCAGGGCGTCGAGCAGGATGCGTGCGTCGCTGCCGACGGTGAGGCGGCCGGTGACGGAGGCGGGCAGGTACAGGTTCATGTATTGATCATTCGGGTCAATCAGCAGTAACACTCTGCCGCCCGCGCCGAGCACTTCACCCGGTTCGGCCAGGCGCAATTGAATGATGCCGTCAATGGGCGCGCGCAGGCTGCTGTCGTCGATTTCGCTGGTGAGCTGGGCCACCTGGGCCTGCGCCGCGCCGATGGCTGCTTTCACCGCGTTGACCTGAGCCTGCGCTGCGATCACGGCCGCATTGCCGGTGTTCTGGCGTGCTTGCTGCTGGTCGATCAACTGGCTGCTGGCAAAGCCGCGCTTGTACAGCTCCTGGGTGCGCTTGAGTTCCTGATGGGCCAGCAATTGTTCGCTTTGGCGCAGTTGTACGTTGGCCTCGGCGGCGGCGAAGTTTTCCTTGGCGCGCAGCACTTCGGCTTCGGCCTGGGTGCGCTGGGCTTCAAGGGTGCGGGTGTCCATGCGTGCGAGCAATTGACCTTTGAGCACCTTGTCGCCTTCATCTACGCGCACTTCGGCCAGGCGCCCGGGGATCTTGGCGGCGATCTGCACTTCGGTGGATTCCAGGCGGCCATTGCCCATGCTCAGGCCTTCGGGCAGGCGGTCCTGAGTCGATCGCCAATAACCGAAGCCGCCGGCACCCAGCAACAAGGTGATGAGCGCAACGGCGAAAAGGCGCGACATAGTGTGATTCGTAGACATGACGGCATCCTGCGGCATTAGCATCCTAGTTTGACCGAAACCGCCCGAAGGGTCTTGATACCGGTCAAATGAAGCGCAAGCCTAACCCGCTTGGCGTGCAGATGCATGCATCACAGGTGTGACCGCAGGGTTCTGCCTTTTCAGCGCAGGGCGAGTACCGCTGCCCATTGTTCGGCCGTCACCGGCATCACCGACAATCGGCTGCCTTTTTGCACCAGCGGCAATTCGGCGAGGGCGGTTTGTTGTTTCAGGTAGCCAAGGCCCAGCACCTTTGCAAAGGTCTCGACGTGGGCCACGTTGAGTGCAGTCCACGGGTTTTTCTCCGGCGTGGCTTTGGCATCGAAGTAGTGGCTTTCGGGTTCCAGCGCGGTCGGGTCCGGATAGGCCGCCTCGACAATTTTGCCGATACCGGCAATGCCCGGCTCAGGGCAACTGGAGTGGTAGAAGAAAAACTCATCACCAACGGCCATGGCGCGCAAAAAGTTGCGTGCCTGATAGTTGCGCACCCCGTCCCAGCGCGTTTCACCGAGCTTTTCCAGGCCTTTGATGGAGAGTTCATCGGGCTCGGATTTCATCAGCCAGTAGGCCATTTTTGGGCTCCTGAAAAAGGCATTGGATAAGTTGTCAGGCAATTCCATGACAAACCGACAGTCGGTTGGCGTCAAGGTTTGCGTGTTGGGTCACGTTACCGCAGAATGCCCGCTTTTAAGCTTGACGCAGCTGCAACGGACTACTTTGGAACGTTGTTGTCATCGTGTACGAGGTGCCTGAAGGGGGGCAATCGATGCAACGTAAACCGGATTTACTATGGATTTTGGTTATTTTGTTTGGCCTGGGCGTCGTGACCACCGGATATGCCCAGAGCTTGTGGTCGAACAAGACCGATGCACCGGTTGAACTGGCTCAGCAGCAGCCACAACCGTTCAAGCGCTAACACTGCTTTTTAAGGCGTCGCTGGTTCCAGCGACGTTTCTGCGACATACCATTTTTTATCGGTGACCGTGCCAGCCAATGGCACATCCCAGCTTGCCTGTGCCAGGCGCTCGACCTTCTGACATTCATGGGCCAGGCCCAGCAGCGTGGGTTTTCGCCAGTTTTTGCGCCGAGCCAGGTAGGCCAGGCTGCGGTCATAAAACCCACCGCCCATGCCCAGTCGCCCACCCACATCATCGAAGCCCACCAGCGGCAACAGCACCAGGTCCAGCGCCCAAACTTGGCGCTGGCGGTTGGCATTTACGTGCGGCTCAAGGATGCGAAAGCGGTTGGGCAACAACTTATCTCCAGGCCGCACACGCTGGAACACCATCTTGGTGCGCGGCCAGGCACTGAGTACCGGCAGATAAGTGGCCTTGCCCCGGCGCTGGGCAGCGCGCAGCAGCAGGCGCGGATCGATTTCACCGTCCGTGGGCAGATATAAAGAGATATGTTTGGCCCGGCGAAACAACGGGTGCTGTGCCAGTTGCCGATACAGGCCGTGAGCGGCCTTGCGCTGCTCGCTCGGCGTAAGCGCGCGGCGGGCTTTGCGCAACATGCGTCGAAGTTGCGGACGGGAAAGCGGCGCAGGTTCGGTCATGGTTGTTCGGCTCATAAAACAATGCCAGTCCTGGGACTGGCATTGAGTTTGGGAATTCAGGCTCCCCGACAGAGCCGCTGTCGACTTAGCCCTTGAACCCGAAAGTTCAAGGTGGAAGATGCAGTAGGCTTTAAGGCTTTCCGTCTAGCGGACATGCACACCAGCCCAACGTGCAACTTCCAGGGTAGTGCGAATCGGCTCAGGGACATCGCCGACTGGCAAACACGCCAGGGAGTGGGGCGAGTATACCTTAAACAGACGCGTCAATCAGCCCTTGGGTGGCTCTGGCTCGGTAGAAAGTGCCAGATCCACGCGTTCGAGCAGGTCACGCACTTGCTCACGCGTCGAGCCGCTGGCCTGCACGTCAGGCCGTTCCTGCTTATGCAGCAGATCGTGGGTAATGTTCAGTGCGGCCATCACGGCGATACGGTCGGCGCCGATGACTTTGCCGCTGCTGCGGATTTCACGCATCTTGCCGTCCAGATAGCGGGCAGCACTCACCAGATTGCTACGTTCTTCCTGGGGGCAGATGATCGAATATTCTTTGTCGAGGATCTGCACGGTAACGCTATTGCTTGAACTCATGAGTCTTGCTCCAGGGCCTTCAGGCGCGAAATCATCGATTCGACCTTACGCCGGGCGATTTCGTTTTTTTCAATGAGGTGAGCGCGTTCCTCGCGCCAGGTCTTTTCCTGAGCTAATAGGAGTCCGTTTTGACTCTTAAGTTGCTCGACCCGATCAATTAGCAGTTCGAGTCTGGCCATCAGCGCTTGCAGGTCGGTGTCTTCCATTGGGTTCCACTGGATTTGTCTGATGAATGGCAACTTCAGGATAAACGATCTGACGCCCTCGATAGTCTTGGTACGTCTGCCGGTGCTAGGATACAGCGCTTCATTCTAGACATTGCGCCGTCTGGCGCCTAGCTCACCATGCCTATTCAGAACTCCCCGTACGACGCTTTTTCCAAACTGCTGAGCTCCAGCGGTCATCCTTGCTCGCCTGCCGAACTGCACGGCGTGCTGTTGGGCCGCAGCTGCACGGGCGTTGGCTTCGATGCCGACAACTGGCTGGCCGATGTGGCCGAGCTGCTGGAAACCGAACCTACCGAGAACGTGCGTAACGCGCTGATCGGCCTGCAAGAGATGGTTAAAGGCGAGCTGACCGGTGATGACGTCACCGTCGTTCTGCTGCTGCCGACCGACGATGCACCGCTCACCGAACGCGCCGCCGCACTGGGCCAATGGTGCCAGGGCTTCCTGCACGGCTTTGGCGTGAACGCCGGCGGCCTAGAGCTGAGCACCGACGCCAAGGAAGTGTTGCAAGACCTGGCGGCCATCTCCCAGGTGCAAGATGCCCTGGAAGAATCCGAAGACGGCGAAGGCGACTATATGGAAGTGATGGAATACCTGCGTGTCGCGCCGCTGCTGTTGTTCACCGAGACCAAAAAATCCGCTGAGCCCGCCGCACCCAAGCCGTCGCTGCACTAAGTAAGGAAGCCCATCTGCCCATGATCCATATCCCGAAAGCGGAATACACCCGTCGCCGCAAGGCGCTCATGGCGCAGATGGAACCCAACAGCATCGCGATCCTGCCGGCCGCCGCCGTGGCCATCCGCAACCGTGATGTCGAGCACGTCTACCGCCAGGACAGCGACTTCCAGTACCTGAGCGGCTTCCCTGAACCTGAAGCTGTGATCGTGCTGATGCCCGGTCGCCAGCATGGCGAGTACGTGCTGTTCTGCCGCGAGCGCAACGTCGAACGCGAACTGTGGGACGGCCTGCGCGCCGGCACCGAAGGCGCCATTCGCGACTTTGGTGCTGACGATGCGTTCCCCATCACCGATATCGACGACATCCTGCCCGGCCTGATCGAAGGCCGCGACCGGGTGTATTCGGCCATGGGCAGCAACGCCGAATTCGACCGGCATCTGATGGAGTGGATCAACGTGATCCGTTCCAAGGCGCACCTGGGCGCCCAGCCGCCGAACGAATTTGTTGCCCTGGATCATCTGCTCCACGACATGCGCCTGTATAAATCGGCGGCAGAAGTGAAGGTGATGCGCGAGGCTGCGCGAATTTCCTGTGCGGCCCACGTCAAGGCGATGCAGGCCAGCCGCGCGGGGTTGTATGAGTTCAGCCTCGAAGCCGAGCTGGATTACGAGTTCCGCAAGGGCGGCGCGAAGATGCCGGCCTATGGCTCCATCGTCGCCGCCGGGCGCAACAGCTGCATCCTGCACTACCAGCAGAATGACGCGCTGCTCAAGGACGGCGACCTGGTGTTGATCGACGCCGGTTGCGAGATCGACTGCTACGCCAGCGATATCACGCGCACGTGGCCGGTCAGCGGCAAGTTTTCGCCAGAACAAAAGGCGATCTACGAGATTGTGCTGGCCTCCCAGGAAGCCGCCTTCGCCCAGATTGCGCCGAACAAACATTGGAACCAGGCCCACGAGGCGACCGTGCAGGTCATCACCGCCGGGCTGGTGAGGTTGGGGCTGTTGCAAGGTAACGTCGACGAGTTGATCGCCAGCGAAGCCTACCGTGCCTTTTATATGCACCGCGCCGGCCACTGGCTGGGCATGGATGTGCACGATGTGGGCGAATACAAAGTGGGCGGTGAATGGCGAGTGCTGGAAGTGGGCATGGCCTTGACCGTGGAGCCGGGGATTTATATTTCGCCGGACAACCAGAACGTGGCAAAGAAATGGCGTGGCATTGGCGTACGCATCGAGGATGACGTGGTAGTGACCAAGCAAGGCTGTGAAATTCTGACCGGTGGTGTGCCTAAAACTGTCGCTGAGATCGAAGCGCTGATGGCGGCTGCCCGATGAGCCGGGTCAACCTGGCGATTATCGGTGGTGGCCTGGTGGGTGCCAGCCTGGCGTTGGCCTTGCAGGCCGGCGCCAAGGCGCGGGGTTGGAAGATCGTGCTGATCGAGCCATTTGCCCCAGGCGACACTTACCAACCGAGCTACGATGCACGTTCTTCGGCGTTGTCTTACGGTGCCCGTCAGATCTATCAGCGCCTGGGTGTGTGGCAGGACATCTCCCGCCGCGCCGAGCCGATCAAGCAGATCCACGTGTCTGACCGTGGGCGTTTCTCCACTGCGCGCTTGTCCGCCATGGAGGAGGGCGTGCCGGCCCTCGGCTATGTGGTGGAAAACGCCTGGCTCGGACAGTGCCTGTGGCAAGGCCTGGACAAAGAGGTGGTGAGCTGGCGCTGCCCGGCGGAAGTCACACGTATGGAGCCGCTGCCCGACGGCTATCGCCTGACCCTCAACGATGAAACCGTGCTGGACTGCGACCTGGCGGTATTGGCCGATGGCGGCCGCTCCGGTTTGCGCGAGCAGTTAGGTATTGGCGTGAAAACCCGCCCTTACAACCAGAGCGCGCTGATCGCCAACATCACCCCAAGCGAAGCCCACAACGGCGAGGCCTTCGAGCGTTTTACCGATGAAGGCCCGATGGCCCTGTTGCCGTTGCCGGACAACCGCTGCGCGCTGGTGTGGACACGCATCGGCATGGACGCCCAGCGTTTGGCCAGCCTCGATGAGCGCAGTTTCTTGAGCGAACTGCAGGGCGTGTTCGGCTATCGCCTGGGCACCCTCAAGCAAGTCGGCGCACGGCACCTGTACCCGCTGACGCTGGTGGAGGCCGAAGAACAAGTGCGCTCGCACCTGGCGATCCTCGGCAATGCCGCCCACAGCCTGCACCCGATTGCCGGGCAGGGGTTCAACCTGTCCCTGCGCGATGCCAATGCCTTGGCCGAAGCCTTGTTGGCCGGGCCGCAGGTGCCGGGAGACTTGGCGACCTTGCAGCGCTACCGCGAAAGCCAGCACCTGGACCAGAAGCTCACAGTGGGCTTCTCCGATCAAGTCACACGCCTGTTTGGCAGTGCCCAGCCGTTAGTGGCTTTGGGCCGCAACATGGGCCTGCTTGGCCTGGACCTGCTACCGCCGGCCAAACGCTGGTTCGCCCGTCAGGCCATGGGCTTGGGTACGCGCCCCGATGCGTAAGTGGTTGATCCAACGTTTGGGTAAAGCGCGGCTGTTGCGTTGGGTCATGACCCTTTATCCGCCTTATCTCGGGGCGGGGATAAGCGTGCAGCACATGAGCGCTGACTTTCGTCATGTCAAAGTGCGCATGGGCCTGGGCTGGTACAACCGTAATTACGTCGGCACGCAATTTGGCGGCAGCCTGTATTCGATGGTTGACCCGTTCTACATGTTGCTGTTGATGGAGAACCTGGGCCGCGACTACATCGTGTGGGACAAGGCCGCGAGCATCGACTTTGTGTCGCCGGGCAAAGGCCCGGTGTACGCCGAGTTCTCCATCGACGACGCCTTGCTGGACGAGATTCGCCGGCAAACCGAAGGTGGCGAGAAGTACCTGCCCCACCTCAAGGTCGAGATTCATGACGGCTCCGGCACCCTGGTGGCGCGGGTCGACAAAACCCTTTACGTGCGGCGCAAGCCGCCAGCAAAGCAGGCTTAAAGCATGGACATGCGCGCAGATGTGCTGATTGTCGGGGCCGGAATGGTCGGAAGCGCCCTGGCGCTCGCGTTGCAGGGCAGTGGCCTGCAGGTGCTGCTGCTCGACGGCAGCCCGCTGAGCGTCAAGCCATTTGACCGTGAGGCTGCCTTCGAGCCACGGGTGAGCGCGTTGTCGGCCGCGAGCCAGCGCATCCTTGAGCGCCTCGGCGTGTGGGACGGCATTGTGTCGCGGCGCGCCAGCCCTTATGGCGAGATGCAAGTGTGGGACGGCAGCGGCACCGGGCAGATCCACTTCTCGGCGGCCAGTGTGCACGCCGAAGTGCTTGGGCATATCGTCGAGAACCGCGTGGTTCAGGACGCGCTGCTCGACCGCCTGCATGACTGCGACCTGGGCCTGCTGGCCAACGCCCGCTTGGAACAGATGCGCCGCTCCGGCGATGACTGGCTGCTGACCCTTGCCGACGGCCGCACATTGCGTGCACCGCTGGTGGTCGCCGCCGATGGCGCCAACTCCGCCGTACGCCGCCTGACCGGCACAGCGACCCGCGAGTGGGATTACTTGCATAACGCCATTGTCACCAGCGTTCGCAGCAGCCAGCCCCACCAGCGCACGGCGTGGCAGCGCTTTACCGACACTGGCCCGCTGGCGTTTCTGCCATTGGTGCGCGAGGGGCAGGAAGACTGGTGCTCGATCGTCTGGTCCACCACACCGGCCGAATCCGAGCGCCTGATGGCGCTGGATGATGAAAATTTCTGCCGTGAGCTGGAGCGCGCCTTTGAAGGGCGGCTCGGCACGGTGCTCAGCGCCGATCCACGTGTGTGCGTGCCATTGCGCCAACGACACGCCAAACGCTACGTGGCAGAAGGCCTGGCGTTGATCGGCGACGCGGCCCACGTGATCCACCCGTTGGCGGGGCAGGGCGTAAACCTGGGTTTCCTCGATGCGGCGGTGCTGGCCGAGGTGCTGCTGGCAGCCAATGAACGCGGTGAGCGCCTGGCTGATGTGAAAGTTTTGAGCCGCTACGAACGTCGGCGCATGCCGCATAACCTTGCGCTGATGGCGGCTATGGAAGGGTTTGAGCGCCTGTTCCAGGCCGACCAGTTGCCATTACGCTGGCTGCGCAACGCCGGGCTGAAAATGGTCGACCAGATGCCCGAAGCCAAGGCCATCTTCGTCCGCCAGGCCTTGGGCCTGACCGGCGACCTCCCGGAGCTGGCCAAACCCTGAGGGCGCCTGAGTACCCTGTGGGAGCCGGGCTTGCCCGCGATGGGGCCATTGGCCCCAGCACAAATCCCAGCCATGCAACATCTCGTAACGCCTCCACCAAGCGCTACCAAATGTGAGTCCTTATCATTTGCCCTCTTTTTGCAAATGAGAGACCGCACCCATGTTGGCACCCAAGCGCCTCCTGACTGCCCTGGCACTCACCCTTATCGGCAGCACCACCGTGCAGGCAGCCGACGAAGTCGTGGTCTACTCCTCGCGCATCGACGAACTGATCAAGCCGGTGTTCGATGCCTACACCAAAAAGACCGGCGTGCAGGTGAAGTTCATCACCGACAAGGAAGCCCCGCTGATGCAGCGCATCAAGGCCGAAGGCGAGAACGCCACGGCTGACCTGTTGCTCACCGTGGACGCCGGCAACCTTTGGCAGGCTGAGCAAATGGGCATCCTGCAGCCGTTCACCTCGGCGGTGATCGACAAGAATATTCCGCTGCAATATCGCTCCTCTAACCACGCCTGGACCGGCTTGAGCCTGCGTGCACGGACCATCGCCTATTCCACCGACCGGGTAAAACCCGGTGACCTGACCACTTACGAAGCCCTGGCCGACAAGCAATGGGAAGGCCGCTTGTGCCTGCGCACGGCGAAGAAGGTCTACAACCAGTCGCTGACCGCCACCCTGATCGAAACCCATGGCGCGGCCAAAACCGAGGAAATCGTCAAAGGCTGGGTCAACAACCTGTCCACCGACGTGTTCTCCGACGACATCGCGGTGCTGGAGGCGATCAACGCCGGGCAATGCGACGTGGGGATCGTCAACACCTACTACTACGGCCGCCTGCACAAGCAGAAGCCAGACCTGGCGGTAAAACTGTTCTGGCCGAACCAGGGCGACCGTGGCGTGCACGTGAACCTGTCGGGCATTGGCCTGACTAAGCACGCGCCGCATCCGGAAGCGGCCAAGGCATTGGTCGAGTGGATGACCACGCCTGAGGCGCAGCAGATCTTTGCCGATGTGAACCAGGAGTTCCCGGCCAACCCGGCGGTGCCGCCATCAGCAGAAGTGGCGACCTGGGGCAAGTTCGTGGCTGACACCTTGCCGGTGGAAGTGGCAGGCAAGCGCCAGGCTGAGGCTATCCGCCTGATGGATCGCGCCGGCTGGAACTAACTACAATTTGCAGGCAAGCGCCGAACTAAATGTGGGAGCGGGCTTGTGTGGGAGCTGGCTTGCCTGCGATAGCATCACCCAGGTGTAACTGACACACCGAGGTGCTGCTATCGCAGGCAAGCCAGCTCCCACATTGCTTTGTGTTCACCTTGAATTTTTTACCAACCTGAGAGCTAGCCCTTGGCCCACCCCGCCCAACGCCGCTGGTACCTGCCGGTCTTCAGCGTCGCCGCCCTGGTGCTGTTGCCGCTGAGTGTGCTGTTGCTGTCCTGGCAAAGCATTGATGCGCAAATCTGGTCGCACCTGTGGGACACCCAGATGCCGCGCTTGATGGGCAATACCCTTACTTTGGTGCTGGGCGTCGGTGTGGGCGTGACCCTGCTGGGCGTGAGCCTGGCCTGGTTGACCAGCCTCTGCGAGTTTCCTGGGCGGCGCTGGCTCGATTGGGCCTTGATGCTGCCTTTTGCCATTCCCGCCTACGTACTGGCCTTTGTGTTTGTCGGCCTGCTGGATTTCGCTGGCCCGGTGCAAAGCCTGCTGCGTGAATGGTTCGGCACCGGCCTGCGGCTGCCGCGCGTGCGCTCCACCAGCGGCGTGATTATCGTGTTGGTGCTGGTGTTCTACCCCTACGTCTACCTGCTGGCGCGCACGGCGTTTCTTGCCCAGGGCAAAGGGCTGATGGAGGCGGCACGTGTGCTCGGGCAATCGCCCTGGCAAGCGTTCTGGCGCGTCGCGCTGCCCATGGCACGGCCGGCGATTGGTGCCGGCGTGGCCCTGGCCTTGATGGAAACCCTGGCGGATTTCGGCGCGGTCTCGGTGTTCAATTTCGACACCTTCACCACCGCCATCTACAAGACCTGGTACGGCTTTTTCAGTCTTTCCAGCGCTGCCCAACTGGCCAGCCTGTTGCTGCTGGTGGTGATGCTGGTGCTGTACGGCGAACGGCGAGCCCGCGGTGCCAGCCGCCCAAGCAACGAGCGGCCACGGGGCCAGGCGTTGTATCACTTGCGAGGGTTCAAGGCGGCAGCGGCCAGCACGTGGTGCGGGTTGGTGTTCGCCTGCGCCTTTGTCATCCCCATGCTGCAACTGGTCGCCTGGTTCTTGCAGCGCGGCCGCTTCGACCTGGATGAGCGCTACACCGGCCTGATCGTTCACACCCTTTACTTAGGCGGTATCGCGGCGCTGATCACGGTCAGCGTGGCGTTGATACTCGCCTTCGCCAACCGGCTGGCGCCGACACGGGCGATTCGCTCTGGTATCAGCCTGGCTAACGTCGGCTATGCCTTGCCGGGTTCGGTGCTGGCGGTGTCGATCATGTTGGCATTCAGCTACCTGGACCGAGAGCTGGTGGTACCGCTCTCGGGGTGGCTCGGCGGCGCGGGCAAACCCTTGCTGCTTGGCAGCCTGTCGGCACTGGTGCTGGCCTATCTGGTGCGCTTTCTGGCGGTGGCCTACGGGCCGTTGGAAAACAGCCTGGCGCGAATCCGCCCGTCGTTGCCGGAAGCGGCACGCAGTCTCGGGGTAAGCGGGCCACGACTGTTTTGCAAAGTGTATCTGCCGTTATTGCTGCCGGGCACGTTGAGCGCAGCGTTGCTGGTGTTCGTCGATGTGCTCAAGGAAATGCCCGCAACTTTGCTGATGCGCCCATTTGGCTGGGACACCCTGGCGGTTCGCATCTTTGAAATGACCAGTGAAGGCGAATGGGCGCGAGCCTCGTTGCCGGCGCTGACCCTCGTACTGGTGGGGTTACTGCCGGTCATCGGCTTGATCCGACGCTCTGCGAGGCAAATCGGTTAGGTGCCAGTCCTACGGCTTGCGGCTACAATGCGCGGCATTCGGTGCGCTTCGTCTTTCGGAGCGAGTCGCTGGGCGTGGCTGCAGGCCTTGTAATTCAAGGTGTTCAGCGCAAACAGCAGCTCCGCGCACCTTCGCCAAGCCCGGAAGGAGAAACCCATGGGACAGCGTACGCCTCTGTATGACCTGCATCTCGCCCTCGGCGCGAAAATGGTCGATTTTGGCGGTTGGGATATGCCTCTGCACTACGGCTCGCAAGTTGAAGAACACCATCAGGTGCGACGCGACTGCGGGGTGTTCGATGTATCTCATATGACCGTGATCGATGTCACCGGCCCTCAGGCCAAGGAATGGCTCCAGCACCTGCTGGCCAATGATGTCGATCGTTTGCATGGCTGCGGCCGTGCGCTCTACAGCGCCATGCTCAATGAGCAGGGCGGCGTGGTGGACGACATGATCGTCTACCGCACCGAAGCCGGTTACCGGTTGGTGGTCAACGCAGCCACCCGCGACCAGGACATGGCCTGGATGCAGGCGCAACTGGGCAACTATTCGGTGCAACTGCAGGAGCGGCCCGAGTTGGCCATGCTCGCCATTCAGGGTCCCCATGCCCGGCAGAAAATCGCCGAACTGGTCACCCAGTCGCGCAGCAACCTGATTCATCAACTCAAGCCCTTTGAAGGCCAGGCCGACGGTGACTGGTTTATCGCCCGTACCGGCTATACCGGTGAAGACGGCCTGGAAATAGTCCTGCCTGCCGATCAGGCGCCAGGCTTTTTCAACGACCTGGTCGGCGCGGGTATTTCACCCATTGGTCTTGGCGCCCGCGATACCCTGCGCCTGGAAGCCGGCATGAACCTGTATGGTCAGGATATCCACCAGGATGTTTCGCCCTTGGCGGCTAACATGGCCTGGAGCATTGCCTGGGAACCTGCCGGTCGCAACTTCATTGGTCGCAGCGCGCTGCAAGCAGAGTTAGCGGCGGGTGTGCAGTACAAATTGGTCGGGCTGGTACTGGAGGAGCGTGGGGTTTTGCGCGCTCACCAAGTGGTTCGTATCGCCAATGTTGGCGAAGGAGAGATCACCAGTGGTAGTTTCTCTCCTACGCTGAGCAAATCCATTGCCCTGGCGCGCGTACCGACGGCCACCGCCGATCGGGCCGAAGTGGAAATCCGCGGCAAGTGGTACCCGGTTCGAGTGGTCAAGCCGACCTTCGTACGCCATGGCAAAACCTTGATCTAACTATTTCCGGCAGGCCGAAGGCCGCTGACATTTCTTCTTGAGGACACAGATTATGAGCGATATCCCAGCTGACCTGCGTTTTGCCGAAAGTCACGAATGGGCCCGTCTGGAAGCCGACGGCACTGTGACCGTCGGGATTTCCGACCATGCACAGGAAGCGTTGGGTGATGTGGTGTTTGTTGAGCTGGCGGAAGTTGGCGCCCAGTTTGAAGCTGAAGGCCAGGCTGGCGTGGTTGAGTCGGTGAAGGCTGCTTCGGATATCTACGCCCCGATTGCTGGCGAAGTGATTGCCGTCAACGAGGAACTGAGTGGCAGCCCTGAGCTGTTGAACACCGACCCTTACGGCGCCTGGATCTTCAAGCTCAAGCCAAGCAACCCGGCCGATCTGGAAAAACTGCTGGATGCTGCGGGTTACAAAGCTGCCATCGGCGAGTAAACACGACACAAATCAATGTGGGAGCAGGCAAGCCAGCTCCCACATTGATTGTTGCAAGCCAACGCTTTTTTGTTTAACCCGCTTTCAATACCGCTTTAACCGCCGCAACCGACCGCTCTACGTCCGCCTCTGTCATCGCCGTGAACATCGGCAACGACACGATCAAACGCCCAACACGTTCCGACACCGGGAACATGCCTTCCTTGAAACCCTGTGCCCGATACAGGCTCAGCAGGTGGATCGGCGGGTAGTGATAGCCAATGCCGACGCCATGCGCCTGCATCTGTTCCATGAAGGTGGCGCGTGCCGGCTTGCCATCCTGACGCTCCGGCAATACCAGTTGGAACAGGTGCCAGTTGCTGTTTTCGAAGTCTGCCGGTGGCAGTTGTGCGCCGTATTGCGCTTCGAAATCACTGCCGAAGCATTTGAAGTAGTGGCGCGCCAGGTTCTGGCGATGGGCAGTGATCTTCTCGATATGAGCGAACTGGCCCAGGCCGATGGCTGCGGCAATGTCGGTCATGTTGAACTTGCCGCCCAACACATCTACGTCCAGGCCATCGAAACCCGTGCGGGTAACGCCCTGCAAGCGATATTTCTCGGCCAGGCGGGCTTCTTCGGCATTGTTCAATACCAGGCAACCGCCCTCGGAAGAGGTGATGTTCTTGTTGGCCTGGAAGCTGAAGGATACAAAGTCGCCGGTTGCGCCAATGCGTTCGCCATCCCAGCTGGAACCCAGTGCCTGGGCGGCGTCTTCGACGATACGCAGGTTGTACTTGTTGGCCAGTGCATACAGCATCGGCATGTCCAGGGGCAGGCCCGCCAGGTACACCGGAATGATCGCCTTGGTACGTGGGGTGATTGCAGCTTCTACTTGGGCCAGGTCGATATTGCGGGTTACCGGGTCGATATCGGCAAATACCGGCGTGGCACCGACTTCCAGGATCACGTTGGCAGTGGCGACCCAGGAGATCGGCGTGGTGATGACTTCGTCCCCTGGGCCAATCCCGGCGATGCGCAGAGCAATTTCCATGGTGCAGGTGCCGGAGTTGAACGTCCGCACCGGCCGGCCGCCAAAGTATTCCGACAGCTGTGCTTCGAACGCCTGCACTTTTGGCCCGCTGGTGATCCAGCCCGAGCGCAGTACATCGCCGACCGCCGAGATGGTGGCTTCATCAATGGTAGGTTTGGAAAACGGCAGAAAGGGCTGTTGGCTCATAACGACGAAGGCATCCGTTTCAGATAGGCGATGAGTAATAAACGTATCAGTACCGCATGGTTGCACGGTTCGACTGAATATAGCCTGTCACACGTGAATGAATCGTCATGTTACGAGCAAAAAAATGCCGCTCCCAAAGAGCGGCATTTTTTATGGGCGCTTTACTCGGTCACAGCGTTTTTCGCGAGGATAGCGTTGGCCAATTCCATATCGGTGGCCTTGAGGCCTGGGTTGTCAGCGCGGACTTTCTGCATGGCGGCTTCCAGGTATGGACCGCGGATGCCGCCGTCGCTGGCAACAAAGCTGCCTGCGTCGTCTTGGGCGGCGACCACCAGCTTGTGGTCCTTGAAGGTCAGGTACGTCGAGCCGGTAGTAGCGCCCGATGAAATGACATTACGCCAAAAGCTGTCGGCCATGGCTGAACCGACAGGAAGGGAAAGCACAGCGAGGGTTGCGACAGCATATTTGAAACGCATGATGGGTGACTCCGACTGGGTTATCTGAACAGTTTGATTGTAGTTAGCTCAGTCGAGTTCCATCACTGACTAAACAGTTTCGACCTGTAAAACCACGCCGTCCTGACCAATGACACGTACTTGAGCGCCTATCGGGGTATCCGGGCCAGTGGCCATCCACACGCCATCACCGACTTTTATCTTGCCCCGGCCATCGACGATGGCCTGGTGCACCACAAACGTGCGGCCAACCAGCTCCGAGCCACGCATGTTCAGCCCCGGCTGGTCGCTGACCTTGGCGCTGCTGCGTTGGCGTTTCCACCAATAGACGGCGGTCAAAATCGACAGCACGGCGAACAGCAGCAGTTGCCATTCCAACCCCAGCGGCGGCACCACGAACTTGATCACGCCTACAGCGGCAGCGGCGATGCCCATCCACAGCAGGTAACCGCCGGCGCCGAACACTTCAAGAATCAACAGCACCGTGCCCAGTGCCAGCCAATCCCAGAACGACAGATGCTGCAGGAATTCCCACATGGCAGTTGCCTCAGCCTTTCTTGTTGTCGAAGGTTGCCTTGACGATTTCGCCGATGCCACCGACGGCGCCAATTACCTGGCTGGCTTCCAGCGGCATCAGGATGACTTTGCTGTTGTTGGCCGATGCCAGCTTGCCCAGGGCATCGATGTATTTTTGCGCGACGAAGTAGTTAACCGCCTGCACGTTGCCCGACGCGATGGCCTCGGAGACCACTTGTGTGGCACGGGCTTCGGCCTCGGCCTGACGCTCACGGGCTTCGGACTCCAGGAAAGCCGCCTGGCGACTGCCCTCGGCCTCAAGGATTTGCGCCTGTTTTTTACCTTCGGCCGTCAGGATCGCCGATGCCCGCAGGCCTTCGGCTTCCAGGATCTGCGCACGCTTGATCCGCTCGGCTTTCATCTGGCCGGACATGGCGGCCATCAGGTCGGCAGGCGGGCTGATGTCCTTGATCTCGATGCGGGTGATCTTGATGCCCCACGGCGCTGTGGCTTCATCCACGGTACGCAGCAGCTTTTCGTTGATGCCGTCACGCTGGCTCAGCATGGCATCCAGCTCCATGGAGCCAAGCACGGTGCGGATGTTGGTTTGCAGCAGGTTGCGGATGGCGTGCTCGAGGTTATTGACCTCGTAGGCGGCCTGGGCGGTGTTGACCACCTGGAAGAAGCACACGGCGTCGATCTGCACGGTGGCGTTGTCGGCGGTGATCACTTCCTGCGGTGGAATATCCAGCACGCTTTCCATCACGTTTATCTTGCGACCGATGCGGTCCATGATCGGAATAATGATGTTGAGGCCGGGCTTGAGTGTGTTGGTGTAGCGGCCGAAACGCTCGACAGTCCACTGGTAGCCCTGGGGCACCACTTTAAAGCCCATGAACAGGATGGCAACGGCCAAACCCACGAAAAGAAGCAGTACGGTTCCGATCTGCATAGCGATTCCCTATCTGATGGTGTCAGTGATGCGACGTGTGGCCGATTGTAACGGCCCAGTCACGGATAAGGACGGTTTCACGGGCGAACAATCAAATCATTTGTTTCTGAATCCCCAGGCGTTACCCGTAATACCTCTGCCAGGGTGGTCAGCCCGGCGTTCACTTTGTCGATACCAGCCATGCGCAGGCTGCGCATGCCTTGCTCCACTGAGGCCCGGCGTAGAGCCTGCACGTCGGCACCTGGGGTGATCAGCGCCTTGAGCGCCTCGCTCATCGGCATGATTTCGTAGAGCCCGGCGCGGCCTCGATAACCACTTTCGCGGCATCCTGCACAGCCGACAGCTTCATGCGCGGTGCCCGGCGCGCCCACCGCGCGTTTGCAGTGAGGGCATAAAAGCCGCACCAAACGCTGCGCCATCACCCCTATAAGGGTAGCCTTGATCAAATAATGAGCAATGCCAAGCTCCTGCAACCGGCTGATGGCGCTGGGCGCATCATTGGTGTGCAGCGTCGACAGCACCAGATGCCCGGTCAATGCGGCCTGAATCGCCATTTCTGCGGTTTCCCGGTCACGGATCTCACCGATCATGATGATGTCCGGGTCCTGGCGCAGCAGGGCGCGGACGCCGCTGGCGAAGGTCAGGTCGATGTTGTGCTGCACCTGCATCTGGTTGAAGGCCGGTTCAATCATTTCAATCGGGTCCTCTACCGTGCACAGGTTGACCTCGCGGGTTGCCAGTTGCTTGAGCGTGGCGTAGAGGGTGCTGGTCTTGCCGGAGCCGGTTGGCCCGGTGACGAGGATGATGCCGTTGGCCTGGCCGGTCATGGCGTGCCAGCGTTGTTGGTCGTCATCTGACAAACCAAGCTGGTCAAAATCTTTCAGCAGCACCTGTGGGTCGAAAATCCGCATCACCAGTTTTTCACCAAACGCTGTTGGCAAAGTCGAAAGGCGCAGTTCCACCTCTATGCCCGCCGGGCTTTTGGTCTTGACCCGGCCGTCCTGGGGTTTGCGTTTTTCCGCGACGTTCATCCGACCCAGGCTCTTGAGGCGGCTGACCACCGCCATCGTGACCTGAGGCGGAAACTGATACACATCGTGCAGCAGCCCGTCGATGCGAAAACGCACGCGGCCTTGGTCGCGACAGGGTTCGACATGGATATCACTGGCCCGCTGCCCAAAGGCGTACTGCAACAGCCAGTCGACGATAGTGACGATATGCGCGTCATTGGCATCCGGCTCCTGATCGCTGGCGCCGAGGCTGAGCAGTTCGACATTGCCGGCCACCGTCGCCTTTTGATCGGCGCCGCTGACGGATTTGGCCAAGCGGTAGAACTCGCCGATGCAGCGCTCAATAGCCTTGGGGTTGGCGACCACGCGCTTGATCGAGCGCTTGAGCACCTGTGCCAACCCGGCTTCCCAGTCGCGGACATGGGGCTGGGCGCTGGCGACGGTGACGGTCTGCGCATCCACGGCCACCGCCAGGATCCCGTGGCGCTGTGCAAAGGCGTGGGACATCAATGGCACTACCGTTGCCACGTCTATCTTGAGCGGGTCGATACGCAGATAAGGCTGCCCGACCTGCGTGGCCAGCCATTGCGTCAAGGTTTCCAGGCACAGCCCGTGGGCTGCGATGCATGCCAGAGGGTGTTGTTGGGTAGCGGGCGCCGCCGCCAGTGAATGTGCCACCTCTGCGGTTATCAGCCCTTGCTCGACCAGCGTCGGCAGCAACTGATGCAGTTCCAGGCGGTGAGTGTGCAAGGCGGTAGGCATGGGCATTTCCTGGCAGGCGTCGGGTGTAAACCCAGGCTAGCCTGCCCCCGAACATCCACCTTCCCATGAGTATTGCCGGCTTTTACAGGCTGGCCGCCGTCATCGCTGCAGGCCGCAGAGAGTCAGCTCGCCACACTTCCAGCGAGCAGACGCTGATCAGGTTTCTAATCTTTTCACCGATCACCTGGGCGCGGTGCCAGCTCAAACCGTCCATGACGATATCAATGTTCAACAGGTCGTCTTCACGGCTCACATTGACCTGTTGCGGGGTCAGGAACTGCAAAGCGAAATAGTTGAGCACCCGGCACAGCACGTCCGGCTCGGCCTCGGCGACGATCTGATAATGCGCCTGGCAATGGGCGCTGTTGACAGCCCAGGCGTCGACGCGTGCGGGAGTGTGGGTGGTTTCGACGGCGTGCATGCTGACTCTCCAAATTCGACTGGAGAAATTTTTACATTCGCGGGCGGAGATTTCTTATCTAAGATGGGCCCTATCTGCGATTTATTGAATAGAACAATTCAGGATAAGCACATTCAAAGGTATTTTTATGCACAGTGAGTTGGACGCCTACGACCGCCGTATCCTGGCGCTGCTGCAAGAGGATGCTTCGCTGTCCAGTGCTCAGATCGCCGAACAGGTGGGCCTGTCCCAGTCGCCGTGCTGGCGGCGTATCCAGCGGCTCAAGGAGGAAGGGGTGATTCGCGGCCAGGTCACATTGCTGGACCGCAAGAAGATCGGCCTTAACACGCAGATTTTTGCCGAGGTCAAACTCAACGCCCACGGCCGTTCCAACTTCACCGAGTTCACCGAAGCGATTCGCGGGTTTCCGGAAGTGCTGGAGTGTTATGTGCTGATGGGTGCGGTGGATTTTCTGCTGCGCATCGTCACCTCGGACATCGAGGCGTATGAGCGGTTTTTCTTCGAGAAGCTGTCGATGGTGCCGGGGATTCAGGAGGTGAACTCGATCGTGGCTTTATCGGAGATCAAGTCCACCACCAGCCTGCCAGTCTTGCGTTGATAAGGCCTGCCTCATCGCGGCATAGGTATCTACACAACCGGTTAGTGGCCAGTGGGCTGTTGTGGCGAGCAGGCTTGTCCTGCGTTGGGCCGCGAAACAGCCCCAAACCCAGACACTGAATTCTTTCAGGAAAATTGCAGTGCCTTTACTGGGGCCGCTTCGCGGCCCAACGCAGGACAAGCCTGCTCGCCACAGGAGAAATCGGCTGCCTTCAGAAGTTGTGTAGATACCTATGCTCATCGCGGGCAAGCCCGGCTCCCACATTGGAATGCATTCCCCTGTGGGAGCGGGCTTGCCCGCGATAGCGATCTTACAGGCGCAGCAGGGTCTTCCAGGCCCGGTTCTGATACACCGCAATCGCCTGATGCATGCGCGCATCCAGCGATTCATCGGTGATCGGCTGGTTGGCCAGCAGCGCCAACTTGTTCAGTTCGCCGTACAAACGGTCCAGTTCCGGGATGTCCACCACGTTACGTGCGTGGTGCAGCCAGGCCTGGATGCGCTCGATGCGCGGCAGTTGCTCGGCCAGGTCTTCCGGTTGCTGCTGGTAGCGCGGCAGTTGCAGGGCGACGGCGTCGTCAGCCAGCAGGCGTGGCAGCCAGTTGGTGATTTGCGCGGCGCCCTGGCGGTTGCCACGCACATTGCGGTCGGTGGTCCAGGCGCGGGCCAGCAGCCAGCGCGAGGTGTTCAGCGAGAACAGGCCCCAGCGCACGTCTTCGAGTTCTTCGGCGAACTGTTCCGGCGCGGCTTTGCGGATGTCTTCATCGTCATCGCCAGCCTGTACCAGTGGGCGCCAGTCTTCCAGCAGTGCGTCCAGTGCACTGCGCAGTTCGCTGGTGGATTGACGCGGCGCGGCCTGGCCGAGGCTGCCGACCAGGGCGCGCAGTTCACCGAGGTTGTCGACCCAGTCCTGCAGCAGACGCCAATGACCGTTGAAACGGTATTGCTCAGCCAGACGCTGGCTGCTGCCCAACAGGTGCCACATGATTGCGGCGAAGGCGTCGTCCAACGGCATTTCGGCGTGGATCTGCGGGGCTGGCAGGCTCAGCGAGTAGCTGCTGGCGTCGTACAGGCGGTAGCCGCGCTCGGCCTTGCTGATATCGCACGGCATCAGCGCCAGGGTCGCGGCCAGTTCGGCGGCCAGTTCCAGCAGGGCAGCCGGTTCGCCTTCGCGCAGTTCCAGTTCCAGCTCGCAGATTTCTTCTTTCTGCTTGCCGACCACCACATGGCCCAGGTCCAGGGCGGCTTCGATCACCACCTTGGCCTTGCCACGGCCCCAAGCGATTTCGGCGCGCTCACGCACGAAATCGGTGGTGAAGATTGGCTTGAGGGTCTTTTTGTCCAGCTCGGCCAATTGCTCGGGCCAGCACTCGCCGTCGAGTTTCTTCACATCGAGCTTGGCTTTGGGCAGGTCCCAGTTGTATTCATTGCGTTCCGACAAGCCGGCGACGCTTTGGCCGCGGGTCTTGAGGGTCTGGATGATGTCGTCACCGTCCTTGCGCAGGCGCAGGGCGACTTTGGCCTGGGCCAGGTCGCGTTCAGGGGTGTCGAAGTACTGGTTCATCAACTCACGGCGTTCCCAGCCACTTTTGTTGCGTTTTTTCAGTAGCGGGTGCTCACGTAGCGCGGCGAGGGTTTCGCGGCTGACGCGGAGCTTGATTTCGGTTTCTTTCTGCATGGCCGGAAAATCCAGGATCGGGAGCGCAGCCGGGGAAATGTGTGGCTGCCAAGGTCGTGCAGTGTACAGGACTGAGCCCGGCAACGTGCCGCAACGGTTTATTGTGTCGTGCAGATGGTTCTATAGTGGGGCTCATCCGGGAAGTTGAGAGGCCGCGCATGCCGTTACCGTCCATGAAAGAGCAATTCGCCGCGCTGATTGCCGCGCCGTCGGTCAGTTGCACCCAAGCGTCTCTCGACCAGACCAACCGCCCGGTCATCGACCTGCTCGCCAGTTGGCTGGGCGACCTGGGTTTTGCCATCGATATCCAGCAAGTCAGCCCCGGCAAGTTCAACTTGCTCGCCAGTTTCGGCAGTGGCCCCGGCGGGCTGGTGCTGGCCGGGCATAGCGATACCGTGCCGTATGACGCCGCGCTGTGGAAGACCGATCCGCTTAAACTGACGGAAGTCGACGGCCGCTGGGTAGGCTTGGGCAGCTGCGACATGAAGGGTTTTTTTGCCCTGGCCATCGAAGCCTTGCTGCCCTTGCTGGATCAGCCGTTCAAGCAACCTTTGCTGATCCTCGCCACCTGCGATGAAGAAAGCTCAATGTCCGGTGCTCGTGCACTGGCCGAGGCCGGACGCCCGTTGGGCCGTGCGGCGGTGATTGGTGAGCCGACGGGGCTCAAGCCGATCCGCCTGCACAAAGGCGTGATGATGGAGCGCATCGATATTCTGGGCCAAAGCGGCCATTCGTCGGACCCAAGCCTGGGTCATAGCGCCCTTGAAGCCATGCACGATGCTATTGGCGAACTGCGTGGCCTGCGCCTGGCCTGGCAGCGTGAGTACCGCAACCCGCAATTCAGCGTGCCGCAACCGACCATGAACTTTGGTTGTATTCACGGTGGCGACAACCCCAACCGCATCTGCGGCCAATGCTCGCTGGAATTCGACCTGCGGCCGTTGCCGGGCATGGACCCGCAGGTACTGCGCGCCGCCATTCGTCAGAAGCTCGAACCCTTGGCGGAGCGTCATAAAGTCAAGATCGACTACGCACCGTTGTTCCCCGAAGTGCCGCCGTTCGAGCAGGCCGAAGATGCCGAGCTGGTGCGGGTGGCGGAACGATTGACCGGTCATCGTGCGCAAGCAGTAGCGTTCGGCACCGAAGCGCCTTATCTTCAGCGCCTTGGTTGTGAAACCCTGGTGCTCGGCCCTGGCGATATCGCCTGTGCTCACCAACCGGGCGAGTACCTCGAAATGTCACGCTTGACGCCTACAGTGCGTCTATTGCGGGAACTGATCGAGCATTACTGCCTGAAACCTGCATAAATTAACCCCTGCCTATTCGTACATAGAAGGAGAGCGAGCGTGTCGCCAAGCCTGTTCCGACGATAACCATCAGCCCGCTGTGCGCTTTCACGATTCATCCTTTTTTGGCTGCTTTTTATTACAGGCCCAGGTTTTATGCCCGAATACGTCAATTGGCTTCGTCACGCTTCGCCTTACATCAACGCCCACCGCGACTGCACCTTTGTGGTCATGCTGCCCGGCGATGGCGTGGACCACCCTAACTTCGGCAATATCGTCCACGACCTGGTGCTGCTCCACAGCCTGGGTGTGCGGCTGGTGCTGGTGCACGGTTCGCGCCCGCAGATTGAAACCCGCCTTGAAGCACGCGGCCTCACCCCGGCTTACCACGAAGGTTTGCGCATCACTGATGCGGCGACCCTGGAATGTGTGATCGACGCGGTCGGGCATCTGCGCATTGCTATCGAGGCGCGGCTGTCCATGGACATGGCCTCGTCGCCGATGCAGGGCTCGCGCTTGCGCGTGGCCAGCGGCAATCTCGTTACTGCACGGCCGATCGGTGTACTCGAAGGCGTGGACTACCACCACACCGGCGAAGTGCGCCGGGTGGACCGCAAAGGCATCAATCGCCTGCTGGACGAGCGCTCCATCGTGCTGCTGTCGCCATTGGGTTATTCGCCCACCGGCGAGATCTTCAACCTGGCCTGCGAAGACGTCGCCACCCGCGCCGCCATCGACCTGGGCGCCGACAAGCTGCTGCTGTTTGGCGCCGACCTCGGTTTGCTCGATGAGCATGGTCGCCTGGTGCGTGAGTTGCGCCCGCAACAAGTGCCGGCGCACCTGCAGCGGCTGGGTAACAACTATCAGGCTGAGTTGCTGGATGCCGCCGCCGAGGCTTGCCGTGGCGGAGTAGGGCGCAGCCATATCGTCAGTTATGCCGAAGACGGCGCGTTGCTCACCGAGCTGTTCACCCGCGACGGTGGCGGCACGTTGGTGGCCCAGGAGCAATTCGAACTGGTGCGTGAAGCGGCGATTGAAGACGTCGGTGGCTTGCTCGACCTGATCAGCCCGCTGGAAGAGCAGGGCATTCTGGTGCGGCGTTCGCGTGAGGTGTTGGAGCGTGAGATCGAGCAGTTCAGCGTGGTCGAGCGCGAAGGCATGATCATCGCTTGTGCGGCGTTGTATCAGATCGCCGATTCGGATGCCGGTGAGCTGGCGTGCCTGGCAGTGAACCCGGAGTACCGTCACGGCGCACGCGGTGATGTATTGCTGGAGCGCATCGAGACCCGCGCGCGGGCCCAGGGTTTGAAGACTTTGTTTGTCCTCACCACGCGCACCGCCCACTGGTTCCGCGAGCGCGGGTTTGTGCCGAGCAGCGTGGACCGCCTGCCGTCGGCACGGGCCTCGCTGTACAACTATCAGCGTAATTCGAAGATTTTCGAGAAGGCGCTGTAAGCCCGTTCTTTCGGCCCAATACAGAGCTGGCTCATGTGGGAGCTGGCTTGCCTGCGATGCAGGCGACTCGGTTTTTCAGATAAACCGAGGTGATGCAATCGCAGGCAAGCCAGCTCCCACAGGGGACTGCATTTATTCTTTGATGAATTTATCGGTCACAAAGGCCGAGTAATCCGGCAGCACCGTTTCGACCTTCCCCTGTTCCTTCAAAAACTTCGCCGTCTCCCCAATCGCCTTCGCGGTGCCGCCTTTAAGCAGTGCCTCGGTCTGCTGTGCCTGGGCATCCGGGAAGGTGGTGCCGGCCAACAGTTCAGGAATATCGGCGGCATTCGCACCTGTCAATTTGGCGATTTTTTGCACAGGTTCGGAATCGACGGTCCAGCGGTCTTTATGGGCCGCATAGTCAGCAAACGAATCCAGCGTGACCTTGGCAAACTTGGCCACTACGTCAGGATGTTTTTGCGCGAAATCCTTGCGCGCCACCCACACTTCGAACGTCGGCGCGCCCCACTGACCCACCTGGGCCGCGTCGGTCAGGGTTTTTCCGGTCTTGCGGATCTCCCCCAGCGCCGGTGACCACACGAATGCGCCGTCGATATCGCCACGTTTCCACGCGGCGGCGATTTCTGCCGGTTGCAGGTTCACCACTTTGACTTTTTGAGTGTCCAGGCCCCAGTGCTTCAGCGCACCGAGCAGGCTGTAATGGGAGGTCGAGACGAACGGGGTGGCGATGGTTTTACCCACCAGGTCTGCGGGTTTGTCGATGCCACTACCGTTGCGTACCACCAGGGCTTCAGAAGTGTTGATCTGCGCCGATACGATAAACGCCACGATCGGTAGATTACGTGACGCCGCTGCTGCAAGGGGGCTGGAACCGAGATTGCCGATTTGCACATCGCCGGAGGCGATAGCGGTGACCACTTCAGGGCCGCTGTTGAAACGGCGCCAGGCGATGTTCTCGCCGATGGCCTTTTCATAGAGGCCGTCAGCCTGGGGGACTTTGCTGGGGTCGATGCCGGTTTGATAGCCGATGGTCAAATCGGCGGCTTTGACACCAAAAGAAAGTATTAGTGACACAAAAACTGTAACAAATTGACGGGAGGATGTGCGTTTGGCCATGATGGCGTCGCCTTTTTGATCGTGGGTGACGTATGCAACAGTACGATCACACTAATCGATCTAAAAAAAGGCTGGTAAATACCCTTTAGGAATTAGCTTATGGAGCGGTTGATCTATGCTGATCGACTCACTGCCTGCTGAGGCTTATTCCTGAATCGTATGAAAAAGAATGAAACAATTCTTTTTGGGTGTATGAAAAACTCATTACCCTGCAGGGACCAAATCAACTGCGGTTAGACGAAGGTAGTAGACACACAAGGTTACGATTGACTTGGTAGTCACTATCTGGCGCTAATCGCGCATCTGTGGATCGAGGGCGTCAGACCCGAGACCAAAGAAATACAAAAATTAGAAATGAGAGGAGCGGTACATGAAGAAGTCCACCTTGGCGTTGGCTGTGACCCTGGGCGCAATCGCTCAGCAAGCAGGCGCTGCCGGTTTTATCGAAGACAGTAAGGCCACACTGGGCCTGCGTAACTTCTACATCAACACGGATAACCGTGATGGTGCTGCAGACCCGTCCAGGAACGAAGAATGGGGCCAAGGCTTCGATCTGCGGTTCATTTCGGGCTATACCCAAGGCACGGTTCAGTTCGGCGTTGACGCAATCGGCCTGTACGGCGTGCGCCTCGATTCTGGCCGCGGCACCAGCGGTAACATCACCGGTACTTCGTCCGGCGGTACTGTGTTCCCAAGCGACGGCAATCGCGCGGTCAACGATTTCGCCAGCCTCGGTGTGACCGGTAAGGTGAAGATCTCCCAAACCGAACTGAAACTGGGTACGTTGCAGCCTAAGCTGCCAGTTATCGTGACCAACGATGGTCGTATGCTGCCGCAAACCTTCCAGGGTGGCCAGATCACTACCAACGACATCAAGGATTTGACCCTGGTTGCCGGTCAGATTGAGCATGCCAAAGGCCGTAACTCCAGCAACAACGAAGGTTTGTCGCTGGGTGGTGCCAACGGTGGCTCGAACTACACCGCAGGCAAGTTCGTCAACAAGTTCTACTATGCCGGTGGTGACTACAAGCTCACCAAAGATCTGACCGCACAGTACTACTACGGCAACCTGGAAGACTTCTACAAGCAGCACTTCCTGGGTCTGACCCATAACTGGTCGATCGGCCCGGGCGTATTGAAGTCTGACCTGCGTTATTTCAACAGTTCTGACGACGGCCTGAACGGTAATACGGCTGCCTACTACACCAGCGGTAACTACAACGGTTTCCGTGCCGGTAAGGGTAAAGTCGACAACAACCTGTACAGCGGACTTTTCCTGTACTCCGTGGCCGGCCACACCTTTGGTGGCGGTTACCAAGTCAGCAATGGCAGCAGCGACTTCCCTTGGCTGAACCAAGGTGACGGCTCGTCGGCTTACATCACTACCGACATGCAGATCCAGAAGTTCGCCCGTGCTGGCGAGCGTACCTGGCAAGCTCGTTACGCTTATGACTTCGCCAAGGTTGGCGTACCTGGCCTGACGGCTGGCGTTGTGTACCTCAAAGGTAGCAACATCGACACCATCGCGAACACTAACGCACGTACTGAAACCACTGGCCAGTCCGAGTGGGAACGCGACATCACCGTTGCCTACGTGATTCCAGAAGGCCCGCTGAAAAACCTCGGCGTGGCCTGGAAAAACGCGATGTGGCGTACCGACCTGGCGAACACCCGTTCCCAGGACGAAAACCGTCTGATCGTCAGCTACTCGCTGCCACTGTTCTAGTAGTGTGAAGCTGTTGTAAGACTGTAAACCTTGCCCGGCGCAACGCCGGGCAAGGTGTCTTGCTTTTCAAGTCGGGCTCAACCCCCGCAAGCCCTTCCTGAAACCCCTCTTTGTACAGCGTCTCAAGGCCTTCTCGAACCTTGTGATGGATGTTGATCCTCGCCCGTTCCCAAGTCCAATGAACAGATTTTTAATATTCCTTTATCGTCTAGATAAATCGATATTTATTCTTTTTAAATAATTCCTAACCCATGCACAGTGGGCTCCATAAGCACTCACCAGGAGCCACACCATGAGCCTAAGACTGGGCGACATCGCCCCCGACTTTGAACAGGATTCCAGCGCCGGCAAGATTCGTTTCCACGAATGGCTGGGCGATAGCTGGGGCGTGTTGTTTTCCCATCCCGCGGACTTCACTCCGGTGTGCACCACGGAGCTGGGCTTTACCGCCAAGCTCAAGGACGAATTCGCGCAGCGTGGCGTCAAGGCCATTGCCCTGTCGGTCGACCCGGTGGACTCGCACCACAAGTGGATCGAAGACATCAACGAAACCCAGAACACCGTCGTCAACTTCCCGATCCTGGCCGATGCCGATCGCAAGGTGTCGGACCTCTACGACCTGATCCACCCGAATGCCAGTGACACGCTCACCGTGCGTTCCTTGTTCGTGATCGACCCGAACAAGAAGATCCGCCTGACCATCACTTACCCGGCCAGCACCGGCCGTAACTTCCACGAAATCCTGCGGGTCATCGACTCGTTGCAGCTGACCGACAACCACAAGGTCGCCACGCCCGCCAACTGGCAGGACGGCGATGAAGTGGTGATTGTGCCGTCGCTCAAGGACGAGGAAGAGATCAAGCAGCGCTTTCCGAAGGGCTACCGTGCGGTGAAGCCGTACTTGCGGCTAACCCCACAGCCTAACCGTTAACGCAGAACTAAATGTGGGAGCGGGCTTGCTCGCGAAAGCGGTGTGTCATTCAAAGATGCATCAACTGAAAGTCAGCATTCGCGAGCAAGCCCGCTCCCACATTTGTCGGTATTTCCAGTCTCACATAGCAGGGGTTTTCAGGCCGTTTCGACGGCCTTTTTTTTCGTCTTGAGATTTATATTCTCCATATGCATTTATAGAATAAACAAATGAAAAAATAAGATTTTAAGATATATAAATATGCTGATAGGGTCTGTTCCATCTTGGCGACATCGCCACCCAGCGAACCGCCGACACTTGCCCAAGGAATACCTGCATGCTGGTCGTAACACTTGGAGGCAGCCCCAGCCAGCGTTCGCGCTCCGGGGTCTTGCTGGAAAAAACCCGTCAGTGGCTGCAAGACAAAGGCGTGGAAGTGGTGAGTTATCAGATACGGGACTTCCCCGCCGAAGACTTGCTGCACGCCCGCTTCGACAGCCCCAAAGTCATCGATCTGTTGCAGCAAATCGCCAATGCCGACGGCCTGGCCATCGCCACGCCGGTGTACAAGGCCTCGTTTTCCGGCGCGCTGAAAACCGTACTCGACCTGCTGCCCGAGCGCGCCCTGGCCCACAAGATCGTGTTGCCAATGGCCACCGGCGGCAGCATCGCCCACATGCTGGCGGTGGACTACGCCTTGAAGCCGGTGCTCTCGGCCCTCAAGGCCCAGGAACTGCTCCACGGCATCTTTGCCGAAGACAGCCAGATCGCTTACGCCGAAGGCAGTGCCCAGGCGCAACTGGTGCCGGTGCTTGAGCAGCGACTGCACGAGGCCCTGGAGACGCTTTATGGCGCCATGGCCCGTCGCCCCAAACCGCTGGACCCCAATGTGTTGAATGAACGTTTGTTGAGTGCTCGCTGGAGCATTTAAGCCGTACCGAAATTTGTAGTACTCACCTTACTCAGCCGCCAACGGCCAAGCAGGTGCAGCCAACCCCCTCATCGCATTATTTGGAGAGAGCGCCATGCGCACTGTCATCTTGCGTCGTGGTCTGGTCGCACTGTTTGCTGCGGCTGTGTCCTTCGGCGCCATTGTTCAAGCCCAGGCCGCCGAGACGTTGCGGATCGGTTATCAGAAGTACGGCACGCTGGTGCTGCTCAAAGCCAAGGGCTCGCTGGAAAAACGCCTGGCCGCCCAGGGCGTGCAAGTGCAATGGACCGAATTCCCCGGTGGCCCGCAGTTGCTCGAAGGCCTGAACGTCGGTGCGATCGACTTTGGTGTCACCGGCGAAACGCCGCCCGTGTTCGCCCAGGCGGCGGGTGCAGATTTGCTCTACGTCGCCTATGAGCCACCCGCGCCGACCAGTGAAGCGATCCTGGTGCCCAAGGATTCGACGATCAAATCGGTGGCCGAGCTCAAGGGCAAGAAAATCGTGCTCAACAAAGGCTCCAACGTGCACTACCTGTTGGTACGTGCCCTGGAAGATGCCGGCCTCAAATACACCGACGTGCACACCATCTTCCTGCCACCCGCCGATGCCCGCGCCGCGTTCGAGCGTGGCAGCGTCGATGCCTGGGTGATCTGGGACCCGTACCAGGCAGCCGCCGAGAAACAACTGCAAGCGCGCACCCTGCGTGACGGCACCGGCATTGCCGACAACCACCAGTTCTACCTGGCCACCAAGCCCTACGCCACGCAGCACCCGGACGTGATCAAGGCGCTGGTGGAAGAAGTGCGCGCAGTGGGCGAATGGTCCAAGGCCAACCCTCAGGAAGTAACCGAACAAGTCGCGCCACTGCTCGGCTTGCCGGCGGACATCACCCTGACCTCGGTCAAGCGCCAAGGCTACGGCGCGCTGTTCCTGACCCCGGAAGTGGTCGCCGCCCAGCAGAAAATCGCCGACACCTTCTACCAGCTCAAATTGATCCCCAAACCCTTGAGCATCAAGGACGTGATCTGGACTCCATCCGCCGCCGTCGCCACAGCGCCGTAATCCGACTTCTTCAGGAGACAACTCCATGAGCCTCAATATTTTCTGGTTCCTGCCTACCCACGGCGACGGCCATTACCTTGGCACCGCCGAAGGCGCCCGCGCCGTCGATCACGGTTATCTGCAGCAAGTGGCCCAGGCGGCTGACCGCCTGGGGTTCGGCGGGGTGCTGATTCCTACCGGCCGCTCCTGTGAAGACTCGTGGCTGGTCGCCGCCTCGCTGATCCCGGTAACCCAGCGACTGAAATTCCTTGTCGCGCTGCGCCCCGGCATCATCTCCCCGACGGTGGCGGCGCGTCAGGCCGCGACCCTGGACCGTTTGTCCGGCGGGCGGGCTTTGTTCAACCTGGTCACCGGCGGTGATCCGGAAGAGCTGGCTGGCGATGGCTTGTTCCTCAGCCACGAAGAGCGCTACCAGGCCTCGGTGGAATTCACCCGCATCTGGCGCCGTGTGCTGGAAGGCGAAACCGTGGATTACGACGGCGAACACATCAGTGTCAAAGGCGCCAAATTGCTTTACCCGCCGATCCAGCAGCCACGTCCGCCGCTGTACTTCGGTGGCTCGTCTGAAGCCGCCCAGGACCTGGCAGCCGAACAGGTGGAAATGGTGTTGACCTGGGGCGAACCACCGGCCGCCGTCGCGGAAAAGATCGAGCAGGTGCGGGCCAAGGCAGCAAAACTTGGGCGCACCGTGCGCTTCGGTATTCGCCTGCATGTCATCGTGCGCGAAACCAACGATGAAGCGTGGAAAGCCGCCGACAAACTGATTTCCCATCTGGATGACGAAACCATCGCCCGCGCCCAGGCATCCCTGGCGCGTTTCGACTCGGTTGGCCAGCAGCGTATGGCCGCTTTGCACGGTGGCAACCGCGACAACCTCGAAGTCAGCCCCAACCTGTGGGCCGGTGTCGGCCTGGTGCGCGGCGGTGCCGGCACCGCACTGGTGGGTGACGGCCCAACCGTTGCGGCGCGGGTCAAGGAATACGCCGCGCTGGGCATCGACACTTTTATCTTCTCCGGTTACCCACACCTGGAAGAGTCGTATCGGGTTGCCGAGCTGTTGTTCCCGCACCTGGATATCGAGCGTCCCGAGCTGCCAAAAAGCGCCGGTTACGTCAGCCCGTTCGGCGAAATGGTCGCCAACGACATTCTTCCCAAAGCTGCGTCGCAGAGCTGAGGCGCCATTATGGATTTTGAAAAATTAAGTCATCGTGTTGCGCCCTGGGTGCTGCCGATTTTACTGCTGGCGGTGTGGCAGTTGTCGGTGTCGGCGGGCTGGTTGTCGACGCGCATTCTGCCGGCGCCCAGCGCCGTGATCGAAGCGGGCGTCAACCTGGTACGCAGCGGCGAAATCTGGACGCACCTGGCCATCAGCGGCTGGCGTGCCGGGCTGGGCTTTGTGATCGGTGGCAGCATCGGTTTGGCCCTGGGCTTTATCACCGGCCTGTCGAAGTGGGGCGAGCGCCTGCTGGACAGCTCGGTGCAGATGATCCGCAACGTGCCGCACCTGGCGTTGATTCCGCTGGTGATTTTGTGGTTCGGCATTGACGAGACCGCGAAGATTTTCCTGGTCGCCCTCGGCACGCTGTTCCCGATTTACCTGAATACCTACCACGGCATCCGCAACGTCGACCCGGCGCTGGTGGAGATGTCGCGCAGCTACGGTTTGTCCGGTTTCAGCCTGTTCTGGCAAGTGATCCTGCCGGGCGCGTTGCCTTCGATTCTGGTGGGCGTGCGCTTCGCCCTGGGCTTTATGTGGCTGACGCTGATCGTGGCGGAAACCATCTCGGCCAGTTCCGGCATCGGTTACCTGGCGATGAACGCCCGCGAATTCCTGCAAACCGACGTGGTGGTACTGGCGATTGTGCTCTACGCCATCCTCGGCAAGCTCGCCGACCTCGCGGCGCGTGGCCTGGAACGTGTGTGGCTGCGCTGGCATCCGGCTTACCAAGTGAATAAAGGAGGTGCGGCATGACCGCTCAACAACCTCCGCGCCTGCTCAAGGGCATCCCGCTGGCGGTGCGCAAATTGCGCAAGGCCTTTGGTGCGCGGGAAGTACTCAAAGAGATTGATCTGCACATTCCGGCCGGTCAGTTCGTGGCCGTGGTCGGCCGCAGCGGCTGCGGCAAAAGTACCTTGCTGCGTCTGCTCGCAGGCCTGGATAAAGCCAGTGGCGGCGAGCTGCTGGCCGGCTCCGCGCCGTTGAGCGAGGCGATTGAAGACACGCGGTTGATGTTCCAGGAAGCGCGTTTGCTGCCGTGGAAAAAAATCATCGACAACGTGGGCCTGGGCCTTAAAGGCAACTGGCGTCCCAAGGCATTGGAAGCGTTGGAGGCAGTGGGTTTGGCCGAGCGCGCCAATGAGTGGCCGGCGGCCTTGTCCGGTGGCCAGAAGCAACGCGTGGCTTTGGCTCGCGCGTTGATTCACCAGCCGCGCCTGTTGCTGCTCGATGAGCCGTTGGGGGCGCTGGACGCCCTGACCCGCATCGAGATGCAGCAACTGATCGAAAATCTTTGGCAGAAGCACGGCTTCACCGTGTTGCTGGTCACCCATGATGTCAGCGAAGCCGTGGCGATTGCTGACCGCGTGATTCTGATTGAAGACGGCGAAATCGGCCTCGACCTGATCGTCGATCTGCCACGCCCGCGTGCCCGTGGCTCACATCGCCTGGCCGCGCTGGAAGCTGAAGTGCTTAACCGGGTGCTGTCGCTGCCAGGCTCACCGCCGGAACCTGAACCTGTTTCACCGCTGCCTACGCAATTGCGTTGGGCTCAATAACGCATAGAGGAAAACCATCATGACTATCAAAGCCATCAACGTACGTAACCAGTTCAAAGGCACCATCAAGGAAATCGTCGAAGGCGACGTGCTGTCGGAAATCGACGTGCAGACCGCGTCCGGCATCGTGACTTCGGTGATCACGACTCGCTCGGTCAAAGAGCTGGAACTGGTGATTGGCAGCGAAGTGATTGCCTTTGTGAAGTCCACCGAGGTGTCGATCGCCAAGTTGTGATCACTCCACTGATCGTTCCCACGCTCTGCGTGGTAATGCATCCCGTGACGCTCTGCGTCACCGCAATGCAGGCGGGACGCGGAGCGTCCCAGGCGGCATTCCCACGCAGAGCGTGGGAACGATCAGCGCTTGGGCAAATACGCCGGCAAATAAAGCCCCACATACGCATCAAACACCCGCATCCCTTCTTCGGCCATGCGCGGCGTAATCTGCCCATGCTGATGCACCGAGCGCGCGTACACGCGGTCGCTCAACTCCAGCGCCAACGCGAACACGTCCACGTCGGTGGGCAAGGTCGGCACTTCGAAGTGGCGGTTGAACACGTCAAGCATTAAATCCCCCAGCTCCAAATCATGCTGACGGTCCGCCTGGGTCACTTCGGCAAGCCCGTGCTGCGCCAGGATCAACTGGCGTGCGGCCGCGTCGTTGCTGTAGATGCTGAGCATGCGTTGCTCGACGATAGAGGACAGGTCGCGCCACACCTTGAGTGAATCATGCTCGATGGGGGCCTGGATCGCCGCGCGGAAAGCGGCATGGACATCGGCGGTCAATGCCTCCAGCAGCGCCGGCACGCTGGCGAAAAAGTGATACACCGACGACGGTGGGATCTGCGCCCGTTCGGCCACGCTGTAGATCGACAAGCTCGCCACGCCTTCGCTCGCCAGCAAGGTGCGGGCGGCGTCGAGGATCGCATCGATCCGGGCCTGGCTGCGGGCGCGGGGTTTGCGAGTGGCGGCGGGGCGGGTGGGCATGGAAGTCTCCTACAAGGCAGAGCGCATTGTATGAGCAGGAGGGTGTGTTGTCTGCCAGGGCCTCATCGCAGGCAAGCCAGCTCCCACACTTTGATCTGTGAACGCATTCAAGTGTGGGAGCTGGCTTGCCTGCGATGAATACAACGCGGTCTACCGGAATAAACTCAAAAAAATTCCGCAGGCCATAAAGCCTGCGGCATTTTTTAAAGCAGCAACGGCTTACACCGTATGCAGATACCAGTTGTACTCAAGGTCGGAGATGGAGTGTTCAAACTCTTCCAGCTCACTTTCCTTACAGGCGACGAAGATATCGATGTATTTAGGATCGATGTACTTGGCCATCACCTCGCTGTCGTCCAACTCACGCAATGCATCGCGCAGGTTGTTCGGCAGGCTCTGTTCGTTCTGCTCGTAGCTGTTGCCTTCCACTGGAGCGCCAGGCTCGATCTTGTTGGTAAGACCGTGGTGCACGCCCGCCAAGACCGAAGCCATCAGCAGGTACGGGTTGGCGTCGGCACCGGCCACGCGGTGTTCGATACGCACGGCATCGGACGAGCCGGTGGGTACGCGAATGGCCACAGTGCGGTTATCCAGGCCCCAGCACGGCGAGTTCGGCACGTAGAACTGTGCGCCGAAACGACGGTAGGAGTTGACGTTGGGGCACAGGAACGCCATTTGGGCGGGCAGGGTCTCGAGCACACCGCCGATCGCGTGACGCAATGCGGCGTTCTGCTCGGGATCCTCGCTGGCAAAAATATTCTTGCCGTCCTTGTCCAAAATGGAGATGTGTACGTGCAAACCGTTGCCTGCCTGGCCTGGGTAAGGCTTGGCCATGAAGGTGGTGTCCATCTCATGGTCGTAGGCGATGTTCTTGATCAGGCGCTTGAGCAGTACCGCGTAGTCGCAGGCCTTGATCGGGTCGGCGACGTGGTGCAGGTTCACTTCGAACTGCGCCGGGGCACTTTCCTTGACGATGGCGTCAGCCGGGATGCCTTGCTCTTTGGCACCTTCCAGAATGTCCTGGAGGCAGTCGACGTATTCGTCGAGGTCGTCGATCAGGTACACCTGTGTCGAGTGCGGGCGTTTGCCGGAGATCGGCGAGCGGGGCGGTTGTGGGCGGCCGTTCACGTTCTCCTGGTCGATCAGGTAGAACTCAAGCTCGAAGGCGGCGCAGATGGTCAGACCGAGGTCGTCAAATTTGCTTACAACTTGGCGGAGCACTTCGCGAGGATCGGCGAAGAAAGGTTCACCTTCAAGTTCGTGCATGGTCATCAGCAGTTGCGCGGTTGGGCGCTTTTGCCAGGGTTCATTGCACAGGGTGTCGGGGATTGGATAACAGATTCGGTCAGCATCACCGATGTCCAGACCCAGGCCGGTGCTTTCCACCGTCGAGCCGTTGATATCCAGGGCAAATAAAGAGGCAGGCAGGTTAATGCCCTTCTCGTAAACCTTGTGGAGGCTGGTGCGTTCGATGCGCTTACCGCGCACCACACCATTCATATCCGCAATTAGAAGGTCTACGTACAGAACCTCAGGATGATCCTTAAGGAACGCGTTCGCTTCGTTAAGCTGAACGGCACGCGGGGGTACCGACATGATGCAACACCTTTGTTGTTAAAAATATCAATCATTGATCTTTTCTGGTTTCAGTCAACCCGAACGGCATGCCGAAGTCAAGCGAGGCCTTTTTTGCCCTAAAAAAGCGCCTTGAGGCCTTTTTTGGGGCTTTTTGGGGCGGTTTTTTGGGTTTGAAGGGCTTGGGACTAGCAGGCTAAAGCGGGCCGTGTTGTATTTTTTACGGGGGTGTTGTGTAAAAAAATGAACAAGGCTAAGCTCGATTCAAACCCATAACAGCAATAATACCGGGGTGCTTCATGTCTCGCCTGCCGTTAATCGGCGTCACCGCCTGCTCCAAACAGGTCGGTTTGCATGCTTATCACATCAGTGGCGACAAATACGTCCGTGCAGTCGCAGTCGCTGCCAAGGGCTTGCCATTGATCATTCCATCCTTGGGTGATCTGCTCGACCCGGCCAATATTCTTGACGGCCTGGATGGCATTCTCTTTACCGGCTCCCCGTCCAATATCGAACCCTTTCACTACGATGGTCCGGCCAGCGCGCCCGGGACTGCTCATGATTCTGCACGCGACCAGACCACCCTGCCGTTGCTGCGCGCCGCGATTGCGGCCGGCGTGCCGGTGCTGGGCATCTGCCGTGGCTTTCAGGAAATGAACGTGGCGTTCGGCGGCAGCCTGCACCAGAAGGTTCATGAAGTACCGGGCATGATGGATCACCGCGAAGACGAGACCCAGCCGCTGGAAGTCCAGTACGGCCCGGCGCACGCCGTGGCGATTACCCCCAATGGGGTATTGGCAGGCCTGGGTTTGCCGCCGACGATCCAGGTCAACTCGATTCATAGCCAGGGCGTTGATCGCCTGGCGCCGGGTATGCAGGTCGAAGCGACCGCACCCGATGGGTTGATCGAAGCTTTTTCTTACACGTCGGGCAAGGCTTTTGCTTTAGGAGTGCAATGGCACCCCGAATGGCAGGTAAGCTCTAACCCGCACTACCTCGCGATCTTCCAGGCCTTTGGCTCGGCTTGTCGAAAGCGGGCGATGCAACGCGACGCGGATGCTGCGTCAACCAACGCCTGACCTTTAATGGATGTCAGGAAACACAGCCCAGAGGCATTTATGAGTAACAACCTCGACCAGCTCACCGATTGGTTGAAAGACCACAAGATCACAGAAGTCGAATGCATGATTGGCGACCTCACGGGCATCACCCGGGGCAAGATCTCGCCGACCAACAAGTTCATCGCCGAAAAAGGCATGCGCCTGCCCGAGAGCGTTCTGTTGCAGACCGTGACCGGCGACTATGTCGAAGACGACATCTATTACGAATTGCTCGACCCGGCCGACATCGACATGATCTGCCGCCCCGACCAGAACGCGGTATTCCTGGTGCCTTGGGCCATCGAGCCCACCGCCCAGGTGATCCACGACACCTACGACAAACAAGGCAACCCCATCGAGCTGTCGCCGCGCAACGTGCTCAAGAAGGTACTCAAGCTCTATTCCGACCGGGGCTGGCAGCCGATCGTGGCGCCGGAGATGGAGTTCTACCTGACCAAGCGCTGCGAAGACCCGGACTTCCCGTTGCAACCGCCGATTGGCCGTTCCGGTCGCCCGGAGACGGGCCGTCAATCCTTCTCTATAGAAGCCGCCAACGAATTCGACCCGTTGTTCGAAGACGTCTACGACTGGTGCGAACTGCAGGAGCTGGACCTCGACACGCTGATTCACGAGGACGGCACGGCGCAGATGGAAATCAACTTCCGTCACGGCGATGCTTTGTCCCTGGCCGACCAGATTCTGGTGTTCAAGCGCACCATGCGTGAAGCCGCGCTCAAGCACAACGTGGCCGCCACCTTTATGGCCAAGCCGATGACCGGCGAGCCGGGCAGCGCGATGCACTTGCACCAGAGCATCATCGACATCGCCACCGGCAAGAACGTCTTCTCTAATGAAGACGGGACCATGAGCCAGCTGTTCCTGAACCACATTGGCGGCCTGCAGAAATTCATCCCTGAATTGCTGCCGCTGTTTGCCCCCAACGTGAACTCGTTCCGCCGCTTCCTGCCCGACACCTCGGCGCCGGTTAACGTGGAGTGGGGCGAAGAGAACCGCACCGTGGGCCTGCGTGTACCGGATGCCGGCCCGCAGAACCGCCGTGTCGAAAACCGCCTGCCAGGCGCCGATGCCAACCCGTACCTGGCGATTGCCGCCAGCTTGCTGTGTGGCTACATCGGCATGGTCGAAGGCCATAACCCCAGCGCACCTGTAGTGGGTCGTGGTTACGAGCGCCGCAACCTGCGCCTGCCGTTGACCATCGAAGACGCCCTGGAGCGCATGGAAAACAGCAAGACCATCGAGAAGTACCTGGGGCAGAAATTCATCACAGGCTACGTCGCGGTCAAGCGGGCCGAGCATGAAAACTTCAAGCGCGTGATCAGTTCGTGGGAGCGGGAATTCCTGCTCTTCGCCGTCTGATGCGCCGGGCGCGCGGGGCAACCTGCGCGCCCTTCACCGAAAAGTCTAGGAGACCGGTATGTCCAGCAACAACCCGCAAACCCGTGAATGGCAAGCCTTGAGCAATGATCACCACCTGGCGCCGTTCAGCGACTTCAAGCAATTGAAAGAGAAAGGCCCACGGATCATCACCAAAGCCCACGGCGTTTACCTGTGGGACAGCGAAGGCAACAAGATCCTCGACGGCATGGCCGGCCTGTGGTGCGTGGCGATCGGTTACGGTCGCGATGAACTGGCTGACGCCGCCGCCAAGCAGATGAAAGAATTGCCGTACTACAACCTGTTCTTCCAGACCGCGCACCCGCCGGTGCTGGAGTTGGCCAAAGTCATTGCCGATGTCGCGCCTGCCGGCATGAACCACGTGTTCTTTACCGGTTCCGGCTCCGAAGGCAACGACACCATGCTGCGCATGGTCCGCCACTACTGGGCGGTCAAGGGCCAGCCGAACAAGAAAACCATCATCAGCCGCAAGAATGGCTACCACGGTTCCACCGTGGCCGGCGCGAGCCTGGGCGGCATGACCTATATGCATGAACAGGGCGACCTGCCGATTCCGGGCATCACCCACATCGCCCAGCCGTACTGGTATGGCGAAGGCGGCGACATGAGCCCGGAAGAGTTCGGGATCTGGGCTGCCAACCAGTTGGAAGAAAAGATTCTGGAGCTGGGCGTGGACAACGTCGGGGCCTTTATTGCCGAGCCGATCCAGGGTGCCGGTGGCGTGATCGTGCCGCCTGAGACCTACTGGCCGCGCATCAAGGAAATCCTCGCCAAGTACGACATCCTGTTCGTCGCCGACGAAGTGATCTGCGGTTTTGGCCGCACCGGTGAGTGGTTTGGCAGTGATTTCTACGACCTCAAGCCGCACATGATGACCATCGCCAAAGGCCTGACCTCGGGTTACATCCCCATGGGCGGCCTGATCGTGCACGACGACGTGGTTGCCGTGCTCAACGAAGGCGGCGATTTCAACCACGGCTTCACCTATTCCGGTCACCCGGTGGCCGCCGCCGTGGCCCTGGAAAACATCCGCATCATGCGCGATGAAAAAATCATTAAGCGTGTGCACGAAGAAGCGGCACCGTATTTGCAGAAACGTCTGAGGGAACTGGCTGATCACCCGCTGGTGGGTGAAGTGCGCGGTGTGGGCATGCTCGGGGCGATTGAGCTGGTGCAGGACAAGGCCACGCGCAAACGTTACGAAGGCCGTGGTGTGGGCATGATCTGCCGCACGTTCTGCTTCGAGAATGGCCTGATCATGCGCGCCGTGGGCGACACCATGATCATTTCGCCGCCGCTGGTGATCAGCAACGCGGAAATCGACGAGCTGGTGACCAAGGCTCGCCACTGCCTGGACCTGACTTTGGCGGCATTGCAGGGCTAAGTGCTAGGCTCAGAACGCAGCGGCTTTCGGGCGCTGCATTCTGAGCAGCTATAAATGAGGCTTTGGTTGAAAGCCGGCCTCGGAACTTGCCAGACTGTCGCCCTGTTTTGTTGCCCTTTAGACGGGCCGCTTAACACTGTAAGAACGTGGCCCAAAAAAGAAAAATTGGAGCATCACCAAATGAAGGCATTAGGTTTGAAGAACGCTGGCAAGACCCTCCTCGCCTTGTCCCTGTTGGGCGCAATGGCGGGCGCGGCCCAGGCAGACGATAAAGTCCTGCACGTGTACAACTGGTCCGACTACATTGCACCGGACACCATCGCCAACTTTGAAAAAGAGTCGGGCATCAAGGTGGTGTACGACGTTTTTGACAGCAACGAGACCCTCGAAGCCAAGTTGCTGGCAGGCAAGTCCGGTTACGACATCGTCGTGCCGTCGAACAACTTCCTCGCCAAGCAGATCAAGGCCGGTGTCTATCAGGAGCTGGACAAGTCCAAGCTGCCTAACTACGACAACCTGAACAAATCCCTGCTCAAAGCCGTGTCGATCAGCGACCCGGACAACAAGCACGCCTTCCCGTACATGTGGGGCTCGATCGGCATCGGCTACAACCCGGAGAAGGTCAAGGCTGCACTGGGTATCGACAAGATCGACTCGTGGGACGTGCTGCTCAAGCCTGAAAACATCGCCAAGCTGAAAAGCTGTGGTGTGAGCTTCCTTGATTCGCCAACCGAAATGCTCCCGGTGGCACTGCACTACCTGGGCCTGCCGACCGACACCCAGAAGAAAGCTGACCTCAAGCAAGCTGAAGACCTGTTCCTCAAGCTGCGTCCATCGATCGGCTACTTCCACTCGTCCAAGTACATCTCGGACCTGGCCAACGGCAACATCTGCGTAGCCGTGGGTTACTCGGGTGACATCCAGCAGGCCAAGTCCCGCGCGGCTGAAGCCGGTGGCAAGGTCAAAGTGGCCTACGACATTCCGAAAGAAGGCGCCGGCAGCTTCTTCGACATGGTCGCCATCCCTAAAGATGCCGAAAACGTCGACGCCGCCTACAAGTTCATGAACTACCTGCTCAAGCCGGAAGTCATGGCCTCGATCACCAACAGCGTGCGATTCCCGAACGGTAACGAGAAGGCTACCGCACTGGTCGACAAAGACATCACCAGCGACCCGGGCATCTACCCGCCAGCCGATGTGCAGGCCAAGCTCTACGCCATTGCTGACTTGCCGGCTGCAACCCAGCGTGAAATGACACGCAGCTGGACCAAGATCAAATCGGGTAAATAAACGTTGAAACCTGTGGGAGCGGGCTTGCCCGCTCCTGCACAAACCCGTTCACAAAAATTAAATGACAGAAAGTTTTGCCGGATCGGTTTATCGAGGGTAAGTTGCGCGCCGGTTTTGTTGCCGGGCAACAACTTTAAGGCCCAACTATTTAAGAGGACCTCCACTTGCCAATTTCTTTATTTCGCAAAGCCATGCTGGTGGGTGCAGGTATCACGCTGGCTGTGAGCGTGCAGGCCGCACCGACGGTGCATATTTATAACTGGTCGGACTACATTGGCCCGGACACCCTGGCCAACTTTGAAAAGGCGACAGGCATCAAGCCCGTGTATGACGTGTTTGATTCCAACGAAACCCTGGAAGGCAAGTTGCTCGCCGGTCGTACCGGTTACGACGTGGTGGTGCCGTCCAACCATTTTCTCGGCAAGCAGATCAAGGCTGGCGCGTTCCAGAAGCTCGATAAGTCATTGCTGACAAACTATGCCAACCTCGACCCGGCGCTGCTGAAGCGCCTGGAAAAGAACGATCCAGGTAACCAGTATTCCGTGCCGTACCTGTGGGGTACCAACGGCATTGGCTACAACGTCGATAAAGTCAAAGAAGTGCTGGGCGTCGACCATATCGACTCCTGGGCCGTGCTGTTCGAGCCGGAGAACATGAAGAAGCTCGCCACCTGTGGCGTTTCGTTCATGGACTCGGCCGATGAAATGCTGCCGGCGGTGCTCAACTACATGGGCCTGAACCCCAACAGCACCAACCCTGAAGACTACAAGAAGGCCGAAGAGAAGCTGCTCAAAGTGCGGCCCTACGTGACCTATTTCCATTCTTCCAAATACATCTCGGACCTGGCCAACGGCAACATTTGCGTGGCGGCCGGTTTCTCCGGTGATGTGTTCCAGGCCAAGGCCCGTGCGGCCGAGGCTGGCAAAGGCGTGAACATCGCCTACACGATTCCCAAAGAAGGCGGCAATTTGTGGTTTGACGTGCTGGCGATTCCCAAGGACGCCACCAACGTCAAAGAGGCCCACGCCTTCATCAACTATTTACTGCAACCTGAGGTGATCGCTCAGGTCAGTGATCAAGTCGGTTACGCCAACCCTAACCCAGGCGCGGACAAACTGATGGAGCAATCGATACGCACTGACGCAGCGGTTTACCCACCGCAGGCGGTTCTCGACCGGACGTTCGTCAACTTCGAGCTACCCCCGAAAGTGCAACGTTTAATGACCCGTAGCTGGACCAAGGTCAAGACGGGCAAGTAAAGCTCAAACTATCCAAGGTTTTGCCCGTCTTGGGCGAACCTCAAATTTTGTTGGGAGTTTCGTAAATGGCAGTTGCCTCCGGCGCCTATAAGAAAGCCCTCGAGGGCGACCAGACACCGAAAAAGGTGTTGGTCAAAATCGACCGGGTCACGAAGAAGTTCGACGAGACGATTGCCGTGGACGATGTGTCCCTGGAAATCAAAAAAGGCGAGATCTTCGCCTTGCTCGGCGGCTCGGGTTCGGGCAAATCCACCCTGCTGCGCATGCTCGCAGGCTTCGAGCGCCCAACGGAAGGTCGCATCTACCTCGACGGTGTGGACATCACCGACATGCCGCCCTACGAGCGGCCGATCAACATGATGTTCCAGTCCTACGCCTTGTTCCCACACATGACCGTGGCGCAGAACATCGCCTTCGGCCTGCAACAGGACAAGATCCCCAAGGCTGAAGTCGACGCCCGCGTGGCCGAGATGCTCAAGCTGGTGCAGATGAGCCAGTACGCCAAGCGCAAGCCGCACCAGCTGTCCGGTGGCCAGCGCCAGCGTGTGGCGTTGGCACGTTCCCTGGCCAAGCGCCCGAAACTGC
Source organism: Pseudomonas sp. WS 5532 (assembly GCF_012985445.1). Lineage (NCBI taxonomy): Bacteria > Pseudomonadati > Pseudomonadota > Gammaproteobacteria > Pseudomonadales > Pseudomonadaceae > Pseudomonas > Pseudomonas sp. WS 5532. The sequence goes on from NZ_JAAQWK010000002.1 coordinate 362,461, forward strand.
TGCTGCTCGATGAGCCGATGGGCGCATTGGACAAAAAGCTGCGTTCGCAGATGCAGCTGGAACTGGTGGAAATCATCGAGCGCGTGGGCGTGACCTGCGTGATGGTGACCCACGACCAGGAAGAGGCCATGACCATGGCCGAGCGCATCGCGATCATGCATCTGGGCTGGATCGCGCAGATCGGCAGCCCGATCGACATCTACGAAACCCCAACCAGCCGCCTGGTGTGCGAGTTCATCGGCAACGTCAACATTTTCGACACCCAAGTGGTGGACGACGCCGAAGGCCACGCGGTGCTCAAGTGCCCGGACCTGGACCGCGACATCTACGTGGGCTACGGCATCGCCACTTCAGTGGAAGACAAGTCGGTGACCTACGCGATCCGCCCGGAAAAGCTGCTGGTCACCACCGAAATGCCGACCTGCGAGCACAACTGGTCCAGCGGCAAGGTGCACGACATCGCCTACCTGGGCGGCCATTCGGTGTTCTACGTGGAACTGCCAAGCGGCAAGCTGGTGCAGTCCTTCGTGGCCAACGCCGAACGCCGTGGCCAGCGCCCAACCTGGGGTGACCAGGTGTACGTGTGGTGGGAAGACGACAGCGGCGTGGTACTTCGCTCATGAACATGAAGAAGTTCAAACGCCAGCTGCAACGAATAACACCCGGTGGCCGGCATGTGGTCATCGGGATCCCTTTCCTCTGGCTGTTCCTGTTTTTTGCGCTGCCGTTCTTCATCGTCCTGAAGATCAGCTTTGCCGAAGCCGACGTGGCGATCCCGCCTTACACCGAGATCTACACCTTCGTTGAGCAAAAGCTGCAATTGGTGCTCAACCTGGGCAACTACGCGATGCTCGGCGACGATGAGCTGTACATCGCCGCCTACCTCGGCTCGCTGAAGATGGCGTTTTTCAGCACGATCTTGTGCCTGTTGATCGGCTACCCGATGGCCTACGCCATTGCCAGCGCGCGCAAAGAGATGCAGACCGTGCTGGTGCTGCTGATCATGATGCCGACCTGGACCGCGATCCTGATCCGCGTGTATGCGTGGATGGGCATCCTCAGCAACAACGGGTTGCTCAACGGCTTCCTGATGTCCATCGGGCTGATCAACGAGCCGCTGCAGATCCTCAACACCAACATTGCGGTGTATATCGGCGTGGTCTATTCGTACCTGCCGTTCATGATCCTGCCGCTGTACGCCAACCTGGTCAAACATGACCAGAGCCTGCTGGAAGCCGCATCGGACCTGGGTTCGAGCACCTTCAACAGCTTCTGGAAAATCACCGTGCCGCTGTCCAAGAACGGCATCATCGCCGGCTGCATGCTGGTGTTCATTCCGGTAGTGGGCGAGTTCGTGATTCCTGAACTGCTCGGCGGCCCGGAAACCCTGATGATCGGTAAAGTGCTGTGGCAAGAATTCTTCAACAACCGTGACTGGCCGGTGGCGTCTGCCCTGGCGGTGGTGATGCTGGCGATCCTGATCGTGCCGATCATCCTGTTTAACCGCAGCCAAGCCAAAGAGATGGAGGGCAAGATATGAAGCGCTTCAGTTTCTCGAGTTTCATGCTGGTGGCGGGGTTGCTGTTTATCTACCTGCCGATGCTGATCCTGGTGATCTACTCGTTCAACGAATCCAAACTGGTGACGGTGTGGGGCGGTTGGTCGATCAAGTGGTACGTGGGCTTGCTGGACAACACCCAGTTGATGGGCTCGGTGGCGCGCTCGCTGGAAATCGCCTGCTACACCGCCGTTGCGGCGGTGGCATTGGGTACGCTGGCGGCGTTCGTGCTGACCCGTATCAGTCACTTCAAGGGCCGCACGCTGTTCGGCGGCCTGGTGACCGCGCCATTGGTGATGCCCGAGGTGATCACCGGTCTGTCGCTGTTGCTGCTGTTCGTGGCGATGGCGCAGATGATTGGCTGGCCCCAGGAACGTGGCATCGTCACCATCTGGATCGCTCACACAACGTTCTGTGCCGCGTATGTGGCGGTCGTGGTGTCGGCGCGCTTGCGTGAGCTGGACCTGTCGATCGAAGAAGCGGCGATGGACTTGGGCGCTCGGCCATGGAAGGTGTTCTTCCTGATCACCATCCCGATGATCGCGCCGTCCCTGGCAGCGGGCGGCATGATGTCGTTCGCGCTGTCGCTGGACGACCTGGTACTGGCCAGCTTCGTGTCGGGGCCGGGTTCGACTACGTTGCCGATGGAAGTGTTCTCGGCAGTACGTCTGGGGGTTAAACCCGAGATCAACGCCGTGGCCAGTTTGATTCTGCTGGCGGTGTCGCTGGTGACCTTCCTGGTGTGGTTCTTCAGCCGTCGGGCCGAAGAGATGCGCAAGAAGGCGATCCAACAAGCCATCGAAGAAGCGGCGGCGGACGGTTGGCAGCAACCGGACAAGCGCCGGGCGCCTGCGCCGGTCTAACTGGCGCAACACGTAAACAATGTGGGAGCTGGCTTGCCTGCGATAGCGGTGTGTCAGTCGAAGGATGAGTCGACTGACATGGCCTTATCGCAGGCAAGCCAGCTCCCACATTTGATTGCATTTCAAGTCAGCTATGCAGCCCACGGCGACTTGCGAATCACCTCGACAAAATTCATCGGCTTGAACCCCGGCTCCTGATCCACCAGCACATCGGTCTTCACGTTGCCAAACGTGGTCTGCGGGCGATGACGCAAGCCGTCGGCAAACGCGCAGATGATGCATTCCTTGAACCCTTCGCCGCGTGGATGCGCATGCACCACGGCTTCGCGCTGCACGCTGGAAAAGGCGGCGTAGTCCATGCCCAGCACATCCATCTCGACACCAGCGGTCACCAGCGCCACGGTCGGGCGCAAGTGCTGCGGTACACCCGGCGTGGTGTGCAGGGCGATCGACAGCCAGACTTGTTCGATATCGTCATCGCTCAGCCCGTAAGGCTTGAGGAATGCGGCCGCCGCGTTGGCGCCGTCCACTTCGAAACGCTCGTTGTTACTGCGATGGCCTTCGACCAGGCCCAGGTCGTGGAACATCGCGCCGACGTAAAGCAGTTCCGGGTTGTAGGCCAGTTGCTTGCGCTCACCGCTCAACGCACCGAACAGAAACACCCGGCGCGAGTGGTGGTAAAGCAAGTCGGACTCGACGTCGCGGATGTATTCGGTGGTGGCCTTGGCCAGGGCGCTGTCCGGGATCTGGATGCCTGCGATGGAGTTGCTCATGGTCGTTCTCCTCAACAAAGCGCCGGGGGTGGCGCCGATGAGTGAAGTCTGGTCGCGTGCCCGCGATGGGGCTATCGCGGCGAGGGTGCGATGTCGGCCAATGTGGCTCGATATCAAGCCACATGCGGTCAAATGTGGGAGCCGGCTTGCCTGCGATGCTGACGACTCGGTCTGTCAGTTAGACTGAGGGGAGGCCATCGCAGGCAAGCCAGCTCCCACAGGGGTTTATGTTCCTCCAGTAGAAGGTGTGTTGTTCATGGGCAAAACCGTCGCCATCCTGATCTTCCCCGGCGTCCAGTCACTGGACGTGACCGGCCCCATGGATGTGTTCTGCGAGGCCAACCGTTTCCTGCTGCCCGAAGACCATTATCAGCTTGAAGTGATCGGCCTGGGCCACGGTACGATGGCCGCCTCTAACGGCCTTTCATTGCAGGCCCATCGGCATTACCCCGAAGCCCTGCAAGCCTACGACTTGCTGCTGGTCGCTGGTGGCCCTCAGCTGCCCTTCGAGGATTTCGGCGCCCAGTTTGATGATTGGCTGCGCGGTGCCGCCGCCCGCGCACGGCGCTTTGGCTCGATCTGCAATGGCGCCTTCATGCTGGCGCGCGCCGGGTTGCTCGATGGCAAAACCGTCACCACGCACTGGAACGATGCCGCCGACCTGGCGCGCCTGTGCCCCTCGGCCCAGGTGGATGCCGACCGTCTCTACGTGCAGGACGGTAATCTCTACACCTCGGCGGGCGTCACGGCCGGCATCGACCTGTCGCTGTACCTGCTGGCCCAGGATCACGGCCCGGAAGTTGCGCTGAGCGTGGCCAAGCGACTGGTGGTGTTCACCCAGCGCTCGGGCGGGCAGTCGCAGTTCAGCCCGTTCCTCACGCCTCACGCCGAAAGCACTTCGGCGGTGGCGTTGGTGCAGCTTTACGTACTGGCGAACTTGACCGGGGATTTGACCATTGCCGATCTGGCCAAGGCGGCCAACATGAGTGCGCGTAATTTCTCTCGGGTGTTTGCTCGTGAGGCGCGCATAACGCCTGCCGAGTTTGTCGAGCGGGCGCGAGTGGACGCGGCGCGGGTGATGCTCGAAAGCAGCCCCGCACCGCTCAAGACTGTGGCCTATCAATGCGGTTTCCGTGACGCCCAGCACATGCGCAGTGTGTTCAACCGCCGGCTGGGCGTGACGCCGCAACAGTTCCGGCTTAACTTTGCGGCGCCGGTGTGAGCGTGTCGTAGGCTTCCAGCGCGCGCAGCGAATAGATGTACGCAGCACCGGCATTCAGCGAGATGGCGGTGGCCAGGGTGGCGGCAACTTCTTCTCGGGTCGCGCCGGCCTTGATCGCCGCGTCGGCATGCGCGGCGATACAGCCGTCGCAGCGCGTGGTGATGGCCACGGCGATGGAAATCAGCTCACGGGTCTTGGCGTCGAGTACTTGGTTTTCCTCGGCAGCCTCGCCCAGCGCCATGTAGGCTTTGACCATCTTCGGGTTGCTCTTGCCCAGCGCGCCAAAGGTTTTGTTTACGTTAGCAAGCAAGTTGGACCAGTTATTGAACATTGCGGTAACTCCTGAACGGGTTGGGTGTGAAGCCAGTCTGCGCGGTTCAGGTTTGGCGCTTTTGTTCGATCCACTCACCTTTTTGACCGATGCTCGCAAATGAACTCTATCGACACCCTGATTGCGTTGGCCAACCTGCGCGGCAGCCTGGACCTGCGCTGCCAGTTCCAGGGCGCGTGGGCCATGGACCACGAGCCTGAGCCGCTGGGCGTGGCGCCGTATCACATTGTGCTGGCGGGCACCTGCCACGCCGAGTTGTCGGGCGGCCAGCAGGTGACGCTGGAGGAGGGCGACATCCTGTTGATGCCCGGTGGCGCGACGCACCTGGTACGCAGCCAGGGCGCGCGGGTCAAGCCGGTGGCGCAGACCGTCATCGAGGGCGGCCTGTTGCCGATCCACCGCCTGGGAGGAGAGCAGCCGGACGTGGATATGCTCTGCGGCAACTTTCACTACAACCGCCAGTCGTTGTTGTTCAGTGCGTTGCCGGACTACCTGGTGGTGTCCAGCCGTGAGTGGCAGGGCGATGGGCAGTTGGCCGCGTTGATTGCTTTACTGCGCAGCGAAGCGGACGGCCAGCAACTGGGCGCACGCTCGTTTATCGACGCGCTGTCGTCGGCCTTGTTCACTCTGATCCTGCGCACCTGGCTGACCCGCCAGGCGCCGGTGGCGGGCACCTTCGCTTTGCTCGCCGACAAGCGCCTGAGCAAAGCCTGGCAGGCGATGCTGGCCGAGCCCGGCCATGAGTGGACCATCGACAGCCTGGCGGCAGCCGCCACCATGTCGCGGGCCACCTTCATGCGGGCGTTTGTGAAAGTCGCGGGCGTGTCGCCGTGGGTGCTGCTGACGCAGCTGCGCATGGAGCTGGCATTCAACCTGCTGCGCCAGTCGCGCCTGAGCCTGCTGGATATCGCGGCGCAGGTGGGTTACCAGTCCCAGGCGGCGTTCAGCAAGAAGTTCAAGGAAACCTATGGCGAGGCGCCGGGGCGGATGCGGGCGAACACAGACTAACTGCGATAGCATCAACTCGGTCTGCCTGATGGACCGAGTTGATGCTATCGCAGGCAAGCCAGCTCCCACACAAGCCAGCTCCCACATTGATCGGGTTTACAGGCTGTTACCGGGCAGGCAACAGCTTCAGCGTGCCACGGGTATTCGCCGTCACCTCTTCCTCACTGAAATGCGCCTGCTCGTACCCACCCTCGATATAGGTTTCCGCCTGGTCGCCATAGTGCGAGTCAAACGGCACCCCGCTTTGCCCCACGGGGTTGATGGTCAATGCATGGGCCGGGTCGGCAAAGTCGATCAGGCGCCGGGTCGACGGGCCATAGGTCACGGGCCACGGCGCAGGGCCGATCATGGCCGATTGGTTATTCGGAACTTCGTGGGTGCCGGGCGCCGGGAATGGGCCGACGTTGAAAATCTTGTCCAGTGGCTTCTGCATGCCCAACGGATGCCCATGGGTCAGGGTATGGGCCTTGCCCCACTGCCATTGCGACGGGTCATCGCCAAAGGTGGCCTTGAGGTGCGCGAGGCTGTTGTCCCAGGCGAGTTTTACCGTGTCCGCGCGCTTGCCGTTCCACCATGGCGAGTCCGCCGAGGCGGCCAGGCGTGGCAGTACGGCGTCGATCACCCGCGTGGTGATCAGGGTTTTGAACATCGCGTCGCCCAGTTTCGGGTGGAAGGCCGCGTCGGTGAGGTTGAACAGAAACTGGTTGAACAGCGTGGCGCTGGTGGAGTCCAGCGGGTAGTCGCCTTTCCAGCTTGCAAGCTGCTCCACCAGTTTCAACTGTGCCGGGTCCTTGACCACTTCACGCAGCACCGGCAACAGCGGCGCCAATAAGCGTGGGCCGTAGGCGGTGGTGGTGCCCAATTGCAAGGCCTGGCTGTTGTTCACGTCCCACTTCACGCTTTTGTCGCTCAACTGCGTGTTCAACTGCTGGCCGCGGTCGGCGAGGTTGTAGTAACCAGGAATCTCCATGCCAGTGGGCGAGGCCGGCTGGGCGTTGGCCGACACCACATAGCCACGGGCCGGGTTTTCTTCCTGTGGGTTGGCGCTGAACGGGTAGAAGCCCAGCTTGTCGGCTTGGGCGGTGCTGCCGTCGAGAATGAATGCCGGGTTCACGCCGGCCGGGCGGATTGGCAACTGCGCCGCCGCCCACCAGCCGATATCGCCCTTGGCATTGGCCCACACGATATTCAGGCCCGGCGCTGAAACCTTGGCAGCGGCGGCGCGCACTTTGGCCAGGGTGTCGGCGCGGTTGAGTTCGTAGAAACCTTCGAGGATCGGGTTTTCGGTGTCGAGGAACGCCCACCACATGGCAATCGGCGTGCTGCCGGCATTCTCGCCCAGCACGTCATTGATGATCGGACCGTGGGGCGACTGACGCAGGGTGAGCGTCACCGGCGCCTGGCCCTTGACCGCAATCTGCTGTTCACTGCTGGTCATGTTGACCCATTGGCCGTGGTACCAGACCTGGTTGGGGTTGTCCGGGTTGACCTTTTCGGCGATCAGGTCGAGGTCATCGTTCTGGAACATGGTCAGGCTCCAGCCGAAATCCAGGTTATGTCCCAGGAACGCCACCGGCACCAGTGCGTTGTGATAGCCGTACAGCTCAAAACCCGGCGCCGACAATTGCGCCTCGTACCACACCGACGGCACCGAGAAACGGATATGCGGGTCACCGGCCAGCAACGGTTTGCCGCTTTTGGTGCGGCTGCCGCTGATGGCCCAGGCGTTGCTGCCTTCGAACTGCGGCAAGCCATTGTCAGCCAGGGCCTTGTCGCTCAATGCGGCGAGGGCGCCAAGGGATTTCCAGTCACTGGCGGCCAGGTTGAGGGCGCCCTTGGGTTGCCAGTCGAGGTCGAAGACTTTCAGGTAGTCGCTGCCGAGCTGGTCGCGCACGTAAGTCAGCAGCGGCTCGGTACGAAACGCGGCCGCAAAGCTGTAGGCCATATACCCGGCAACACTGATGGTGTCCTCGGCGGTAAACCGTCGTTTAGGAATGCCCAGCACGTCAAACTCCACGGGGCTGGCGTGGCTGTCCTGATATTGGTTGATGCCATCCAGGTAGGCTTGCAAGGCCTTCCAGGCTGCCGAGTCGTGGTCCATGTGCTCGACGTAACTCAAGGCGCGCTCGCGAATGCGCAGGCTGCGAAACAGCTTGTCGGTCTCCAGCACCTTCGGCCCCAGCACCTCGGCCAGCTCGCCACGGGCCAGGCGCCGCATGATTTCCATCTGGAACAGCCGGTCCTGGGCATGCACATAGCCCAGGGCGCGGTACAGGTCGGTCTCGTTCTCGGCGCGAATGTGCGGCACGCCACGGTCGTCATAGCGCACCGTGACCGCGCCTTGCAGGTTGGCCAGTGTCTCGGTGCCCTGGCGGGTCGGTTGCTTGCTGTACACATACCAGCCGGCGCCGGCCAAGAGGGCGGCAATCAGGATAGCGAGCACGGTCAGGCTGCGTTTCATGGACGGTCCTTGAGTCAGTCACCTTGAAGGTCAACGGAGTCTAATCGGTTTGGCGAGAACTGCGGGAAATGCTGATATGCCGCAGCGACAGCCGAGGTTCAAGTGCCGAATGTGTCGAATACGCTACTATTGCGCCGGTCATCTTTGAGCTTTTTTCCATGACTTGCGCCACGCAACCTACCCCAGACTCCAGCCGCCCCGAGGTTGCCTACGCGTGCTGCCTGGAAGCGCCCTCGTTGATCGGCCGGTTTTTGCAGCTCCCGCCGGAGGGCTTTGACGCCCGGCTGTCCGCCCAGGGCCTGCCGTACTTCTTCACGCCATTTGACCTGCTGACGACGGCTGAAGACGAGTTCGTGAACCGTGTGCGCGGCTGGCCCGGGTTTGGTCTTTGGAATGCGTGGCTGCGTATCGACAGCTGCTTTGTCGGCACCACGGTCAGCGAATATTCGCCATTGCCCCGCAACGTGCCACCCCAGGACCTCGCGCAGTGGCTGCAAGAAGAGTGCGCGCCGCAGCGCAAACTCACAGTCGTCAAAGATCTGCCCTGTGACTCGCCGCTGCTCAGCGATGCAGACAACCGCTACGCCCAAGCCTTGATCGAGGACTGTACCCGGCGCGGCTTTATCTGCCTCGAAGGCCAGGCGCTGGCCTATGTGCCGATCAACTTCAGCACCATCGACGAGTACCTGGCGCGTTTGTCCCACAGCCGTCGACGCAATATCCGACGCAAACTGCGCAGCCGCGAGGCGTTGCGGGTGGAAGTCCTGGACACTGGCGATGCGCGCTTCAACGATGAGGCGTGGCTTGCGCAGTTGTACAGCCTGTACAAGGCGGTGTACGACCAGAGCGAGATTCACTTTGACCTGCTGACCCCGGCGTTTTTCCGCAGCTTGTTGCAGGACGCCGCCAGCAACGGGCGGGTGTTCTGCTACTGGCACTGCGACGAACTGATCGGCTACAACCTGTGCTACGTAGAGGGCGACAAGCTGCTCGACAAGTACATCGGGCTCAACTACCCACAAGCGTTGGAATTCAACCTGTACTTCGTCAGCTGGTTTGTGAACCTGGAATACGCCGTGGCCAATGGGCTGAAATTTTATGTGGCGGGTTGGACCGACCCGCAGGTCAAGGCCAGCCTCGGCGCCGACTTTACCTTCACCCGTCATCTGGTCTGGATCCGCAACCCGCTGCTGCGCAAGCTCGGCAACCGTTTCCGTCATCACTTTGAAAGCGATGCACAGTGGCAGCAGGAGAAACCCGAATGAGCCAGGACCGCGCGCCGCTGATCCTCGATTTCGACAGTGCCGTGAGTGATATTCCCGGCGCGATCACCTTGCCCATGCAGGCCTGGCAGGAAAAAATCCGCTTCGGTTGCCGCTGGGCGCAGTTCAAGGAGCTGGAAACCGCCCTGCACGCGCAGATGCCCAGCGATTACGGCTGTGTGTTCACCGGCAGCGGCGATTATCACCACCTCAGCCAGCTGCTGTTGAACCGCCTGCCGACGCAGCAGAAATTCCAACTGATCATTTGCGACAACCACCCTGACAACATGCGCTACCCGTTCGGCATCCATTGTGGCTCATGGGTTTACTGGGCCAGCCGTTTGCCACAGGTCGAGCATGTGCATGTGTTGGGCATCGGTTCCCAGGATATCGGCCTGGGCCATGCCTGGGAGAATCACTGGTCGCCGCTGCTCAAGCGCAAGCTGACTTACTGGAACGTCAACGTCGACACGCGCTGGATGAACTGGATCGGCGCCGGGCGCAGCAACCGTGCGTTCGGCAACGCCGATGAGCTGATGCGTGCGTTCCTCGCGCAGTTCGACCGTTCACTGCCGGTTTACCTGTCCATCGACAAAGACGTGCTGAGCCCCGAAGTGGTCAACACCAATTGGGACCAGGGCGAGTTTCTGGAGCAGCATTTGAACGACCTGATCGACGCTTGCCAGGGCCGGATCATCGGAGCGGACATCACCGGCGATGTCTCGGCTTACCACTATGAGAGCAAGTTCAAACGCTGGTTGAGTGCCTCCGATGGCCAGGAAGAACTGCCGCCGGCGCAGGTGCAGATCTGGCAACAGCAGCAGAACGAGCTGAATGGCCGGCTGGTGGCGCGTATCAATCAGGGGTGGCGACAATAGCTTTTAGCTGGGCGAATACGCGTTCGAAGTGTTCGTCCGTCAGCCAATGGCTGTTGCTGATCGACAGTGTGCGGCTGGCAAATGCCTGGGCCTGGCTAATGTCGCCGCCCGGTTGCAGCAAAGGGGCGACGGCGGGGTAGTCCGGCAAGGTGTGGATAAACAGGCGCGTCACGCCCAGCCCGGCCGTCCACAATTTCGCCATGGCGGCATCACGCGCCTGTGCAGACGGCATCAGCACCATCAAAAACGGCCAGGTGCCTTGCTGCCCCAGCCGGTCCATGATCACCGCGACGCCGGGTAAGTCATTCAAGCGCGCCGCCCGGCGTAAGGCGCGGGTACGGCCTTGTTGCAAGTAGTCGGGCAAGCGCGCCAGTGCGGCGGCACCGACCTTTTGCCGATAACCGCCGAGGCGGTGCAGCGGGATATCGTTGACCGAAAAATCATCACCCACGGCGGCCACTTCATCACCCTGTGCCAGCGCCGTGCGCAACGCCTTGCCATACACGTAGTGCAAGCCGCGCGGTTGGTAAAGCAGCGCGTAACCCCAGAGTTCGGCACTGCGTTGCAGCTCCCAGCGCAGGCTCAAGGGCAGGTCCTGCGCGCACTGGCGGTGCAATGCCTGATGCAGCACCGGGTCGCGGCTGAACAGCACGCCGCCTTCGGCCGTGGTCAGGCCTTTGCCCAGCGCCAGGCTGAAAAACCCCACATCGCCTTTGAGCCCGACGCTGCGGCCATCGTCGAGGGCGCCGAGGGCTTGTGCGGCGTCTTCGATGACGGCGGCACCGACTGATTCGGCAATACGCTTGGCGGCGTCCACATCCGCCACGCGCCCGGCCAGGTGGGTGACCACCACGGCCAGGGTACTGTCGTCGCACAGCTGCTTGAGGTGTTGCTCGTCGAGGTCAATGCTGCCGGGCTGCAAATCACAGGGCACCACACGCAACGGCGGGCAGTAATGCGCGGCCAATGCCACCAGCGGGCAGGTGTACGCCGGCACAATCAGCCGGGTGCGGCCGGGCATGCGTTGCTGCAACACGCGCAGGGCGATGATCAGCGCGGCGGTGCCGGAGCAGGGCAGTGCAGGCCGTGGAATCGAAAACTGGCGGGCCAGCGACTGGGCGAGGTCGCCCGATAAACTGAGCAAATCCCGCCCGCGCAAGGGCAGGCCGGCGGTGGGCGGGATTTCTTTGTTCATGACACCAGAGGCTGCGAAGGTTCGGCCTCGACGGTTTTGCTCTCTTTGTCTTCACTGCGCGCCAGGCACAGGATGCCCGCGATGATCAGTGCGCCGCCGATGATTTTCGGCCAGGTCAGGGTGTCATCGAACAGCCAGACCGAGATCAGCGTCACGCTGATCAACTCCAGGTGCGAGGCCGCAAACGCCGGGCCTACCGGCGCGTATTTGAGCAAGGTCATCCAGGTAAAAAACGCGCCGATATAGCCGACAAAGGCGCCGTAGATCCACGGTGCGCCAAACACCCGGGCCAGCCACGCGACGTCCATGGTCAACGGTTCAGCATGCACTGAGGCAAACTTGAAACTGACCTGCGCCAAGGTGTCGAAAATGATCAGCGCGAGAAAACCCAGGATATAAAAACGTTTCATCATTCAAACCCTACGACGGTCACGCCACAGGCGATCAGCATGATGCCGATCAACCGCCATTTGCTCAGGCTTTCCTTGAACAGGAAACGCCCGGCAATCATGATCACCACGATGTTGATCGAACCCAGCATCACGCCGACCGACAACGGCACCAGCGTCAGGAACGCCAGCCACAACACGAATTCGAAGACATAGCAGATCACCCCCAGCCAGATCCACGGGCGCTTGAGCATGTGTTTCCAGTGGGCGAGGCCGTCATGCTCGGCGCTGGCCGAGGCGGCGGCTTTGAACGCCAGTTGGCCGGACGTATCGACGATAACGTTGAGCATCCAGAGGATGATGGTTAACTGGCTCATGGAGTCTCGCGTCTGCTTGCAATGTCACTGGACGCTTACAATACAGGAGCCTGCCGGCCAGGTTATCGGAGTTTGCCGGTCAAACAGCCAGCGTTCAGTTTGACGCCTTGCTCCACTGGCAGTAGCAGCCCACCGCCAGGGTGTGGGTGGCATCGACTTCGCGCCCGGCCTCCAGGGCTTTGAGGATAGGCTCGATAAAGCTGTTGCTCGAATTGCACGTCAGCCCTTCGCTGTACGGCCCGAAGTACGCGAGTTTGCCGCTGCGATCCCAAATGCCTACGGCCGGAGTCGCCGGCACTTGGTCGGCGCCGAGCAGGGCATTGAGCGGTTTCATTTTGCGCAAATTGTCGGGCAGTTGGCCGTGGCTGCCGGCTTTTTGCAGGGCATAGAACTCGACGCCCTGGGGAGCGTATTGCTCGATCAGTTCGCCCAGGTGCTGCTGGTTGCCGACGTTGCAGGGGCAGGCCGGGTCCCAGAAGTGCACCAGGCGAATCGGGCCTGGGCCTGCCAGTTCGGCGGGCAGGCGCAGGGCATCACCGGAAAACACCGCGGTGTGTTCGCTGAATGCGCGCAAATAGCGGCCCTGGAACCAGTCATAAGCCGCCCACAGCACGCCGGCGCAGATGACCAACAGCAGGCCGGCAAACAAGGCGGAGCGGTAGGGTTGTCGCATTCGGAACTATCCTCGAAGGTCGCGTAGCTTGCCATGCTTGCCCTGACAGATGAATATCGCAGCTCGATATTCATCTTCACCGTCAGTCTGGAAGCCTTTATGCCTGTGAGTTTTGACCCCGATCATCTGCGCGAGAGCTTGCGGCCACTGGTGGATGCGCAACCGCTCAGCGCCGAGGCGCGGGTCTACCAGCGTTTCTATGGGCTGGACCTGGCGGCGCGCAAAGTACCCGTCGTGAGCCGTTTGGGCCGTTTTGAAGTGGATGGCTTCCAGGTGGTAGCGCAGGTGTGGTGGCCGTCTGCGCCGGTGGCGACAATGTTCATGTACCACGGCTTCTACGACCATATGGGCCTGTACCGGCATGTGGTGGACTGGGCGCTGGATCAAGGTTTTGTGGTGATCGCCTGCGACTTGCCGGGCCACGGTCTTTCCAGTGGCGAGCGCGCCAGCATTGACGATTTTGCGGTGTACCAGGACGTGGTGCAGGCGCTGTTTGCGCAGGCCCACAGCTTGCAACTGCCGCAACCGTGGCACCTGTTCGGGCAAAGCACCGGCGGCGCGGTGGTGGTGGACCATTTGCTCAACCACGGCGCCGACAGCCCGGCCCAGGGCAAGACCTTCCTGCTCTCGCCCCTGGTACGGCCGCGTGCATGGGGTTGGTCGCAGGTCAGCTATTACCTGCTGCGCCCGTTCGTCAACGGCATTGCGCGGCGGTTCAGCGAGAACACCCACGATCCTGAATTCAAACCCTTTCTGGAAGCCGACCCGTTGCAGCCGCGCCAACTGCCGACCGCGTGGGTGGGCGCGCTGGCGCGTTGGATCAAACGCATCGAAGCTGCGCCGCAAAGCCCACGGCGGCCGGTGATCGTGCAGGGAGAGGAAGATATGACGGTGGACTGGCAGCACAACTTGCAGGTGCTGCGGAGCAAGTTCGACCAGCCGCAGGTGCTGATGCTGCCGCGTGGTCGGCATCACTTGGCCAATGAGATTCCCGAGATTCGCGAAGAGTACTTCAAATTCCTGACGGATCATCTGAAGTAACACCGTTCAAATGTGGGCGCTGGCTTGCCTGCGATAGCGGTGTTAACTGACACGCCGCCATTGCAGGCAAGCCAGCTCCCACACAAGCCTGTTTCCACATTACTTATTGCGTCAGGCTGGAAGTGCTTTGACCTACTGCAAGTCCGGCGCGAATCGCGGCCAGCGCCGCCTTGTAATACGCCCGACCTTCAGGTGACTCCGCAAACGTGGCGAATTCTTCCAGTTCCGGGTCGGACAAATCTCGGTAGACGTACAGCAGCGTGTTGTTCAGGTCATTGCCGATCTGCTGCATCAGCCGCTCACGTTGGCCGTTCAACATGCCTTGCGCCTGACCGCCGCCCAACAGGCCGGGAATCATCTGGCTCAAACTGTCGGCTGCTACGCCGGCAATCGCCAGGCTGACTTCTGCGCCGGCTTCACGGGCCGGCAGCGCCTGGGCCAGGTGGCCGATGATCAGGCTGCGGGTGGCGTCGGCTTCGATGTGCGGCAGGCCCTTGGCATTTTTTGCCAACTGGTCGCGGCGCGTGGCCAGCAATTCAGCTGCAACGATTTTGCGACCCAACGGCGACTGGAAAAACGCCAGGGCAGGTTTCGGGTCCGCCAGGTTTTTGCGCAATTGCGCCTCGGCCCGCTGGTCCACGGCCTGGGCGGCGAAGCGTTTATTGCTGTTATCCACCAGCGCCTGGTACACCGCCGGCGGCAGGCTATTGCGATAGCGTTGCTGTGCGGCACTCAGGGCGTCATTAAAATGCGCACGTTGTTCGGCCCAGCCGGCGACCTTGTACAACTGGTCATGGCCGTCTGCCCAGGCGGGCAAAACGCAGAACATCAGCAAGGAAAAAAACAAACGACGCATAGGGACTCCTGTCAGTCGGCCACTATTGTCCGTGTCGGGCGTAGGATTTGTCGAGAAATCCTATCAGTCACCTGACTAAAGTGTGTTCAGACGCTCGGCGGCTCTGTCGGATTCATAGGCGTATGGATACTATGCGCGCCATGCAAATATCCCTCGATCATCCGCTGCTGCAACGCATTGTCGACGACCTGGCCGAAAAAGGTTGGTCGCAGCAGAACGGCTTCCTGCCCCAGGCTCTGACCCTGGAGTTGGCGGCTGAGTGCCGTAAACGTGCGGCTGAGGGTGAATTGGCCCCGGCGGCTGTAGGACGCGGCCCGGCGCAGGAGATACGCGAGGGTATTCGCGGCGACCATATCCAGTGGCTGGAGGAGGGCGACGCCGCTGTCTGCGAGAGCTACATGAGCGTGATGGACAGCCTGCGCCTGGCCATGAACCGCAGCCTGTTCCTGGGCCTGGAAGATTTCGAAAGCCACTTCGCGATGTACCCGCCAGGGGCGTTTTACCTCAAGCACCTGGACCGTTTTCGCGACGATGACCGGCGCATGGTCTCGGCAGTGGTCTATTTGAATGACGCCTGGTTACCTGAGCATGGCGGCCAGTTGCGCATGTACCTCAAGGGCGGCGTGGAATACGATGTGGTGCCCACCGGCGGTAGCCTGGTGGTGTTTCTGTCCGGGGAGGTGCCCCACGAAGTCCTGCCCGCCACGCGCGAACGCCTGTCCCTGACCGGCTGGTTTCGCCGACGCGGTAACGAGCCGTTTTAACCATGCAAAAGATTCTGATCAGCCGCTGCCTGCTCGGGCACAAGGTGCGCTACGACGGTGGCGCCAGCGGCCCCTTCGATCAATTGGCGGCCTGGCAGGCCGAAGGCCGGGTGGTTGCGATTTGCCCGGAAGTATCAGGCGGTTTGCCGACACCGCGTCCCTCCGCCGAGATCCCGGGCGGGCAGGGCATTGATGTGTGGGAAGGGCGTGCGCAAGTGCTGACGGCCGAGGGCGAAGACTTCAGCGCCGCCTTCCTCGACGGCGCCCGCCAGGCACTGGCGTTGGCGCAGCGGCATAACATCCGCATCGCGATTCTCAAGGCCAATAGCCCGTCCTGCGGCAATCTGCTGACCTATGACGGCACCTTCAGCGGCGTGAAGGTCAGCGGCGAGGGCGTGACGGCGGCGCTGCTCAAGCGCCATGGCGTGCGGGTGTTCAGTGAGCTGGAGTTGCCTGAAGCGGCAATTGCCCTGGCACAACTTTGAGGTTCAACCCAGATCAAATGTGGGAGCTGGCTCCCACACAAGCCAGCTCCCACATCGACGGTGTTTCACTCAGGTGCAAACCACTTCTGCGTCAGCGCCTTCAAGCGACCATCGGCCTTCACCCGCTGTAATGCATTGTCCAGGCTGCTTTTGAATGCCGGGTTGCCTTTTTGGAATGGAATGGCCAGCTCAGGTGTTTGCTTATAGGCCTCACTGAAATCGAACCGATCCTGCAGCGCGGCAGTCATAGCGATATGGTTGATGGCCACGTCGAACTTGCCGCTTTCCACACCCGGCAACAGGTCGGCGTCATCGACAGTGATGAACGAGGGGCGAACCTCCATTTCCTTGGCTAATTGTTCACCCAGCTCCACTTCAAAACCGGTTAGCTTGTCACCGTCCTTGAAGTTGTACGGCGGGGTGTTGGCCTCCAGGGCGATGCGCAGTTCGCCGCGATCAAACACGTCATCGATCAGTTCGGCGTGAGCCAGTGGGCTCAACAGGGGCAGTAAAAGTACAAGGCCAGGCACAAAGCGCATGGTCGCTCCTAAAGAATTTGTGCGTGCGAGGCGCCATTGAGCATCGCTTGCTATGGTGTTGAGTGCCTTGGACAGCAATTTGTCGCGAAGTTGTCATAACCCTACAGATTTCACCGTAAAACTGGAGAAGCGAATGAAAGCCCTTTTGTCCCGTGCAACCCTGGCCAGCCTCTTGCTGGGTGCTTCGATGTTGGCCACAGCCGCTGACGGTATCCCGCGCAGCGCACCACCGGAAGGCGCCAAAGTCTTTATCGTGTCGCCAAAAGACGGCGCCACCGTCGATAAAACCTTCACTGTGAAGTTCGGTATGGAAGGCCTGAAACTGGCGCCAGCGACCAGCCAGGACCCAGGCACCGGCCACCACCACCTGCTGATCGACCAGAAAGAACTGCCGGACGCCAGTGTGCCGATCCCGGCCACCGACACCGTGATCCACTACGGCAAGGCCCAGACCGAGACCGAGCTGACCCTCACCCCAGGCAAGCACACCTTGCAACTGGTAGCTGGCGACAAACTGCACATGCAGTTCAACCCGACTGTAGCCTCGAAAGTCATCACGGTTAACGTCAAGTAAGATTTGTTCAGACAAAAAAAGGGAGCCCGAAAGGCTCCCTTTTTTGTGCAGCGTTCAAAGCGTTAGAACAACACGCGGCTACGAATGGTGCCGTTGATGTGCTGCAGCTTCTCTTGCGCCAGGTCCGAGTACTCGGCGTCGACGTCGATCACCACGTAGCCAACCTTCTCGTTGGTCTGCAGGAACTGACCTGAGATGTTGATGCCGTTTTCTGCGAAGACCTTGTTGATCTCCATCATCACGCCAGGGATGTTCTGGTGGATGTGCAGCAGACGGTGCTTGCCAGGGTGAGCCGGCAGCGCCACTTCGGGGAAGTTGACCGAAGACACCGAGGTACCGTTGTCGCTGTACTTGACCAGCTTTTCCGACACTTCCAGGCCGATGTTGGCCTGAGCTTCAGCGGTGGAGCCGCCGATGTGCGGAGTCAGGATCACGTTGTCCAGGCCACGCAGCGGGCTTTCGAAGATGTCGTCGTTAGAGCGTGGCTCTACCGGGAACACGTCGATAGCGGCGCCGATCAGGTGCTTGTCCTTGATCGCGTCGGCCAGGGCGTCCAGCTTAACCACGGTGCCGCGTGCCGCGTTGATCAGGATGCCGCCCTTCTTGATGGCGCGGATTTCCTTCTCGCCGATCATCCACTGGGTTTCAGCGGTTTCCGGTACGTGCAGGGTGACGATGTCGGACATGCCCAGCAGCTCGGTCAGGCTCGCCACTTGGGTGGCGTTGCCCAATGGCAGCTTGGTCAGGGTGTCGTAGAAGAACACCTGCATCCCCAAGCCTTCGGCCAGCACCGACAACTGCGTGCCGATCGAGCCGTAACCGACGATACCCAGCTTTTTGCCACGGATTTCGAAGGAGTTGGCCGCGCTTTTGATCCAGCCGCCACGGTGGCAGGAAGCGTTTTTCTCAGGAATGCCGCGCAGCAGCAGGATCGCCTCGGCCAGCACCAGCTCAGCAACGGAACGGGTGTTGGAGTACGGTGCGTTAAACACCGCGATACCGCGCTCGCGCGCAGCGTTAAGGTCGACCTGGTTGGTGCCGATGCAGAAACAGCCGACAGCCACGAGTTTCTTGGCGTGGTCGAAGATCTCTTCGGTCAGCTGAGTGCGGGAGCGAATGCCGATAAAGTGCGCGTCGGCGATCTTTTCCTTTAACTGGGCTTCCGGCAGAGAACTGGTGATGTACTCAATGCTGGAGTACCCAGCGGCTTTCAGTACGTCGACAGCCGATGGGTGGACGCCTTCCAGAAGAAGGAACTTGATCTTGCTCTTATCGAGAGAAGTCTTGCTCATCTGCGTAAACCTGTATCCCGGAGAAAAATGGCAGGGAATCGAGCAGTTAGTGCCTTGAATCAGTGCACAAGAGCTGACCCGGACGGCAGGAAAGCCGTCACCGCAGAACGCCCTTGGGCTCTGTCCTGCGGGGGCGGTATGCTAGCATACGTGCCCCGCTAAACACCCATTCCTGCGACGTGAAGCGTTCTCAGGATGACCATGAATTGTTCGAGAGTTCCGTCGATGACCCATCCTGCCCTGATTGATGAGCTGAAGACCCTGGTTGAGCCTGGCAAAGTGCTGACCGATGCAGACTCCCTGGAGGCTTACGGCAAGGATTGGACCAAGCACTTCGCCCCCGCGCCGACCGCTATCGTCTTTCCCAAGACCATCGAGCAGGTCCAAGCCATCGTCCGTTGGGCCAATGAACACAAGGTGGCGCTGGTGCCATCGGGTGGTCGTACCGGTTTGTCGGCCGCTGCGGTGGCGGCCAATGGCGAAGTGGTCGTCTCATTCGACTACATGAACCAGATTCTCGACGTGAACCTCACCGACCGCACCGCCGTGTGCCAGCCGGGTGTGGTCACCAAGCAATTGCAGAACGTCGCCGAAGAAAAAGGCCTGTACTACCCGGTGGACTTCGCTTCGTCGGGTTCGAGCCAGATCGGCGGCAACATCGGCACCAATGCCGGCGGGATCAAGGTGATTCGCTACGGCATGACCCGCAACTGGGTGGCCGGCATGAAAGTCGTCACCGGCAAGGGTGACGTGCTGGAACTGAACCGCGACCTGATCAAGAACGCCACCGGCTACGACATGCGCCAGCTGTTTATCGGTGCCGAAGGGACGTTGGGCTTTGTGGTCGAAGCCACCATGCGCCTGGACCGTGCGCCGAAAAATCTCACCGCGATGGTGCTCGGTACCACCGATTTCGATTCGATCATGCCGGTATTGCACGCGTTCCAGAGCAAGCTGGACCTGACCGCCTTCGAATTTTTCTCCGACAAAGCCCTGGCCAAGGTCATGGGCCGTGGCGATGTGCCAGCTCCCTTTGAAACCGAGTGCCCGTTCTACGCGCTGCTGGAATTCGAAGCCACCACCGAAGAAGTTGCCAACCACGCCCTGGAAACCTTCGAGCACTGCGTAGAGCAGGGCTGGGTGCTGGACGGCGTGATGAGCCAGAGCGAAACCCAGCTGCACAACCTGTGGAAACTGCGCGAGTACATCTCCGAGACCATTTCCCACTGGACGCCGTACAAGAACGACATTTCGGTAACTGTCTCCAAAGTGCCAGCGTTCTTGAAGGAAATTGATGCGATCGTCGGCGAACACTACCCGGACTTCGAAATCGTCTGGTTCGGCCATATCGGCGACGGCAACCTGCACCTGAACATCCTCAAGCCAGAAAACCTGAGCAAGGATGAGTTCTTCGCCAAGTGCGCCACCGTGAACAAGTGGGTGTTCGAGACCGTCCAGAAGTACAACGGCTCAATCTCTGCCGAACACGGCGTGGGCATGACCAAGCGCGATTACCTGACCTACAGCCGTTCCCCGGTTGAAATCGAATACATGAAAGCAGTGAAAGCGGTGTTCGACCCGAACGGGATCATGAACCCTGGCAAGATCTTCGCTGTTTAACCGCCCTGAAGGAGTCGTTTCATGAGCTACCAGCACAAGTATGTCGACGGCACCAACATCCACTTTCCCTTGGGCAAAGTGGTGTGCATCGGGCGTAACTACGCCGAACACGCCAAGGAACTGGACAACCCGGTGCCGACCGAGCCGTTGCTGTTCATCAAGCCGGGCAGTTGCGTGGTCGCGCTGGAAGGCGGTTTCGCCATTCCGACCGAGCGCGGTTCGGTGCACTACGAAGCGGAAATTGCGGTGTTGATCGGCAAACCGTTGTCGACCAAGCCCAGCCGTGAAGAAGTGCTGGATGCCATCTCCGGCTTCGCTCCGGCCCTGGATTTGACCCTGCGCGATAAGCAAGCCGAGCTGAAAGCCAAGGGCTTGCCGTGGGAAATCGCCAAGTCTTTTGACGGCGCCGCCGTGATTGCCCCCTTTGTGGTCAGCAGCACCTTTGCCGACGTGACCGACATCGGCATTCGCCTGACCATCAACGGCGAAGTGCGCCAGGACGGCAATAGCTCGCAGATGCTCAACCCGATCGTCCCGATGATCCAGCACATGGCCGGCTGCTTCTCGCTGCAGGCGGGTGATGTGATCCTCACCGGCACTCCAGCCGGTGTAGGCCCGTTGAATGTGGGCGATGAGCTGGTGCTGGAATTGGGTGGCGGTAGCCGTTTCGAAAGCGTCGTTCGCTAAAGGCTGCATGCAATCAACTGTGGGAGCTGGCTTGCCTGCGATAGCCTCGCCTCGGTCTAACTGAAAGACCGAGTCGTCTGCATCGCAGGCAAGCCAGCTCCCACACAAATCCCCACACTGGTTTACGCGCGCTTGGTTTTGCATTTTTTTCACACGCCATCCGGATAATCCCCAGCCTCCTGCGCGCGGGCCTGTTGATCCTGTGCTATCACCTAAAGCTGACTCTGCGGAAAAGCGCTCAATGGCCGTGTCCCTGCCTACCCTCACTTCCAAGCCCCGTTCACGTTTTGCCCTGCGCTGGTATTCCTGGCTGTTTCTGGTCGGGGCCATTGTGTATGGCGTTGCCTGGGCGATGCATTGGGACGACCGTGGGGTGCTGTGGATCGCTGAGCGGTTCGAAACCCCGGCCGAACGCCAGGCCAGCGTCTGGCTGCCGGATTACCACGCGGTGATCGATGGCAAATTGCTGCCCGGCATGGAAAAGGACGAGGCTTCGGACCTGTCCTACAACCCGCAGACCAAAACCCTGTTTTCCGTGATGGGCAAAAACCCTTTCCTGGTTGAGCTGAACCTGCAAGGCGATGTGTTGCGCAAGATGCCGCTCAACGGCTGGAACAACCCGGAAGGCGTGACAGTGATGGAAAACGGCCTGATGGCCATTGTCGACGAGCGCATGCACACCTTGAGCGTGGTGAACGTCGACGCCAGCACCCAGCAACTGAACTATGCCGACTTCAAGCACTATGACCTTGGCCCGTCCAAGGACCAGAACAAGGCATTTGAAGGTGTGACCTGGGACAAGCGCAACCAGCAGATCGTGCTCGGGGAAGAGCGCCCACCGGCGTTGTTCACCTGGAAAAGCGATGGCGCCACGCTGACCGGCGATAAGCAGAAGATCGCCAGCACCGAGCTGGACATGCGTAACCTCTCGGCCCTGGCCGTCGACCCGCGCACCGGGCATTTGCTGGTGCTGTCGGCCGATTCCCACCTGCTGCTGGAGCTGGACGCGCAGGGCGAGCAAGTCAGCTTCATGACCCTGCTCGGCGGCTTCAATGGCCTCAAACACACCATCCCGCGTGCCGAAGGCGTCACCATGGACGAAGCCGGCACCTTGTACATGGTCAGCGAACCCAACCTGTTCTATCGTTTCGAGAAGCAGAAATAGCCGACGATTACGTCGGATACTTCGCTATCAGCGGCATTCGCCAGACAGTCGACTGCGTTTAAGTTTAAATTCAGACGGGCGTGATACTTATTCGCCACTTTTTGACTTTGAGCTTGCCTGATGCGTCGACTCGCCCGCCCCAAACCCGCGTTTTTTATCCTGTTGCTGCTCGCCCTGGTGATTGCCGGGGCGGTCGCGCAGAACTTTCGCTTGTTCGAGCGGGCCTGGTTCAACCTTCAACACTGGCGCCATCCTGCCGATGAGCGCTCCATTGGCCTGAATGATTACCGGGTAAGCCTGGAAGCCAAGGTCATCGAAGGGCTCGACGATGATGTCTCGGCCCTCACTTACGACCCGATACGCAAAAGCCTGTTTACGGTGACTAACAAAAACGCCGAGCTGATTGAATTGTCGCTGGACGGCAGGATTTTGCGGCGTATCCCGTTGGTGGGCTTCGGTGATGCCGAGGCGGTGGAGTTCATCAGCGACAACATTTATGTAATCAGCGATGAAGCCCAGCAGCGGCTGATCAAGGTGCACGTGAATGACGACACCCAATTTCTCGACGCCGCCGATGCGGAGCAGATGACCTTGGGCGTACACCTTGGCGGCAATAAGGGTTTCGAAGGGCTGGCCTATGACTCGGTGGGCAAGCGCTTGTTCGTGGCCAAGGAGCGCGACCCGATGCTGATTTACGAGGTGCACGGGTTTCCCCATTTCAAGCCGGAAAAAACCTACTCGGTGCATGTGATCAACAACCCCAAGCGCGATGCCGGGCTGTTTGTGCGCGACCTGTCGAGCCTGCAATACGACGAGCGCAGCGGGCATTTGCTGGCGCTGTCGGATGAGTCGTTCCTGGTGTTGGAACTGGACATCGATGGTCGCCCGTTGAGCAGTCTTTCCCTGCTCAACGGGCGCCATGGCCTGAAAAAACGCGTGCCTCAGGCCGAAGGGATCGCCATGGATGACGAGGGCTCGCTGTACCTGGTCAGCGAGCCGAACCTGTTTTACGTGTTCAAAAAGCCCTGATCAAAACATCCATTGCACGCCCAGGGAGTAGCCGGTCTGGCTGCCCTCGGCGTGCCCAAGGCGGCTGTTGACCTCGGCGTACACACCCAACTGCGGGGTGATCGCCAACTGGCTGCCGATTTGCGCGCGGCCAAAGCTTTTGTCCACTGAACCCAGCTTGGCGGTGCGCGCCTGGCCATCGGCGCGGGCGGTCAATTGCAGGTCATCGAGACGGCCATCGGCCAGCTCCTTGACCCAGGCGATGTCGGCATATGGCAGCAGGCTCAAGCCATAGGGCAGGGCGACGGCACCGCGCACGCGCCAGCCGAGGCTGGCTTCCAGGGAGTCGAAAGACTGTTCTTCGTACTCCAGCGCGGTGCGCAGGTTCTGTTTCTCGTGGAACTTGTCGATACGCGAATGGCTGTAGTCCAGGCCGGCAAACGGCCCGCTTTTGATTGCGCCGAAGTCGAAGTCATAACCGCCGAGTACGCGTGCGCCTAGGGACAGTGCGTCGGTGTTGCCGCTCAGTTGTTGATTGAGCAGCACCGGGCCGCTATTGGCTTGGATCAGCAGGTTGCGCTTGGCCTCAAAACGCGTATGGCCAATGCTCAAATCGCCCGCCAGCCAGCTTGGGCCGCCATCGTTGAGCAAGGCATAGACCGCGGCCTGCCAGGTGTCGCTGTCGAGTTTTCCGCGCTGCTGCAGCTTGTCACGACCATTGAGGTAGCTGAGGCTGGCGCCGATATTCAGGCTGGAGGTGAGCTGATAGTCGCCCAAGGCGTGTACGCCCAGGCGTCGGGCATCGCGGTTGAGCGGGCTGTCGAAGCCGCTGTCCGGGGTGTATTCGCCGTCCATGCCGATTTCGCCATCGAAGCTTCCGACCTCGCGGCTGGCCGCTTGCAAGGTCAACCAACGGCGATCATGCAGGCGCACCATTGCCTGATGCTGGCGTTGCAGGTGGTCCTGCATGTTGCGCGCAACGGCGCCACCCGAAGCGGTCGAGGCCAGCAGGTCGGCGTTGGTCAGTTCCAACACCAGGCGGCTGAGCAGGCGCGAGTAATCGCGCAGGCGCTGGTCGATGCGTTCCTGGCCGAAGGCATTGGCCAGCACGGTTTTGTTGTCTTCTGCCGGGTCGTGCCAGGTGGAGCCGCCGGGGATTTTCGGGTTGTTGGTCTGGGTGTAGCCGTCCAGATCGCCCAGCTCCCAGTTGGTGGCTTCGATATACAGAATCGGGATCTTCAGCGGTTCGAACGGCTCGCCATCACTGCAGCAGCCGGTGCCCTTGGGGTATTGCGGGTCCAGGCCGGGGTTGGTGAACAACGGGATGTTCAATTCCCTGGCGATCTGGAAGGTGTGTTCGCGCAGCGATGCCAGCGCGGGGTTGGCGGTGCTGTTCTGGCCTGCGTGGGCGTACATCATGTCGCCGGTGATCAGGCTGTCGAGGTTGATCATCGCCAGCATATTCGCGCGTTGGCTGGCGCTGAGTGAATCGACAAAGGCTTTGGAGCCGCGCAGGCCTTCCTCTTCGGCGCCGAAGGCGACCACTTGCAGGCCGTTTTCCAGCTGCAAGCCGCCGAGGTTCTTCGCCACTTCGGTCAGCACGCTGGCGCCGGAGCCGTTATCGTCCAGGCCTTGCAAGGTCGGGCGGCCGAAGTAGGTGTCGAAGTGCGCGCCAATCACCACGTATTGCGGTTTAGTGCCCGCAGCATAGGCCACCACGTTTTGCGCAGCGCGAGTGCCGTTGTTCCAGGTGAAGTTCTGTCGACTGAGGCTGTAGGCCGAACCCATCTGGCTTTGCATCCAATCTGCCGCGCCGGCGAAATTGGCCGTGCCGCGATACCGGCCGGGGTAATCGTTGATCAGCTTTTCCAGGGTGGTATTGGCGTGCTGGCCGTAATCGTAGGCCTGGGTTTGCGCCGACAGCAGGCTGCCGACCACGCTGATCGCGAGGGCGAGGGGCTTTATCACAAGGTCTTCCTTGAGGTGATTGAAGTTTTTCAGCTCAGACCCTTTGCACAATGCGCGCCTCATTCCCTGGGCGAGCGCGAAGTGGCGCATTGTTAAACGCTTGGGTCGCCTGGCTGTCATTTGTAACGGATTTGATACCAATAACGGCGTGGGATGCCGTGACATGGCGCACGGTTTTGGGCGGGGGTGCTGCGAAAAGTAGCGGTTTTGTTACATGGATCTTCTAAACGATGAGGCCTCCTGTGGGAGCTGGCTTGTGTGGGAGCCGGGCTTGCCCGCGATGCAGACGCCTCGGTCTTTAAGTCAGACCGAGGTGATGCTATCGCAGGCAAGCCAGCTCCCACATAAAGCCAGGCCTTGAGTTTTAGGCCTTGAGGGTTTTAACGCCTTCAGAAGTACCCAGCAGCAACACATCCGCCGGGCGCGCCGCGAACAGGCCATTGGTCACCACGCCAACGATCGCATTGATCTGCGTCTCCAGCTCCACCGGGTTGGTGATCTGCATGTTGAACACATCAATGATGATATTGCCGTTGTCGGTCAACACGCCTTCGCGGTACACCGGGTCGCCGCCCAGTTTCACCAGCTCGCGGGCCACGTGGCTGCGGGCCATGGGGATGACTTCCACCGGCAGCGGGAAGGCGCCGAGCACCGGCACCAGCTTGCTGGCGTCGGCGATGCAGATAAAGGTCTTGGCCACGGCCGCAACGATCTTCTCGCGGGTCAGGGCTGCGCCGCCGCCTTTGATCAGGTTCAGGTGCTCGTCGCTTTCATCGGCGCCGTCGACGTAGAATTCCAGGTCGCTCACGGTGTTGAGCTCATACACTGGAATGCCATGGCCCTTGAGGCGCGCGGCGGTGGCTTCGGAGCTGGCTACGGCGCCGTCGAAGGCACCCTTGTGCTGGGCCAGTGCATCGATAAAGCAGTTGGCGGTGGAGCCGGTGCCGACACCGACGATGCTTTTGTCGTCGAGTTTAGGAAGGATTAAATCGACGGCGGCCTGGGCCACTGCCTGTTTGAGTTGATCCTGGGTCATGCGGGCTCCGGAACGGGCGGGGAATTATCGAGGGCGGCGAGTATAACCCAACAAAACCTCGGGATTCGTGTGGTCGCCCGGCTAAACGCTGGGTTAGACTCCTTGGCCCTGCCCAACCCGCCCAGTGATGCTTTCCGATGCTTGAACAGTACGTCAAAAAGATCCTCACCTCGCGCGTTTACGACGTTGCCGTAGAAACCCCCTTGCAGACCGCGCGCCAGCTCTCCGAGCGGCTGGGCAACAAGGTCTGGCTCAAGCGTGAAGACTTGCAGCCGGTGTTCTCGTTCAAGATTCGCGGTGCCTACAACAAGCTGACCCAACTGAGCGCCGAAGAACGCGCGCGCGGCGTGGTCACCGCTTCGGCGGGCAACCACGCCCAGGGCCTGGCCCTGGCGGCCAAGGTGCTGGGGGTGAAAGCCACCATCGTGATGCCCAAGACCACGCCGGAGATCAAGGTCGAAGGCGTGCGCTCGCGTGGCGGCAAAGTGGTGCTGCACGGTGATTCCTTTCCGGAAGCCCTGGCCTACTCGCTGAAACTGGTCGACGAAAAAGGCTACGTTTACATTCACCCTTACGATGATCCACACACCATTGCCGGGCAGGGCACCGTGGCGATGGAGATTCTGCGCCAGCACCCTGGGCCTTTGGACGCGATTTTTGTACCCGTGGGCGGCGGCGGGCTGATCGCCGGGATTGCGGCGTATGTGAAATACCTGCGCCCGGAAATCAAGATCATCGGCGTCGAGCCGGATGACTCCAACTGCCTGCAAGCCGCCATGGCCGCAGGCGAGCGCGTGGTGCTGCCAACGGTCGGCATCTTTGCTGATGGCGTGGCGGTGGCGCAGATCGGCCAGCACACCTTTGATATCTGCAAAGACTATGTAGACGAAGTGATCACCGTCAGCACCGACGAAATCTGCGCGGCCATCAAGGACATCTACGACGACACCCGCTCCATCACCGAGCCTGCGGGTGCGCTGGGCGTGGCGGGTATCAA
The DNA here is from genome assembly GCF_012985445.1 of Pseudomonas sp. WS 5532. Taxonomy (NCBI): domain Bacteria; kingdom Pseudomonadati; phylum Pseudomonadota; class Gammaproteobacteria; order Pseudomonadales; family Pseudomonadaceae; genus Pseudomonas; species Pseudomonas sp. WS 5532. The sequence continues at coordinate 389,483 of NZ_JAAQWK010000002.1, forward strand.
GAAATACGTGGAGACCCGTGGCGTGACCGGGCAGACCCTGGTGGCCATCGACTCCGGCGCCAACGTCAACTTCGACCGCCTGCGCCATGTGGCCGAGCGCGCCGAGCTGGGTGAAGGCCGCGAAGCCATCATCGCCGTGACCATCCCCGAGCAACCGGGCAGCTTCAAGGCGTTCTGCGAGGCCGTGGGCAAGCGCCAGATCACCGAATTCAACTACCGCTACCACTCCGGCCGCGAGGCGCACATCTTCGTGGGTGTGCAGACTCACCCGGAAAACGACCCGCGCAGCGCGTTGATCGCCAGCCTCACAAGCCAGGGTTTCCCGGTGCTGGACCTGACCGAAAACGAGCTGGCCAAGTTGCACATTCGCCATATGGTGGGTGGCCATGCAGCCAAAGTCAGCGACGAGCTGGTGTTTCGCTTCGAGTTCCCCGAGCGTCCGGGCGCGTTGTTCAACTTTCTTAACAAATTAGGCGGGCGCTGGAACATCTCGATGTTCCACTATCGCAACCACGGCGCAGCCGACGGCCGTGTGGTCGCAGGCCTGCAAGTGCCGACAGACGAGCGCCACCTGGTGCCGGCCGCGTTGGCAGAAATCGGCTACCCGTATTGGGATGAAAGCGAAAACCCGGCTTACCAGCTGTTCCTCGGTTGAGCGACTACGCTGACTGGGCGGCCTTTTAAGGAATCAAGACCATGGAAACGCTGACCACCCTCAAGGTTATTCACATCACCGCCACCGTGTTGCTGTTGCTCAGCGGCCTCGGGCTGGCGGTACTGGCCTGGCGCAAACGCAGCGCCGGCCCGACGGTTACCGTGCAACGCCCCTGGGCGTTCGTGTGGTTGCTGATGGGGGTGTGCGTGGTGAGCATGCCGTTCACCGGCTGGTGGCTGGTGCATTTGCTCGGCTGGCCGCTGGGGCAAACCTGGATTTTGGGCTCCAGCATTCTCTACACCGTGGCGGCGCTGGCGTGGTTCTGGCTGGTGGCGCGGCTTAATCGCCTGCGATTGGGCGGTGGCGGCAACCTGAATTTCACCCTGGTGCTGGCGGTGGTCAGCCTGGTGGGGTTTGTAGCGATTGCCGGGTTGATGGGCGCCAAGCCGGTTTAACCGCATGAATATTCTGCTTGTCGGCGCCACCGGCTTTGTCGGTGGCCACTTGCTGCGTGCCCTGCAGCAGGCTGGGCACAGTGTGATCGCGACGTGTCGCAAGCCTCGAAGTCAGGGCTGGCCAGGGGTGCAATGGCAGGCGCTGGATTTGGGCCGGTTGGCTGCCGACCCAGGTTGCTGGGTGTTTCCTGAGTCGGTCGATTTAGTCATCAATGCGGCGGGGTTGTTGAGCGTGGATGCGGCCGAGCTGAGCCGCGTCCAGGATCAGGGCGCCCGCGCGCTGTTTGATCTGGCCGCCCATCACGGTGTGCGAGTGTTGCAGATCTCTGCCCTCGGCGCCTCAGCGCAATCGGATGTGCCATTTCTTGCCAGCAAAGGCGCTGCTGACGACTATCTGCTGAGCCTTGGCGTACCCGCCGTGGTGCTGCGGCCTTCGCTGGTGGTGGGCGAGGGGGGCGCCAGCAGTGCCTGGTTGGCGGGGCTGTCGCCCTGGCCGCTGATTCCATTGCTGGACCTCAACGCTCAACTGCAGCCGGTGCATATCGACGACCTGGTCGGCGCGGTGCTGGCCGTGTTGCGCCAGTGGCCTGCCGAATCATTGGTACTGCCGTTGGTGGGGCCAGCACCGATGCGGCTCGCTCAAGTCATTGATCACCTGCGCGTCGCTCAAGGCTGGCGCGCAGGCCGATACCTGCAAGCGCCATTGCTGGGGTTGGGCGGCTGGCTGGGTGATCGCCTGGGCTGGCGCGCCTTGAACTCACAAAGCATTGCCCTGGCTCAGCGGGATAACGTCGCCGACCCCGAGGTGCTGGCGTCGGTCTGCGGCTACACCGCCGCGCCGTTAGCCTCACGCCTGCAAGGCTGGCCCACGGCGGCCCAAAGCAGCCAGCGCACCATTCGCCCGCTGATGCTGGCGGTATTGGTGCTGATCTGGCTGGGGACGGCGGCGGTTTGCGTTGGGCCGGGTTACGCCTGGGGCCTGCGCATCATGGCCGAGGCCGGTGTGCAGGGCACTTGGGCGACAGTGGCCGTGATCGCCGGGGCGGTGTGTGATGGCCTGTTGGGCCTGGGGTTGCTGGTTGCGCGCTGGCGCAGGTCGGCGCTGATCCTGCAATTACTGTTGATGGGCGGCTATACCGTGATTATCAGCATAGTCCTGCCCCATTACTGGTTTGATCCTTACGCGGCGGTCGCCAAAAATCTGGTACTCATGGTGGCGACCCTTTGGCTCCTCTGGACTGAACCTTCTCTGGACTGAACCTTTTTCGACCGAGCCCCGCCGATGAACGCTTACCTGCTGTTGAAAACCCTGCATATCCTGTCCTCGACCATCCTGTTTGGCCTGGGTGCGGGCTCGGCGTATTACGCCTTGCGCGCCTGGCGCAGCGGCAAGGTGGAAGTGATCGCGGTCACCTTCAAACACTTGGTGTTCGCGGATTGGGCATTTACCACGACCACGGCGGTTTTTCAGCCGTTGAGTGGCATCGGCTTGATGTACTTGGCGGGCTGGTCGATGCAGCAGAGCTGGTTGCAGTGGACGTTCGCGTTGTATGTGCTGGCGGGTGTCTGCTGGCTGCCGGTGGTGTGGCTGCAGATTCGTGTGCACAAGATGGCGGAGCAGGCGCTGCGCGATGGCACGGCGATGCCGATCAAGGCCGCGACCTATATGCGCTGGTGGTTTGGCCTGGGCTGGCCGGCGTTTCTGGCGTTTCTGGTGATTTTCTATTTGATGGTGGCCAAGCCGGTTTAGGGCTTGGGACCGAGCCGGCTTCATCGCAGGCAAGCCAGCTCCCACATTTTGATCTGTGAATACATCTAAAGTGTGGGAGCTGGCTTGCCTGCGATAGCGTCATCAGCTACGCAGGGTAATCACCGGCCAGCCACGCTTCTCGGCTTCGGCACGCAAATTCGGGTCCGGGTCCACCGCCACCGCATGCGCTACCTGCTCCAGCAACGGCAAATCATTCATCGAATCGCTATAGAAGTAGCTGTCTTCCAGGCTGTACCCGGTTTCTTCCAGCCAACGATTCAAGCGCGTCACTTTGCCTTCACGGAAGCACGGGATATCCGTGCTGCGCCCGGTATATCGGCCGTTTTCCATCTCGCATTCAGTGGCGATCAAGGTTTCAACCCCCAGCAGCTCGGCGATCGGCGCGGTCACGAAGCGGTTGGTGGCGGTGATGATCACCAGCTTGTCGCCAGCGGCGCGGTGTTTGGCCAGCAGTTCCAGGGCGAGCGGCAGCATCAGTGGGGCGATGCAGTCGCGCATGAAGTCGCGGTGCCATTCGTCCAACTGGGCCATCTCGGTGCGGCCAAGGATTTCCAGGCTGAAGTTCAGGTAGGCGGCGTTATCCAGCTTGCCGGCCAGGTAATCCTGGTAAAACTCGTCGTTGCGGGCTTTGTAGGCCACCGGGTCAAGAATCCCACGCTCACAGAGGTAATCGCCCCACGCGTGATCGCTGTCACCGCCGAGAAGCGTGTTGTCCAAGTCGAATAAAGCCAGGCGCATTGCAGTTACTCGCTGAAAAGTCTGTAAAAAGGCGTCCAGAATACGGTCTTTTCACAAGAGTGCACATAAGGTAAGAAGCCTCGTTGCCGCTGGAACAACCTTTGTGGAACAATGCGGCGACATGCGTTTGCGAGGTTGTTGCCGTGATCGACCCCGATGGTTTCCGTCCTAATGTCGGGATTATTCTTACGAATGATGCCGGACAGGTGCTATGGGCTCGCCGAATCAACCAAGATGCCTGGCAGTTTCCTCAAGGCGGAATCAACCCCGACGAGACCCCTGAAGACGCCTTGTACCGTGAGTTGAATGAAGAAGTCGGCCTTGAGCGCGAAGATGTGCAAATTCTGGCCTGTACCCGTGGCTGGTTGCGCTATCGTTTGCCGCAACGCCTGGTGCGTACCCACAGCCAACCGCTGTGCATCGGCCAGAAGCAGAAATGGTTTCTTTTGCGCCTGATCTCCAACGAGCAGCGGGTGCGAATGGATTTGACCGGTAAACCGGAGTTCGATGGCTGGCGCTGGGTCAGCTATTGGTACCCGTTGGGCCAGGTGGTGACATTCAAGCGCGAGGTTTATCGTCGCGCTCTCAAAGAGCTTGCCCCGCGCCTTTTAGCGCGCGACTGACGACGGAGTTCGACCCCGAGCCATGCTCAATACGCTGCGCAAGATCGTCCAGGAAGTTAACTCCGCCAAGGATCTCAAGGCGGCGTTGGGGATTATTGTGTTGCGCGTCAAGGAAGCCATGGGCAGCCAGGTCTGCTCGGTTTACCTGCTGGACCCAGAGACCAACCGTTTTGTGCTGATGGCCACCGAGGGCTTGAACAAGCGCTCGATCGGCAAGGTCAGCATGGCGCCCAATGAAGGTCTGGTGGGCCTGGTGGGGACGCGTGAAGAACCCCTGAACCTTGAAAACGCGGCCGATCACCCGCGTTATCGCTACTTTGCCGAAACCGGCGAAGAGCGCTACGCCTCGTTCCTCGGCGCACCGATCATTCACCACCGCCGCGTTGTCGGCGTGTTGGTCATCCAGCAAAAAGAACGCCGCCAGTTCGATGAAGGCGAAGAAGCCTTCCTCGTGACCATGAGCGCGCAGCTCGCCGGGGTTATTGCCCATGCTGAGGCGACGGGTTCGATTCGTGGTCTGGGCCGTCAGGGCAAGGGCATCCAGGAAGCCAAGTTCGTCGGCGTGCCAGGTTCGCCGGGCGCTGCGGTCGGTACGGCCGTGGTCATGCTGCCGCCAGCCGACCTGGATGTGGTGCCGGACAAGACCGTCGATGACATCGACGCTGAAATCAAACTGTTCAAGACTGCCCTGGAAGGCGTGCGCGCCGACATGCGCAACCTGTCGACCAAGCTGGCCACGCAACTGCGCCCCGAAGAGCGCGCGCTGTTCGACGTGTACCAGATGATGCTCGACGACGCGTCCCTGGGTAACGAAGTCAAAACCGTGATCAAGACCGGCCAGTGGGCCCAGGGCGCGTTGCGCCAGGTGGTCACCGATCACGTCAACCGTTTCGAACTGATGGACGACGCCTACCTGCGTGAGCGCGCCTCGGATGTGCGCGACCTCGGCCGCCGTCTGCTGGCCTACTTGCAGGAAGACCGCACCACCAACCTGGTCTACCCCGACAACACCATCCTGATCAGTGAAGAACTGACCGCCACCATGCTCGGCGAAGTACCAGAGGGCAAGTTGGTGGGTTTGGTGTCGGTACTGGGTTCGGGTAACTCCCACGTCGCGATCCTGGCTCGGGCCATGGGTATTCCGACGGTAATGGGCCTGGTGGACCTGCCGTATTCCAAGGTCGACGGCATCGACATGATCGTCGACGGCCATCGTGGCGAAGTCTTTACCAACCCCAGCGAGCTGCTGCGCAAGCAATACGCCGAGGTGGTGGAAGAAGAGAAGCAACTGGCGCTGGGCCTCGATTCGCTGCGCGAGCTGCCATGCGTCACCCTCGATGGCCACCGTGTGCCGCTGCTGGTCAACACCGGCTTGCTGGCCGATGTGGCCCGAGCGCAACAGCGCGGCGCTGAAGGTGTGGGGCTGTACCGCACCGAAGTGCCGTTCATGATCAACCAACGTTTCCCGAGTGAGAAGGAGCAGCTGGCGATTTATCGCGAGCAACTGTCCGCCTTCCACCCGTTGCCGGTGACGATGCGCAGCCTGGACATCGGCGGCGACAAGTCACTGTCGTATTTCCCGATCAAGGAAGACAACCCCTTCCTTGGCTGGCGCGGTATTCGTGTAACCCTCGACCACCCTGAAATTTTCCTCGTCCAGACCCGCGCCATGCTCAAGGCCAGCGAAGGCCTGAACAACCTGCGTATCCTGCTGCCGATGATCTCCGGCACGCACGAGCTGGAAGAAGCGCTGCACCTGATCCACCGCGCCTGGGGCGAAGTACGCGACGAAGGCGCCGACGTGCCGATGCCACCGATTGGCGTGATGATCGAAATTCCGGCGGCGGTGTACCAGGCCAAAGAACTGGCGCGGCAAGTGGACTTCCTCTCGGTCGGCTCCAACGACCTGACCCAGTACCTGCTGGCCGTGGACCGCAACAACCCACGGGTGGCCGACCTCTACGATTACCTGCACCCGGCAGTGCTGCAAGCCCTGCAGCATGTGGTGCGCGACGCCCATGCCGAAGGCAAGCCGGTGAGCATCTGCGGTGAAATGGCCGGCGACCCGGCGGCAGCGGTGCTGTTGATGGCAATGGGCTTTGATAGCCTGTCGATGAACGCCACCAACTTGCCGAAGGTGAAGTGGATGTTGCGTCAGGTTGAGCTGAGCATGGCCAAGGACCTGCTGGCCGAGTTGATGACCATCGACAACCCGCAAGTTATCCACAGCTCGCTGCAACTGGCGCTGAAGAACCTGGGGCTGACGCGAATGATCAACCCGGCTTCTGCAAAAACCCTCTAGACCGCTATCGCAGGCAAGCCAGCTCCCACATTTGACTGTGTTCACAGTTCAAAATGTGGGAGCTGGCTTGCCTGCGATGACGGCAGCCCAAGCGCCATCAAATGTTCAGTTCGACCTCTCCCAGCCGCCCACCCAGTGGCCCAAAGCTGCGCTCCACCATCTGCCGCGTCCCATCGGCATTCACAATCAACGCCGTACTCGCCCGCGTCCCATAACTGGGGCTGGCGATAAACACGCTGGAGAGCAGGCTTTCGGTCGCCAAGCCCACGCCGGTGTCCGGCAAGTCGGCAAATGGTGCGGTCTGCGGGTCGCTCAAGATTTCCAGCAAGGCCTGCGGCTGTGGGTGTTCCAGCAATTCACCCAACGCCGCCCTGGCCTTGAGCAATTTGGGCCAGGGCGTATTCAGGCCGGCATTCGACAGGCCATAAACCCCAGCCTCCAACCGCGTCGGCTCGGTCTCATTGGCGTTGTAATGCCACAGCTCATCCCGCGTGCCTACCAGCAGGTTAAAACCGGAGTATTCAATCGAACGGCCGTTAACATCGGCCAAATATTCGTCAATTGGCAGCGATCCACTGAGAAATCGCGCCACCAACTCCCCTCGGGACTTACGTGCAGGCGGCTGGTGCGGGTCGCGAATATTGGTCAGGGCAGCAAACCGCCCCTCGGCGTTCACCCCAAGCCAGGTGCCACCGGCTTCCTGGTCGCGACCAGCGTAGACATGTGGCGCATCCGGCCACTGAGCCAGCGGCAGGCTGGGGCGGGCGTAGAACTCATCACGGTTGGCCGCGACGATCAGCGGCTGGGCGTGGCCCGGCCGCCAGGCGAAAACAATCAGGCACATAAGGCGTTCCCTTTGTGTTTTGTTCACTCTACCCATACAGCGGATGGCTATCCATCGTATCGAAGTTGGGCCGAGCGCCTTCCATCCGTTAACATGCCGGGCTATTGGGCGTGTCTAACCTTCTTAATTTGAAATTGCGGCTGTAACGCAGGCTTAATCCCACACCGGCATGGTCCGGTGCGCCATGACTAATGATTTAACGAGGAGTCGCAATGCTGCCTTACCCGCAGATCAACCCGGTGGCCGTGGCCATCGGTCCGCTGCAAATCCATTGGTACGGGTTGATGTACCTGATCGGCATCGGCGGTGCCTGGCTGCTGGCTTCCCGGCGCCTGAACCGTTTCGACCCGACCTGGACCAAGGAGAAGCTCTCCGACATGGTGTTCTGGATGTCGATGGGCGTGATCGTCGGCGGACGCCTGGGGTATGTGCTGTTCTACGATCTTCCGGCCTATATCGCCAACCCGACGCTGATTTTCGAAGTGTGGAAGGGCGGCATGGCGTTCCACGGTGGCTTTGTCGGCGTGATGATTGCCGCATGGTGGTTCGGCCGCCGCAACGGCAAGTCGTTCTTCCAACTGATGGACTTCGTCGCACCGTTCGTGCCGATTGGCCTGGGTGCCGGGCGTATCGGTAACTTCATCAATGCCGAGTTGTGGGGCAAGCCGACCGACGTGCCGTGGGCCATGGTGTTCCCACCCTTCAGCGACCCGGCGCAACTGCCACGCCACCCGTCGCAGCTCTACCAGTTCGCTCTGGAAGGTGTGGCACTGTTCCTGATTCTTTATATCTTCTCGCGCAAGCCACGCCCAACCATGGCGGTTTCCGGCATGTTTGCGTTGTTCTACGGGATCTTCCGCTTCATCGTCGAGTTCGTCCGCGTGCCGGATGCACAGCTGGGCTACCTGGCGTGGGGCTGGTTGACCATGGGGCAAATTCTCAGCATGCCGATGATCCTGGCGGGCCTGGGCCTGCTGTGGTGGGCTTACAATCGCCCGCAAGGCATCAAGAACGCCGCGCTTTAAATTCGAATGCCGAGGCTTTTGCGAGCCTCGGCTTCTTTGATACGGGTAAAAACATGAAGCAATATCTCGAACTACTGAACGACGTCGTGACCAATGGATTGACCAAGGGCGATCGCACCGGCACCGGCACCAAAGCCGTGTTTGCCCGTCAGTATCGGCATAACTTGGCCGACGGCTTCCCGCTGCTGACCACCAAGAAGCTTCATTTCAAAAGCATCGCCAACGAATTGATCTGGATGTTGAGCGGCAATACCAACATCCAGTGGCTGAACGAAAACGGCGTGAAAATCTGGGACGAATGGGCCACCGAAGACGGCGACCTCGGCCCGGTGTACGGCGAGCAGTGGACCGCCTGGCCAACCAAGGACGGCGGCACCATCAACCAGATCGACTACATGGTCGACACGTTGAAGAACAACCCCAACAGCCGTCGCATCCTGTTCCACGGCTGGAACGTCGAATACCTGCCGGACGAAACCAAGAGCCCGCAGGAAAACGCGCGCAACGGCAAGCAAGCCCTGCCGCCGTGCCACCTGCTGTACCAGGCGTTTGTGCATGACGGCCATCTGTCGATGCAGTTGTACATCCGCAGCTCCGACGTATTCCTCGGCCTGCCGTACAACACCGCCGCGCTGGCGTTGCTGACCCATATGCTGGCCCAGCAATGCGACCTGATCCCGCACGAGATCATCGTCACCACCGGCGACACCCATGCCTATAGCAACCATATGGAACAGATCCGTACGCAGCTGGCGCGCACGCCGAAGAAGCTGCCGGAACTGGTAATCAAGCGTAAGCCGGCGTCGATTTACGACTACAAGTTCGAAGATTTCGAGATTGTGGGCTACGACGCCGATCCGAGCATCAAGGCTGACGTCGCCATCTAAAGACCGCCTCGGTCAAAAATGTGGCAACTGGCTTATGTGGGAGCTGGCTTGCCTGCGATAGCGAAGTATCAGGCGATACAAATGCCTCTGATCCACCGCTATCGCAGGCAAGCCAGCTCCCACAGTTGTTTTGTATACACCTTAATGCCCGTGGCTTCTGCCCACATGCGAAGGCTCAGCCTCGCTGGCCGCCACACTGCCGCTGACCTCCAGCCGCTGCAAAATCCCGCACTGGTCCAGATCCGGCCCACCGCCGCAGCGTTGGCGCAGGTCGAGCAATTGCGCCTGCAACGCCAACAGCCCATCGATCCGCGCTTTCACATGGTGGATATGCTCGTCGATCAACGCATTCACACTCTCGCACTGGTCCTGCGGGCTGTCGCGCAGCCCCAGCAGGCTGCGGATTTCTTCAAGCGTCATGTCCAGGCTGCGGCAGTTGCGGATAAAGATCAGCCGCTCGGTGTGCGCCTGGGTGTACACGCGATAATTGGCATCGGTGCGCGCCGGGGGCGGCAGCAGGCCTTCTTTTTCGTAATAACGGATGGTTTCCACCTGACAATCGGTCAGTTTGGCCAATTCACCGATCTTCATCGCAGCAATCTCCAAATGGGTGCTTGACCCTATAGTGGCTACAGGGTCTTTACTTGGCAACAGGCACCTTTACGGACGCGACAGAATGAGCGATTCCATCCACACCCCGAAAAAACATGATCACAAGCACGACCATGATCATGACCATAGCCACGAACATAGCCACGACCACGGCGCCACGCTGACCCCGGTCAAAAAACATGAGCATGGCAGCCATGGCGATTCCTGCTGTTCCAGCAAGGTAGCGCCTGCTGTGGTTACGCTCAGCGAAGCGCCGACGGCCGGCTCGCGCCTGAGCACTTTCCGCATCGAAGCCATGGACTGCCCCACCGAACAGACGCTGATCCAGAACAAACTGGGCAAGCTTGCCGGTGTGCAGCAGCTGGAATTCAACCTGATCAACCGCATCCTCGGCGTCACCCATGACCTGCCGAGCACTGCGCCGATCATCGCGGCGATCAAATCCATCGGCATGCAAGCCGACCCTATCGAAGAGGGGACACCTGCTGCCGCGCCGCCTGCCAAGAAACATTGGTGGCCGTTGGCGGTGTCGGGCGTAGGTGCATTGGGCGCCGAAGTGTTGCATTTCACGGGCGTGGCACCGACCTGGGTAATTGCCTTGGTGGCGCTGGTATCGATCCTCAGCGGCGGCCTCACCACCTATAAAAAGGGCTGGATCGCCCTGAAAAACCTCAACCTGAACATCAACGCGCTGATGAGTATCGCGGTAACTGGTGCGATCCTGATCGGCCAGTGGCCGGAAGCGGCCATGGTGATGTTCCTGTTTACGGTGGCCGAGTTGATCGAAGCCAAGTCTCTGGACCGTGCGCGTAATGCCATCAGCGGCCTGATGCAAATGACGCCGGAACAGGCCACGGTGCAGCAGGCCGATGGTTCGTGGCTTGAACAGGAGGTAAAAAGTATTGAATTGGGCGCGATCGTGCGGGTAAAACCCGGCGAACGCATAGGCCTGGACGGTGAAGTTACTGCCGGCCAATCCACCATCGATCAGGCGCCGATCACCGGCGAAAGCCTGCCGATTGAAAAAACCGTAGGCGATAAGGTCTTCGCCGGCACCATCAACCAGGCCGGTTCCCTTGAGTACAAGGTCACCGCAGCGGCGAACAATTCGACCCTGGCGCGCATCATTCACGCGGTGGAACAGGCCCAGGGCGCACGGGCGCCGACCCAGCGCTTTGTCGACAGCTTCTCGAAGGTCTACACCCCGGCAGTCTTCCTGTTTGCCTTGGGCGTGGCGATTATCCCACCGTTGTTCATGGCCGGCGTGTGGTTCGACTGGATCTACCGCGCCCTCGTATTGCTGGTGGTCGCGTGCCCATGCGCCCTGGTGATTTCCACCCCGGTGACCATCGTCAGCGGCCTGGCGGCTGCGGCGCGCAAAGGCATCCTGATCAAGGGCGGCGTGTACCTGGAGGGTGGTTACAAGCTCGACTACCTGGCCCTCGACAAGACCGGCACCATCACCCACGGTAAACCGGTGCAAACCGATTACCTGGCGCTGTTCCCCAACGTCGAAGACAGCGCACCCGCCTTGGCGGCCAGCCTGGCCGGGCGCTCCGACCACCCGGTGTCGCTGGCCATCGCCAAGGCAGCTGTGGATAAAAACTTGCCAAGCCACGTTGTGGATAACTTCGAGGCCTTGCCAGGTCGCGGTGTGCGTGGCGACATCAACGGCGAAACCTACCACTTGGGCAACCACCGTCTGGTGGAAGACCTGGGCCTGTGCTCGCCGGCGCTGGAAGAAAAGCTGTTCGCCCTGGAAAAACAAGGCAAGTCCGTGGTGTTGCTGCTCGACAAGTCCGGCCCGCTGGCGTTGTTCGCCGTGGCTGACACGGTAAAAGACAGCAGCCGCGAAGCCATCCAGCAACTGCACGCGCTGGGCATCAAGACCCTGATGCTCACCGGCGACAACACCCACACCGCCCAGGCGATTGCGGCGCAGGTTGGCATCGATCAGGCCCAGGGCGATCTGTTGCCCACCGACAAGCTGCAAGCCATTGAAACCCTCTACGGCCAAGGCCGCCGGGTAGGCATGGTCGGCGACGGCATCAACGACGCCCCGGCCCTGGCCCGCGCCGAAATCGGCTTTGCCATGGCCGCAGCCGGCACTGACACGGCAATCGAGACTGCCGACGTGGCGCTGATGGACGATGATCTGCGCAAGATTCCGGCATTCATTCGTCTGTCGCGGCAAACGTCGAGTATCCTCAAGCAGAACATCGCCCTGGCGTTGGTGATCAAGGCGATCTTCCTGGCAGTCACCTTCCTGGGCATGGCGACCATGTGGATGGCGGTGTTCGCGGACATGGGCGTGAGCCTGCTGGTGGTATTCAACGGTCTGCGCCTGTTGCGCAAATAGAGGATGAGAGGGCGGTGTGCTGAGTGCTGAGTTAAAGGCGTTTTTTATGGTCGCCCGCCTGGGCAGCATTACCCAGGCGGCGAAAAAACTCGGCTTGAGCCAGCCCACCGTCACCACCCAGATTCGCAACCTGGAAAGCCAATACGGCGTTGAACTGTTCTACCGCGGCGGGCGGCGCCTCACCGTCAGTGACGACGGCGCGCGCCTGCTGCCGATGGTCAAGGCGCTGTTGCAGCAAGAGGCCGATATCGAGTTTTTCCTGCGCAATACTGGCCAGGTCCAGGGCGCTTTGAGGATTGCCGCCACGGCGCCGTATTACATCCTCGATCTGGTCAAAGCCTTTCGCGAACGCCTGCCCCATGTGGACGTCTCGGTGGAAATCGGCAATTCCCAACAAGTGCTCGAAGCACTGGACGATTACCGCGTCGATGTCGCGGCCTCCTCGCAACTGCTCGAAGACCCACGCCTGATCCGCCGCGTGCTGGGCACCGACCCGCTGGTACTGGCGGTGCATCGCAATCATCCCCTGGCCAAGCTTGAACATGTGCCACTGAGTGCGCTGGCCGGGCATACGCTGCTGATGCGCGAAGCCGGTTCCACCACGCGGCGGTTGACTGAAGAGATGTTGCAGGGCGCCGGCGTGAGTTACGGGCCGTTGCTGGAAATCGGCAGCCGTGAGTCGATTCGCGAGGCGGTGCTGCGCAACATCGGCATCAGCATCATTGCCCGCCAGGAAGTGCCCCATGACCCACAACTGCGGGTGCTGACCATCGAGAATGCACCGCAGATTCCCGAGTATTTGTACTGCCTCAAAGAGCGCAAAGGCGCGCGGTTGCCGGCGGCGTTTCTGGGGTTGGCGCAGGAAATGTCGCCGCTCTGATCGTTCCCACGCTCCGCGTGGGAATGCCGCCCTGGACGCTCCGCGTCTGCGCTTGAATGTCGTGACGCGGAGCGTCACAAGATGCATTCCCACGCAGAGCGTGGGAACGATCGCCTTACACCCAAATCCACCAATACCACTATCACTGCCTTTTGCCTTTCTGCCACAAGAGGGACGCATTGCCCGCCTAGCATGGCCTTCATCAGTTTGATGAGGTGCCTTGCATGAACACAGCCCTGACCCAACCCGGTGCGCCAATGAAGGTGCGCGGTATCCAGAAACGCTTCGGCGCATTCACCGCGCTGGACAACGTGTCCCTGGAGGTCGCGGCCGGCGAGCTGGTGTGCCTGCTAGGCCCGTCCGGCTGCGGCAAAACCACCTTGCTGCGCTGTATCGCCGGCCTGGAGCGCCAGGACAGCGGTGAGCTTTACCTGGGCAAACGCGATGTTTCCTTGCTACCGCCGCAGGCGCGGGACTACGGCATTCTGTTCCAGTCTTACGCGCTGTTTCCCAACCTGACCGTCGAAGCGAACATCGGCTACGGCCTCACCGGCAGTGGTCGCGACGAAGTGCGCAAGCGCGTCGGGCAGATGCTCGAACTGGTCGGCCTGGTCGGCAGTGAAAAAAAGTACCCCGGCCAACTCTCCGGCGGCCAACAACAGCGCGTGGCCCTGGCCCGTGCCCTGGCGCCGGCGCCGTCATTGCTGTTGCTGGACGAACCCATGTCGGCCCTCGACGCCCGCGTGCGTGAGCATCTGTGTACCGAGCTGCGCCAATTGCAACGGCGCCTGGGCATCACCACGCTGATGGTCACCCACAACCAGGACGAGGCCATGCTGATGGCCGACCGTATTGCCGTGATGAACAACGGCAAGGTCGAGCAGTACGCCACGCCCCAGGAAATCTACGACCGCCCGGCCACGCCGTTTGTGGCGGAATTTGTCGGCCAGGGCAACTGGCTGCCGTTCAGCCGCAGCAGCGACAGTCATGCCCAAGTCGGCGGCCTGCACATGCGCCTGGATGACAGCGCCAGCAAAGCCAAGTCCGGCCGCTTGTTCTGCCGCCCGGAAGCCATCAGCGTCAACCCGCTGGTGCATGAAGAAAACCTGTTCCCGGCCAAGGTCCGCGAGATCACTTTCCTCGGCAACCGCTGCCGCATGAGCTTTGAGCTGGAGCAATTGCCTGGCCACCCGCTGTTGGCCGAACTGGCCCCCGAAGCCATGCCGCGCCTGGGCGCGCAGGATATCTGGGTGGCTTTGCCGCCGCGCAGCCTGCAGGTGTTTGCCTGAGATGGCTGCCGATATGAGTCTGCCGATACCCGACCACGTGGCTCGCCATGTTTCCCGCGCTGAGCTTGGCGACCGCATTTTTGTGGTCGGCGGCAAACTGCTTTGGTTACTCCTGTTGGGCATTGCGGTGTTGTTGCCGTTGCTGGCGATCTTCTGGCGCGGCTTCAGCAGCGAAGCCGGGCAGGGCGGCGGGCTGGTCGCGGCGCGGGAGCTGGTAACCAGCGCCAACTTTCATTGGTTGTTGGGCAATAGCCTGAAAGTGTCCCTCAGTGTGGCGGCCATCGTCGTACCGCTGGCCTACCTGTTTGCCTACGCACTGCAACGCACGCTGATTCCCGGCAAGCCGATCTGGCGCGGCCTGTCGCTGCTGCCATTGATGGCCCCGTCGATGTTGCCGGGTATTGCGCTGGTCTATCTGTTCGGCAACCAGGGCATGTTGCGTGGTTTGCTCTCGGACAATATCTACGGCTTCTGGGGCATTGTGCTGGGTGAAGTGATCTACACCTTCCCACATGCCCTGATGATTCTGCTGTCGGCGCTGTCCCTGGCGGATGCGCGCCTGTTCGATGCCGCCTCCAGCATGGGCGCCAGCCCGGCCCGAGCGTTTCGCAGCATTACCTGGCCGGCCACGCGTCAGGCGGTATTCGCGGCGTTTTGCCTGGTGTTCACCCTGACCATCACCGACTTCGGCGTGCCCGTGGTGGTGGGTGGCGATTATCAGGTGTTGGCGCTGGAAGCCTACAAGGCGGTGGTCGGCCAGCAACAGTTCGGTCGCGGCGCCTTGATCGGCATGGTGTTGCTGCTGCCGGCGCTGTTCAGCTTTGCTGTGGATGCCTGGCTGCGCCGTCGTCATGGCGACGCCATGAGCGGCCGCGCCCAAGTGTTCCAGCCGGCGCCGTCGCGCTTAAGAGATGGCTGCTACCTGGCGATTGTGTTGTTGATCTGCGCCGTGTTGCTGCTGGTGTTCGGCATGGCGGTGTACTCCTCGCTGGTGAAGTTCTGGCCCTACAACCTGTCTTTGTCGCTCAATCACTACCAGTTTGAAGACACGGCCGGCGGCGGCTGGCTGGCCTATCGCAACAGCCTGACCATGGCCCTGTGCACCGCGCTGATCGGCAGTGTGCTGATCTTCACCGGCGCCTACCTGATGGAGAAGACCAAGGGCCAGAAAGGCCTGAACCTGGCGCTGCGCATGCTCAGCTTTGTGCCGATGGCTGTGCCGGGCTTGGTGCTGGGCCTGGGTTACGTGTTCTTCTTCAACCTCAACGGCAACCCGCTGCATGTGTTCTACGGCACCATGACGTTGCTGGTGGTGTGCACCATTGCGCACTACCTGACCACCGCGCAAATGACTGCAACCACCGCGCTGCGCCAGTTGGATGCCGAGTTCGAAGCTGCCGCGCTGTCCCTCAAGGCGCCGCTGTACCGCCACTATCTGCGTGTCACCGTGCCGATCTGCCTGCCCGCGCTGCTGGATATCGTGCGCTACCTGTTTGTGTCGGCGATGACCACCGTGTCCGCCGCGATCTTCCTCTACAGCCCCGACACCATCCTCGCCGCCGTCGCCGTGTTGAACATGGACGACGCCGGCAATGTGGGCGGCGCTGCGGCCATGTCGACCCTGATCCTGTTCACGTCGGCCGGCGTCTCGCTGCTGCTGGCGTGGGCCTCACGTGGCGCTTTACGCCGCTCTCAAGCCTGGCGCCAAACCGCGCCCGGCCAATAAAAGTCCCTGAAGGAGGTGCTCCATGTTCAAGCCCTTGGCCCTGGCCGCTGCTCTACTCAGCGCATTCAGCCTGAATGCCTTTGCCGCCAAAACCGAGTTGACGGTGTACACGGCCCTCGAAGCCGAGCAGTTGAAGACCTACAAACAGGCCTTCGAAAAAGCCAACCCGGATATCGATATCAAGTGGGTGCGCGACTCCACCGGCATCATCACTGCCAAACTGCTGGCCGAAAAAGCCCGCCCGCAGGCGGATGTGGTGTGGGGGCTGGCTGCCTCCAGCCTGGCGATTCTCGATCAGCAAGGCATGCTGGATAGCTACGCGCCCAAGGACTTGGACAAGATCGGCAAAAACTACCGTGACGCCGCCAACCCACCGGCCTGGGTCGGCATGGACGTGTGGGCTGCGACCATCTGCTTCAACACTGTCGAAGCCGAGAAACAAGGCCTGACCAAGCCGGTGAGCTGGCAAGACCTGACCAAGCCTGAGTACAAGGGCAAGATCGTGATGCCCAACCCGGCGTCGTCCGGCACCGGTTTCCTGGATGTGAGCGCCTGGCTGCAGACCTTCGGCGAGAAGCAGGGCTGGCAGTACATGGACGACCTGCACCAGAACATCGGCCAGTACGTTCACTCCGGCTCCAAGCCGTGCAAGCTGGCGGCTTCCGGGGAATTCCCGATTGGTATTTCGTTTGAGTACCCGGCCGTGCAGCTCAAACGCCAAGGCGCGCCGCTGGACATTATCTTGCCCAAAGAAGGCTTGGGCTGGGACATCGAAGCGACTGCCGTGATCAAGGGCACTGCTCACGCCGATGCGGCCAAAAAACTTGCCGACTTCTCCGCCAGCCCCGCTGCGATGGAGCTGTACAAGGACAACTTTGCCGTCCTCGCCCAGCCGGGTATCGCCAAGCCGCAGACCGAATTGCCGGCTGATTACGAACAACGCTTGATCAAGAACGACTTCGCCTGGGCCTCGAAAAACCGCGACAGCATCCTGACCGAATGGCGCAAGCGTTATGACGGAAAGTCGGAGAAGCAGTAACTGATCATCGTTCCCACGCTCCGCGTGGGAATGCTGCCCTGGACGCTCCGCGTCCGCTCTTGGAAGTCGTGACGCAAAGCGTCACTGGATGCATTCCCACGCAGAGCGTGGGAACGAGAGGAACACATGAGTAGCGATCTGTTAATCATCGGCGCCGGCATCCTCGGCCTGTCCCACGCCTACGCCGCCGCCAAACGCGGCCTAAAGGTCAAGGTCTTCGAGCGCAGCGCCACACCGCTGGGGGCCTCCGTGCGCAACTTCGGCCAGGCACTGGTCACCGGCCAACCCCCCGGGCCGATGCTTGATCTGGCGCAGGAAAGCCGTGATATCTGGGCGCACTGGGCACAGGTGGCCGGTATCCAGCTCAAGCGCAACGGCTCCTACCTGTTCGCCCGCACCGAAGCCGAAGAACATCTGCTGGAAGCCTTCTGCGCTGGCCGGGCGCAAGAACACGACTACAACGTCGAGCTGTTGCAAGGCGCGGCGATGAAAGACCTGTACGGCGGCCAGTTTCGCCATCACCGTGCCGCGCTGCATGGCAAGGATGATCAGCAACTGTATTCGCGCGAAGCGATCCCGGCGCTGATCAATTACCTGGCCCAGGAATTGAAGGTGCAGTTCTATTTCTCCACGCTGGTGCGCGACGTTGAGCCTGGTCAAGTACACACTACAGCGGGCAGCTTTCGCGGTGAGCAGGTCATCGTATGCTCCGGTCATGACTACCAAACCTTGTTGGCGGAGTCGATTGCCGGGCTCAACCCGAGCATCTGTCGCCTGCAAATGCTGCGCGCCCGGCCTGCGCTCAACCTGAACCTGCAACACGCATTGCTCACGGGCCTTAGTTGCGTGCACTACGGCGCGTTTGCCGACCTGCCGGAAGCTGCGCCAGTGCAGGCGCAGATCCTGCGCGAAGCGCCGCATTTGCAAGAGCACGGCATTCACTTGCTGATCAGCCCGACGCCCCATGGCGAGCTGATCATCGGCGACTCCCACGATTACGGCAGCGATGCATCACCGTTCAATGCCGAGCAAGTTGATGACTGGCTGATCGAGCTGGCGGAGCAGACGCTGGGCTGCAAAATCCAGGTGGTGGAACGCTGGCAGGGTGTGTATGGCTCACGCGGCCCGGCGCCGTTTTCATTCCTGCGTGCGGCGCCGGGCGTGAGCGCGGCGTTGATGCACTCCGGCGTAGGCATGAGCGTTGGCCCGGCGATGGCCGAGCGAAATATCACAGCATTGTGGGGAGACGCATCATGAATCCGGAACAGGCAATCGCCGAAGTCTTCGGCTTATACGAACAGCACGGCGCGGCCGATTACATCGGTGAGCCGGTGTCGCAGATCGAACATATGTCCCAGGCTGCGCAGCTCGCTATGGCCGAAGGCTTCGACGATGAGGTGGTGCTGGCGGCGTTTTTCCACGACATAGGGCATCTCTGCGGGCAGGGCGGTGAGAACATGGGCGGCTATGGCGTGGTCAGCCACGAACGCCTGGGTGCGGACTATTTGCGCCGCGCAGGCTTCAGCGAGCGCATGGCCAAACTGGTGGAGTACCACGTGCAAGCCAAACGCTACCTGACCTTCAGCCAGCCGGACTACTGCGCGCGCTTGAGTGAAGCCAGCCGCCGTACCCTGGGTTACCAGGGCGGTGTGATGACGGCCGAAGAGGCTCGGGCTTTTGAGCAAGATCCGCTTTGCGAGGTCAGCCTGCGCCTGCGTGATTGGGATGAGCAGGCCAAGCAAATGCACGTGCCTGTACTGGACTTGGAGGTATTAAAGTTCAAGGCTCGGCGGCTACTGACGTTGCCTTCATAAGAATGGCGTGATTCCGACCGATGACACGGACGCAGCGCATGGAGTCAATGTCCACGCACTCTGTAAGGTACGCCCTCTGATTAAGGGAGCGATTTAGATGCGTTATTTGAGAGTTGCCGTGAAGGATCAAAGTGCTAATGCTTTGGCGGATACCGTGGACCTTCTGTTTTTTCAACGCACGCCAAAGCTGCCGGATGAGCTGGTGCGCCAGGCCACAGCTGTCGACTTATCTGCGGATGGCCTGGTCGATTACCAGATCACCGGTGACATCGACGGCAATGGTGTCTCGGGGGAGAGGGACAGGGCGTTACTCAAGGATTTTGCCAATGCTGTATTGAAAGTGAATTGGCTCTGCCGTCCACCCATGCCCAACCGCTCGATCAACTTTTATGTGAGCCGTTTCACCGTCGCAGGCGACCCCGCCGAAGTTCGCTTGGATCTCTATCAGAACGAAAAACCCATGATTGAAAAACAGCGGCTGAAGTTCAGCGTCACCGCGTGCGATAGCCTCGGCATGGGCGTAATGCAACTGGATGACGAAGCGCTGCCTCTTGAGCTGTTCGACACCATGGATCTAAAGGCACTGCAATCAATGGCCAATCTGTATCTGAAGTTCAACTGGCGTTAAGGGGCGACACATGTCGAGCCTTCTTACAGCGGGCATCGACTGTGTGCGCTGGTGAGCGCACGAGGCATGAATTAGCTTTTCAGGAAACCTCCATGCGCTATTCACCCTTGCGATAACACCCCGGTGATATGGAACGCCGCCTATGACTTTGATAGTGACGGGGCGTTGGAGTGGAATATTCACTTCGATATTAACCGTGACGGCGTCACCAATGACGTCGACAAGGGCTTGGTGCAAGTGCTCGCCGATACGGTTTTGAAGTTCAATTGGTTTACTGACGACGAGGGATGTCCAGTATGAAGCGAGAGTCTGTGATGCGTTACTTGAAAGCCACCGCTCAGGACAGAAGCGGTAATGGCAAACCCGACATGGCGGTGTTGCAGTTTTTTCAGCGGGCCGACAACGACCCTGACGAGCTGGTGCATGAAGCCGTGGCCGTGGATATTACGGCTGACGGTGCTGCCGATATCCTGCTACCCGGCGATATCAACGCTGATGGCTATAAATCAGCGGAAGACAAAGTGTTGCTCAAGGCCTTTGTCGATACCTTTTTGAAGCAAGGCTGGTTTAACCCCGGCGATACCTGGCGGCGTTACTTGACGATGCACGTCAGTCACTGGGCGAAAGATGGTGTGCCCAATGCGATCAAGCTGAATTTTTACCAGTGCTGTTCACTACAGGGTAAACGCGCGCTGGTGTACAGCGCGGCTGGTTATGACGGCGACAGTGATGGGGTTCTGGAGTCATTTACCAACAGTGACTTGGATCGGGATGTTGTTGCTGACCACCGCGACAAACTTGCGATTAAGGTCTTGTGCAACGCTTTCCTCGCATTCGACTGGCATACACAACCCATCAAGACGGCTTAACCTCAGCCTCATTGAGTTTGGTCGCCAAGACTTCGACCTGCTCTTGGCGCTCGGCTTGGCTCAGCTTGGCGTGAGGGTTGAGCGACGACCATTGCGGATGGGCGCGCGCCTTATACAGCGCATCCGGCAACTTGCCTTCACGCCAGGTTTTGTCCTGCGGCGAGTCGACCTTGATGCTGTGCATCGCCGCATGGCCGCGCAGGTTCAGGGCCTTGAGCAATTGACGTTGGCGCAGGGCGAGCAGGCGCAGCACGCTGTCGTCGACGGTCAGCTCGCGCTGGCCCTTGAGCTTGCCCAGCAGGCGGCTGCCGTAACTGCGTGCAGTTTGCAGTGCGCCACCGGCAATGGCACCGGCGAGGGCGGCGGCGCCGAGGGTGAGACCGCCGACCAGCAGGTCCACACCCGCACCGGCTGCCGCGCCTGCGGCGATCCCGCCGCCGACCCGAACGCCGAGTTGTTTGAGGGTTTCGGGGTTGAACAGGTCATCGCCCCAGCGGCCATCCAGCAAGGGCAGGTCGCTGGCCGCGGCGTCCTGTGGTCGAAAACCGAATAGCTTGAGCAACGCCTCTACGCATTTCTGTTCGCGCTGGCGCACGGCTTTGCGCAAATCTGCGATGGCTTGCTGCTCATCTTCGGTGACCACACTGCGCCGGCATGCGGCGCAGTCGATCAATAATTCGGCGATCAAGCGCGCAGCGCTTTGCTGACGGGCCTGGCGTTGGGCTTGCTGATCGAGGATCAGGCGTTCCAATTGCGGCCGTGAGTTTTCCAGCAGCAGTGCCAGGCTTTCATACAAGCGGCGTTCGCCGTCTTCCGGCGGCGCCACGCTGTCGAAACGCACCAGCGCATGCAGGCCGAGGCGGGCCAGGGCTTCGCGCCAGTCCGGCTCGCGGTGGTCGTTGCTGCTGACGAAGTTGAGCACCGGCAGCAATGGCTTGCCGCAACTGGCCAGCACTTGCAGCTCGTCGCGGTACTTGGCCAGCACTGGTTCGCGGGCGTCGATCACGTACAAACCGGCGTCCGAGGCCAGCAGTTGCCGCAGCACTTTGGCCTCCTGTTCAAAACGCTGGCGGGCTTCGCTGCCTTCCAGGAACCGCGCCAGGCGAGCCGGGCCATCGAGGCGTTCGCCGGGTCGGTCCAGGCGTTCCAGGTAATCAAGCAACGCGATGGCATCTTCCAGGCCGGGCGTGTCGTACAGCTCCAGCAAGGCTTCGCCATCGACCGACAAACGCGCGCCTTCCACATGACGGGTGGTGCTGGGGCGATGGGAGACTTCGCCAAAGCCCACATCACGGGTCAACGTGCGCAGCAGCGAGGTTTTGCCGACGTTGGTGTGGCCGACCACGGCGAGCTTCAGCGGTTTAGTCATGACCGGTCTCCAGCCAGTTCAGCGGCGCACAGTCGGCGAACGGCAGCTCCAGCTGTTGCAGCGCGGCGTGCCAGTCGCCCAAGCGCTCGGCGTCCAGCGCCTGGCCGGGTGGCGCCTGCAACAGCCATACGCGGGTGGCAGTGGCGCTGCGGGCCAGCTCGGCGATCAACGCCAGGCTGCCACGATCCGGCGAGCGGCGCGGGTCACAGGCGATGGCCAGGCGTGCGGGCGGGAAGCGCGTGAGTTGTTCCAGCAGTTTGTTGCGCGATTCGCGGCTGTCGAGGATGCCAGCATTCTTGACGCTGCTTGGCAGCTTGGGCGGCCACGGGTGCTGATCGTCGAGTTCGATGGCCACCAGCAGGGCGCCGTGGCTTTCCAGTTCGCTGATGCCGCCTGTGACGTGATGCAACTGCTCGGGCGCGGCGTCATTCACGCCAAGTCGCTCGCTGCTCGGCATCAGGCGTTCGCGTAATTGGCTGTAGCCGGGCAGGTTGAGGTCCAGGCGCAATGCCGCGCGGCCGCGTTTCCAGCGCCACAGGCACAGCAGCGCGAGGAGCAATCGGGGCAGCAGGCCGTAAACCAGCAGCACGCCTACCAGCCACGCGGCCCAGGCCTGGCGGGCGCTTTCGATATTCAGGGCCGAGTCGCCGCTGGCGCGGATCATCTCCACCGTCGGCACATTAAAACCCAGCAAGGCGGGCAGGCTGCCGAGGGCTTGGGTGACGGCGACAAAAGTATCGGCGCCGAGGATGGTGGTTTCCCACACAAAACCGTAGCGCCGCGTGGCCAGCAGTGTCAGCAGAATCACCAAGGCGCTGAGCAATGCCAACAACCACAGGCTGTTGACCAGCACACCCACGGCCCAACGGTTGAGTTTCTGGCGCTGCAACAACAGCAACAAGGCTGGCGCCAATTGCGCGGCTTTGGCATCCCGGGCAAGTTTTTCGCTGAGCCACAACCACAGCCGCCCGAGGCTGGCGCTGTGTTCACCGGCAAACAGCAAGCCCAAGGCCCAGCTGATTAACAGGATCAGGTTCAAGCCGAGCAGGCTGCCCAAGGCCCAGAACACGTTCACCGGCGTCAGGCCGTTGCCCAAGGCGGCAAAGGCCAGCCCGGCGCCACTGATAACCGCGACCACCGCCAGCAGCACCAACGCCAAACGAGCGCCTTGCAGCCAGCGGGTGAGGGCGGCGGTCAGCCCATCGCGCTCGGCCAGGTGCAGGGCGCGCTGTTGGATGCGCGTCGCCAGGTCGCCACCGGCCGTGCGCGCCAGGCGGTTGGCTTCCAGGTCTTCCAAGGGGCCTGCGTGTTCTTCGCGCAGGCGCACGGTTTCGGTCAGCCAAAGTGTATGCAGCGGGTTCAGAGCAGTCACGCGCCGTCCTGTTGAGCAAGTGAGCTTGGAGCATAACCGCAGACTCGTGGCTCTGGTATTCTCGTCGGCATGAAAAAAACTCTCCCTTTAAGCCTGATCGCAGCCCTTGGTGAAAACCGGGTGATCGGCGTCGACAACAGCATGCCCTGGCATTTGCCGGGGGATTTTAAATATTTCAAGGCCACCACGCTCGGCAAGCCGATCATCATGGGGCGCAAGACCTGGGATTCCCTGGGCCGACCGTTGCCGGGGCGCTTGAACATTGTGGTCAGCCGTCAGACCGGCTTGGCGCTGGAAGGTGCGGAAGTTTTTCCGTCACTGGACGCGGCGGTTGAGCGGGCTGAAGCCTGGGCGCTGGAACAGGGCGTGGATGAGCTGATGCTGATCGGCGGTGCGCAGCTGTATGCGCAGGGGCTGGCGCAGGCGGATCGCCTGTATTTGACGCGGGTGGCGTTGAGCCCGGAAGGCGATGCATGGTTTCCGGCGTTTGATTTGAACCAGTGGAAGTTGGTGTCGAACGTCGAGAACCTGGCTGAAGGCGATAAGCCTGCCTACAACTTCGAAGTCTGGGAAAAAGCTTAAAAGCATCGCAGGCAAGCCAGCTCCCACAGTTGACCGATTTCTCCTGAGGAAACCGATTCAAGTGTGGGAGCTGGCTTACCTGCGATAGCGGTCTATCAGACCTGCGCTAATTCAGCATGCTCATCAGCATCCAGCAGCGCTTTATCCGTCTGCCCCATGATCTGGCTGGTAATCGCCCCGGCCGTCATCGAACCATTCACGTTCAACGCCGTGCGGCCCATGTCGATCAGCGGCTCCACGGAAATCAGCAGTGCTACCAGTGACACCGGCAAGCCCATCGCCGGCAGCACGATCAGCGCGGCAAAGGTCGCACCACCGCCCACGCCTGCCACACCGGCCGAACTCAAGGTCACAATCGCCACCAGCGTCGCGATCCACAGCGGGTCCAGCGGGTTGATGCCCACGGTCGGTGCAACCATCACCGCCAGCATGGCTGGGTAGAGACCGGCGCAACCGTTCTGGCCGATCGTCGCGCCAAACGAGGCGGCAAACCCGGCGATGGACTGCGGGATCCCCAGACGGCGGGTCTGCGCTTCAATGCTCAGCGGAATGGCTGCCGCACTGGAACGACTGGTGAAGGCAAACGTCAGTACCGGCCACACCTTGCGGAAGAACCGCAGCGGGTTGATCCCGGCCAGCGACAGCAATAGGCCGTGAACCACAAACATCAGCCCCAGAGCCAGATAAGACACCACTACAAAACTGCCGAGCTTGATGATGTCTTGCAGGTTGGAGCCGGCGACTACCTTGGTCATCAGCGCCAGCACGCCGTAGGGCGTCAGCTTCATCACCAGGCGCACCAGGCGCATGACCCAGGCTTGCAGGGTGTCGATGGCGTTGAGCACTTTCTGGCCTTTTTCCACGTCATCCTTGAGCAGTTGCAGCGCGGCAACCCCCAGGAATGCAGCGAAAATCACCACGCTGATGATCGACGTCGGCTTGGCGCGGGCCAGGTCGGCAAACGGGTTGGCCGGTACGAACGACAGCAGCAACTGCGGGATATTCAGGTCGGCCACCTTGCCTGCGTAATCACTCTGGATCACTTGCAGGCGTGCCATCTCCTGGGTGCCCGCCACCAGACCTTCGGCGGTCAAGCCGAACAGATTGGTCAGGCCGATACCGATCAGCGCCGCAATCGCGGTGGTGAACAGCAGCGTGCCGATGGTCAAAAAGCTGATCTTGCCCAGGGACGAGGCGTTATGCAGGCGCGCCACGGCACTGAGGATCGAGGCGAACACCAGCGGGATCACGATCATTTGCAGCAGTTGCACGTAGCCATTGCCGACCAGATCAAACCAACTGATCGAGGCCTTCAGCACCGGGTTGCCGTCGCCATAAATGGTGTGCAACACCGTGCCGAACACCACGCCCAATACGAGGGCAAACAGCACCTTCTTGGCGAGGCTCCAGTTCGTGCGACGGGTTTGTGCCAGGCCCAGCAACAGGGCCACGAACACCAGTAAGTTGAGAATCAGGGGCAGATTCATTGAAGCTCCGTTGAGAAGGCAGCCAATCGCGTGAGCCTGCGATTGCGAACCGGGAAGCCTAACAGTTTGAAATATATTGATTTAATACCAATATGGAATGGCGACTGTCGTTTTTGGAATAAGCATTTGGCGCTCAGGCACATGCCCTTGGCGTTATCACGACGCAAGCGGTCGTGCTCGGGCGATAACTGTCATACAGATTTGTTAGCGTCGGTGTCTTTCACTCAGGGAGAAAACGCTTATGAAGCTCGCGCCAAAACTACTTGCCGCCGCCTTCTGCCTCGGCCTCGTCAGCCAGGCATTTGCCGCCACAGAGTTGAAACACTGGCCGGCGCCGGCCGCCGAGCAACTGAACAAGATGATCGCCGCCAACGCCAACAAGGGTAACTTCGCGGTGTTCGACATGGACAACACCAGTTACCGCTACGACCTCGAAGAGTCCTTGCTGCCCTACATGGAAAACAAGGGCCTGATCACCCGCGAGAGCATGGACCCATCGCTGAAGCTGATGCCGTTCAAGGACACCGCCGACCACAAGGAAAGCCTGTTCAGCTACTACTACCGCCTTTGCGAAGTCGACGACATGGTCTGCTACCCATGGGTTGCGCAGATTTTCTCGGGCTTCACCCTCAAGGAACTCAAGGTCCAGGTGGACGAGCTGATGGCTTCCGGCAAGCCGGTGCCGGTCACCTACTTTGAAGGCGATGTGGTGAAGAAGTCTGAGGTGCAGCCGCCGAAAGTCTTCACCGGCCAGGCTGAGCTGTACAACAAGCTGATGGAAAACGGCATCGAGGTGTATGTGATGACCGCCGCCTCCGAGGAGTTGGTGCGTATGGTCGCCGCCGATCCGAAGTACGGCTACAACGTCAAACCCGAGAACGTCATCGGCGTGAGCACCTTGCTCAAGGATCGCAAGACCGGCGAACTGACCACTGCGCGTAAGCAGATCACTGCGGGCAAATATGACGAGAAGGCCAACCTCGGCCTGGAACTGACGCCGTACTTATGGACCCCGGCAACCTGGATGGCCGGCAAGCACGCAGCGATCCTGACCTACATCGACGAGTGGAAAAAACCGGTGATCGTCGGCGGTGACACACCGACCAGCGACGGTTACATGCTATTCCACGATGTGGACGTGGCCAAGGGTGGCATTCACTTGTGGATCAACCGCAAGGACAAATACATGACCCAGCTCAACGGCATGATGGCCAAGCACGCGGCTGCTCAGGCCAAGGAAGGCTTGCCGGTGACGGCGGACAAGAACTGGGTGATCGTCAAGCCGGACGAAATCCAGTAACGCGGTCAGTGTGGGAGCTGGCTTGCCTGCGATAGCGATCGGTCAGGCTCAGAGAGGCAAGCTGACACGCCGCCATCGCAGGCAAGCCAGCTCCCACAGTTGATCTCTGTTGTCTGGGGAGTTTTATTCAGGCAAAAAAATGCCCCGCACGTGGCGGGGCTTTTTTATGCGCGGGGCTTACAGGCCGTCGAGCATCGCCTTGTTACGCACAGCACCTTTGTCGGCACTGGTGGCCAGCAGGGCGTAAGCCTTCAACGCGGTGGTGACTTTGCGCGGACGCTTCTCCACCGGTTTCCAGCCTTTCTTGTCCTGCTCAACCCGGCGTGCCGCCAGTTCTTCGTCGCTGATCAACAGGTTGATCGAGCGGTTCGGAATGTCGATCAGCACCTTGTCGCCGTCCTGCACCAGACCAATCGCGCCACCGGCAGCGGCTTCTGGCGAAGCGTGGCCGATCGAGAGGCCCGAGGTGCCGCCAGAAAAGCGGCCGTCGGTCAGCAAGGCGCAAGCTTTGCCCAGGCCTTTGGATTTCAGGTAAGACGTCGGGTAGAGCATCTCCTGCATACCCGGGCCGCCTTTCGGGCCTTCGTAGCGGATGATCACGATGTCGCCTTCTTTCACTTCGTCGGCGAGGATGCCGCGTACCGAGCTGTCCTGGCTTTCGTAGATCTTGGCGCGGCCTTCGAACACGTGGATGGATTCATCCACACCGGCGGTTTTCACCACGCAGCCGTCCAGCGCGATGTTGCCGTACAGCACGGCCAGGCCGCCTTCTTGCGAGTAGGCGTGCTCGACACTGCGGATGCAGCCGTTTTCACGGTCGTCATCCAGGGTTTCCCAACGGGTCGACTGGCTGAACGCGGTCTGGGTCGGGATACCCGCCGGGCCAGCCTTGAAGAAGTGATGCACCGCTTCGTCGTCAGTCTGGGTGATGTCCCACTTGGCGATGCCTTCGGCCAGGGATTTGCTGTGCACAGTCGGCAGGTCGGTGTGCAACAGTCCGCCACGGGCCAGCGAGCCAAGAATCGAGAAGATCCCGCCGGCGCGGTGCACGTCTTCCATGTGGTACTTCTGGATATTCGGCGCGACTTTGCACAGTTGCGGCACATGACGGGACAGGCGGTCGATGTCGCGCAGGTCGAAGTCGATCTCGGCTTCTTGCGCTGCGGCCAGCAAGTGCAGGATGGTGTTGGTGGAACCGCCCATGGCGATGTCCAGGGTCATGGCGTTCTCGAACGCCTTGAAGTTGGCGATATTGCGCGGCAACACCGACTCATCGTTCTCGGTGTAGTAACGCTTGCACAGCTCGACGATGGTGCGGCCAGCCTGCAGGAACAGCTGTTCGCGGTCGCTGTGGGTGGCCAGGGTGGAACCGTTGCCCGGCAAGGCCAGGCCCAGGGCTTCGACCAGGCAGTTCATCGAGTTGGCGGTGAACATGCCGGAGCACGAACCGCAGGTCGGGCAGGCGCTGCGTTCGTATTCCGCGACCTTCTCGTCAGAAGCGCTGGAATCGGCGGCGATGACCATGGCGTCGACCAGGTCGAGGCCGTGGGAGGCGAGCTTGGTCTTGCCGGCTTCCATCGGGCCGCCGGAGACGAAGATCACCGGGATGTTCAGGCGCAGGGCGGCCATCAGCATGCCGGGGGTGATCTTGTCGCAGTTCGAGATGCAGACGATGGCGTCGGCGCAGTGGGCGTTGACCATGTATTCCACGGAGTCGGCAATGATCTCGCGGCTCGGCAGCGAATACAGCATGCCGTCATGGCCCATGGCGATGCCGTCATCCACGGCGATGGTGTTGAATTCCTTGGCGACGCCACCGGCGCGTTCGATCTCGCGGGCGACCAGCTGGCCCAGGTCCTTGAGGTGGACGTGGCCCGGTACGAACTGGGTAAAGGAGTTGGCAATCGCGATGATCGGCTTCTTGAAGTCGTCATCTTTCATCCCCGTGGCACGCCACAGTGCGCGCGCGCCGGCCATATTGCGGCCGTGGGTGGATGTTTTCGAGCGGTAATCTGGCATGGAGCACTCCGGGCGGCTAATCAAGTACTAAAGGGAAGTGAGCTTCTATTGACGTATGGAGCACTCAGAAAATGGCCGTGTGTCCAAACGTTGCCACTCGCGTCGCGGGATCGCCGCGTGCCTGGGCCTCGAGCTCATAAACCCGCCGGGGGATGACTGGCGATGAATAAGGCCGATTCTACACCGCTGGCGGCTGGAGGGAATGACCGTCTGTGGCGAGGGCGCTTGCTAGCGACCCACACGTGCATTCGCCACCCAACCCCACAGGCTGAAAACGATGAAGCTTACGGCGATGGTCATCAGCAAATGGTTGCCGGTCTGCGCGAGGGCGGCGCTGCTGATGGCCGCGGTCAGGAACATGATGCTGTTGCCCGCCGACGCCGCCGTGCCCGCGCTGCTGGAAAACAGCAGCATCGCCGCCGAAATCGCGGCAGGCCGCACAAGGGTGACGGCCAGGGCACTGATCAGCATCGGGATCAGCAGAGTCAGGGGGGTGATGGCCTCAACGCTGATAATCAGCGTTAACAAAATGCCGGCCACCAGCAGCAATCCCAGCCCGATATTGATTTGCCGGGACAGCGAGATGCGCTTCTGCAAGTACGATGCCGCGACGCCACCGAGCAGGTAGGCCACGCCGTACACCATCAACACCAGTGCGTATTGGTATTCGGACAGTTTCAACGCATCCATGAAAATCAGCGGCGTCACGCTGATCAAGGCGAAATAGCAGGCGAACACCAGCGCGGCGATCCACCAGTAGCGCAGGAAGTCGCGGTTGCCAGCGACGGCTCTGAGCGTACCGATGATTGATACCGGCGCGCGGTGCGGGCTGGCGGCCTTGGACGGCAGGATGCAGAGCGCATGGATCAACATGCCCAGTGCCATTAGCGCAAAGCCGTAGAAGCTGCCTTGCCAGTCGAAGGTGGTTTGCAGCCAGGAGCCGATCAGCGGCGAGAGCGCCACAAACGAACCGCTAAGGGTCATGTAATACAGGCGTACGCGGGCGCGGTCCTGTTCTTCGAACAGGTCTTCGACCAGCGCATGGCCCAGTACGAAAAAAACGCAGCCCATGGCCTGCACGCAGCGAAACAGCAGGAAGGTCAGGTAGTCGGACGCGAACGCGCAACCCATCGCGCCGAGGATCGACAGCGTAATGCAGCCGCTCAGCACTTCCTTGCGGCCCCATTTATCCGACAGCGGGCCTGCAATCAATTGGGAAATTGAAAACACCAGCGTGAACAGACTGATCGACAGTGCGATTTCTGCGGTAGGTGTGTCGAACCTGGCAGCCAGCGCAGGAAAAGAGGGCAGCAGAATGTTAATCGGGAAGAAACTGATCAGGGAAATGCAGGTGATGAGGATGAAGCGGGAGAGGTAGGGCCCAGACATTGTTTTTGTTTTCCGGAGTAATTCCAGAAACCGATACTAGTCTGCGAAATGTGGAATTCAATCAAAACCGTTGAAGGACGGTTTGTGTCGGAAAATGTGGGAGCGGGCTTGCCCGCGATGGCTGAGTGTCAGTCAACAAACTCGTCAACAGGTCCACCGCTATCGCAGGCAAGCCAGCTCCCACATTTGATCTGCGTGTTACTTAGCTATTAGGCAACAACCGGCAGGTAATGCTCTTGATGTAGCGCGTTTCGGCAATCGCCGGGTGCACCGGGTGATCCGGGCCCTGGCCGCCGCGTTCGAGCATCTGGATGTTGCGGTCCAGGTGACGGGCGCTGGTCAGCAGGATGTTCTGCAGGTCGTCTTCCGGCAGGTGCATGGAGCACGATGCGCTGACCAGAATGCCGTCCTTGCTGAGCAGGCGCATGGCTTGCTCGTTCAGGCGGCGGTAGGCGCCTTCGCCGTTTTTCATGTCTTTTTTGCGTTTGATGAAGGCCGGTGGGTCGGCGACGATCACGTCGAAACGTTCTTCGCTGGCTTTCAGCTCTTTGAGGGCTTCGAATACGTCGCCTTCGATGCAGGTCATTTTCTCGGCAACACCGTTCAGTGCGGCGTTGCGCTCTACGCCGTCGAGGGCGAAGGCGGAGGCGTCGACGCAGAACACTTCACTGGCGCCGAACGCTGCAGCTTGCACGCCCCAGCCGCCAATGTAGCTGTACAGGTCGAGTACGCGTTTGCCTTTGGCGTACGGGGCCAGGCGGGCGCGGTTCATGCGGTGGTCGTAGAACCAGCCGGTTTTCTGGCCCTGGATCACCGGGGCTTCGAATTTCACGCCGTTTTCTTCCAGCGCCACCCACTCCGGCACCAGGCCGAACACGGTTTCGACGTAGCGGTTGAGGCCTTCGGCGTCACGCGCGGCGGAGTCGTTCTTGAACAGGATGCCGCTTGGCTTGAGCACTTGGGTCAGGGCAGCGATCACGTCTTCTTTGTGCGCTTCCATGGTCGCCGAGGCGATTTGTACTACAAGGATGTCACCGAAACGGTCGACGACCAGGCCCGGCAACAGGTCGGAATCACCGTAGACCAGGCGGTAGAACGGCTTGTCGAACAGGCGATCACGCAGGGACAGGGCGACGTTGATGCGGTGCACCAGCAGCGATTTGTCCAGCGGCAACTTGATGTCGCGTGACAGCAGGCGGGCGCAGATCAGGTTGTTCGGGCTCATGGCCACGATGCCCAGGGTCTTGCCGCCAGCCGCTTCCAGGATAGCCTGGTCGCCTGCCTGGAAGCCGTGAAGAGGTGTGGCGGCCACATCGATTTCGTTGCTGTAGACCCACAGGTGGCCGTTGCGCAAACGACGATCGGCGTTGGCTTTGAGACGCAGGCTAGGCAGGGACATGACGTCGCTCCGGAAAAAAGAGCGGGAGTATACCCTGTTGCGCCGTTATTCATGTGGGAGCTGGCTTGCCTGCGATGCAGGCGATTCGGTGTATCTGACGTACGGTGGTGATGCAATCGCAGGCAAGCCAGCTCCCACACAAGCCCAGAGCCCACATTCAATCCGGTTTTTGAGGTGTCGGTCAGGTTCCCATAGAGGTTAGAATTCGCGCCTAGTCCAGAGTGTGTATTTATGTCCCCAGAGCTTTCCGCCGAGCAGATCCAGCAGGCCCTGCAAGGCATCAGCGTGCCGCCTCAACCGCAAATCATGGTGGATTTGCAGATGGAGCAATACATGCCCGACCCGGACCTGGAAGTGATCGCGCGGCTGATCTCCCAGGATCCAGGCCTGTCTGGTGCGCTGCTGAAGATCGTCAACTCGCCGTATTACGGCCTGAGCAACAAGATCGCCTCGATCCAGCGCGCGGTGAACCTGCTGGGCAGCCGCTCGATCATCAACCTGATCAACGCGCAGTCGATCAAGGGCGAGATGAGCGACGACACCATCGTCACCCTCAACCGCTTCTGGGACACCGCCCAGGACGTGGCCATGACCTGCCTGACCCTGGCCAAGCGCACCGGCTCGCAAACGGTCGACGAGGCCTATGCCTTGGGCCTGTTCCACGACTGCGGCGTGCCGCTGATGCTCAAGCG
The DNA here is from genome assembly GCF_012985445.1 of Pseudomonas sp. WS 5532. NCBI lineage: Bacteria > Pseudomonadati > Pseudomonadota > Gammaproteobacteria > Pseudomonadales > Pseudomonadaceae > Pseudomonas > Pseudomonas sp. WS 5532. The sequence goes on from NZ_JAAQWK010000002.1 coordinate 421,608, forward strand.
CTTCCCCAATTACATGGCGGTGCTGGAGCAGGCTTACGCCAATGCCGGCCCGGATTGCCGGGTGGTCGACACCGAGAACAACGCGTTCAACACCAACCATGCCGTGGTGGGTTACTACACCGCCAAATCCTGGCGCCTGCCGGAGCATGTGACCGACGCCATCGCCAACCACCACAACGCCCTGGCGATTTTCAGCGATGAGTCGTCGCGCAACCCGCAACTTAAAAACCTGTTGGCGATCCTCAAGATGGCCGAGCACATCTGCTCGTCCCACCGCGTGCTGGGCAACCAATCGGCGGACCATGAGTGGGATGCCATCGGGCATCTGGTGCTGGATTACGTGGGCCTGTCGGACTACGACTTTGAAAGCCTGAAGCTATCGATCCGCGAACTGGGCGCGCACTGACCCTTTAATCAAGAGGTACACATGCCCGAGTTACCCGAAGTCGAAACCACCCGGCGCGGGATTGCGCCGCATTTGGAAGGCCAACGCGTCAGCCGTGTGGTGGTGCGTGAACGGCGCCTGCGCTGGCCGATCCCGGAAGACCTGGATGTGCGCCTGTCCGGGCAGCGCATCGTGCTGGTGGAGCGGCGGGCTAAGTACCTGTTGATCAATGCCGAAGTGGGCACGTTGATCAGCCATTTGGGTATGTCGGGCAATTTGCGCCTGGTGGAAGTCGGCTTGCCAGCGCTCAAGCATGAGCATGTGGACATTGAGCTGGAGTCGGGCCTGGCGCTGCGCTATACCGACCCGCGGCGTTTTGGCGCGATGCTCTGGAGCCAGGACCCGCACAACCACGAACTGTTGCTGCGCCTGGGGCCGGAGCCGTTGACCGACCTGTTTGATGGCGAGCGTCTGTTCCAGCTGTCGCGTGGCAAGTCGATAGCGGTGAAGCCGTTCATCATGGACAACGCGGTGGTGGTGGGCGTGGGCAATATCTACGCGACCGAAGCTTTGTTTGCGGCAGGGATAGATCCGCGCCGGGCTGCGGGTGGTATCTCGCGCGGGCGTTATTTGAAGCTGGCGATCGAGATCAAGCGCGTGCTGGCGGCAGCTATCGAGCGTGGTGGCACCACGTTGCGGGACTTTATCGGCGGTGATGGGCAACCGGGGTATTTCCAGCAGGAGCTGTACGTCTACGGCCGGGGCGGTGAGGCGTGCAAGGTCTGCGGGAGCGAGTTGCGCAATGTGGTGCTGGGGCAGCGGGCGAGTGTGTTTTGCCCCAAGTGCCAGAGCTGAGTGTCGGGTGATGGCTGATGTCGCCATCGCAGGCAAGCCAGCTCCCACATTTGGATGTATTCACCACTCTAAATGTGGGAGCTGGCTTGCCTGCGATGAGGCCTTTACAGGCAATAAATAACTTCAGGCCTTGCCGGTAATCAACCGGTACTTGGCCATCAACTGCTCTTCCGTTTCCGGATGGGCTTCATCCAGCGGAATGCAATCCACCGGGCACACTTGCTGGCACTGAGGCTCGTCGTAGTGACCGACGCACTGGGTGCACAGGTTGGGGTCGATCACGTAGATCTCTTCGCCCTGGGAAATCGCAGCGTTCGGGCACTCGGGTTCGCAGACGTCGCAGTTGATGCAATCGTCGGTGATGATCAGGGACATGGAAACTCCTGCCAGGGCTGTCAGCCAGGGCATCTGAAAACTAATGCGTGCAATTGTGCCGCATTGGCGCCCGCAGTGCGAGCGTGTGGCAAGCCCGAATATCGGTCGCTGTCTCTGTGGCGAGGGAGCTTGCTCCCGTAGGGCCGCGCAGCGGCCCCGCTGTGCTGGAAACGATTGGGACTGCTGCGCAGTCCAGCGGGAGCAAGCTCCCTCGCCACAAAGAGCCTTACTTCTTGAAGCGCAGGGTCAGCGCATCGGCTACGGCCGGATGCACGAACTTGGTGATATCTCCGCCCAAAGCGGCAATTTCACGCACCAACGTCGAGGAAATGAACGAGTAACGTTCCGACGGCGTAAGAAACAGGCTTTCCACGTCCGGCGCCAGTTGGCGGTTCATGTTGGCCAGCTGGAATTCGTATTCGAAGTCCGACACAGCGCGCAGGCCACGCAGGAACACATTGGCGTTCTGCTCTTTGGCAAAGTGCGCCAGCAACGTCGAAAAGCCCACCACTTCCACGTTGGGCAGGTGCTTGGTGACCTCACGCGCCAGCTCTACGCGCTGTTCCAAGGGGAACAGTGGGTTTTTCTTGGGGCTGGCGGCGACCGCGATGATCACATGGTCGAACAAGCGAGACGCACGTTCGACCAGATCGCCATGGCCTTTGGTAATCGGGTCGAAGGTACCTGGGTACAACACTCGGTTCATCGCGTCGTCCTGGCGGAGTCCGTTGGGGAACCGGATGGTATCGCAGCATTCCCGGTGGGCCAAGTCGACTTATGTAGATAGATACCGTGAATACCCGGTTTTTTCATGCTGTTTTCAGACGTTCGGCCAATGCTGTCGCCAGTTGCGCGGTCAACCCGTACACCGATAATTGTGGGTTGGCGCCAATGCTGGTGGGGAACAGCGAGCCGTCGTGGATCGACAGGTTACGCAATTGATGATGACGGCCGAGGCTGTCGGCCACCGCGTTTTTCGGGTCCTCGCCCATGGCGCAACCGCCCATCACATGGGCGCTGCCCAGCGTGGTGCGGTGCAGTTCCAGGCTCAGCCCGTCGATCAGGCTGCGTGCTTCGGCCAGGGTATTTACGTAGCGTGCATCATGATGCAGCGGCTTGACCGACTTGGCGCCCGCCGCGAACTGAATCTCGGCCATGGTATGAAACGCACGGCGCAGGCCGTCCCAGGCGTAGTCCGAGACCTGATAGTCGAGCACCGGTGTGCCGTCGCCACGTAATTCCACCGTGCCGCCGGGGCTGTCGGGGTGAAAGCCGTCGCGCAGCAGGGCGAGCATGGCGTGGGTGTGGGGCAACTGACTCATGTCCAGCGCATTCCCGGTGCCATAGCCTCCGAACAGGGTGCTGGCCAGGCCTGGATGCAGCGGCGGCGCCTCCAATTTGTAAGACATCTTGCCGGTGGTGCCGTCCTGCCACTGGAAGTGGTCGGAATAGATCGACTGCGGAGCGCCATAGAACGGATTGATCACCTCGTCGAACTGCCCCGCGGAGAAATTCACCAGGTGCAGGAAGGTACGCTTGCCCAGCCGCGAATGCGGGTCGGGCGCGTCCGAGCGCATCAACAGCGCCGGGCTGTTGATGCCACCACCCGCGAGCACGTAATGCTTGGCCTTGACCGTGATCTTGCGCCCGGTAGGCGCCACGCAACGCTCATCCATGGCCACGCATTCAAGGCTGCTGATGGTGTCGCCGCTGTATTTCAGGTGTTCGGCGCGGGCGAGGTAGAGCAGTTCGCCGCCCTTTTCCAGGGTGGAGGGAATGGTGGTCACCAACATCGATTGCTTGGCGTTGACCGGGCACCCCATGCCGCAGTAACCCAGGTTGAAGCAGCCGCGCACGTTGCGCGGGATCACGTGCCAGCTATAGCCGAGCTTTTCGCAGCCTTTGCGGATCACATCATTGTTGGCATTCGGTGGAATGGCCCAAGGGGCGATGCCCAGGCGCTGTTCCATTTTTTCGAACCACGGCGCCATTTCTGCGCTGCTGTGGCCCTTGACTGCATATTCACTGGCCCAGTGGGCGAGGGTGGCATCGGGTGTGCGAAAGCTCGAGGTCCAGTTGATCAGCGTGGTGCCACCGACGGCACGGCCCTGCAGGATAGTAATCGCGCCGTCCTTGCTCATGCGGCCGATGCCTTCCTGGTAGAGGCTGGCGTAGGCTTCGTCTTCGAGCAGCTTGAAGTCGCTGCTGGTCTTGAGCGGGCCTTCTTCGATCAGCAGCACTTTGTAGCCCGCAGCACTGAGGATCTCGGCAGTGGTGCCGCCACCCGCGCCACTGCCGATAATGGCCACATCGGCTTCCAGGGTCAGGTCATTGCTGAGGGCGGCGCCATTGTGGGTTTTCCAGCCACGGGCCAGGCCATCGCGGAACAGATCGGGTACGGGCATAGAAGTGCACTCTTATTTTTATACGAAGTTGCATTCAGTGTGGGAGCTGGCTTGCCTGCGATGGCGGTCTGCCTGCCTTTCATTTCTGGCTGATACACCGCTATCGCAGGCGAGCCAGCTCCCACATGTTTGATTGGGTTGCCAGGGCTAGATCTTCGGTGGGCCGGGGTAGCCGCAATGCGCCCAGGATTGTGGCCGGAAGTACCAGGCCATGATCACCAGCTTGAGCAGCGAGCCCTGGCCCATGCGCAGCAGGTTCAGGTAGCTGTTCTCCCAGCGGTGCAGGAAGTTGCGGATCTGATCGCTGCTGGCGTTTTCCCAACTGCCCCAAATGCCGGTCAACGGGCCACGGGTGATGCCCATGCTCAGCACGTCGAACAGTTGCTGGGTGAGCTTGAACATCTCCGGCGACAGGTTTTGCAGGCTGTAGTCGAGTTTTTTCAGGGTGTCTTCGATACCGGCGACCACGTCCTGGGCGCTGGCCGCGCCTTCGAGCAACACCGGGATGATTGCGCGCAAAAACGGCAAGTCGCTGCTGCGCAGCATGGCAAAGCCACTGGCCGGGGTGCTGCTGGAGCAGCCGCTGAGGCTGGCCCCCAAGCCGGCGGTGGCCAGGAATGCGCTGGCGCACAGGCCGATTTTCAGAACGCCGCGCCGTGACAGCGCGGGTGTTTCAGTCAGGCTAGGGTTCATTGTTATTGTTATCCCGAGGGTGGCGGAATCAGCGGATAAACAGCTTCTGGATCAACTTCTGGATGGCTTTGCCGTAAGGCGGGTAGATCAGTTTCGCCGCGTTCAGGCGCTGTTTGACCAGCACCCCTTTGGCCTTGCTGAACGTGAGGAAGCCTTCATGGCCGTGGTAATGGCCCATGCCCGACGGGCCGATGCCGCCAAAGGGCATATCGTCCTGGGCCACATGCAGCAGCGTGTCGTTGAGGCAAACACCGCCGGAATGGGTTTCGTGGAGCACGCGGTTCTGTTCGCCCTTGTTGTAGCCGAAGTAATACAGGGCCAGTGGGCGAGGGCGCTGGTTGATGTAGGCAAACGCTTGGTCGAGGCCGCGATAAGGCACGATCGGCAGCACCGGGCCGAAGATTTCGTCCTGCATCACCGTCATCTCGTCGCTGACATTCAGCAACAGGCTATGGGCCATACGCCGTGCCTGGCCCTGGTCATACAGCGGTATCAGGGTGGCGCCCTTGTCGGTGGCGTCTTTGACGTAGGCATTGAGCCGGGCCTGTTGCCGCTCATTGATGATGGCGGTGTAGTCCGGGTTGTCGGCCAGGGTCGGATAAAACCCGCGAACGGCGTTGCTGTAGGCCTCGACGAAACCTTCAACGCGGTCTTCCGGCACCAACACGTAATCCGGTGCCACGCAGGTTTGCCCGGCATTCAGGCATTTACCGAAGGCAATGCGCTCGGCGGCGTCTTTGAGTGGCACGTCCGCGGAAACAATGGCTGGCGACTTGCCACCGAGCTCCAGGGTAACCGGTGTCAGGTGCTCGGCCGCTGCGCGCATCACGTGTTTGCCGATGCTGGTGGCGCCGGTGAACAGCAGGTGATCGAAGCGCAATTTGGAAAATGCCATGCCCACTTCGGCCTCGCCCAGCACCACGCACACCAGGTCTTCGGGGAAGATTTTGGCCAGCAGCGCCTTCAGCAGTTCGCCCGTGGCGGGCGTGGATTCGCTGAGTTTGAGCATCACCCGGTTTCCCGCCGCCAAAGCCCCGACCAGCGGCCCAATGGCCAGGTACAACGGGTAGTTCCAGGGGACAATCACCCCGACCACACCCAGCGGCTGGTAGATGACTTTGGCTGACGCTGGTTGGAAGGCAATGCCTACCGCACGCCGGGAAGGTTTCATCCAGCCTTTGAGGTGTTTGCTGGCGTAGTGAATGCCATGCAGGCTGGGCATCAACTCGGCGAACAGGGTTTCGTCTGCGCTGCGGTGGCTGAAGTCCTGGCTGATCGCGGTGATCAGCGCCTGGCGTTCGTCGCTGAGCACGTCGCGTAAAGCCTTTAGCCACTGCTGGCGCTGTGCAGCTGGCGGCATCGGGTTGGCCGCATAGGCGCGACGTTGGGCGTCGAACAGGTCCTGGAGTTGATCCAGCGCCTGGGAATCTTGCAGGTAGGCAACGTTGGCAGACATGGCGCAGTTCCCGATTGTTATAGGTCTGCCTGGATTTTTAGAGTTATTGCTCTAAATTGTCAAATGTCATTGCAGCAACATGCGGATTTATCCTGACAAGGATAGGCCGTAAGATGCCCCATCCCGTGTTCAGAAGCTGATCCCCTATGGCACCACGAGTAAAGACCAGCGAGCGCATTGTGCAAACCAGCCTGGAGCTTTTTAACCAGCAGGGTGAGCGCAGCGTCAGTACCAACCATATCGCCGCCCATATGGAAATTTCCCCGGGCAACCTGTACTACCACTTCCCCAACAAGCAGGCGATCATCGCCGTGCTGTTTCGTGAGTACGAAGCGCTGGTGGACAGTTTCCTGCGCCCGCCACAGGGCCGTGCGGTGACTGTCGAAGACAAGCGCTTTTACCTGCAGGCCGTGCTGGCCGGCATGTGGCGCTACCGTTTCCTGCACCGAGACCTCGAACACCTGCTGGAAAGCGACCCGGAACTGGCCACCGGCTACCGGCGGTTTTCCCAGCGCTGCCTGATCCAGGGCGGGGCCATTTACCAAGGGTTTGTCGACGCTGGCATCCTCAGTATGGACCCGGTGCAAACCGAGGCACTGACCCTTAATGCCTGGATCATCCTCACCTCGTGGGTGCGGTTCCTGTGCACCACCAATGAGAACTCCGCGCACTTGAGCGCCGAAGCGATCAAGCGCGGTGTGTATCAGGTGCTGGTGCTGGAGGCGGGGTTTGTCACGCCCCAGGCGAAAGAGGCGGTGGATGCCTTGTTCAAAGAGTTTTACGTGCCGTTGAACCAGGCACTGGAAGAAGTGAAGTAGGACCTTTCCCGAATCTGTTCACAGGAGCCCGTCATGTCGCTTGCCCAACTGATCAGCCCCCAGCAATTGGCCGAACGCCAAAAGGCCGCGGGGCTGGTGATCCTGGATTGTCGTTTTGCCCTCGAAGACCCGGACTACGGGCTGTGCAGCTATGCCGAAGGGCATATCGAAGGCGCGCAATATGCCGACTTGGAGCGTCATCTCAGTGGGCCGGTGACCAAAGGCGTGACCGGCCGCCACCCGTTACCGGCGGCGGACACTTTGGTTGCGCAACTGCGGGCCTGGGGCATCCATGCCAACACCGACATCGTCCTGTACGACGACGGCCCTGGCGCCTATGCCGCCCGCGCCTGGTGGTTGCTGGCCTGGCTGGGTAAGCGCGACGGGGTGTTTATCCTGGACGGTGGCCTCAAGGCCTGGCACGCCGCCGGTTTCCCGTTGAGCCTCGATGCACCGGTGGTGGAGCCGGGAGCGTTTGCCGGTAAGCCGGACAACCGCCTGCTGCTGGACGCCGAGCATTTGCAAAAACGCCTGGGTGAGCCGGGCCTCACCTTGATCGACGCCCGTGCAGCGGTGCGTTTTCGCGGCGAGGTAGAGCCGATTGATCCGATTGCCGGGCACATTCCCGGTGCGCAATGTGCAGCGTTCACCGAAAACCTGGGCAGTGATGGCCGCTTTCTACCGGCCGATCAGCTCAAGCAGCGCTTCGCCGCACAGTTGCAGGGCCGGTCACCGGATGAACTGGTGGCGTACTGCGGTTCGGGCGTGACGGCGTGCCACAACTTGTTTGCCTTGAGTTTGGCCGGTTACCCGTTGGGCAAGTTGTATGCGGGGTCGTGGAGTGAGTGGATTACCGACCCCACGCGGCAGATTGCAACCGGCGACTGATTGAATAGCCATGTAAACCCAATAAAACTGTGGTAACTGGTTTGTGTGGGAGCAGGCAAGCCAGCTCCCACACAAACCAGCTCCCACATTTTTTAACTGTGTTGTGTCAGTAACCACTGCGGAATACGGCGCTCCAGGTAGTAACTGGGGCGTTTCAACGTCCCATCCACAAACCCCACATGCCCACCCTTGGCCAACAACTCAAACTCGGTGCAATCCGACAGTTCACTGGCCTCGGGCAGGCTGTGAGCAAACACGAACGGGTCATCGGCGGCCTGGATAATCAGGGTTGGCGTGCGGATTTCGCCCAAGTAGTAACGGCTCGAGGCGCGACGATAATAGTCCTCGGCACTGAGGAACCCGTGCAACGGTGCGGTCACCCGGCCGTCGAAGTCCCAGAACGTGCGCATTTTCTCCAATGAGCCCAGGGCTTCCAGGGTTTTCAGCCCTTCGGCCCGGCCATCTTTCACAAAGCGGCTTTGCTTGACGCGGATATACGCCAACATCTCGCGCATGAAGTGCTTCTGGTACACCCGCGAAAAGCCCAGCCCGATACGGTCAGCGCACTGGTCCAGTCGAAACGGCACCGACACCGCCGCTGCGCCTTGCAGCCCGGACGTCTCGCCGGTTTCGCCCAGGTGCTTGAGCAGCACATTTGCGCCCAACGAATAACCCACCGCATACAGCGGCGCCAAGGGTCGTTTGGCATGCAGATGTGCAATCGCCGCCGCCAGGTCTTCACTGGCACCGGAGTGATAGCTGCGTGCCAACAGGTTTGGCTCGCCCGAGCACCCACGCCAATTCAAGGCGGCGCTGGCCCAGCCTTGAGCTGCGAGGGCTTTTTGCAGCCCGGCCACATAAGGCGAGTTGGACGAGCCGGTCAGCCCGTGCAGCACCAGCACCAATGGCGCTTGCGCGTCATGGGGCCCATGCCAGTCGAGGTCGAGAAAGTCGCCGTCGTCCAGCCACAGGCGTTCGCGTTGGCGTTCGATATGGGTGGTAGGGCGCCACAGCGGGCCCCACAGGGTTTGCAAGTGGGGGTTGCCGAGGCCGAAGGCGGGTTTGAACAGCTCAGAGGACGGGATCATGAAACTCTCGGTAGCAAGCGAGCTTACTGTGGCATGCGAGCTTGTTGTGGCGAGCAGGCTTGCCCTGCGTTGGGCTGCGAAGCGGCCCCAGTAAAGTCGCCGCATTCTATTTGTAGGATCGCGGTGCCTTTAAAAGGGGCTGCTTCGCAGAAAAGCCCGCTCACTACAACATTTACCTAAGGTTAAGCGGCGCTTTCAACCAACCGATGCCACAACGCGTAATACACGCGACCGGACTTCTGCTCCCGGTGCAGGCGCCAGCTGCCCGGCAGGCCGAGGGTAGACGGCGCGGTCTCGCTTTCAGTGTAGATCCACGCATCGGGTGCCAGCCACTGGCGCTCTTCCAGCAGCGCACACACCGTCGGCAACAGGTTCTGGTTGAACGGCGGGTCGAGGAACACCACGTCGTATTCGCTGGCCGCCTGGGTTTCCAGGTAGCGCAGCGCATCGGCTGTCTGCACCTGGCCGGTGGTGCAGCGCAGTGTGCCCAGGTGTTCCTTGAGGCTGGACACCGCCACATTGCTGGCATCCAGCGCCTGGCCCTGGGCGGCGCCACGGGACAGCGCTTCGAGGAACAGCGCGCCGCTGCCGGCGAACGGGTCCAGTACCTTGGCGCCGCCGATATACGGCGCGAGCCAGTTGAACAGGGTTTCACGCACGCGATCCGGCGTTGGGCGCAGGCCCACGACGTCAGGGAAACTCAGCTTGCGGCTGCCCCATTCACCGCCAATGATGCGCAGTTGGCCCACACCGTTATGCACGTTGTGGACAGGTTTTTTCGGGCGAGATGAACTGGCCATTAATGCTCCGGAACCCCGAGCGGCTGCTCGGCGGGTTTATCAGTGGGGGGCGGTAGTGGCTTTTGCGCAATCGTCGGGCCGGCGGTCACGATGACCATCTTGTCGGCGCTCAAGTGTTTATTCATTGCAGCCTTGACCTGCTCTACGGTCAGGGCCTGGGATTGTTTCATGAAATCCTCAAGATAGCTCAGCGGCAGGTTATAGAAACCCATGGCGCCCAGCTGCCCGACGATATCGGCGTTGCTTGCGGTAGACAGCGGGAAGCTACCGGCCAGCTCACGCTTGGCGTCGTCCAGTTCCTTTTGCGTCGGGCCGGTCTTGAGGTAGTCGGCCAGCACGTCTTCAACCAGGCGCAGGGTGCCGCCGCTCATTTCGGCGCGGGTCTGCAGGTTGATCATGAACGGACCACGTACCTGCATCGGCGAGAAACCGGAGTAAACGCCGTAGGTCAGGCCGCGCTTCTCACGCACTTCGCTCATCAAGCGGGTGCCGAAACCACCACCGCCGAGGATCTGGTTGCCCAGGGACAAGGCGGCGTAGTCCGGGTCGGCGCGGTCGATGCCCAGTTGCGCGAACAGTAAATGGGTTTGCTTGGACGGGAACTCGATATGGCTCAGGCCAGCTTTCGGCTCGGTCGGCTGGGCGATCTTGGCCAGGGCCGGGCCTTTGGGCAGCGATGCGGAGACCTTGGCCGTCATGGCCTCAGCGTCGGCGCGAGTCAGATCGCCCACCACGGCAATCACCGCATTGCCCGCTGCATATGCTTTGGCGTGGAACGCCTGCAACTGCGCCAGGGTAATCGCCGGAATGCTCTCAGGCGAGCCTTCGCTCGAGTGCGCGTAAGGGTGGTCGCCGTACAACCGCTTGAACAACTCAAGGCTGGCCAGCTTGCCTGGGTTCTGTTTCTGGTACTCAAAACCGGCCAGAATCTGGTTCTTGATGCGCGCCAGGGAGTCGGCCGGGAAAGTCGGCTTGCCGATCACTTGGTCAAACAGCGTCAGGGCCGCGTCGCGCTTGTCGCTGTCGCTCAGGCTGCGCAGGGACACCAACGCCATGTCGCGATAAGCGCCGTTGCCGAAGTCGGCACCCAGGCCTTCAAAGCCGCTGGCGATCTGGCTGACATCCTTGCCCGGTATGCCTTCGTTGAGCATGGCGTTGGTCAGCAACGCAACGCCTGGGGTATTGCCGTCCTGGCTGCTGCCGGCGGCGAACAGGATGCGCATGTCGAACATTGGCAGTTCGTGGGCTTCGACGAACAGCACCTTGGCGCCCTCGGCGGTGGTCCAGGTTTGCACGTCGAGCTTGCGGTTGGTCGGCGCCTTGCCGTCCAGTTCTGCCAAAGATTGCAGTTTGTTGGCCGATTGCGCCTTGTCCAGCGCCTGGCTGGCCACCGATTCACTCGGGCGCAGGAAGTACACGGCGCTGGCGGCGATCAGGGTGACGACGACCAGGCCGGGGAAGATCAGGCGGCTGCTTTTGCGATTACTCATGAGCGGTCTCCTCGGGCAAAACATGGGCGACGCTCAAACGTTCGCGGGTGAAGTAGGTGCGCGCGGCTTTCTGGATATCTTCCGGGGTCACGCTTTGCAGGTCGGCAAGCTCGGTGTCCATGAGTTTCCAGGACAGGCCAACGGTTTCCAGCGAGCCGATGGCCGTGGCCTGGCTGGTGATGGAATCACGTTGGTAAACCACGCCGGCAATTACTTGGGCGCGGATACGCTCCAGTTCTTCGGTGGTCGGCGGCTTGGCTTTCAACTCGTCCAGCAGGCGCCACAGGCCGGCTTCGGCCTGGGCAATGGTCTTTTTCTTCTGCTGATTCGGCGTGGCGCTCAATGTGAACAGGCTGTCACCACGGGTATAGGCGTCGTAGCTGGTGGACGCGCCGGAGACCAGTTCTTCACCGCGCTCCAGCTGTTCCGAGATACGCGCGCTGTAGCCGCCATCGAGCAGGGCCGAGAGCAGGCGCAGGGCTTGCACCGAGCGCTTGTCTTCGGCAGTCGCCAGGCCCGGCACGTTGAAACCGAGGATCACGCTCGGCAGTTGGGTCTGCACGTGCAGGGTCAGCAAGCGCTCGCCAGGTTCGGCCAGTTCCAGCGGGATCTTGGCGGGTGGCACATCACGCTTGGGGATTGGGCCGAAGTAACGTTCGGCGAGTTTCTTGACCTCGTCCGGCGTCACGTCGCCGACCACCACCAGCGTGGCGTTGTTCGGCACATACCAGGACTGGTACCAGTGGCGCAGTTCTTCAACCTTCATGCGCTCAAGGTCGGCCATCCAGCCGATGGTCGGCGTGTGATAGCCGCTGGCCGGGTAGGCCATCGCCTTGAAGCGCTCGTAGGCCTTGGACATCGGGTTGTCGTCGGTGCGCAGGCGGCGTTCTTCCTTGATCACCTCGATTTCGCGGCTGAACTCATCGGCCGGCAGGCGCAGGCTGGCCATGCGGTCGGCTTCCAGCTCGAAAGCGACGCCCAGGCGGTCACGCGCCAGTACCTGGTAATACGCGGTGTAGTCATCGCTGGTGAAGGCGTTTTCTTCAGCGCCCAGGTCACGCAGGATCAGCGAGGCTTCGCCGGGACCGACTTTGGCGCTGCCCTTGAACATCATGTGTTCCAGGGCATGGGACAAACCGGTCTGGCCCGGGGTTTCGTAGCTCGAACCGACCTTGTACCAGACCTGGGAAACCACCACCGGCGCGCGATGGTCTTCGCGCACGACCACTTTAAGGCCGTTATCGAGGGTGAATTCATGGGTGGGTTGTGGGTCGGCAGCCAAGGCTGAAAGAGGCAGACAAACTGTGCTGAGCAGCAGGCCTGCGGCGCGGCGGGCTAGAGCAATCATTCGTGTTTTAACCTGTTGGGCTACCCGCTTGGTCTTAGCGTCGGCGGGCGAGGAGGTGCTAGGATACTGATCCGGTTTGGACAGGGCCACTGTGGCAGTCATCTTGTCCCGGTTTCAGTCGTAGGAATGTAGGAATTGGCGCTGGGTTTCCCCGACGATCTTCTACTTTTCGCCGATTTTGTCGCTTCAGTCCTTTATTGAAACGATTTGTTGAGGCCTTTATTTACGCCTTACAAAATGTTGCGCATGAACAAGCGAGCGTTAAAGCAGTCTGTTCTGCATCGAATTTATTTACCGAGGCGCCCTGGCGCATCGCTACTTTGAGATAGCCGTCCTCCATGTTTGGTTCCAACGACGACAAGAAGAGTCCAGCTGCGGCTGGCGAGAAAAAAGGCCTGTTCGGATGGCTGCGCAAAAAGCCGCAGGAAACCGTCGTCGAACAGCCACAGGTTCAGCCTGAGCCGATTCCAGAGCCTGTATTAGAAGCCGAACCGGTCGCTGAAACCCCGGCGCCGGTGGTGTTGCCGATGGCTGAGCCCGTATTGCAGCCAGCGGCACAGGTTGAGCCAGAGCCAGAGCACAAGTCGTGGCTGGAACTGCCGGTGGCCGAAGAGCCTGTGGCGCTGGTTGAAGACGTGCAGGCTGAGCACGTGACGCCGCCGATTCCGGTCGTGGTTGAGCCGGTGGCGGTTGTGGTCGAAGCGCCGCCAGTGATCGAAACGCCTGCGCCGGTGGTTGTGGAGCCAGCGCCGGCACCTGTGGTGGTTGCCGCCCCCGCCATTATCGAGCCGCCGGTCGCCCCGGAGCCCGTTGTTGCTCCCGCTGAAACCAGCAAAACCGGCTTCTTCGCCCGCCTCAAGCAAGGCCTGAGCAAAACCAGCGCCAGTATCGGCGAAGGCATGGCCAGCCTGTTCCTGGGCAAGAAGGTTATTGATGACGAGCTGCTGGAAGACATCGAAACCCGTCTGTTGACCGCCGACGTGGGCGTCGAAGCCACTGCCGTGATCATCCAGAGCCTGACCCAGAAGGTTGCGCGCAAGCAGTTGACCGACGCCGATGCGCTCTACAAATCCCTTCAGGCCGAACTGGCTGCGATGCTCAAGCCGGTGGAAGCGCCGCTGGTGATCACGCCGAACAAGCCGTTCGTGATCCTGGTCGTCGGCGTCAACGGCGCCGGCAAAACCACCACCATCGGCAAGTTGGCCAAGAAGCTGCAGTCGGAAGGCAAAAAAGTCATGCTCGCCGCCGGTGACACCTTCCGCGCCGCTGCCGTGGAGCAGTTGCAGGTCTGGGGTGAGCGCAACAAGATCCCGGTCATCGCCCAGCACACCGGCGCCGATTCCGCCTCGGTGATTTTCGATGCCGTGCAGGCTGCCAAGGCCCGTAACATCGATGTGTTGATCGCTGATACCGCCGGTCGCCTGCACACCAAAGACAACCTGATGGAAGAGCTGAAGAAAGTGCGCCGCGTAATTGGCAAGCTCGACGCCGACGCCCCGCACGAAGTGCTGCTGGTGCTCGACGCCGGCACTGGCCAGAACGCCATCAGCCAGGCCAAACAATTCAACCAGACGGTGCAACTGACCGGCCTGGCATTGACTAAGCTCGACGGCACGGCCAAGGGTGGTGTGATCTTCGCCCTGGCCAAACAGTTCGGGTTGCCGATTCGTTATATCGGTGTCGGTGAAGGTATCGACGACCTGCGCACCTTTGAAGCCGAACCCTTTGTACAGGCACTTTTCGCCGAGCGGGAGCGTTCATGATTCGATTCGAACAGGTCGGTAAACGCTACGCCAACGGGCATGTGGGCTTGCATGAGCTGAGCTTTCGAGTGCGGCGTGGCGAGTTTCTATTTGTAACCGGCCATTCGGGTGCCGGTAAAAGTACGCTGTTGCGGCTGTTGCTGGCGATGGAGCGCCCGACCACCGGCAAGCTGCTGCTGGCCGGCCAGGATCTGGCCACCATCAGCAATGCACAGATCCCGTTCCTGCGCCGCCAGATCGGCGTGGTGTTCCAGAACCACCAGTTGCTGTTCGATCGTACGGTGTTCAACAACATTGCTTTGCCGCTGCAGATTCTCGGCTTGTCCAAGGCTGAAATCGTCAAGCGTGTGGATTCGGCCCTGGAGCGCGTGGCACTGTCGGACAAGACCGACCTGTACCCGGGCGACCTGTCCACCGGCCAGCAACAGCGCGTCGGCATTGCCCGCGCCATCGTCCACCGCCCGGCCTTGCTGCTGGCGGACGAACCTACCGGTAACCTCGACCCGCGCCTGGCGGCTGAGATCATGGGCGTGTTCGAAGACATCAACCGCCTGGGCACCAGCGTATTGATCGCCAGTCACGACCTGGCACTGATCGCCCGTATGCGCCACCGCATGCTGACCCTGCAACGCGGCCGCCTGATCGGCGACGGGGAGGCTGGCGTATGAGTGCGACTCGCAGCCCCAAGGTTTCCGAGCGTGTGGCGCCAAAAGCCGCCGACCCGCAACCGCCGAAGAAAAAACGCGACGAAGATGATGGCCCGGATTTCGCCACGCTGCTGCGCGCCTGGATCGAAAGCCATCGTGCCAGCTTGGTCGACAGCCTGCGCCGCCTGGGCAAGCAGCCGATCGGCAGCTTTTTCACCTGCCTGGTAATGGCCGTGGCACTGAGCCTGCCGATGGGTTTGTCGCTGCTGCTTAATAATGTGGAGCGCCTGGGCGGTTCCTGGCAGCGCGCGGCGCAGATTTCGCTGTACCTGGACCTCGACACCAGCGCCAAAGATGGCGAGAACCTGCGCAACGACATCAAGAACCTGCCGGGCGTGGCGGATGCCGAATACATCAGCCGCGATCAGGCCCTTGAAGAGTTCCAGCAGCAATCAGGCCTGGGTGAGGCGCTTAAAGAGCTGCCGCAGAACCCGCTGCCGGGCGTGGTGCTGGTGACGCCGAACGAAGTCGACAAGCCAGCGCTTGAGGCCCTGCGACAAAAACTCGCAGAGATGCCCAAGGTACAACAGGCACAACTTGATCTAGTCTGGGTAGAGCGTCTGGCGGCCATTCTCAAGCTGGGCGACCGCTTTGTGTTCGGTCTCACGGTGTTGTTGGTGTCTGCATTACTTTTGGTGATAGGTAATACCATTCGTCTTCATATTGAAAACCGCCGCACCGAGATAGAAGTGATTAAACTGGTCGGCGGCACAGACAGCTATGTGCGTAGGCCTTTTCTGTACATGGGCGCGCTTTATGGCTTCGGTGCCGGGATTTTGTCCTGGGGCGTTTTGGCTTTTGGCTTGAACTGGCTCAACGACGCGGTAGTAGGGCTGGCCGGTTTGTACGGCAGCGATTTTGCCCTGGCCGGCGTGCCGGTCGCCGACGGTCTGAGTCTCTTGCTTGGTGCCGTCTTGTTGGGGTATATCGGTGCCTGGATTGCGGTCGCTCGTCATTTACGTGAGCTGGCACCGAAGTAGTTAATGTCAGATTAATGTGGTTTCGTTTGTATTGACCGTATTGGTGGTTTAGGGAACTTGTCCTACGGTTCCCGGTCAATTTTCGCAGTGCTGAACTGCACGAGTTATGTGAGTCGGAGGTTTTTTCGTATGACCACTTCTTTGCAACCTGCTTATGCTCTGGTCCCGGGTGCGAACCTGGAGGCCTATGTGCACACGGTCAACAGCATTCCATTGCTGACGCCCGAGCAGGAGCGTGAACTGGCCGAGAGTCTCTACTATGAGCAGGATTTGGGGGCGGCTCGGCAGATGGTGCTCGCCCACCTGCGTTTTGTCGTACATATCGCCCGTAGCTATAGCGGCTACGGGTTGGCCCAGGCTGACCTGATCCAGGAAGGCAACGTCGGCCTGATGAAGGCTGTAAAGCGCTTCAACCCTGAGATGGGCGTGCGCCTGGTATCGTTTGCCGTGCACTGGATCAAGGCGGAAATCCACGAGTTCATCCTGCGCAACTGGCGCATCGTGAAAGTCGCGACCACCAAGGCCCAGCGCAAGCTGTTCTTCAACCTGCGCAGCCAGAAAAAACGCCTGGCGTGGCTGAATAACGAGGAAGTCCACCGCGTGGCCGAAAGCCTCGGCGTGGAGCCGCGTGAGGTGCGCGAGATGGAAAGTCGCCTGACCGGCCATGATATGGCCTTCGACCCGGCCGCTGAAGCGGACGACGACAGCGCCTTCCAATCGCCGGCCAACTACCTGGAAGACCACCGGTACGACCCGGCGCGTCAACTGGAAGACGCCGACTGGAGCGACAACTCCAACCAGAACCTGCACGAAGCGCTGGAAGTGCTGGACGACCGTAGCCGTGACATCCTCTATCAGCGCTGGCTGGCTGAAGAAAAAGCCACGCTGCACGACCTGGCACAGAAGTACAACGTGTCGGCCGAGCGGATTCGTCAGCTTGAGAAAAGCGCGATGAACAAGCTGAAGTTGTCGATCGCCGCTTAAGACGCTGCGATAAGACAAAAAAATGCCCCGATCGAAAGATTGGGGCATTTTTGTTTGCAGTCGAAAATCTCAAGTTCAACTCGGTCCACTGTGGGAGCAGGCTTGCCTGCGATGAGGCAGTATCAGCTAACACATGGGTAGTTTGACCCACCGCTATCGCAGGCAAGCCAGCTCCCACATGGGTAGTGCAGTGTGTCAATCGGACCAGGGGGCTTTGCGGGAGTTATTCAACTCCACCAAGTAACCATCCCCGCCCAACTGGCTCATCTGCTGCCGAATCCATGCCGCTCGCCGTGCCACATAGGCTGTTGGATGGCTGGCACTCCACACTCGAGGGTTGGGCAAAACCGCCGCCAGATAGCTGGCCTGCTGACGGGAAAGCGCTTTGGCACTCACGCCAAAGTGATGCCGCGCGGCGGCCTCTGCGCCAAACACGCCTTCATCCCACTCCACGCTATTGAGGTACACCTCAAGAATCCGCTGCTTGGGCCACAACACTTCGATCAGTGCGGTAAACCAGGCTTCCAGGCCTTTGCGCAGATAACTGCGACCGGTCCACAAAAACAGGTTCTTTGACACTTGCTGGCTCAGAGTGCTGGCGCCGCGAATCGAACCGCCGCGCTCGTTGTGCAGCAGCGCCGCCTGGATCGCGCCGAAGTCAAAACCCCAATGCTGCGGGAAACGCTGGTCTTCACCCGCCATTACCGCCACTTTCAGTTCGTCGGATATCTCATCCCACGGCACCCAGGTGCGCTGCACATCGATCGGCTCGCCGTCGATCCAGGATTCGATCTTGCGCTCCACCATCAACGCGGTGAACGGCGGCGGCACCACACGAAACAGCAGCACCAGCAGCACACTGCCGATGGCAAACCATTTAATGACTTTAAGAAAGCGCTTGAAGAGGAGACGCAGCATAGAGATGGCTTGGCCGAACCCGTTGAGCGGGCCATTATACAGACCCTGCCCCTCGAGTCTGACTGGAGTTCCTCATGCTGCGTAGCTTTCTGATGCTGGCTGCCTTTTTCGGCTTTACCGGCGTCGCCCTGGGCGCCTTTGCCGCCCACGGCCTGAAAAACCGCCTGAGCGCCGAGTACCTGGCGATCTTCCATACGGGCGTCACCTACCAGTTGGTGCACGCCCTGGCGCTGTTCGGCGTAGCGTTGCTGGCCGCGCATATTCCTGGCCGATTGGTCAGCTGGGCGGGCATCTCCTTTACCGTCGGCATCCTGCTGTTCTCGGGCAGTCTGTATGCGCTGACCCTGACCGGCATCAGCAAGCTCGGCATCATCACGCCGTTTGGTGGTCTGGCCTTCTTGCTCGGCTGGTTCTTCCTCGGTTTGACTGCGTGGCGTCTACAGGTAGCCTGACCAAGGGACTTGGGTCAGCCACGCTGATCGGGCTAGAATGCTGGCCCCTAAAAACGATGGCGGCCCGTGGCATGCGCATTCAGTTGAACGGCGAATCCTTTGAACTGCCCGACGGTGAAACCGTTGCGGCCCTGCTGACCCGTCTGGACCTGACCGGACGCCGAGTCGCAGTGGAGCTCAACCTGGATATCGTCCCGCGTAGCCAGCATGCCGAAACCGCGCTCACCGAAGGTGATCAGGTCGAAGTGGTCCACGCCATCGGCGGCGGCTAGCCGCCCGGCGCTCAAGGGCGTCAACCCGCATTCTGCAGAACCTCACCCCAATTCGAGGATTTCCCATGAGCATCGTTCGTAGCGACAAGCCCTTCGTCCTGGCCGGTCGTACCTACCAGTCCCGCCTGCTGGTTGGCACCGGCAAGTACCGCGACATGGAAGAAACCCGTCTGGCCATCGAAGCCTCGGGTGCCGAGATCGTGACGTTTGCCGTGCGCCGCACCAACCTCGGCCAGATCGAAGGCGAGCCGAACCTGCTCGAAGTGTTGTCGCCGGATCGCTACACCTTCCTGCCGAACACTGCCGGTTGCTACGATGCCATCGAAGCCGTGCGCACCTGCCGCCTGGCCCGTGAGCTGCTCGACGGCCACAACCTGGTGAAACTGGAAGTGCTGGCCGACCAGAAAACCCTGTTCCCCAACGTGATCGAAACCCTCAAGGCTGCCGAAACCCTGGTCAAGGAAGGCTTCGACGTGATGGTCTACACCAGTGATGACCCGATCATCGCTCGCCAATTGGCCGAAATCGGCTGCATCGCCGTGATGCCGCTGGCCGGCCTGATCGGTTCTGGCCTGGGCATCTGCAACCCGTACAACCTGCAAATCATCCTCGAAGAAGCCAGGATTCCGGTGCTGGTGGACGCGGGCGTGGGCACTGCCTCCGACGCTACCATCGCCATGGAGCTGGGTTGCGACGCGGTGCTGATGAACTCGGCCATCGCCCATGCCCAGCAGCCGGTCATGATGGCCCAAGCCATGCAACACGCAATCGTCGCGGGCCGCTTGGCCTACCTCGCCGGTCGCATGCCGAAAAAACTGTACGCCAGCGCCTCCTCGCCGCTGGATGGTCTGATCAAGTAAGAGCCATTGATGACTGAATCAAACGAAACGCCGAACACCGTGGAAGAAGGCGACGAGTCCAAGCACCGCCGCATCAAGAGTTTTGTGATGCGCGCCGGCCGCATGACCGAAGGCCAGCAAAAGGGCCTGGAGCAAGGTACGCCGCTGTTCGTGTTGCCATTGGCCGACGCGCCGGTGGACTACGACCAGGTGTTCGGCCGTTCGGCCCCGCGTTCCCTGGAAATCGGTTTCGGCATGGGCCACTCCCTGCTGGAAATGGCCGCGGCCGCGCCGGACCAGGACTTTATCGGGGTGGAAGTGCACCGCCCAGGTGTCGGCGCGCTGCTTAACGGCGTACTGACCCAAGGCCTGACCAACCTGCGAGTCTACGACTGCGACGCGATTGAAGTACTCAACCGCTGCATCGCCGACAACAGCCTCGACCGCCTGATGCTGTTCTTCCCGGACCCATGGCACAAATCGCGTCACCACAAACGCCGTATCGTCCAGGCTTCCTTCGCGGAGCTGGTGCGCAGCAAGCTGAAAGTCGGTGGCATTCTGCACATGGCCACAGACTGGGAGCCGTACGCCGAATACATGCTGGAAGTGATGGACGTAGCGCCTGGCTACCGCAACCTGGCCGAAGACGGCAAATGCGTGCCGCGCCCGGCCGAGCGCCCGATCACCAAGTTCGAACGCCGCGGCGAGCGACTGGGGCATGGGGTTTGGGATTTGAAGTTCGAGAAGGTTGACTGACAAGCCAATAGCCGGCTTGGAATGCAATCAGCTGTGGGAGCTGGCTTGCCTGCGATAGCATCACCTCAGTATCACAGATACACCGAGGTGCCTGCATCGCAGGCAAGCCAGCTCCCACAGTTGTTTTGTGTTGGGCTTTGGAATCAGCGGCGGTCGGCGACTACGCCAATCAACACCAGCACCACCACCAACACCGGCGCCAAACTGTAGTTATTAAACTGGCTCAGTCCCCGCACAATCCAAGGCGTGGCATACAGCAAGGCTGCGCCGCTGCCGATCATGCATACCAGCGCCATCAACGGTACGCGCAATGCTCCGGCGATGCTGCCCAAGCGGCCTTCGATCCAGCCTTTGATATCCGCGCCAAACAACACCAGCAAACAGCCGACAAGGGCCAGGGAGATTTCCGACAGGTTGCTACGGCTCCAGCGGGACACGGTGGCGAGCAGGTCGAGTACCAAATCCATGTGATTTCCTTAGAGCGTCAGCTCAAAAACTTCTGCAACAGGTCATTGAGAAAGAGTTGCCCACGGTCGGTGGCCGCCAGGCGTGACGGTTCGACCTGCATTAAGCCACTTTGTTCTGCCTCCTGGCGGCCTTCGTCGAGGCTGGCCAGGTCGAGGCCGGTGCGTTCGGCGTACAGCTTGGATTCAACGCCTTCGGTGAGGCGCAAAGCGTTCATCAGGAACTCGAACGGCAGCTCCTCATTGGTCAGTTCTTTCGCCCCGGCCTGGAAACTTTTTGCCGGGTTGAGGTAGTCCTTTGGCGCCCGGGTTTTCCAGGTGCGCACGATGCGCCCGTCCGGATGGCTGAGCTTGCCGTGGGCGCCCGCGCCGATGCCGATAAAGTCGCCGAAGCTCCAGTAATTCAGGTTATGCCGTGCCGGGCGGCCCGGTTGGGCATAGGCCGACACTTCATATTGCGCGTAACCGTGTTCGGCCAGCAGTGCCTGGCCAGCTTCCTGAATGTCCCACAGCGTGTCGTCTTCCGGCAGCGCGGGCGGCTGGTTCCAAAATACGGTGTTGGGTTCCAGCGTCAGCTGATACCAGGACAAGTGCGTTGGCTTCAATGCGATGGCCTGGCGCAAGTCGCTCAGGGCATCGTCCAGTGACTGATCGGGCAAGCCGTGCATCAAGTCCAGGTTGAAATTATCGAACCCGGCCTGGCGTGCCATGCCGGCGGCGCGTACGGCTTCATCGCCATTGTGGATACGGCCCAGGGCTTCAAGCTTTTCCTGCTGAAAGCTCTGGATGCCGATGGACAGGCGATTGATCCCCAGCTTGCGGTACGCCACGAACTTCTCTTGCTCGAAGGTGCCAGGGTTGGCTTCCAGGGTGATTTCGATGTCGTTGGCAAACGGGATACGGGCTTGCACGCCTTTGAGCAGGCGCCCCAGCGCGGCGGCGCTGAACAGGCTGGGCGTGCCGCCACCGAAGAAAATCGAGCTTAGTTCACGGCCGTAAACCGCATGCAGGTCTTGATCAAGGTCGGCCAGCAATGCGTCTACGTACTCTTCTTCCGGCAGCACTTTGCTGGCGGTGTGGGAGTTGAAGTCGCAATACGGGCATTTGCGCACGCACCACGGGATGTGGATGTACAGCGCCAGGGGCGGCAGCACCGACAAGGCCGCCCGAGGCGTTTGCGCGCCGCCGTGGATCAGCGGCTGCGCAGAGGTGTTTTGGGTCATTTCAGGCTCAGGCGTTGGCGCAGCAAATCCATTGCGCGGGCGCGGTGGCTGATCTGGTTCTTGTCGGCCGGGCTCAGTTCGGCGCTGGAGACATTGCGCTCCGGCACCCAGAACAGCGGGTCATAGCCAAAGCCATGCTCGCCACTGGCGGCATGCAGGATGCGCCCGTGCCACAGGCCTTCGCACAGAATCGGCAACGGGTCATCAGCGTGGCGAACCAGCGCCAGCACGCAGACAAACTGTGCGCCGCGCATCGCGTCCGGCACGTCCTTGAGGGCGTCCAGCAGTTTGGCGTTGTTGGCCGCGTCGCCTTTGCCATCGGCATACCGCGCCGAGTAGATGCCCGGTGCGCCGCCGAGGAAGTCCACGGCCAGGCCCGAGTCGTCCGCGAGTGCCGGCAGGCCGGAGATGCGTGCGGCATTGCGGGCCTTGAGGATGGCGTTTTCAACAAACGACAGGCCGGTCTCTTCCGGCTCTACCTGGCTGAACTCTCCGATCGAGCGCAGTTGCACGGAGTCGCCGAGCATGGCCTGGAGTTCTTTGAGTTTGCCGGCGTTATGGCTGGCCAGTACGAGTTGGGTGAGGTTCATTATTCGGCCGGGAAAAGTTCTTGGACAAAACTGAAACCGTGGGCCTTGCCGCCAGTTTCAACATTGATAGTGAAGGTCTTGAATTCTTGTTGCGGCACTGAGTAAGGGGCCAGGTAATTGGTCACGCCTTTTTCGGTGATTTGCTTAAACGTCAGCACTTCACTCTTACCGCTCAAGTCCTTGATGGTGCCGGTGACTTGCGCCACCACAGGCGTCACGCCTTTGAACACCGACACATTGATCAAGCCTTTGTTCTTGCTGCGTACCACGCCCACCGCTTGAGCGGTTTCGGGTTGCAGGAAGCTGGAGGTAAAGGTGTTGTAACGCACGGTGATATCACCAAATTCTTTGGTGCGATTAGGGTCGATAACATCGGCGGCCATGGCGTTGGCGCCCAGCAGTGCAGTCAATAAAAAAATAGCCAAACGACTCATAAGCGTCCCTCTTGAAATAATTAGACGGCAATCTTGTGGTCGGTCAGGCCAGGGCTGCTGACCCGGTAGATACCAATTTCGCCCAACAGATTAGGCCATAGCTTACTCGCCCACCCATGGCGGTGCTGTTGATCGACGGCAAGGCGGTTGATCACCTTGGCTTCACGCTCGCCGCACAGGGCTTCGAAGTCTTCAAACGTACAGAAGTGGATGTTCGGTGTGTTGTACCAGGTGTATGGCAGGAAGTCCGAGACCGGCATGCGGCCCTTGGTCGCCAGGTACCAACGGCAGCGCCAGTGGCCGAAGTTGGGGAAGGTAATGATGCACTGACGGCCCACGCGCAGCATCTCGTCGAGGATGCGGTCCGGGTAATGCACCGCTTGCAGGGCCTGGGTCATCACCACGATATCGAAACTGTTGCTGGCAAAGTTGCCCAGGCCCTTGTCCAGGTCCTGCTCGATCACGTTGATGCCCTTGGCCACGCACTGGGCGATGTTGTCCGGGTCGTTTTCCAGGCCATACCCGGTGACTTGCTTGTTGTCGCGCAGCCAGCTGAGCAGTTCGCCATCACCGCAGCCCAGGTCGAGCACGCGGCTGCCGGCGGGGATCCAGTCTTGGATGATTTCCAGGTCGGCTCTCATGGCGTTCTCACAAAGTAATGCGGTTCATGTAGTTGCTGAAAGCCTGCAGGTAGCGTGGGATCGGAATCAGGAAGGCGTCATGGCCTTGCGGAGCATCGATCTCGAGGTAGCAGACGTCTTTGCGTGCGGCCATCAAGGCGTCCACCAGTTCACGCGAACGCGCTGGCGAGAAGCGCCAATCGGTGGTGAATGACATCACGCAGAACTTGGCCGTGGCGTGCTCGAAGGTTTTCGCCAGGTCGTCGTCGTGGTTGGCGGCCGGGTCGAAGTAGTCCAGCGCCTTGGTCATCAGCAAGTAAGTGTTGGCGTCGAAGCGCCCCGAGAACTCCTCGCCCTGGTAACGCAGGTAGCTTTCGACCTGGAACTCGACACTGTGGAAGTCGTAGTTGAGCTTTTCGCTCTTGAGCCCACGGCCGAATTTTTCGCCCATGGAGTCATCGGACAGGTAGGTGATATGCCCGACCATCCGCGCCAGCATCAAGCCGCGCTTGGGGATCACACCGGCTTCCTGGAACGAACCGCCGTGGAACTCGGGGTCGGTGAGGATGGCCTGGCGTGCCACTTCGTTGAACGCGATGTTCTGCGCCGACAGTTTTGGGGCCGAGGCGATGGCCAGGCAATGGCGCACGCGATCCGGATAGGAGATGGTCCATTGCAGCGCCTGCATGCCGCCCAGGCTGCCGCCGATCACAGCGGCCCATTGGTAGATGCCCAGCAAGTCGGCAAGGCGCGCCTGGCTGTGCACCCAGTCTTCCACGGTCAGCACCGGGAAGTCGGCGCCGAACGGCTTGCCGGTTTCCGGGTTGAGGCTGCTCGGGCCGGTGGAACCATTGCAGCCGCCGAGGTTGTTCAGGCTGACCACAAAGAATTTGTTGGTGTCGATGGGCTTGCCGGGGCCGATGCAGCTGTCCCACCAGCCGGGCTTGCGCTCGTCGGCACTGTGAAAGCCAGCGGCGTGATGATGGCCGGACAGGGCGTGGCAGATCAGCACGGCGTTGCTCGCCGTGGCGTTCAACTGGCCGTAGGTTTCATAGATCAGGTCGTAGGCAGGCAGCGAACGGCCGCAGGCCAGGGCCAGCGGTTCGCTGAAGTGCGCCACTTGGGGCACGACCAGTCCAACAGAATCGGGGGGGAAGGCAGCTGGCATCGACCCTGCTCTCGTTTAAATGAGGCGTAAGTCTAAAGAGCGGTGACCCCAGCGGCAAGCAAAGGCCTGCACCAGTACGCAGATACAGATATCAGCACTGGCTTGTGTGGGAGCTGGCTTGCCTGCGATTGCATCACCAAGGTGAGACTGACACACCGAGGAGCCTGCATCGCAGGCAAGCCAGCTCCCACCTATCAGATCAGGCCGAACAGCTCTTTAGGCATGAACGCATAGTAGGCCAAGCGCGGAATCACCCAGCTTTGCAGCAGCTGGATCGCGATAAACGCGAAGATTGGCGAGATATCCAGGCCGCCCAGGTTCGGGATCAGGCGACGGAACGGTGCCAGCACCGGTTCGGTGATCTGGGCTACCAACTCAGCACCCGGGCTGCGGCTGCCGGGTGCGACCCACGACAGAATCACGCTGATGATCATCGACCAGAAAATGATCTTCAAAAACAGCGAGAAGATTCCGATCAAGCCCCATGGCAACAGCAGCACGGTGAACGCCTGGTAGCCGTTGAGCATCAGGATCACCACAAACAACAGGATTTGCAGCAGCAGTGCCAGCACCAGCGAGGACATGTCCAGGCCGAACATGCTCGGCACTACCCGGCGCAGTGGCTTGAGCAGCGGTTGGGTGGCCTTGACCACGAATTGGCACAGCGGGTTGTAGAAGTTCGCCCGCACAAGTTGCAGGATAAAACGCATCAGCACGATCAGCAGGTACAGGCTGCCCAGGGTCTGGATGATGAAAATGGCAGCGTCATTGATTCCGAGCATGTTTGATTACCTTGGTAAGGGATGACTATTTGCCCAGTTGCTCAGCCATCTCGGCTGAACGGTGTGCTGCGGCACCCAGTGCTTTTTCCACCAGGGCTTCAAAGCCCCCGGCCTGGAAGGATTCGATGGCGGCCTGCGTGGTACCGCCTGGCGAGGTCACGCGACGGCGCAACTCGGCAGCGTCTACATCACTGTCGACCGCCATGTTCGCGGCGCCCAAAGCAGTTTGCTCGGCCAGTTGCTCGGCGACTTCATGGGGCAGGCCGAGTTTGACGCCGGCGGCGGTCATGGCTTCGATCAGCAGGAAGAAGTAAGCCGGGCCGCTGCCGGACACGGCGGTGACCGCGTCCAACTGCTGCTCCTGTTCCAGCCACACGGCCAGGCCCACGGCAGACAGCAGTTCCTGAGCCTGGTCGCGCTGCTCGGCAGTCACCTCGGAGGTGGCGTACAAGCCGCTGACGCCCTTGCGCAGCAGTGCCGGAGTGTTGGGCATGCAACGCACGATCGGCTGGGCACCGAGCCAGGTGTTCATGCTGGCGCAGGTGATGCCGGCGGCGATCGACACCACCAGTTGGTGCGGTTGCAGGCTCGGGCGCAGGCTTTCGCACACGGCCTTCATGGCTTGCGGTTTTACCGCCAGCACGATCACGTCGACGCCCTGGATGGCCTCGGCGTTATCGGCAAAGGTTTCGATACCGTGCTCGGCGCTGACGCGGGTGCGGGTCTCGGCGCCGGGGTCGCTGGCGCGGATCTGCGTGGTTTCCAGGCCCTTGGCCCGCAGGCCGCCGATCAGGCTGGCCGCCATGTTGCCGGCGCCGATAAAGGCTATACGCGTGTTGCTCATGACAGGTCCTTACTTAGAGGGATGTCAGCCATTTTACGGCTGGCCGTAGTCGCGGGCGCCAAACAGGGCGGTACCGATCCGCACCCAGGTGGCCCCTTGGGCGATGGCCGACTCAAGGTCGTGGCTCATGCCCATGGAAAGTGTGTCCAGCGGCAGGTTCAGGCTGGCTTGCAGGTCTTTTACCGCAGCGAAGGCTGCATCTTGTGCAGCGCGATCTTCAGTCGGCTCGGGGATCGCCATCAAGCCACGCAGCTTCAAACGCGGCAGGGCGCTGATTGCAGCGGCCAGGGCCGGCAGGTCGGCGGGTGTACAGCCGGACTTGCTGGCTTCGCCACTCACGTTGACCTGAATGCAGATATTCAGCGGCGGCAGGTCAGTCGGGCGTTGTTCAGACAGGCGTTGCGCGATTTTCAGGCGGTCCACGGAATGCACCCAGGCGAAGTGCTCGGCGATCGCACGAGTCTTGTTCGATTGAATGGGGCCGATGAAGTGCCAACTCAAGGGCAGGTCGGTTAATTCAGCCTGTTTGCCCAAGGCTTCTTGCAGGTAGTTCTCGCCAAAATCTCTCATCCCGGCGGCATAGGCTTCGCGCACGGCCTGGGCCGGTTTGGTCTTGCTCACGGCCAGCAGGTGGATGCTGCTTTCGTCACGTTGCACGGCGTGGGCCGCGGCGCGGATGCGCTGGCTAACCTGGCCAATGTTGTCTGCTATCGTCGACATTCAAGATGCACCCGTGGATATGGAGTCCGCGGCATTCTACTGGAAATGGAAAGCCCTATGGATATCACTGAACTGCTGACGGCCAGCGTGCGCCGTGGCGCCTCCGACCTGCATTTATCGGCTGGCCTGGCGCCAATGCTGCGTGTCGATGGCGAAATCTGGCCATTGGAGGGGCCGGTGCTTTCGCCTACGCAAGTTGCGGACTTATTAAGCCCTTTGCTCAACCAGCACCAACAAAAGGATTTCGAAACATCTCTTGAAACGGATTTTGCGTTCGCGCTGCCGGGCCTGGCGCGGTTCCGCGCAAATGTGTTCCGCCAGGATCGCGGCATGGGCGCAGTGTTTCGCACTATCCCGACCGAAGTGCAAAGCCTGGAAGACCTCGGATTAGGCGAGGTCTTCCGCCGTATCGCGCAGTTGCCGCGCGGCCTGGTACTGGTGACTGGGGCAACCGGCTCCGGCAAGTCGACGACCCTGGCGGCGATGATTGACCACCTCAACCAGCACCGGCGCCAGCACATTCTCACGCTGGAAGACCCGATCGAATTTATCCACAGGCCGAAAATGGCCCTGATCAACCAGCGCCAGGTACACCGCGACACTCATAGTTTTTCGGCGGCGCTGCGCTCGGCCCTGCGTGAAGACCCGGATGTGATTCTGGTGGGCGAGCTGCGTGACCTGGAAACCATCCGCCTGGCACTGACGGCGGCAGAGACCGGGCACTTGGTATTGGGCACGCTGCACACCACTTCAGCGGCAAAGAGCGTGGATCGGCTGGTGGATGTGTTCCCTGCGGGGGAAAAAGCCATGGTGCGCGCCATGCTGTCGGAGTCGCTGCAGGCGGTGGTGTCCCAGGTGCTGGTTAAGAAAATCGGCGGCGGCCGGGTGGCGGCGCACGAGATCATGCTGGGCACGCCAGCTATCCGTAACCTGATCCGCGAGGACAAGGTGGCGCAGATGGTCTCGGCGATTCAAACCGGCGGGGCGTTGGGGATGAAAACGCTGGATATGAGCTTGAAGGCGTTGGTCAGCGCAGGGCTGATCAGCCGGGAGGATGCGCGGGGGCTGGCGCGGGTGCCGACAGATATCTGAACGCCGATGAAATCAGTGTGGGAGCTGGCTTGCCTGCGATGACGGTGTGCCAGTCGACAGAGATGTCGCCTGGCAGTTCGCTATCGCAGGCAAGCCAGCTCCCACATTTTGTAGTGCATTCAGCCTGGGATCAGCGCTGAACAACCCGCAGGTTATTCTGCTCTTTAGGCAGAACACGCTTGGCAATCACGTAGTTCTTGTCCCAGAACGGCTTTTTCAGTGTGTCGATGCTCACCGACTTGCCACGGCGCGGTGCGTGGATAAAGCGGTCGTTGCCCAGGTAGATGGCAACGTGGTTGACCTGGCGGCTCTTGAGTTTGAAGAACAACAGGTCGCCCGGTTTTAAATCCTTGCGATCAACCTTCAAGCCGTGGCCGGCAGCCATGGCGTTGGAGGTGCGGGGCAAATCCACCGCTTTTACATCATTAAACGCATATTTCACCAAACCGCTGCAGTCGAACCCTTTACTTGGGCTGCTGCCGCCCCAACGATAAGGAGTACCGAGCACGTTAACGGCACGGCTGAGGACATTGCTGCTTTGTTTGGTGTTGACGGCCAGTTGGGTGTGGATCGCTTTACCGTGGGCCTTGCTCACTTGAGTCGGGCGGTTGACGGTCAGCTTTACCGACTTGGCAGTGCTGGGTGTGCTGTGAACTTTAGGGGTGAAACCGTTAACGTTAGGAAGACGTTGCTCACGATTGGTGGCGTGGGCGGCCAGTGGCATTAATAGGCAAATGGTTAGCCATGTCTTGAAAAATGGTCGCATTAGGCGTGGCTCTTTTAGGTTTGCGCGCAACTTTATAACAGCTTTTTGTGTCGTTCTCAGGCCGTTTGTCGACTGAACTCTGGGGTCAAACTCAGGAAAAACGCGACGAATTGCCGCTATTGTCCTACAGAAGTCAGGTGGCATAAGGCTTTGCGGGAGGGAAGATACCATTTGCCGTGCGTCGGGCGCCCGTAAAAAAGTCACAAAGAAAATGAAAAAATTTATCTATCGAGGCAAAAGAGGTACTCCATGAACACCTATCGACAGGATGTTACGCAGCAAGACACCCACAGCAAGGTGATCGGTTACCTGCTTTGGATTTTTGGTTTTACCGGGGCACATCGCTTCTATTACGGCAAACCCGTGACCGGGACGATCTGGTTTTTCACCTTCGGCCTGTTCGGTATCGGTTGGCTGATCGACTTGTTCCTGATCCCGGCCATGGACCGTGAAGCAGACCTGCGTTTTACCGCTGGCCCGATCGAATACAACGTGGCCTGGATTCTGTTGGCGTTCCTGGGTGTATTCGGTTTGCACCGCATGTACCAGGGCAAATGGATCACCGGCCTGATCTACCTGCTGACCGGCGGTTTGTTCCTGATCGGGGTGCTGTATGACTTCTGGACGTTGAATACGCAGATTTCGATCCGCAATGCCGAGCGCAGTGCTGGACGATAAAGCACTTAAGTCATGTAGAGATGCAAATGTGGGAGCTGGCTTGCCTGCGATAGCATCACCTCGGTAGGGATGAAAGACCGAGGTGTCCGCATCGCAGGCAAGCCAGCTCCCACATTGACCGTGCCTACACTAGCTGTGTGATCTATCAGGCCTGGTAAGTAATCCGCCCATCCACCAAGGTGTAGCGCACCGTCGCCGGCAGGCTATGGCCGATGAACGGGCAGTTCTCGCCCTTGGACAGCCAGTGTTCCCCGGCAACCGTGGAACTGGCCGGGTCAAACAGCACCAGATCCGCCGCCGAACCCACCGCCAACTTGCCCGCCGGAAGGCGTAGGGCCTCGGCAGGGCCAGCGCTCAGGCGGGCGAGCAGTGTCGGCAAGTCCAGCAAGCCGTCTTCCACCAGCGTCATCGCCAGTGGCAACAACAGCTCTACGCTGCTGATGCCCGGCTCTGTTGCGCCAAACGGTGCCAGCTTGGCATCCCGTTCGTGGGGCTGGTGATGGCTGGAAATCGCCGAAACCACACCCGACTTCACCGCCGCCCGCAAACCTTCACGGTCGGCCAGGGTGCGCAGCGGTGGCTGCACGTGATACAGGCTGGAGAAGTCGATCAGCGCCTCATCGGTCAAAATCAGCTGATACAACGCCACATCCGCCGTCACCGGCAGGCCACGTGCCTGGGCCTGAGCGATCAAGGCCACACCGCGTGCGCTGGTGAGCTGACTGAAGTGCGCGCGCACGCCGCTTTGTTCCACCAACAACAGGTCACGGGCCAGGGCCACGGTCTCGGCAGTTTCCGGAATGCCCGGCAGGCCGAGGAAGCTGGCCACGGCGCCTTCATGAGCCAGGCCACCTTCGGCCAGGTCGCGGTCCTGGGAGTGGAAGATCACGGTCAGATCGAACGTGGCCGCATATTCCAGCGCACGGCACAGCGTGCGGGTGCTGCGAAAACTCTCCAGGCCATTGCCGAACGCCACGCAACCGGCGTCACGCAGGGCGATCAGCTCGGCAAGTTGTTCGCCTTCCAGGCCTTTGCTCAGGGCGCCGATGGGGAACACCTTGCAATTACCGGCTTCACGGGCGCGGTCGAGGATCAACTCGGTCACCGCCGAAGTGTCCAGGATCGGCTTGGTGTGTGGCGGGCAGCACAGGCTGGTGACGCCACCGGCCGCAGCGGCACGGGTTTCGCTGGCGATGCTGCCTTTGCGGCTGTAACCCGGCTCGCGCAGGGCGACGTTCAGGTCCACCAGGCCAGGCGCGGCCACCAGGCCGTTGGCATCGATACTCTGGCTGGCGCTGAAGCCGGCGGGCGCGGCGCCAATGGCGATGAGCTTGCCGGCTTCCAGGTGAAGGTCGGTGACTTGATCCAGCCCGCTGGCTGGATCGATAACGCGAGCGCCTAGAATGCTGAGCTTCACTGGGCGTTCTCCTGCTCGAATTGACGTTGCGCGGTTTGCCCGCTCATGGCCATGGACAACACGGCCATGCGGATGGCGATGCCATAAGTCACCTGGTTGAGGATCACCGACTGCGGGCCATCGGCCACCGCCGATTCAATCTCCACGCCACGGTTGATCGGGCCTGGGTGCATCACGATGGCATCCGGCTTGGCGCCGGCCAAACGCGCGGTAGTCAGCCCGAACAGGCGGTAGAACTCGCCTTCGCTCGGCAGCAGGCCACCGGACATGCGCTCACGTTGCAGGCGCAGCATGATCACCACGTCCACATCCTTGAGGCCTTCGGTCATGTCGGTGTAGACCTTCACGCCGTATTGTTCGATGCCGATCGGCAGCAGGGTTTTCGGCGCGATCACGCGAATGTCCGGGCAGCCGAGGGTTTTCAGGGCCAGCATGTTCGAGCGCGCCACCCGCGAGTGCAGGATGTCGCCGACGATGGCCACCGAGAGGTTTTCAAAGCTGCCCTTGTGCCGACGAATAGTGAGCATGTCCAGCATGCCCTGGGTCGGGTGGGCGTGGCGGCCGTCGCCGCCGTTGATGATTGCCACCTGCGGGCACACATGCTCGGCGATGAAATGCGCGGCGCCGGAGTCGCCGTGGCGTACCACGAACATGTCGGCGGCCATGGCTTCCAGGTTGCGCAGGGTGTCGAGCAGGGTTTCGCCCTTGCTCGCCGACGAGGTGGACACGTTCAGCGTGATCACGTCGGCCGACAGCCGCTGGGCCGCCAGTTCAAAGGTGGTGCGGGTGCGCGTGGAGTTTTCGAAGAACACATTGCAGATGGTTTTGCCACGCAGCAGCGGGACTTTCTTCACCGCCCGGCCACCGACTTCGAGGAACGAGTCGGCGGTGTCGAGGATTTCGGTGAGCAGTTCGCGGGGCAAACCGTCGAGGGACAAGAAGTGTTGCAACTGGCCCTGAGCATTGAGCTGCAGCGGGCGCTTGGCATCTAGAGGCGTCATCGCGGGGACTCTGTACAAGGCGGTTTAAAGGGCAAGGTCTTGCAGTTCGAGTTCGAGCGGCGTGGGACCGGACAATTTTACCCGTTGATGGGCTTGCAGCGACAGCGTTGCGCCAACCACGTCCGGGCTGATCGGCAATTCGCCGGCGTCCAGGTCCAGCAGGCATACGAGGGTCACACTGGCCGGGCGGCCGTAGTCGAACAGCTCGTTAAGGGCGGCGCGGATGGTGCGGCCGCTCATCAGCACGTCGTCGATCAGCACCAGATGCTGGCCTTCGACCTCAAACGGCAGCGCCGAGGGCTGCACTTGCGGGTGCAGGCCATTCTGGCTGAAGTCGTCGCGGTAAAAGGACACGTCCAGGGTGCCCAGCGGCGAATCGCTGCCCAGCTCTTCCAGTAGCGCCTGGGCCACCCACACACCACCAGTGCGGATGCCGATAAAACGCGGCTCGCTGATGGCGCGGTGTTGCAGATGGGCGGTGAGGTTCGTCGCCATCTGGCTGATCAGTTCGGTGGGATTGGGCAGGCTCATGGTGGCTCCTTCTAGGCCTTGCGCAGCGAGGTGCGCACAAGGTCCGGGCTCAAACGTAAAAAGACGCGGCAAGCCGCGTCAGTCAGGATTCAAATAAAGCAGTGTTTTCATCCAGCCAACCCTGCAACAACAGGGCGGCGGCGATGGCGTCCACGGGGTTGTCGCGGTAGCTGCCTTTTTGCCCGCCACGGTCGCGGCGCTCACCCTTGGCTTCAAAGGTGGTCAGGCGTTCATCGTGGGTATAGAAGGGCAGGTTGTAGCGGCCATTGAGGCGGCGGGCGAATTTTTCCGCGCGCAGGCACATGTCGCTGGGGGTGCCGTCCATGTTCAACGGCAGGCCGACCACCACAGCATCGGGCTTCCACTCTTTAATGAGGGCTTCGACCTGGTTCCAGTCCGGCACGCCGTTCTGGGCTTTCAAGGTACACAGCTCGCGGGCCTGGCCGGTAATCACCTGGCCGACCGCTACGCCGATCTGTTTGGTGCCGTAGTCAAAACCGAGGATCAAGCGCAAAGCCATCAGGCGTGCCCCGCCTGGCTGGTCAGCAGGCTGAGGTTGACCCGAAGCTTGGCGGCAGCTGCTTCCAGGCGCAGCTCACTGGCGGTGTTGAACAGGATGTCGGCGTCAAACGGGCAGGTCAGCCAGGCATTGCTGGCCAGTTCGGCTTCCAGTTGCCCGGCTTCCCAACCGGCATAGCCGAGGGTGATCACGCTTTGCTCGGGGCCGACGCCGTCGGCGATGGCAAACAACACGTCCTGGGAGGTCGACAGTGACACGCCTTCAAGGTCTACCGTGGCCTGAAACTTCGGCCCGGTGGGGTGCAGCACAAAGCCACGATCGGTCTGCACCGGCCCGCCGATGTAGATCGGCACGCCCTGGCAACGCGCCGGTGGGTCGATCTCGGGGCGCAGTTGCTCAAGGATATCGGCCAGGTTCAGCTCTTGCGGGCGGTTGACCACCAACCCCATTGCACCATTGGCCGTGTGCTCGACGATGTAGGTCAAGGTCTGCGCAAAGTTCGGGTCGGCCATATGGGGCATGGCGATCAGGAATTGGTGCTTGAGGTAGGTCGGGCTGACATTTTTCATGCCCACTAGTGTGGCGTTGGAGGGGCGAACTGACAAGCTGGAGTTAGTGATCACTCCGCGTCGCGCTCTTAAAAGTGGACGCGGAGCGTCCTGAGATGCATTCCCACGCAGAGCGTGGGAACGATCCTTATCCTGCATTAAAGGATGTACTTCGTACCTGTGGCGAGGGGGAACGATCCTCAGTTGCTCGACAGCCGATCGCCCCTGGCAAACTTCCAGGTGCGGATGATTTCCAGGCGGTCGATGTCGTTCAAGTCACCGGTAAACGGCGCGAAAGGCGCAGCCAGGCGCACGATGCGCTGGGCGGCCTGGTCCAGCAGTGGCTGGCCGGAGGACTCCAGCACCTGCACTTCATAAAGCGAGCCGTCGCGGTTGATCGACACCAGAAGACGCAAATTGCCGTAAATCTGCTGACGCCGCGCCTCATCCGGGTAGTTGAGGTTACCGATGCGCTCGACCTTCTTGCGCCACTCGTCCTTATACCAGGCGCCTTTGTCGCGCATGGTTGACGCGGCATTCAGGCGGTAGATGCGCGGGCGCTTGGCATACAGCTGTTGCTCATTGGCCAGTTCCGCTTCGAGGCTGGAGATCTGGTCAGAGAGCTGCGAACTGTCGAACGTCGGCGCAGGCTTCACCGGCTCAGGCGTAGGTTCGGTCTTGGCTTTCTCGCGCTGGGTCGCAGCTTTTTGCGGTTTGGGCGCAACGGTGGTCACGGCGGCCTTGGGTGCGGCCTGCTTGACCTCGGGCTTGGGGGCGGGTGGGGGCGTGACTTTATTGACCTTGTTGTCCTGGAAAGGCGCCACTTCGGTGGTCTTGGGCACGGCTTTCTTGTCGAGGGTGCCGCTGCCTTGCTGGTTGTCCTGGGCAAGAAAATCGGCCTTTTCGGGCTTCTTTTCGCTCTTGAACGTGGCGAGGGTGATTTCCAGGGTTTTGCTGATCTGCTTGGGCTCGACGTAGGTGAAGCCCAGGCCGAGCAGTAGGGCAAGGTGGATCAAGGCGGCCAGGAACAGGGTAAATCCGAGCCGATCAGCCGGGCGCACGCCGCTGTGGGAGAGTTCGTAGGGCAGATCGGACGGGAGTGTCATGACAAAAAAACCAACATCGCGCGTTTCACAGGTGGCGCATGATAACGCAATGTTGGTTTATGTCCGGCTGTTCTATGTCACTTGGCTTGTAGCTTGCGCTCAATGGCCGCCATCAGCATTTCGCCGATGTTCGTGCCAAATGCATTGTCGATCTCGCGAATACAGGTCGGGCTGGTGACGTTGATTTCGGTGAGGTTCTCACCAATTACGTCTAGTCCTACAAATAGCAGGCCTTTTTCCCGCAGGGTTGGGCCAACCTGAGAGGCGATCCAACGGTCTTTGTCCGACAACGGGCGTGCTTCACCGCGACCACCGGCCGCCAGGTTGCCACGGGTCTCGCCGGCTGCCGGAATACGCGCCAGGCAGTAATCCACCGGTTCGCCGTCGATCATCAGGATGCGCTTGTCGCCATCCTTGATCGCCGGAATATAAGCCTGGCCCATGATCTGCTGGGTGCCCAGCGCGGTCAGGGTTTCCAGGATCACCGACAGGTTCGGGTCACCGGCGCGGTGACGGAAGATCGACGTGCCGCCCATGCCGTCCAGCGGTTTGAGGATCACATCACCGTGTTTGGCGGCGAATTCACGCAGCACGTCGGCGCGGCGGCTGACCACGGTCGGCGGCGTGCACTGCGGAAACAGCGTGGCGAACAGCTTTTCATTGCAGTCGCGCAGGCTCTGCGGCTTGTTGACGATCAGCACGCCGGCGCGCTCGGCCTGTTCCAGCAGGTAAGTGGAGTAGACGAATTCCATGTCGAACGGCGGGTCCTTGCGCATCAGGATCACGTCCAGATCGCTCAACGGGCTGTCGATCTCGTCCGCCAGCTCAAACCACTTCTCAGGGTTGGCAAACACCTGCAGCGGGCGCATGCGCGCGCGGGCCTCGCCGTCGCCCTGGTAAAGATCGCGCTGCTCCATATAGAACAGGGTCCAGCCGCGGGCCTGGGCGGCCAGGAGCATGGCCAGCGAGCTGTCCTTTTTATAGGAAATGCTGGCGATAGGGTCCATGACAATGCCGACGCGAACGCTCATGGGGGATTTCCTCTAGCAAATTAGGGCGCATAAAAGTGGCGTCAGAGTGGCGCTGCGGCTGTTGTGGGTCAAGGAAAAACCACCTGGCCGGTTGCTCGATAGATTGCGCCCGGAGACTGTGCTAAAAAGACTGCCACGGCGCAGCAGCCCTTGAATTCCAAGGCTTGCGGCGCTCATCCTGTGCAACATCAGGCAGTACACACCGAAAACCGATTCGCTGTGGCGATGGTAGAGCAGATATGGAACAGCATTCCAACGCCTTGAGAGTGATGGTGATCGATGATTCAAAAACGATCCGCCGCACCGCCGAGACGCTGTTGAAGAACGTGGGCTGCGATGTGATCACGGCTATCGACGGTTTCGATGCCCTGGCCCGGATTGTTGATCATCACCCGCACATTATCTTTGTCGACATCATGATGCCGCGCCTGGATGGCTATCAGACCTGCGCCCTGGTGAAGAACAACCCGGCGTTCAAGTCGATCCCGGTGATCATGCTGTCTTCTAAAGACGGCCTGTTCGACAAGGCCAAGGGGCGCATCGTTGGTGTCGATCAGTTTTTGACCAAGCCTTTCAGCAAGGAAGAACTGCTGGGCGCAATCAAGGCTTACGTGCCTGGGTTTGCCGCAGTAGAACAAGCACACTGACGCCGCCTCACAAGGGCCGGCGCCGACCAATGTAGTGGGGAAAACCATGGCACGCGTTCTGATCGTCGACGATTCGCCGACTGAAATGTACAAACTCACCGGCATGCTGGAAAAGCACGGCCACGTGGTGCTCAAGGCCGAAAACGGCGCGGACGGCGTGGCCCTGGCCCGCCAGGAAAAACCCGACGCCGTGCTGATGGACATCGTGATGCCGGGCCTCAACGGCTTCCAGGCTACCCGCCAACTGTCCAAGGAGCCGGAAACCAACGGCATTCCGATCATCATCATCACCACCAAGGATCAGGAAACCGACAAAATCTGGGGCGCGCGCCAGGGTGCCAAGGATTACCTGACCAAGCCTGTGGACGAAGACACCCTGATCGCCACCTTGAACAAGGTACTGGCCGGCTAAAGGCTCGCGATCATGACCGAGTCGCAAACCGCCTTCGAGCTGCTGCTGGACATCGACCGCCGCTGCCGCCTGCTGGCCGCCGACCTGCCGTCCCAGGAAGCTCGCCTGCAACGCTGGAGCGGGATCGGCTTTCGCCTGGGGCCACACTGGTACGTGGCGCCGATGGGCGAAGTCGCCGAAGTGCTGCATGAGCCGCGTTGCACCTTGATGCCCGGTGTCAAACCGTGGGT
This sequence comes from Pseudomonas sp. WS 5532, assembly GCF_012985445.1. Classification (NCBI taxonomy): domain Bacteria; kingdom Pseudomonadati; phylum Pseudomonadota; class Gammaproteobacteria; order Pseudomonadales; family Pseudomonadaceae; genus Pseudomonas; species Pseudomonas sp. WS 5532. Next base: position 458,704 of record NZ_JAAQWK010000002.1, read on the forward strand.
CAAGGGCGTGGCCAACCTGCGTGGGCGTTTGCTGCCGGTAATGGACTTGGGCGGCTTTCTTGGCCTTGAATTGTCCAAGGCACGCAAGCAACGGCGGGTGCTGGTGGTCGAGTACAACGACCTGTTTGTCGGGCTGCTGGTAGACGAGGTGGTGGGCATGCAGCATTTCGCACAAGACGCTTTGTTGACCAGCGCCGCACCCGGCGCGCCGTTTATCCTCGGCCAGTTCGACGGCGACCCGCTGTGGCAGGTCTTCAGCCCCTTCGCTCTGGCCCAGGCCCCAGGCTTCATGGATGTTGCCGCATGACCACCGTCACCACGCCCAAACCCCAGGCCGCATCGCGCAGCCGCTCACAGATCATCGTGCTGTTTATTGCGCTGATCGTGTTCATCATGCTGTTGTTCGCCAACTTCGCGTACCTCAACACTCAGTCCACCTATGACAAGCAGTACATCGGCCACGCCGGTGAGCTGCGTGTGCTGTCCCAACGCATCGCCAAAAACGCCACCGAGGCCGCTGCCGGCAAGGCCGCCGCGTTCAAATTGCTGGGCGATGCGCGCAACGACTTTGCCCAGCGCTGGGGCTACCTGAAAAAAGGTGATACCGAAACCGGTCTGCCCGCCGCGCCCAGTGCGGTTCGTGCGGAAATGCGCGCGGTGCAGACCGACTGGGAAGCGCTGCTGAAAAACACCGACGCGATCCTCGCCAGCGAACAAACCGTGTTGTCCCTGCATCAAGTGGCCGCGACCCTCGCCGAAACCGTGCCGCAATTGCAGATGGAATCGGAAAAGGTCGTCGATATCCTGCTGCAACGTGGCGCACCGGCCAGCCAGGTAGCGTTGGCTCAACGCCAATCGCTGTTGGCCGAACGTATTCTCGGCGCGGTCAACACCGTGCTGGCGGGCGACGAAACCGCCGTGCAAGCCGCCGATGCCTTTGGCCGCGATGCCAGCCGCTTCGGTGTGGTGCTCAACGGCATGCTCAATGGCAATCCGGGCTTGCGCATTACCCAGGTCGAAGACCATGACGCGCGCGCGCGGCTGGCGGAAATTTCGGAGCTGTTCGAGTTTGTCTCCGGCTCCGTGGATGAAATCCTCGAAACCTCGCCGCAGCTGTTCCAGGTACGGGCCTCGGCGAGCAATATCTTCAACCTGTCGCAAACCCTGCTCGATGAGGCCTCGCACCTGGCCACCGGTTTTGAAAACCTCGCCAGCGGGCGAAGTTTCGACACCATTGGTGGCTACGTGCTGGGTTTGCTGGCACTGGCCTCGATCATTCTGATCGGCCTGGTGATGGTGCGCGAAACCAACCGCCAACTGCATGAAACCGCCGAGAAGAACGAGCGCAATCAGAACGCGATCATGCGCCTGCTCGATGAAATCGAAGACCTGGCCGATGGCGACCTCACCGTGACCGCCTCGGTCACCGAGGACTTCACCGGCACCATCGCCGACTCCATCAACTACTCCGTCGACCAACTGCGCGATCTGGTCGCCACCATCAACCTCACCGCCGGGCAAGTGGCCGGTGCGGTGCAGGACACCCAGGCCACCGCCATGCATCTGGCCCAGGCTTCGGAGCATCAAGCCCAGCAGATCGCCGAAGCTTCCACGGCGATCAACCAGATGGCCCAGTCCATCGATCAAGTGTCGGCCAACGCTGCCGAATCTTCGGCCGTGGCGGAGCGCTCGGTGGAAATCGCCAACAAGGGCAACGAGGTGGTGCACAACACCATCCATGGCATGGACAACATCCGCGAACAGATCCAGGACACCGCCAAGCGCATCAAACGCCTGGGCGAGTCTTCCCAGGAGATTGGCGATATCGTCAGCCTGATCGACGACATTGCCGACCAGACCAACATCCTCGCCCTCAACGCCGCCATCCAGGCGAGCATGGCCGGTGACGCCGGGCGCGGTTTTGCGGTGGTGGCCGACGAAGTACAGCGGCTGGCCGAGCGCTCATCCGCCGCCACCCGGCAAATCGAAACCCTGGTGCGGGCGATTCAGGCCGACACCAACGAAGCGGTTATCTCCATGGAGCAGACCACCACCGAAGTGGTGCGCGGCGCGCGGCTGGCCCAGGACGCCGGGGTGGCGCTGGAAGAGATCGAAGGCGTGTCGAAAACCCTGGCGGCGTTGATTCAGAGCATCTCCAATGCGGCGCAGCAACAGACCTCATCGGCGGGGCAGATTTCGCTGACGATGAATGTGATTCAGCAGATCACCACGCAGACGTCGTCGGGTTCCACGGCCACGGCGGAAAGCATCGGCAATTTGGCAAAAATGGCCAGCCAGTTGCGCCGGTCGGTGTCGGGTTTCACCCTGCCGCCGCCTAAACAGGCCGATGATTGAAATGCTATCTGATGTGGGAGCTGGCTTGCCTGCGATAGCGGTGGGTCAGTTGCACAGGTATCACCTGACAGTCCGCCATCGCAGGCAAGCCAGCTCCCACAGGTGATCTCGATTGTTCTTGGCAACACCAGCAACTCATAAATTTTAAGCGGAGCAGTTATGGTTGATCGGCACGACTACGTGGCCCTTGAATGGGTCAAGGGCGACATTGCCGAAACCCTGAAGCAGGCCCGTTCGGCGCTGGATGCGTTTGTCGAAACCCACGACAGCGACGCCATCGCCGAGTGCCTGGCCGCCATCCACCAAGTGCATGGCGCGCTGCAAATGGTCGAGTTCTACGGTGCGGCGTTGCTCGCCGAAGAAATCGAAGAATTGACCCTGGCCCTGCAAGCCGAGCGCGTCGGCCAGCGCGATGAAAGCATCCGCCTGCTGCAACAGGCCCTCAGCCAATTGCCGTTGTATCTGGACCGCGTACACAGCGCCCGCCGCGACCTGCCGTTGGTGGTGTTGCCGCTGCTCAACGACCTGCGCAGCGCCCGCGGCGAAAGCCTGTTGTCGGAAACCAGTCTGTTCAGCCCGCAACTGCTGTCGATTGCACCGTTGCCCGACGAAGCCCTGGCCCAGCGCGCAGTGCCAGAACTGCACGAACAATTGCACCAGTGGCACAAATTGCTCCAACAAGCCTTGGCCGGCCTGCTGCGCGAAGACCATGGCCCGAGCAACCTGGAAGACATGGCGCGGGTGTTTGCGCGCCTCGAAGCGCTGTGCCAGGGCGCGCCGCTGTTGCCGTTGTGGCAAGTCACCTCGGCGCTGGTCGAAGGCATGCTCACCGGCGTGATCGCCAACAGCCCGGCGCTGCGCAGCCTGCTCAAGGCCAGCGACAAGCAACTCAAGCGCCTGCTGGCCCAGGGCATCGGCGGTATCAACCAGCCGGCGCCCGACGAACTGCTCAAGAGCCTGCTGTTTTATGTGGCCAAGGTCACTCGTCCGACGCCGCGCATGCAAAGTCTCAAGGAACGCTACGGCCTGGATGAGGCCTTGCCCGACAGTGCCGTGGTCGATGCCGAACGGGCGCGGCTGGCGGGACCGGATCGCAATGCCATGGGGTCGGTGCTTGGCGCATTGTGTGAGGAACTGGTGCGGGTCAAGGAGCGCCTCGACTTGTTCGTGCGCAGCGACCGCCAACACACCGACGACCTGGATGCGCTGCTGGCGCCATTGCGGCAGATCGCCGATACCTTGGCCGTGCTGGGCTTCGGCCAGCCGCGCAAGGTGATCATCGACCAGCTCGCCGTGGTGTTGAGCCTGGTGCAAGGTCACCGCGAACCCAACGACGCCGTACTGATGGACGTCGCCGGCGCCTTGCTCTACGTCGAGGCCACGCTGGCCGGCATGGTCGGCACCGTCGAACCGGAAAGCCGCGAAGAAAGCCGCCTGCCCACCACCGACCTGACGCAGATTCATCAACTGGTGATCCGCGAGTCCTGCCAATGCCTGCGCCAAGCCAAAGAGCTGGTGATCGACTGCATTGAAGCCGACTGGGACCGCCAACGCCTGGAATCCCTGCCGGAGCTGCTCAGCCAGGTGCGCGGCGCCTTGGCGATGATTCCACTGCCACGCGCAGCGAGCCTGATGCGGGGTTGCACCGATTACGTCGACGAACAGTTGATGGTCAACGACGCGCCGCCGACCCAGGCGCAGTTGGCGCATTTCGCCGACGTGATCAGCAGCCTTGAGTATTACCTGGAACGCATGCTCCAGGACCCTGACGCCGCTGGTGAACGCGTGCTGGAACTGGCCACCCAAGGCTTGGCCGCGCTCGGTTACCTGCCCGCCGAAAAGCCCTGGCGTCAGGCGCTGGTTGCGCCGGATGGCGCATTGTCGGCCGACAGCACGCCGAGCCAGTCCCAGTTCGATGCCTTGGCCAGCCCGATCACGCGCCTGAACCCGCCGGCGCTGCATCGCCCCGGCAGTTTGCTGCCGCCGCCGGCCGATGAAGAACCTATCGACGATGAGCTGCGCGAAGTCTTCCTCGAAGAAACCGACGAAGTCCTCGACGTGCTGCACCGGAACCTGCCCAACAGCGCCGACAAAACTGCTCAAGGCGAAATGCGCCGGGCTTTTCACACGCTCAAAGGCAGCGGCCGCATGGTCCGTGCCCTGGTGCTGGCCGAACTGGCCTGGGCGGTGGAAAACCTGCTCAATCGCGTGCTCGAACGCAGCGTGGCCCTCAGCTCCGATGTGCAACACGTACTGGATGAAGCGGTGGCCCTGCTGCCCGAATTGATCGCCGACTTCGCCACCGACGACCAACACCAGCGCGATGAAGTTGACGCCCTGGCCGCCCGTGCCCATGCCCTAGCCAGTGGCACTGCAACAGCCACCGCCGAGCCGCACGATCCAATGCTGCTGGAGATCTTCCGCAACGAAGCCCAGAGCCACCTGGAGAGCATCAACCACTTCCTGCAACAGGCCGCCGAGCATGTGCCGCTGCAAGTCAGCGATGAGCTGCAACGTGCCCTGCACACCCTCAAAGGCAGTGCCTACATGGCCGGTGTGCTGCCGATTGCCGAACTGGCGCGGCCGCTGGATCACCTGACCCGCGAATACAAGGCTCACCGCCTGCCGCTGGACCTGGACGAAGTGGAGCTGTTGCTGGAAGCCGAAGGCTTGTTCCAGCGCGGCCTGCACCAACTGGACAGTGACCCGCTGGTGCCAATCAAGGGCGCGCCGGACCTGATCAGCCGCACCCAAAGCCTGCTCGACCAACAACTGCAAGCCTTGCTCGACGCGCCGAACACGGGCCTGCGTATCAAACGCGACCCGCAGTTGATCGCCAACTTCCTGGCCCAAGGCATGGACATTCTGCTCGACGCCGAAAGCCTGTTGCGCCGCTGGCAGCAGCACCCCGGTGAGCGTCAGGAACTCACCGCACTGCTGGACGAGTTGACCACCTTGGGCGAGGGCGCGCATATCGCCGACCTGCACAGCATCGACGAACTCTGTGAAGCTTTGCTTGACCTGTACGGGGCGGTGGAGGAGAGCAGCCTGGCGGTCAGCGAGCGGTTTTTCCAAGAAGCCGAACAGGCCCATGACGCGCTGATCAACATGCTCGACCAGTTGGCTGCGGGGCAGGAAATCAGCCCGGCGCCGGCGCGGGTGCAGGCCCTGCGCGAATTGCTCGATGAAGCCCTCGACCCGTCGGCCACCGGCCTGATCAAAAGCGACGGCAGCCGTGCCCTCAGCATCGCTGAATTGGGCGCGGCCACGGCGCAGTTGAACCAGGACACGGCAATGGACGATGAGATCGTCGAGATTTTCCTCGAAGAAGCCGTGGACATCCTCGACAGCGCCGGCCAGTCGCTCAAACGTTGGCTGCTGGAGCCCGGCAGCGCAGCGCCGTTGTCTTCGTTGCAGCGCGACTTGCACACCCTCAAGGGTGGCGCGCGCATGGCCGAAATCGGCCCGATTGGCGACCTGGCCCATGAGCTGGAAGGCCTCTACGAAGGCCTGGTAGACCGCCGTTACAGCTACTCCACCGAGTTGTCCCAAGTGTTGATGGCCAGTCACGAGCGGCTGGCCTTGCAACTGGATCAACTGCAAGACCAGCAACCGCTGAGTGACTCCAGCGACTTGATCGCGCAACTGCGCGAGTTGCGCCACAGCAGCACGCCCGCAGCCGCGGCCACAGCACCCGAAGTGGCGACCGCCGACCCCGAGTTGCTGGAAATTTTCCTCGAAGAAGCCGCCGATATTCTCGACAGCTCCGGCAGCGCGCTGGTGCGTTGGCAGGCCGAGCCGAACAATCGCCAGGAAGTGGAAACCCTGCTGCGCGACCTGCACACCCTCAAGGGCGGTGCACGCATGGTCGAGATCGGGGCGATTGGCGATCTGGCCCATGAGCTGGAGTTTCTCTACGAAGGGCTGTCCGCTGGTTTGCTCGCGCCGTCGCCGGAACTGTTTTCGCTGCTGCAAGGTTGCCACGACCGCTTGGCGCAGATGATCGACGCGGTGGCAGACGGTTTACCGGTGGGCTCGGTGGACAAGCTGATCGAGCGGATCAAGAGCCTGGTACACCCGAGCGATGAGCCGCTGGCGCCGGTTGCACTGCCCGCCGGTAAGGCCGAAGCGGCTATGGACCCGGCTGCGGACATGGTGAAAATCTCCGCCGACTTGCTCGATGACCTGGTCAACCTGGCCGGTGAAACCTCGATTTTCCGGGGGCGCATCGAGCAGCAGGTCAACGATGCGCGCACGGCCCTCAGCGAGGTCGAAACCACTATCGAGCGCATGCGCGACCAACTGCGCCGCCTCGACAGCGAAACCCAGGGTCGTATCCTCAGCCGCCAGCAAGCCGAGGCCGAGCGCCTGGGTTATGAAGAGTTTGACCCGCTGGAAATGGACCGCCATTCGCAGTTGCAGCAACTGTCCCGTGCGCTGTCCGAGTCCGCTTCCGACCTGCTGGACCTCAAGGAAACCCTCGACCGCCGCAACCAGGATGCGCACAACCTGTTGCAGCAACAGGCGCGCATCAACACCGAGTTGCAAGAAGGCCTGATGCGCACGCGCATGGTGCCGTTTGAGCGCATGCTGCCGCGCCTCAAGCGCATCGTGCGGCAGGTGGCAGAGGAATTGGGCAAGGACGTGGAGTTCGTGGTCGGCAATGCCGAAGGCGAGATGGACCGCAACGTGCTCGAACGCATGGTCGCGCCGTTGGAACACATGCTGCGCAACGCCGTCGACCATGGCCTGGAGTCGCGCGAAGCACGTGTGCTGGCGGGCAAACCGGAGAAGGGTCGTATCACCTTGGACCTGACCCACGAAGGCGGCGATATCGTGTTCGATATGCGCGACGACGGCGCCGGCGTGCCGCTGGACGCAGTGCGGCGCAAGGCGATCAAGCGCGGCCTGCTCGACCCCCATCAAGAGATCAGCGACCGTGACGTGTTGCAGTTCATCCTGCAGCCGGGCTTTTCGACGGCGGAAAAGATCACCCAGATATCCGGACGCGGCGTGGGCATGGACGTGGTGCACGAAGAAGTGCGCCAGCTTGGCGGCTCGATGGTGATTGACTCCACGCCCGGTGCGGGCGTGCACTTTCGCATTCGCCTGCCGTTTACCGTGTCGGTTAACCGGGCGCTGATGGTGCAGTGCGCGGACGATCAATATGCGATCCCGCTCAACACCATCGAAGGCGTGGTGCGTGTGCTGCCCCACGAGTTGGCTGGGCACTATCAGCAAGACCCGCCGCGCTATGAATATGGCGGCCAGCGTTATGAGTTGTTCTACCTTGGCGACCTGCTGCATACCGTCAGCCGCCCGAAATTGCTCGGCCAATACCAGCCCGTGCCGGTGCTGCTGGTGCAATGCAACGAGCGGCGCGTGGCGGTGCATGTGGATGCCATGGCCGGTACTCGGGAGATTGTAGTGAAGGGCCTGGGGCCGCAGTTCGCGGGCGTGCAGGGGCTGTCCGGCGCGACCATCCTGGGTGATGGCCGCGTGGTGCTGATCATCGATCTGCTTGCGCACATCCGGGCACGTCAACCCGTGTCGCCGGCCCAGGCGGTTGACGCGCCGCTGATCCTCAACGACCCGCTGAAAAAACGCCCGCTGCTGGTGCTGGTGGTGGACGATTCGGTCACCGTGCGCAAAGTTACCAGCCGCCTGTTGGAGCGCAACGGCATGAACGTGCTCACCGCCAAAGACGGCATCGACGCCATCGCCGTACTCGAAGAGCACACCCCGGACCTGATGCTGCTCGACATCGAAATGCCGCGCATGGACGGCTTCGAGGTGGCGATTCAGGTGCGTAACGACCCACGGCTGATGCGGCTGCCGATCATCATGATCACCTCGCGCACCGGCCAGAAACACCGCGACCGTGCCATGGCCATCGGCGTCAACGACTACCTCGGCAAGCCGTACCAGGAGTCGGTGCTGCTGGAAAGCATCGCCTACTGGAGCAAGTCCCATGCTTGACCACCGCACCAGCCAACTCACTGGCCTGTTGTTGCCCTTGGCTGACCGCCATCTGCTGCTGCCCAATGTGGCCGTGGCCGAGCTGATCGACTTCCAGCGCGGCGAACCGGCCAGCGATGCGCCGCCGTGGTACCTGCGGCAAGTGACCTGGCGTGACCGGCAAATACCCCTGATCAGCTTTGAAGCCGTGTGCGGCGAGGCGATCTTGACCGCCGAGCGCTCGCGCATCGTGGTGCTGAATGCGCTGGGCGGGCGGCCGACGTTGAAGTTTATTGCGCTGGTGATCCAGGGCATTCCCCGCTCGTACAAGCTCGACAGCGAATTGAGCTACGTGGACGTGCCACTCTGCCCGCTGGAACTCGCGGCCGTGCAGGTGGGCGAGCACGTGGCGAAGGTGCCGGATTTGATGGGGTTGGAAGCGTTGTTGGTCGAGTCCGGCCTGGCCTGACGGCGATGATCGTTCCCACGCTCCGCGTGGGCATGCATCCCGTGACGCTGGTCTTGAGTCTTGTGCTGCCTGGCGGGACGCGGAGCGTCCCAGGCGGCATTCCCACGCAGAGCGTGGGAACGATCCAAATGGCAGAGCTGAGTCAGCTGTTGGTCGACAGAGCACTGGAACACGTCAGCCCTGCCTGAGTAGTCCCAAAAGGGGACCGCTATCTAACTAGCATCACCGAACACATGTGGGAGCTGGCTTGCCTGCGATAGCAGACTGTCAGCCCACAACTTCATTGCTGACCCACCGCCATCGCAGGCAAGCCAGCTCCCACAGGGGCTCTGTGCGGCAGCCTGAAAGTAGCCGCAGGTCGCGGATTACTTGAGATGATCGTTCCCACGCTCCGCGTGGGCATGCATCCCGTGACGCTCCGCGTAACCCTTGCGCTGGTCTTGAGTCTTGTGCTGCCTGGCGGGACGCGGAGCGTCCCAGGCGGCATTCCCACGCAGAGCGTGGGAACGATCCAAATGGCAGAGCTGAGTCAGCTGTTGGTCGACAGAGCACTGGAACACGTCAGCCCTGCCTGAGTAGTCCCAAAAGGGGACTGCTATCTAACTAGCATCACCGAACACATGTGGGAGCTGGCTTGCCTGCGATAGCAGACTGTCAGCCGACACCTTCGTAGCTGACCCACCGCCATCGCAGGCAAGCCAGCTCCCACAGGGGCTCTGTGCGGCAGCCTGAAAGTAGCCGCAGGTCGGGGATGACTTGATCGTTCCCAAAAAGGGACCTATCGTTCCCTTTTTGGGACTCTTTGGCCGCTGCCATGCAAACCTTGCCGCTTAGCACCGCACTCTTCACCAACACCCAGCAAAAAGTGCTGGGCCTGCTGTTCGGCAAGCCTGGTCAAAGTTTCTACACCAATGAAATCGCACGCTCGGCTCAAGTGGGCAAAGGCAGCCTCACCCGCGAGCTGGAGCGTTTGCAGTTGGCGGGCATCTTGAGCATGACGCGCCAAGGCAATCAGACCCACTACCAGGCCAACCCCCAATGCCCGATTTACTCGGAGTTGTTGGCCATCGTGCGCAAAACCCTCAGTCTGGACGAACCCTTGCGCAATGCATTGGCACCGTTCGCGGAGCAGATAACCTGGGCCTTTATCTACGGCTCCATCGCCAAGGGCGAGGCGCACTCATCCAGTGACATAGATCTGATGCTGATCGGCCAAAGCCTCAACTACAGTGAAGTCATGGAACAGCTCATGCCGCTGGAAGAGCAACTGGGCCGCACCATCAACCCGACGCTTTACACCCCTGACGACTGGACCAGCAAATGGAATGCCGGGAACAGTTTTGTGCAGCGGGTCGTGCAGCAGGACAAGATCAATCTGATGGGGGGCAACCCTCAGGAGTCCATGGATGGACAGCAAGGCAAACCTGGAGAACCTGCAACGTAGCGGTGGCTTGAAGGCTGAGCCGCCGGATCGCAAAGAGTGTGATGGGCTGATGCGCTCGGCGCGAGATCGGTTGAGGGATGCAGGTAACCCGCAATTAGCCTTCGCCAGTCGTTTCGACTTGGCATACAACGCCGCCCACGCTATCTCGCTCACAGCTCTGCGCCTGCGCGGTTATCGCTCGGACAAACGCTATTTGGTTTTTCAATGCCTGATCCACACCGTCGACGCGAACAAGGTGCAGGTGAGGTTATTGGCGCTGTGTCATGAGCGCCGCAACCTGGCGGAATATGAAGGATATATGGATGAGGATGAGGCGTTGCTTGGACAGTTGATGGACGGCGCGACGATGCTGCTGGGCAAAGTGGAAGAAGTGTTGGCTATTCATCGGTGGGAATGACGCGAGTCCTCGCAGCACCGTCAATCCAATGTGGGAGCTGGCTTGACTAAAAATTGTTTTTGATGACCGTATCTTTTCGCCGTTTCGGATCTGCTAATGATGCGGATTGACCGCTCACATGTCGGAATGGGCTGTAGTTGTTGTAGGTCGGTTCTGCATTTGGATTAAGCGGGTTTTCAGGCCTGAGGGGAGTGGCTAGTTTCTGAGCTCCTCACTGCCAGCAAGGATCCGCAAATGGCTGTTCCGCTAATGCCGCCGGGTGTTTCAATTTTTGAAAACATGGCGATTTCTCGATGTAAACGCACCCACCTAAAACCCGGCTCGGCATTCGCCTACTCATGGTTTTACTCTCAGGTTCGGGCAGCCGGACCTTGGAACTACAAGAAGAGAGGGAGCGAGTACGAAGCGTTTGGTAACTTCAATTACGGTGCTACGGGTACGGTGTTGGGCATTCCCGAGCATGTGTTGCTGCGGGCTGCCGGCGTGGCGCAAACCGTTGCAAAAACGACACTCCCGGATTTCGATACATGGTGGGGCGGTGAGCCTTTTGGTGATGATCCACGGGACCAATATTGGATAAGAAGAGGGATTGAATATGCAATTTCCCAAGGCCACTAAACGCCTCGGACCGTTACTGCGCAATTGCCTGCTCATCGTCTGCCTTCTCTATATCGGCGCCAGTTGGATCATGTCTGCCGGAACACCGGATCTGGATGAAGTGGTGTTGAAGCATTCCTTGGGCAACGGTACCTCCATCTATGGTGCTCGAGACGGTCAGGGTGGAGCGACGGTGGGTTTTTCCTATAGGTACTTCGTCCATGAGGATTTGGGGAGTGATAAGGAAATACTCGCTGCATTGGTGTCTGCTCATCCTTTTCTGAAAACAAAGAAACCTGATGTTCAGATGAGTGATGAGGGAAGCGCTCTACTTCTTCATATTCAAGGAGAGGTCTACGAGTACCACAGCTTTGCCCTGGAAGGCTTGGGGTCGGTCAAGGTGGTGATGGCGCTTTGAGGAGGCAGCCTTCGGAATTTTCCTGCAAGATTTCGAGCTGTGCATGAACTTGTTGTGGGTAGTCATGGCGGCTAGTCTTCGTCCCGTCATCGAAAAACGGTGACACGGACGTGCAAGTCCGACGAAACTGTTTAGGCGTACAAACGCCCAGCCAACCACGGGCGTTTTTTGTGCTTGCTGCTTTATGGCGGCTGCGCGCAGGAGGTCTTCGGACCTGCTGGGTGTCCTAAACAGGCCCGGTCTTGCACACCTGCGCACGGTCGCCACCCTCATTCGCGTGCAAGCGAACGGTGGTGCTCCTTACTAACTGTTTAGGAGCTTCATCATGATCAAACCTACCCCTAATCCGCCCCTCTTCACCGTAAACCCCCACCAAAACACCGAAGCTCTGCTGGCCAACGCCAGTGAAACCCTGTGCTCCCTCAACGCACTGACCTGCAACTTGGCCTTCGACCTGGACCCGGCCCAGCGTGCGAGCATGTTGGCGATCCAGCAAATGGCAGAGCTGAGTCAACTGTTGGTCGATAGAGCACTGGAACAAGTCAGCCCTGCTTAAGCGGTCCCTGATTGGAACCGCTATCTAACACACACCACCGAACACATGTGGGAGCTGGCTTGCCTGCGATAGCGGACTGTCAGCCCACAACTTCATTGCTGACCCACCGCTATCGCAGGCAAGCCAGCTCCCACCTTTGATTTTCATTTGGCTTGAATCCAGCATTCACTGATGTTCCGTTACTCCAGCCGTAACGATCCACCGCCGGGCTTGATTGATGCCCCCTACATTCACTCCTAAGGTACAGCCCACGACAGCAAACCCCGTGGAGCGACCATGACAACAACCATCACCCCCGATTCGCGCTGGACGCGGCGGCGCGACGAGAAGCAGCGGCGGCTCGGGCTGGTCAAAAAGTACGCAGACGGGGCAGTGTTGCCCAGTGACAAAATCGTCGAGGCGTTGGAAGCGCTGATCCTCCCCGGCGACCGGGTGGTGCTGGAGGGCAATAACCAGAAGCAAGCCGATTTTCTCTCGCGCTCACTGGCCAAGGCCGACCCGACCAAGCTCCACGATTTGCACATGATCATGCCCAGTGTCGGCCGTTCCGAGCACCTGGACCTGTTTGAAAAGGGCATCGCGCGCAAGCTGGATTTCTCCTTCGCCGGCACCCAATCCCTGCGCATCAGCCAGTTGCTCGAAGATGGCCTGCTGGAAATCGGCGCGATCCACACCTACATCGAACTCTACGCACGGCTGGTGGTTGACCTGATCCCCAACGTGGTGCTTTCGGCCGGTTTCATGGCCGACCGCGCCGGCAATATCTACACCGGCGCCAGTACCGAAGACACTCCGGCGCTGATCGAACCCGCTGCGTTCAGCGATGGCATCGTCATCGTGCAGGTCAACCAGTTGGTCGACGATGTCACCGACTTGCCCCGTGTCGACATCCCGGCGAGCTGGGTGGATTTTGTGGTGGTGGCCGACAAGCCGTTCTACATCGAACCGCTGTTTACCCGCGACCCGCGTCATATCAAGCCGGTGCATGTGCTGATGGCGATGATGGCGATCCGTGGCATCTACGAAAAACACAATGTGCAGTCGCTCAACCACGGCATTGGTTTCAACACCGCCGCCATTGAGTTGATCCTGCCGACCTACGGCGAGTCCCTGGGCCTCAAGGGCAAGATCTGCCGCAACTGGACCCTCAACCCGCACCCAACTCTGATCCCCGCGATTGAAAGCGGCTGGGTGGAAAGCGTGCATTGCTTCGGCACCGAACTGGGCATGGAAAACTACATCGCCGCCCGCCCGGATGTGTTCTTTACCGGCCGCGACGGCTCGATGCGTTCCAACCGGATGTTCTGCCAACTGGCCGGCCAATACGCGGTGGACCTGTTTATCGGCGCCACGCTGCAAGTGGATGGCGACGGGCATTCCAGCACCGTGACCCGTGGCCGTCTCGCCGGTTTTGGTGGCGCGCCGAATATGGGCCACGACCCACGCGGCCGCCGTCACGGTACGCCTGCCTGGCTCGATATGCGCCACGACGACGCGCCGGAGGCCTTGCTGGAACGCGGCAAAAAGCTCGTGGTGCAAATGGTCGAGACCTTCCAGGAAGGTGGCAAACCCACCTTCGTCGAAACCCTCGACGCCGTGGAAGTCGCGCGCAAAAGCGGCATGCCGCTGGCGCCGATCATGATCTACGGCGACGACGTGACTCACCTGCTCACCGAAGAAGGCATCGCCTATCTGTATAAGGCACGCTCGCTGGAAGAGCGCCAGGCGATGATCGCCGCCGTTGCAGGCGTCACCGCCATCGGCATGCGCCACAACCCCAAGGACACTGCGCGCATGCGCCGCGAAGGCTTGATCGCCTTGCCCGAAGACCTCGGCATCCGCCGCACCGACGCCACCCGCGAGCTGCTCGCCGCCAAGAGCGTGGCCGATTTGGTGGACTGGTCCGGTGGCCTGTATAACCCGCCCGCCAAGTTCAGGAGCTGGTAAATGCGCGCCCTCAAACTGCATGAACTGAGCCTCGCCGATCGCCTGGCGGATATGGCTGTGGATGCCTTGATTGATGAGGCTGACCTGTCACCCAAACCCGCATTGGTAGACCGTCGCGGCAATGGCGCCCATAGCGATTTGCACCTGGGCCTGATGCACGCCTCGGCGCTGTCGTTGTGGCCGATGTTCAAGGAAATGGCCGAAGCGGCGCTTGAGTTCGGTGAAGTGGGTTTGCCCTTGCGCGAAGCCCTCGGGCGTATCGGGCGCGAAGGTGAGCAAGCCATGCTCGCCACCACCCAAGGCGTGAATACCCATCGCGGCGCGATCTGGGCCCTCGGTTTGCTCACTGCCGCAGCGGCTCTGGAGCCACGCGCTGTCACGCTCACCGCCGCCAAACTGGCCTTGCTCAACGACCGTTTCGCCCCGCAACCGCTAAGCCATGGCGCGCAAGTCGCGCAACGCTACGGCGCACGCGGTGCCCGTGAAGAAGCGCAATTGGGCTTCCCTGCCGTGGTGCAACGCGGCCTGCCGCAGTTGCACAAAAGCCGCCGGCAAAACGCCGGTGAACAGAATGCGCGCCTGGACGCCTTGCTCGCGATCATGACCGACCTGGCCGACACCTGCGTGCTCTACCGAGCCGGCACCGAAGGCCTGCGCGCCATGCAACGCGGCGCCCAGGCGGTGCTGGACGCTGGCGGTAGCGCAAGCCTCGCCGGGCGCCGCCAACTGCACGACCTTGACCAGCAACTCCTGGCCCTGAATGCCTCCCCCGGCGGCGCCGCCGACCTGTTGGCCGCCTGCCTGTTTATCGACCGCCTCGACGGAGCGTTGTGATGGAAACCTTATCCTTTGAATTCCCCGCCGGGCAGCCGCCCAAAGGCCGTGCGCTGGTGGGTTGCGTCGGCTCCGGCGACCTGGAAGTGCTGCTGGAACCGGGCACGCCCGGCACGCTGACCATTCAAGTGCAGACTTCGGTGAATGGCGCCGAGCAACGCTGGCAGCATCTGTTCGAACGGATCTTCCAGGAGCAGACGCCACCGGCCTTGAAGATTGACATCCACGACTTCGGCGCCACGCCCGGCGTGGTGCGTTTGCGCCTGGAACAGGGTTTCGAGGAGATCGGCCATGACTGATTTACTCAACAAGCACAGCTTCGTCGAACTCGGTGCGCGGCAGCGAGCCAAGGCGTTGCTGGACAGCGGCACTTACCGCGAACTGATCGACCCGTTCCAACGCGTGATGTCGCCGTGGCTCAGCCGCCAAGGCGTGGTGCCGCAAGCGGATGACGGCGTGGTGATTGCCAAGGGCAGTATTGCCGGGTTGCCAGTGGTAGTGGCCGCAATTGAAGGCAATTTCCAGGGCGGCAGCCTCGGTGAAGTGGGCGGCGCCAAAATCGCCGGTGCCCTTGAACTGGCTGCCGAAGATAACCGCAACGGTGTTGCCACCCGTGCCGTGCTGTTGCTGGAAACCGGCGGCGTGCGCTTGCAGGAAGCCAACCTTGGGCTGGCGGCGATTGCCGATATCCATGCGGCGATTGTCGACCTGCGCCAGTACCAGCCGGTGATTGGTGTGGTGGCGGGCAGCGTCGGTTGCTTTGGTGGCATGTCCATCGCCGCCGGGTTGTGCAGTTATCTGGTGGTCACCCGCGAAGCACGCCTGGGCTTGAATGGCCCACAAGTGATCGAGCAGGAAGCGGGGTTGGAAGAGTACGACTCCCGCGACCGGCCGTTTATCTGGAGCCTTACCGGCGGCGAGCAACGCTTCAACAGCGGCCTGGCCGACCGTTATGTGGCGGACGATGTGGCGCACATCCAACAGACCGTCAGCGCCTTGTTGCAACAGGGTTTGCCCGAGCAGCAGCGCAGCCGTCAGATCGACTTCTACCTGGCGCGCCTTACCGAGCTGGACGCAACGCCGCAAATAGACCCCGCGACGGTGCGCGACCTGTATCAAGGAGAACGTCCATGAGAGGCTTGCAGTGGTTCAACGCATTGAGCGTCGGCGCAACGCCTGTCGAAGGGTTGCCCGACTCATTGAAGGTTGCAGACGGCGTAGTGGGTGAACAGGCCGTGCGCTTTATTGCCGTGGTCACCGATGCGCAAAATCGTTTCCCGCGTGCGCGCAACGGCGAAGTCGGTTTACTGGAGGGCTGGGGTCTTGCCAAGGCTGTCGACGAAGCCATCGAGAAGGGCGACAAACGCCCCATCATCGCTATCGTCGATGTACCCAGCCAAGCCTACGGCCGTCGCGAAGAAGCCCTCGGCATCCATCAGGCCCTGGCCGCCGCCGCCGACAGCTATGCCCGCGCTCGCTTGGCCGGGCACCCGGTGATTGCGCTGCTGGTGGGCAAAGCCATGTCCGGTGCATTCCTTGCTCACGGTTATCAGGCCAACCGCATGATCGCCCTGCGTGACCCTGGCGTGATGGTGCACGCCATGGGCAAGGCCTCGGCGGCGCGGGTGACCTTGCGCAGTGTTGAAGAACTCGAGGCCCTGGCCGCCAGCGTGCCGCCCATGGCCTATGACATTGACAGCTATGCCAGCCTGGGTTTGCTCTGGGAAACCCTGTCGGTCAGCCAGATTGAACAGCCCACCGCGGACGACGTGACGCGGGTCAGCGATTGCCTGCTGCGCGCCATTGAAGATATCCACAGCCCGGATCTGAAAGGGCGCCTCGGTGCGAGCAATCGCGCCGCCTCAAGCCACGTACGCCAACTGCTGCGGGAGCAATGGTGAACGCCCACGACTTGCTCTGGGGCATGACCCCGGCGCATCTGCCCGCTGATGCGCCGGCCTGGGTGCTGGAGGTGATCAGCGCCGGTCACCCGGTGGTGGTGCGTCGCGCCACGGTCGAGCCGGGTGACGTGGCTGTGGGTGTGCGCGGGCGCTTGCGTGAGCAGCGCTTTGCGGCGCTGATGCCCCTTGTGGCAGTGCAACGACGCGTGACGCCGCAAGATTTGCGCGGTGTGGTCTCGTCGCGGGATCTACCGGCATTGCGCGCGCTTGATCAACTGCGCCCAGTGCTGGCGCAGCAGGACTGGGGCGTCACCGGCAGTGCAGGGTTCGAGCTGGCCAGCGGCATTGAAGCACTGCATGCCCAAAGCGATCTGGATTTGATGCTGTGCACACCCGAGCCATTTGAGCGCAACGCCGCACGCAATCTGTTGGCGTTGTTGGACTCGGCCGAATGCGCTGTCGACCTGCAACTGCAAACCCCGTTTGGCGCTGTCGCCTTGCGTGAATGGGCTGGCGAATCACACCGGGTTCTGCTTAAAACCACCCACGGCGCGCACCTGGTACTTGACCCTTGGCAGGCCGTGGCATGAGCAGCCTTCTGGTATTTCCGGGGCAGGGTGCCCAACGCGCGGGCATGCTTCAAGCGTTGCCTGATCACGTCCTGGAAGAAGCCAGTGATGCATTGGGCGAAGACGTAAGCCAGCTCGATTCAGTCCAAGCCCTGGCCAACACTCGCGCTGTGCAACTCTGCCTGTTGATCACCGGTGTGGCCCACGCCCGCCAATTGCAACGCACGCCTGATTACGTGGCGGGCCTGTCCATCGGCGCCTACCCTGCAGCCGTCATCGCTGGTGCGCTGGAGTTTGCTGACGCGGTTAAGCTGGTGAGCCTGCGCGGCGAACTGATGCAAAACGCTTATCCACAAGGCTTTGGCATGACCGCGATCATCGGCCCGCAGTTATCCACAGTCGAAACGCTGCTGGCTGAAATCCACAGCCCGCAAACCCCGGTGTACCTGGCCAACATCAACGCCGACAACCAGACCGTCATCGCCGGCAGTGACGAAGCCATGCAGCGTGTCGCGCAACGGATCAAAGGCAACGGCGTGGCCAAGCGCCTGGCCGTGAGCGTGCCATCCCATTGCGTGCTGCTGAACGAACCCGCCGAGGCATTGGCGCAGGCGTTTGTAACGCTTAAGGCGCCGCGCATCACCTACCTGAGCAGCACCCGCGCGCGGCCGATCCACAACCCCGAGCAACTGCGCGACGACCTGGCTTTCAACATGTGCCGCATCGTCGACTGGCGCGGCACCGTGCAAAGCGCCTACGAGCGTGGTGTGCGCCTGCAAATCGAATTGCCGCCTGGCGCGGTACTCACCGGCCTGTCCCGCCGTGTCTTCGAGCAAGGCAGCGTAATCGCCTATGAAGGCGCACGCCTGGACACCTTGCAGGCCCTGCTGCAAGAGGAGGAGCGCCGCCACCGATAAAGCACCACCCAAGGCTTTCGAAGCACAAAAACAACAATTTCGATGAAGCACTTCGAGGACAACAACAATGATTATTTACGGTGTGGCGTTTCTGGCGCTGTGTACGTTGATCGGCCTGTTTATCGGTGAGTTGCTGGGCAAGTGGATGGGTATTCCGGCCAACGTCGGCGGGGTGGGTATCGCCATGTTGCTGTTGATCGGCCTGGGCAGTTACCTCAGTAAACGTGGGCTGTTTACCGGCAAGTCGGAGCAGGGCGTGAGCTTCTGGGCGGCGGTGTATATCCCTATTGTGGTAGCGATGGCGGCCCAACAAAACGTGTACGGCGCAATCAAGGGCGGGCCGATGGCGATTCTGGCCGGCACGCTCGCTGTAGTGCTGGGTTTTGCCCTGGTACCGGTGTTAGTGCGCATCGGCAACCGCAAGCCTGTTGCGGTTGTTCCCACTAAAGAAGCCGGGTGATCGCCATGTACGAATCCATGATGAAAGTGATCACCGGCTACGGCCTGATCAGTGGTTTTGCCGTGATCGGCTTGACCATGTGGGTGTCCTATTGGATCTCCGACACCTTCACCAAAGGCCGGCTGCACGGTTCGGCCATCGCCATTTTGCTCGGGCTGGTGCTGTCGTATGTGGGCGGCGCGTTTACCGGCGGCGCCAAGGGTGTTGTGGATATTCCGTTGCTGTCGGGCATCGGCTTGCTGGGCGGCGCGATGCTGCGGGACTTTGCCATTGTTGCCACGGCGTTTGGCGTGAGTGTGGATGAACTCAAGCGCGCCGGTTATGTGGGCGTGCTGGCGCTGTTTGTCGGCGTGGGTTCCTCGTTCGTGGCTGGCGTTGGAGTGGCGCTGGCGTTTGGTTATACCGATGCCGTAAGCCTCACCACTATTGGTGCGGGCGCCGTGACCTACATCGTTGGCCCGGTGACGGGCGCGGCGATTGGTGCCAGCTCCGAGGTCATGGCGCTGTCGATTGCCGCAGGGTTGATCAAGGCCATTCTGGTGATGGTGATGACGCCGTTTGTAGCGCCGTTAATCGGGCTGAATAACCCACGCAGTGCGGTGATTTTCGGCGGGCTGATGGGCACGTCCAGCGGCGTGGCCGGTGGTTTGGCAGCGACCGATCCGAAGCTGGTGCCATATGGTTGCCTGACGGCGGCGTTTTACACGGCGCTGGGCTGTCTGCTGGGACCGTCGTTGCTGTTTTTGCTGATGCGCGGGTTGGTGGGCTGACCTGAGCCGGCCTCATCAATGATCGTTCCCACGCTCCGCGTGGGAATGCCTCATGTGACGCTCCGCGTCACGCCTTTAAGAGCAGACGCGGAGCGTCCAGGGCTGCATTACCACGCAGAGCGTGGGAACGATCGGTGTCAGGTTTGGCGGTTGGCATACATCCGACACTCCGCCAGCAACGCCAGCAAGTTCGGATCACGCTCCTTGGCCTTCAAAAACACCACGCCAATATGCTGCTGCAACCGATACCGCGGTTGCAGCGGTATGAGCTTCACGCGGTTCTCATACACCGCTGCAATCCGCCCTGGCAGCAACGCATAACCCACGCCTGAACTGACCATGCTCAGCAGCGTGAAAATGTCATTGACCTGCATCGCCACCTTCGGCTCAAAGCCCGCCTGCTTGAACACCCGATTGCCGTCCTGATGGGTGGCGAAGCCTTGGGTGAGGGTAATGAAAGTAGCGTCGCGCACATCCGCCAAGTCGATTTGCTGCTCACGGTCGAAGGGTGAATCGGCTGGAGTGGCGAGGAAGATGTCGTCGGAAAACAGCGCGATCTGTTCGCAGTCGGGGTCGTTGGCGTGGTCATCGAGGGAGATGAGGATCGCGTCGACTTCCATGTTCTTGAGTTTGTAGAGCAAGTCAAAGTTGGAACCCAGGATCAGGTCGATATTGAGTTCGCTGCGCCTGATTTTAAGGCCCATGATCAATTGCGGCACGGTTTTGACCGTCAGCGAATACAGCGAGCCCAGCTTGAAGCGCTCGGCGGAAAACCCGGCGGCTTCGCGGGTCAGGCGCACGCTGTCGACCACATCGGCGACCAGTTTCTGCGCGCGTTCTTCGAGCACGTAGGCACTTTCCAGCGGCGTGAGGTTGCGCCCTTCGTGTTTGAACAACGGGCAGCGCAGCGCATTTTCCAGCGAGTGAATAGCGCGGTGCACGCTGACGTTGCTGGTTTGCAGCTCGGCAGCGGCGCGGGCCAGGTTGCCGGTGCGCATGAACGCCAGGAAGATTTCCAGTTTCTTGAGGGTGAACTCTTCGTCGATCAGCATGGCCGTGGCTCGGGTTCGAATGCTGTCGATTGTGCCCCTAAAACCCGTTCACTCCCAGCGATGCGCTGCACAGGCCCAGCACCAGGCGGGTGTACCGAAGGGAACAGGTACAGCCCGCGCACGGTCACAATCGCACCCGGCAAGCCATGCAGGTGGCGATATTGGGGCCGGGCCATGGAGATTGCCGTATGTGGGAGCTGGCTTGCCTGCGATGAGGTCTGTCAATTATTGAATGATGGGCTGACACACCGCTATCGCAGGCAAGCCAGCTCCCACAGGACTCAGTGAGTGATCCATCGGCACGGGGTCGTTGGGCAAAGGCAGAAATGCGTGTTACCTGTAACAGTGCCGGTAGCGTCACAATGGTCCTGGCACAACCATGTGGTAACGGTTATTCGAGGTGAGTGACACATGTATCACGGGGAACGATTCAACGCCTGGAGCCATTTGGCCGGGGCGGTCGCCGCGTTTGTCGGCGCAGTGTGGATGTTGGTGGTGGCGAGCCTGGACGGCAGCCCCTGGAAGATCGTCAGCGTGGCGATTTATGGTTTTACCCTGCTGGTGCTGTACAGCGCGTCCACCGTGTACCACAGCGTGCAGGGGCGGCGAAAAGAGATCATGCAGAAGGTTGATCACTTTTCGATCTACCTGCTGATTGCCGGCAGCTACACCCCCTTTTGCCTGGTGACGCTGCGCGGGCCGTGGGGCTGGACGCTGTTTGGAATCGTGTGGGGGCTGGCGGTGATCGGCATTTTGCAGGAGATCAAGCCGCGTTCCGAGGCGCGGATTCTGTCGATTGTGATCTACGCGGTGATGGGCTGGATTGTGCTGGTGGCGGTCAAGCCACTGATTGCCGCGCTGGGCACGGCGGGGTTTATCTGGCTGGCGTCGGGCGGGGTGTTGTACACCGTCGGCATCATCTTTTTTGCCCTGGAGG
The DNA here is from genome assembly GCF_012985445.1 of Pseudomonas sp. WS 5532. NCBI lineage: Bacteria > Pseudomonadati > Pseudomonadota > Gammaproteobacteria > Pseudomonadales > Pseudomonadaceae > Pseudomonas > Pseudomonas sp. WS 5532. Next base: position 480,285 of record NZ_JAAQWK010000002.1, read on the forward strand.
ATCGCCTGCGGCATTCCCATGGGATCTGGCATTTGTTTGTGATCGGCGGCAGTTTGCTGCACTTTGTGGCGATCATGCACTACGTGCTCTGACCTGTGGGAGCTGGTATTTTTGGGAGCTGGCTTGTGTGGGAGCTGGCTTGCCTGCGATAGCGTCGGCACATTCAATACCGCTATCGCAGGCAAGCCAGCTCCGACATTACAAGCGTTCCAGCAGCTCTCGCGCTCGGTTGCCGAAAATGTCCAACAGGTTCGCCAACATATGTGGCGGTGGCTCATCAGCGCGGGTCAGGGCGTACAGGGTGATCGGCAACGGCGGCGTGAGCGGGCGAATGCAGGTGGTCGCCGTTGACGCGCCGAGGGCGGTAAACGGGTCGATGACCGTCAACCCGGCACCTGACTCTACCATCGCCCGGGCCAGGGAATAGGTCTGTACGGCAATGCTCACCCGTGGCGGTGGGTCGACGTTTTCCAGGTAGCTGTCGAGCTTGGCGGCCAACGGGTCGGCACTCGACAGGCCAATCAACGGCGCACCCGCCAGGTCCGCCAATGGCAGGGGCTTGCTCAGCTCGGCATCCGACCAATAACCCTTTGACGCCAGCGCCACCAACACGCCATTGGCCAGCACCTGCGTGGTCAGCCCCGGATGGCCGGAGAAGTTCAGCGTCAGCGCCAGGTCAATCTCACGCATCAACAGCTTCTGCACCAGCTCGCGGCTGTGGTCGCTGGACAGCTCACAGGCAATGTCCGGGTAGTCGCGCTTCCATTCCAGAATCGCCGGCGGCAGCAGCGACAGGGCCAGTGCCGGAATCGCACCAATACGCACACTTTGGCCCGGCTCACGGCGCAGGCTCTTGGCCAGGCGCCGCACGCCTTGCAGGCTTTCGGTGACTTTCTCGACTTCGCTTTCCAGCGCCAGCGCTTCCGGTGTGGGCTGCAGTTTGCCGCGCACCCGTAAAAACAGCGCAAAGCCCAACTGCAACTCGGCGTGCTGCAGCACCTTGGTCACCGCCGGTTGCGAGACGTGCAACAGCTGCGCGGCGGCGCTGACGGAGCCGGTCTGGCGGATGGCCTGGAAGATTTCGATATGACGCAGGCGCATGGCAAGTCCATAACCTTTGTTTATAGATGACCTATCTTTATTCATTGTCGGCGACCTGTCACCTGGCCCTAGGCTTGGTGCCAGTCAATTCAATAGCGGGTGGCAGCAATGGCCAAGCGGGTTTGCATCATCGGTGGTGGCGTTATCGGCTTGGCAAGCGCCTATGCCCTGGTGCGTGCAGGCCATGAGGTGACAGTGATCGACACGCGGGACAGCCTCGGCAGCGAGACCAGTTTCGCCAATGGCGGGCAACTGTCCTACCGCTATGTCGCGCCGTTGGCCGACAAAGGTGTGCCGCTGCAAGCCATCGGCTGGTTGCTGCGCGGTGATTCGCCGCTGAAGCTGCGCCCGCGTCTCGACCCGCAGCAATGGCGCTGGATGGCGGCCTTTATCTGCGCCTGCCGTGGCTCGGTGAACACGCGCAATGCCGCGCACCTGCTGCGCCTGGCGTCCTTGAGCCAGGCCACGCTGGAGCAATGGCGCGAAGGCGATCGCCTGGAAGGTTTCGACTGGCGCCGCAACGGCAAACTGGTGACGTTTCGTAACGCTGCCTCCTTTGAGCATGCGCGCAGCAAGGTCAGCAATAACGTGCAGCAGCAAGTGTTGTCCGTGGCCGATTGTGCGCACTTGGAGCCAGCGTTAATGGGCGCCGACTTTCTCGGTGGCATCTACACGCCGAACGAGGAGGTGGCTGACTGTCACGCCTTCTGCCAACGGCTGGCGGCCTGGCTTGAAGCCTCGGGGCGCTGCAGGTTTTTGCTGGGCCGCAAGGTCACTCGCATACGCCACGCCGACGGCTCGGTGCAGGCCATCGAGTTGGGTGACGAGGTGATGGCGGTGGATCAACTGGTGCTGGCGGCCGGGCATCGCAGCGCGCAATTGGGTTTGCCAGGGTTGTCATTGCCACTGTATCCGCTCAAGGGCTACAGCCTGAACGTGCCGATTGGAGCGCATCACCAGGCGCCGAACGTGAGTGTCACCGACTATGACCGCAAGATCGTGTATGCGCGCATCGGCGAGCAACTGCGGGTCGCGGCCATGGTGGATATCGTCGGCTTTGATGCAGGCCTTGAGCCCAAGCGCCTGGCGCTGATGAAACGCCAGGCCATGGAGACATTCCCAACGGCCGGCGATTACACCCACGCGGTCGAATGGGCCGGCATGCGCCCGGCAACGCCCACCGGCGTGCCGCTGATCGGCGCCAGCGCCTATCGAAACCTGTGGTTGAACCTGGGCCACGGTGCCCTGGGTTTTACCCTGGCCTGCGGCAGCGGGCAATTGCTGGCCGAACTGATCAGCGAGCACGCGCCTTCCATTGATATGCAGGGCCTCACGCCCCGCGCTGCATAATTGGATTCATCACCAGCAACGGAGAATAACAATGAAAAAAATCCTGTTGACCGGCTGCACTCTGGGGCTGCTGTTTGGCGCACAGGTTCAGGCCAATGAAGCCCCGCTGGACGGCACCTTGAGCAAGATCGCGAATGCCAAGTCGATCACCTTGGGTTATCGCGATGCCTCGGTGCCGTTTTCCTATGTGGGCGACAACAGTGGCAAGCCCATGGGCTATTCGGTGGAGTTGGCGAGCAAGATCGTTGAGCGCATCCAGCAGAAAATCGGGGTGGCCAAGCTGAATGTTAAGTACAACCTGGTGACCTCTCAGACCCGTATTCCGCTGGTGCAAAACGGCACCGTCGACCTGGAATGCGGTTCCACCGGTGTCACCGCCGAGCGGCAGAGGCAGGTGGCGTTTTCCTACGGGTTTATCTATGTGAAGGGCCAACTGCTGACCGCCAAGGACAGTGGCATCCAGGGTTTTGAAGACCTCAAGGGCAAGAATGTGGTGACCACGGCCGGCACCACCAATGAACGCTTTCTCAAGCGCTACAACGCCGACCACAAAGCCAATATGTTTGTGATCAGCGCCAAGGACCATGGCGAAGCGTTCAAAATGCTCGAGACCGGCCGCGCAGTGGCGTTCTACATGGACGATGCGTTGCTCTACGGTGAGCGCGCCAAGGCCCGAGACCCGCACCACTGGGTGGTGGTGGGCAAGGAACAGTCGCGGGAGATTTACAGCTGCATGCTGCGCAAGGACGACCCGCAGTTTCTAGCGGTGGTCAACGAAACGCTCGCCGACCTGTACCGCTCCGGGGAGATCAACGGGATTTACCAGCGTTGGTTTGAACAGCCGATTCCGCCCAAGGGCCTGAACCTGGAGTTTCCGATGACCAGCGAGTTGAAAGCGATTATTGCCAAGCCGGTGAGTGACCCGGTGGAGTGATAGCCGCAATGATCGTTCCCACGCTCCGCGTGGGAATGCAGCCTTGGACGCTCTGCGTCCCAATTTGAGGTCGTGACGCAGAGCGTCACAGGAGGCTTTCCCACGCAGAGCGTGGGAACGATCGGGCGAGGTTAGAAGTCGCCCCAGAGTTGCTGGGCCACGCTCAATGCCACGACCGGCGCGGTTTCGGTGCGCAGCACCCGCGGGCCGAGGCGGGCGGCGTGGAAGCCGGCAGCTTGGGCGGTTGCGACTTCTGCGTCGGTCAACCCACCTTCGGGCCCGATCAGGAACGCCAGGCTCGATGGCTTGGCGTGGCTGACCATCGGCTCGGCCACCGGGTGCAGCACCAGCTTCAAATCCGCCTCGGCTTGCTTCAACCAGTCGGCCAGTAACAGCGGCGGGTGAATCATCGGCACTGTCGAACGCCCACATTGCTCGCAGGCGCTGATCGCCACTTGGCGCCAGTGCAGCAGGCGTTTGTCGGCGCGTTCGTCCTTGAGGCGTACTTCGCAGCGGTCGCTGAAGATCGGCGTGATTTCATTCACACCCAGTTCGGTGGCTTTCTGGATCGCCCAATCCATGCGCTCGCCCCGGGACAGCCCTTGGCCGAGGTGGATGTGCAGCGGTGATTCGGTCTGGCCCGCAAAGCGTTCCGTGAGTTGCACGGTAACGCGTTTTTTCCCGACTTCCAGCAAGGTGCCGAGGAATTCCTGGCCGGAGCCGTCGAACAGTTGTACGGCGTCGCCTTCACCCATGCGCAATACGCGGCTGATGTAATGCGCCTGGGCTTCGGGCAATTCATGGTCGCCGATGCTGAGCGGGGTGTCGGTGAAAAAGCGGGACAGTCTCATTTCTGTTCTCTGGAAGTGGTGTGCAGAGCGGACGCGGAGCGTGGGAACGATCATACAAAACCTGTGGGAGCCGGGCTTGCCCGCGATGGCGGTGGACCCGACGCCCGATCAGTTGAGTGAACTCAATTAACCCGGATCCCGAAAGCCTGGGTGAAAATCTTTTGGCACCGCAACACTGACAGTGCTGTTGGTGGCGATATCAATCCCTTCGCTGGCGACTTCAGCCAGGAAGTCGATCTGTTCCGGCGTTATCACATACGGCGGCAGGAAATACACCACGCTGCCCAGCGGCCGCAGCAGCGCACCGCGCTCCAGGGCATGCTCGAACACCTTCAAGCCACGGCGTTCCTGCCACGGGTAGGCGGTTTTGGTGGCTTTGTCCTGAACCATCTCGATGGCCAGCACCATGCCGGTCTGGCGCACTTCCGACACGTGCGGGTGGTCCACCAGGTGCGCGGTGGCGGTGGCCATGCGCTGGGCCAGGGCCTTGTTGTTTTCGATGACGTTATCTTCTTCGAAAATATCCAAAGTCGCCAAGGCTGCCGCGCACGCCAGCGGGTTGCCGGTGTAGCTGTGGGAATGCAGGAAGGCGCGCAACGTCGGGTAGTCGTCGTAGAAGGCGTCGTACACATCGTCGGTGGTGACGACCGCCGCCAATGGCAGGTAACCGCCGGTGAGGGCTTTGGACAAGCACAAAAAGTCCGGGCGGATGCCGGCTTGCTCACAAGCGAACATGCTGCCGGTGCGGCCGAAGCCGACGGCGATTTCGTCGTGAATCAGGTGCACGCCATATTTGTCGCAGGCTTCACGCAGCAGCTTGAGGTACACCGGGTGGTACATGCGCATGCCGCCGGCGCCCTGGATCAGCGGCTCGACGATCACGGCGGCGACGCTGTCGTGGTTTTCGGCCAGGGTCTGTTCCATGGCCAGGAACATGTTGCGTGAGTGCTCTTCCCAGCTCATGCCCTCGGGGCGCAGGTAGCAATCCGGGCTTGGCACCTTGATGGTGTCGAGCAGCAAGGCTTTATAGGTTTCGGTAAATAATGGCACATCGCCCACGGACATCGCGGCAATGGTTTCGCCGTGGTAGCTGTTGGTCAGGGTGACGAAGCGCTTCTTGTTCGGCAGGCCATGGTTGAGCCAGTAGTGAAAGCTCATCTTCAGCGCGACTTCGATGCACGACGAGCCGTTGTCGGCATAGAAACAGCGGGTCAAACCTTCAGGCGTCATCGCCACCAGGCGTTCGGACAATTCGATCACCGGCTGGTGGCTGAAACCGGCGAGGATCACGTGTTCCAGCTGATCCACCTGGTCCTTGATGCGCTGGTTGATGCGCGGGTTGGCGTGGCCGAACACATTGACCCACCAGGAACTGACGGCATCGAGGTAGCGCTTGCCTTCGAAGTCTTCCAGCCATACGCCTTCGCCACGTTTGATCGGGATCAGCGGCAGTTGCTGGTGGTCTTTCATCTGGGTGCAGGGATGCCACAGCACCGCGAGGTCGCGTTGCATCCACTGGTTATTCAAGCCCATCGGTTATCTCCTCGAAGCGGCCCTGCGCCCGGCGCAGGCGAAACAATCGCGCAAGCCTATGCAATGCCAGGCGGCGTCACAACCCATTACGGATGAATTGGCAGTAAAGGCAGGACGATCTGTCACGTTTATCAGGAATAGTCCTTAATCCATTGTTAACGTACTGTGCATACTCTCTTGATCGTATTTCTCGATATTTCAAAGCGAAATTTTCCGCTTTAATTCGATAGGTAAATCGCTAGTCTTGGGCACAGTTCTTACGGGATTTGGGACATGCAGCTACGTAATTCATCGGCCCGTTATGGCTGGGTCAGCATTGTTTTGCACTGGGGCGTAGCCCTGGTGGTGTTCGGTTTGTTCGCGCTGGGCCTGTGGATGGTCGGCCTCGACTACTACAGCGCCTGGCGCAAAGACGCGCCCGACCTGCACAAGAGCATTGGCATCACGCTGTTCGCCATCATGCTGGTGCGTATCGTCTGGCGCATTGTCAGCCCGCCGCCACCACCGTTGGCCAGCTACAGCCGAATGACGCGTATTGGCGCTGCGTTTGGCCACGCGTTCCTGTATCTCGGGCTGTTTGCCGTGATGATCGCCGGTTACCTGATTTCCACCGCAGACGGTGTCGGTATCCCGGTGTTTGGCCTGTTTGAGATTCCTGCTGTGGTTTCCGGGCTACCGGACCAGGCAGACAACGCCGGCTTGGTGCATTTGTACCTGGCCTGGGTGTTGGTGGTCTTCGCCGGTTTGCATGGCGTGGCCGCGTTTAAACACCACTTTATCGATCGTGATGCGACCCTGACACGAATGCTGGGACGCAAAGCCTGATGTTCAACCTCGACTCACAAGGAATAGAAAGCATGTTGAAAAAGACTCTCGCCGCTCTGGCAATCGGTTCCGCACTGCTGTCCGCAGGTTCGGCGATGGCCGCTGATTATGTTGTCGACAAGGAAGGCCAGCACGCCTTCGTTGACTTCAAGATCAGCCACTTGGGCTATAGCTTCATCACCGGTACTTTCAAGGATCTGGACGGCAAGTTCAGCTTTGACGCCGCCAAGCCTGAAGACAGCAAAATCGAGTTCAACGTCCGTACCGCCAGCGTATTCACCAACCACGCCGAACGTGACAAGCACATCGCCAGCAAAGACTTCCTGGACGTTGGCAAGTTTGCCGATGCCAAGTTCGTCTCCACCAGTGTCAAAACCACCGGTAAAAATGCTGCAGGCCAAGTCACTGCCGACGTGACCGGCGACCTGACCTTCCACGGCGTGACCAAGCCGATCGTGGTCAAGGCCACGTTCCTGGGCGAAGGCAAGGATCCATGGGGCGGCTACCGTGCCGGCTTTGAAGGCACCACCAGCTTCAACCGTCAGGACTTCGGCAAGCAGATGGACCTGGGCCCAGCGTCCAACACTGTTGAGCTGTACGTGACTTTTGAAGGCGTAAAAGCGAAGTAATTATTTCGCTGTTTCAAACGCCAAGCGCCGACCTCAGGGTCGGCGTTTTGCTGTGCGCTGTTCAAAGGCTTTCTTGATACATCGTCACTTGGCCCTTGAGCCAAGTGTGCAACAAGGTCAACTGCGCCGACGGTTTGCTGCCCGCAGGCCAGACTATGTAATAGCGTGAGGTGTGCGCCGGTTCAATGTCGGTGAGCCGGACCAGCTCCCCGCGTTGAATCAGTGCATGGGCAATCGAGCGGCGTGTCAGCGCGACGCCGTGCCCGAGCCGCACGGCTTCGAGCATCAACGTGGAATCGGTGAACTCCAGCGGCGCTTGCGGACGTTGCCCCTCGATACCTGCGGCGCCCAGCCAGATCGGCCAGCTCTCACTGGCGTGCAGCAACGGCTGCTCAAGGACGGCTTGCGCCGTGTCCGGCAGCACGCCGTGGTTGAAGTCGCGCGCGGCGACCACCAGCAATGAGTCACCCATCAGCGTTTCGCAATGCACATCCGGCCACTGGCCATGACCGAAGCGAATCGCGCAATCAAGCGGGCCTTGCTCGAAGCTGGCGAACTCCATGCTCGACTCCAGCCGCAAGTGCAGCTCGGGGTGAGCCGCCCTGAAATCATGCAGGCGCGGCAACAACCAATGCATGGCGTAGGAAGGCAGCACCGAAGCGGTCAGCTGTGGGTGCCTGGTTTTTGCCATCAGTTTTTCGGTGATCCCGGCGATTTCGCCCAGCCCCTGCCTGATCTGGTAGGCATACACGCGGCCTTCATCCGTCAGCATCAGCGTGCGCTTGTTGCGCATGACCAAAGCGAGGCCCAGGTACTCTTCAAGGGCGCGAATCTGATGGCTGACGGCACTGTGGGTCACGTGCAGTTCGAGGGCGGCCAGGTTCACTTTGCCCAGTCGGGCCAAGGCCTCGAAAGCACGCAGCGCGGCAAGGGGAGGCAGTTTCAAAGTGTGAATTCCTTTCACAGAAAAGCCTAATAATAGCCGCTATACGTGAAATGAGTGGACTATCAATAATGGCGGCAAGTTATTTATTCAAATAACACCGTGTTGAAACTGTCGGGAGTTGTGCGCCATGATTGATGAGATTCAAGCGTTTCTGAACGATTACTTTAGTGTGTTGCAAACTCAGGATTTGAATACGTTCGATCAAGTCTTTCATCGTGGCTGCGTGTTATACAGCGCACAGAACTCGACCGTGGTCGTGCGGCCGTTCGATGAGTACCGGACCATGGTTCAAGGCCGAAAGTCGCCGCAGGAAGGCGGTTTTCCGCAGCTTGATGAGGTATTGATGATTGACGTGATGTCGCCGGAAATGGCCATCGTCAAAGTGCGCTTGCGCTTGTTCAATAACGTGATGGTTGATTATTTGAACCTGATGAAAGTTGACGGTCGCTGGATGATCTTTGCCAAGCTTTTTCATAAGGCCGGTGAAGTGGCTGATCAATAAGCTAACGCCTGGATGCAAAAACGCCCCGATTAATCGGGGCGTTTTTGTTAGCGTCGAAAACTCAGCGGTTGCGGGTCAGCAGCGCTGGTTTTTCACCACGAGGGCGGCCTGGCAGTTGATCCAGCTGCTCAGGTGTCGGGAAGCGATCCGCTTTCGACTCCTTGTGGATGATCTTCGGCGCCGGACCACCGCGCGGGTTCTGCACGGCGGGTTCCGACAAGCGTGGCTGGTCGTCACGGGCCGGACGGCGGTTGTTGCTGCGCGAGTCTTCACGACGGGCCTGGCCGTCACGGGGGGCGCCATTACGCGGGCCGTTGCGCTTGGCAGGTGGCGTACCGGTGGTACCGCCGCTGCTGTTGCGCGGGCCATTTTGACGACCGCCCTGTGGCTGGCCGCCACGTGGAGCACCCGTGCCTGCGCCCGCACCTTGTGCCGGGGCACCAGGACGGCGGCCACGGCCCTGGGCCGGCTTGGCCTGAGGCACGTAGTCAACGCGGTTACCGAAGTTATCCACATCGTCGTCGAGGAACTCGTCCGGGGCGCGGTCGGCAGCGGCACGTGGCGGCTGGCTCGGCTGGCGCTGTTCGCGGGCCGGGGTGCCTTCACGGGGCTTCTGCTCACGGGCTGGGCGTTCGCCACGGCCGTTGGTAGGCGCTTTTTCCTTGCCGCCTTTGTCTTTGCCCTTGTCGCGACGGCCACCGCCACCACCGCCGCCGTTCGGGCCATCGCCCTTCGGACCGCGTGGGTTGCGTGGGTTACGCACGTCCGGACGCTCGCGCGCTTCAGGCTTTTCGGCCTCCACGGCGCTGGAGTCGAAGCCCATCAGGTCGCCGTCGGCGATTTTCTGCTTGGTCATGCGCTCGATGCTTTTCAGCAGCTTTTCTTCGTCCGGAGCGACCAGGGAAATGGCCTCGCCCGAACGACCGGCACGGCCGGTACGGCCGATACGGTGCACGTAATCTTCATCGACGTTCGGCAGCTCGAAGTTGACCACGTGTGGCAATTGGTCGATATCCAGGCCGCGCGCGGCGATATCGGTGGCGACCAGGATGCGCACAGTGCCGGCCTTGAAATCGGCCAGGGCTTTGGTGCGCGCGTTCTGGCTCTTGTTACCGTGGATGGCGACGGCGGTGAGGCCGTGCTTGTCCAGGTACTCGGCCAGGCGGTTGGCGCCGTGCTTGGTGCGGGTAAACACCAGCACCTGCTCCCACGCGCCGTGGGTGATCAGGTGCGCCAGCAGCGAACGCTTGTGGCTGGCTGCCAGGCGGAATACGCGTTGCTCGATACGCTCGACCGTGGTGTTCGGCGGCGTGACTTCGATGCGTTCCGGGTTGTGCAGCAGCTTGCCGGCCAGGGCGGTGATGTCTTGGGAGAACGTTGCCGAGAACAGCAGGTTCTGACGTTTGGCCGGCAGGCGGGCGAGGACCTTTTTCACGTCATGGACAAAGCCCATGTCGAGCATGCGGTCGGCTTCGTCCAGCACGAGGATTTCCACGTGGGACAAATCGACGCTGCCTTGGCCGCACAGGTCGAGCAAACGACCCGGGCAGGCTACCAGCACGTCAACACCACGGGACATGGCCTGAACCTGTGGGTTCATGCCGACGCCGCCGAAGATGCAGGCGCTGACGAACTTCAAGTCGCGGGCGTACAGCTTGAAGCTGTCGTGCACTTGGGCGGCGAGTTCGCGGGTTGGGGTCAGGACCAGTACGCGCGGTTGGCGCGGGCCGTGACGCTGGGATTTGTCCGGGTGACCGTTGGGGAACAACCGCTCCAGAATCGGGAGGGCGAAACCACCGGTTTTACCAGTACCTGTCTGCGCCGCAACCATCAGGTCGCGACCTTGCAACACGGCGGGAATGGCCCGCTGTTGCACCGGAGTAGGCTCGGTATAGCCCGCTGCCTCGATGGCGCGGACTAAAGCCTCGGAGAGACCGAGGGAAGCAAAGGACATGAGTAATCCTGTTTTAGTTAGGGCTTGGCCCAAAGGGATAATCTTGCCGGGCGTGAATGGCGCTTAGGGGAGCGCAACCCCGTCCGGTCCTGCTGCGTCTGGCGGGCACTCCACCGGCTCGCGCGGGCTGAAAGCTGCGCAGTAGCTGGGTTAGGTGCCTTTTTCAAGACCTCAGCGGCCGGGCGTGAGCCTGGCGGAAAGGCCGGAGTATAACAGAGCAATCACGGCGCGCCGCTTTCCTGCTGCTCAACGGTGTGTTCAGGGGCTGTATTGGCTTGGATTCCGCCATATTTGGCGCTTAAGGCTGCGTAGGCAGGCTCTTGCTTGAAGCGCTTGAGCTCGGCGGCAAAGCGTTGCACCAGCAGGTCCATGCCGGCGCCACGGCGCACGGCTAAAAATTGCGGCTGGCGGCTGACCACCAGCGGCGCCTGGCTGACCTTGCCTTCCAGGCCCATGGCCTTGATCACATGCTGGCCGACTCGACGGTCCGTAATCACCAGGTCAATGCGGCCCAGCGACAGTTTGCCGAAGTTGGCCTCATGGCTGGGCGCCGGCTCGCGGTCGAACAGGCTGGATTCGCTGAAGGCCTCGCCATACAGATAGCCTGGTGACGTGCCGACCGTCAGCCCGCGCAGGTCATCCAGGGTCTGGGCCGGATGAGGGCGGTCGTTGGCATAGAACAGCACGAACTCGACAGCCGACAACGGTTCGCTGGGGTAAAGCAGCAAAGCATCGCGCTCATGGCTGTGGAAAATATCCAGTGCGCCATCGGCGTGGCCCTGGTCCAGCATGGCCAGGCAACGTTTCCAGGGCAGGAATTGCCACTCCACCTCCACCCCCAGGCGTTGGAACACGATCATCGTGGTTTCGTAATCCAGGCCGCGCATGCTGCCGTTGTCGTCGTACACATAAGGTGCCCAAGGCTCGGTGACAACGCGCAATTTCTCGCCGTAAGCGGTGAAGCTCAGGCAAGCAAAAAGCACAGCGGTCAACAGCTTGAGAATGACGGGCATCCCCTGAGGTTACGATGCTCCTGCGCTAAAGAGAAGCTCTGGCACACGCATTCGCGGGCAAGTTGATGTGGCGCATTAAAAGCAAAAGGCCCTCGTATAAACGAGGGCCTTGGCATTACCAAACAAGCCTTAGCGTGGCAGCTTGAGGTTGTTCCAGATGGCCAGGCTGGGTTCAGTCTGGTTCAGGGTGTAGAAGTGCAACCCTGGTGCGCCACCTTGCAGCAATTGTTCACACATCTGTGTGATCACCTGCTCGCCGAACGCCTGGATGCTCTTGACGTCATCGCGATAAGCTTCCAGTTGCTTGCGCACCCAGCGTGGGATTTCAGCACCGCAGGCGTCGGAGAAACGCGCCAGCTTGCTGTAGTTGGTGATCGGCATGATGCCCGGCACGATAGGGATATTCACACCCATGGCCCGTACGCGCTCGACAAAGTAGAAGTAGCTGTCGGCGTTGAAGAAGTACTGGGTGATCGCACTGTCGGCACCGGCATTGGCCTTGCGCACGAAGTTCTGCAAATCGTCTTCGAAATTACGCGCCTGTGGGTGCATCTCCGGGTAAGCCGCCACTTCGATATGGAAGTGATCGCCGCTTTCTTCACGGATGAAGCTCACCAGGTCATTGGCGTAGCGCAGCTCGCCGCTGGCCATGCCCATGCCGGACGGCAGGTCGCCACGCAGGGCGACGATGCGCTTGATGCCGGCTTGTTTGTATTGGGTCAGCAGGCTGCGCAGGTCGGCCTTGCTGTCGCCCACGCACGATAAGTGCGGAGCGGCGGGAACTTTGACTTCGCTTTCGAGCTGCAGCACGGTGTTGATCGTGCGGTCACGGGTCGAGCCGCCGGCGCCGTAGGTACAGGAGAAGAAGTCGGGGTTGTAGCTGGCCAACTGCTTGGCAGTCGCCATCAGTTTTTCATGCCCAGCATCGGTCTTGGTCGGGAAAAACTCGAAGCTGTAGCGACGGTCTTGGGACATGGTCGTACCTATGGAAACTCAGAATACCGGTGTGGGAGCGGGCTTGCCCGCGATGCAGGCACCTCGGTTTTTCAGCAATACCGAGGCTATGCTATCGCAGCGGTGCGGCGATCCGACAAGCCAGCTCCTACAAAAGCCAGCTCCCCTATGGCAGCTGGCACTGGGCCGATCAGTAACGGTAAGCGTGCGGCTTGAACGGACCTTCGACGGTCACGCCGATGTAGTCGGCCTGGGTCTTGGTCAGTTGAGTCACCACGCCGCCGAAGCCGCGGACCATTTCCAGGGCCACTTCTTCGTCGAGTTTCTTCGGCAGTACTTCCACGGTCAGACGCTCGGCTTTCTGGGCCGGCGACAGGTCGGCGTACTTCTGGCCGAACAGGAAGATCTGCGCCAGTACCTGGTTGGCGAACGAGCCATCCATGATGCGGCTTGGGTGGCCGGTGGCGTTGCCCAGGTTAACCAGGCGGCCTTCAGCCAGCAGGATCAGGTAGTCGTCATTCTGCGGGTCGAAATCGCCAGCGCCGGTACGGTGAACCTTGTGTACCTGCGGCTTCACTTCTTCCCATGCCCAGTTCTTGCGCATGAAAGCGGTGTCGATTTCGTTGTCGAAGTGGCCGATGTTGCAGACTACAGCGCGCTTCTTCAGGGCTTTGAGCATGTTTGCGTCGCAAACATTCACGTTACCGGTGGTGGTCACGATCAGGTCGATCTTGCCCAGCAGGGCTTTGTCGATGCTCGCTTCGGTGCCGTCGTTCTGGCCGTTGATGAACGGCGAAACCACTTCGAAACCGTCCATGCACGCTTGCATGGCGCAGATCGGGTCAACTTCGGAGACTTTAACGATCATGCCTTCCTGACGCAGAGACTGGGACGAACCCTTGCCCACGTCGCCGTAGCCGATTACCAGGGCTTGCTTGCCCGACAGCAGGTGGTCGGTGCCGCGCTTGATGGCATCGTTGAGGCTGTGACGGCAGCCGTACTTGTTGTCGTTCTTGCTCTTGGTCACCGAGTCGTTGACGTTGATGGCCGGGATTTTCAGCTCGCCCTTGGCCAGCATGTCCAGCAGGCGGTGTACGCCAGTGGTGGTTTCTTCGGTCACACCGTGAACGCGGTCCAGAATCTGCGGGTATTTCTTGTGCAGCAGCTCGGTCAGGTCACCGCCGTCGTCGAGGATCATGTTGGCATCCCATGGCGCGCCATCTTTGAGGATGGTTTGCTCCAGGCACCACTCGTACTCTTCTTCGGTCTCGCCTTTCCAGGCGTAAACCGCGATACCGGCAGCAGCGATAGCAGCAGCGGCCTGGTCCTGAGTCGAGAAAATGTTGCAGGACGACCAGCGTACTTCGGCGCCCAGGGCAACCAGGGTTTCGATCAGCACAGCAGTCTGAATGGTCATGTGGATGCAGCCGAGGATCTTCGCGCCTTTGAGCGGCTGCTCAGCGGCGTACTTGCGGCGCAGGCCCATCAGGGCTGGCATTTCGGATTCGGCGATAAAGGTTTCGCGACGGCCCCAGGCAGCGAGGGACATGTCGGCGACTTTGTAGTCGGTAAAACCTGCAGGCGTGATTACAGCGCTCATGAAGAGCCTCCATTCGTAGTGTGCGAATGGGCGCCGTTGTGCGTTTAGTATCCAGCTGGCTAACCAGGCCGAACAACGCCCCATCCGAGCCTGACAGGTTGAACCTGCTGCAGCGCCCCTCGGACAGGTGGCGGGAGAACGGTATCAATCGAAGATGACCGTTTTGAAGCGGTGGCGATTATAGCCGTGTGCGCGGCACTTCCCAAGCCTTTCTGTCGGCCACATGCAGATCGTGCATGGGCATGATAGGCAATGGTGCATAGAGCTTGGGCGCGGGCTCTGCCATGATGTTGCCCATCATTCGGCAAGACGCTTTGGAGTGACCATGAACTTTCACACCCGCAAATGGGTAAAACCCGAAGACCTCAACCCCAACGGCACCCTGTTCGGCGGCAGCCTGCTGCGCTGGATCGACGAAGAAGCGGCGATCTACGCGATTGTTCAACTGGGCAACCAACGCGTGGTGACCAAGTACATCTCCGAAATCAACTTCGTCAGTGCCTCGCGCCAGGGTGACATCATCGAACTGGGCATCACCGCCACCGAGTTCGGCCGCACCTCGATCACCCTGACCTGTGAAGTGCGCAACAAGATCACCCGCAAAAGTATCCTCACCGTAGAGAAAATGGTGTTCGTCAACCTGGGCGAAGATGGTTTGCCGGCACCGCACGGGCGTACAGAAATCAGGTACGTCAAAGACCAGTTCAAAGACGAAACCGAGTAACTGCGAACCCAGCGGCGGCGGGCATTGAACGCTGGCGGCTGGCGACAGGTCGTACCTGAACAACACCCACCTGTTCAGGTACACCCATGGCGACTCAAGCAGACGGCAAAACCCCCAACCTGTCGCAGGAAGAGCAACAGGACGTCGACAACAACCAGCCGCCCCGCGCGGCGGTGCTGCACGAAATCATCCGCACCCAGGGCGATCAGGAACTGGAACGCAATGTGGCTGCGTTGTGGTGGTCGGCGTTGGCGGCCGGCCTGACCATGGGCCTGTCGCTGATGGGCATGGGGTTGCTCAACTCGCGCCTGCCGGATGGCGAAGCTTTCAAGGTGATCGCCAGCTTTGGCTATTGCGCGGGCTTTCTCGCGGTCATCCTCGCGCGCCAGCAACTGTTCACCGAAAACACCCTGACCGCCGTGCTGCCGGTGATGAGCAAGCCGACGCTGGCCAATGCCGGCCGCCTGTTGCGGTTGTGGACGGTGGTGCTGGTGGGCAACCTGTGCGGCACCTTGCTGGTGGCCTACGTGATGCTGCACCTGCCGATCTTCGACACCAAGACCGACATGGCCTTTCTCGAAATCGGCCGCAAGGTCATGGAAAACGACCCCGGCCAGATGTTCGCCAAGGGCATTATTTCCGGCTGGATGATCGCCACCATGGTGTGGATGATCCCGTCCATGGAAAGCGCGAAGATGTTCATCATCATCCTGATCACTTACCTGATGGCGCTGGGAGACTTCACCCACATCGTCGTCGGTTCGGCGGAAGTGTCGTACCTGGTGTTTGCCGGCGAACTGCCGTGGAAGGACTTCTGGCTGGTGTTCGCCGGGCCGACCCTGGCAGGCAATATCATCGGCGGCAGTTTCATTTTTGCGCTGATCAGCCATGCGCAGATTCGCAGTGAGAGCAGCTTGCCGGGCAAGCCCGCAGACCCGCGCCATCCCCAGCGGGTGAACAAGGACGAGTAAGCTGATTCGTCATAAATGAATGGCAAAGTCGCTGCGCGGTTTTCCATTCATGAAAGAAGGATCTTTATGCGGACTTTCCCTTTTTTGCGGGGGCGCAGTTGGTGCGCGCTGGTATTGGCGGTGGGCGTTTTCGGCGTGGCACAGGCCAAGGATGATGCTGCGGATCGCTCCGTGACCATCGAAAAGCAAACTCAGCGCTACGTGATCAATACCGACGGCAGCTATGTGGTGGATGCCGATAAGGTCGTGCTGATCAACGAAGAGCGGGCCATCAGGTCCAGTGCCCAGCAAGCGGTCAGTTACAACCGCTCATTGGATAGCCTGGAGATTATCGAGGCGTTCACGCTCAAGCCCGATGGGCGCAGGGTAATGGTCACCGCGCCACAGATCAGGGAACAACAGGAGCAGGCCTCGGCCAATGCTCCGATGTTTCAGGATTCGCGGGTCAAGGTGGTGATTTTTCCTGAGGTGGCAGTGGGTGATCGTCTGAGCTTGCGTTACAAGCGAATACGCCACACGGCGCTGTTTCCTGGCGAGTTTACCGACTTCTCCACGGCGAGCTTGAGCCCCACGCTGGATTACTCCCTGATCTACGACTTGCCGGCCGACAAGCCTTTGTACGCCGAGGCCCGGGGTTTCAAAGCCTCCACTTCGGCCGCAGCGGTTGGGCGTAAGGTGTACCGATGGGACTACGTGCCGGCCGACAAAACCCGGCCCGAACAAGGCGCGGTGGCCTACACCGACTATGGCCAACTCCTCGCTGTTTCGACCTTTGCAACCTACAAAGACCTGGCCAGGGCTTACGAGGCACGTGCCAAGGTTGAGGTCACACCGCAAATCACCGAATTGGCGCACAGGCTCACCGCCGACCAGCCAACGCCTCGGGCCAAGGCCCTGGTGCTCAGCGATTGGGTGCGCAAGAACATCCGTTATGTGGCGGTGTACATCGACGCCGGCGGCGTGGTGCCGCACCCGGCGCAATCGGTGCTGGACAACCGTTACGGCGACTGCAAGGACCATGTGGCCCTGCTGGAAGCCATGCTCAAGGCCGTTGGCATCGACAGCTCACCGGTGTTGATCAACGCCGGCAATGCCTATGTTTTGCCCAAGGTGGCGGCGTTACGCGTGCTCAACCATGCGATCACCTATGTGCCAAGCCTGGACCTCTACCTGGACTCCACCGCCAGTTTCATCGCTGCCGGTTACTTGCCACTGCAGGACTTGGACAAGCCGGTGTTGTTGACGCGTACTGGCGAGATGGCACGTACCCCGGCCACTCAACCGAGCAAGCTATCGAGTGAACTGGTGTTCAAGGTCGATGACAAGGGCGCGGCAGACTTTACGCAAACGTCCCTCGCCGAGGGTTGGCGTACCGAAGCGACGCGTTTTTGGATCAGGTCTCAGCAGCCGGCGGAGCGTGATCAGATGATCCAGAAAATGCTGCGCAGCTCAGGCCAGGC
This sequence comes from Pseudomonas sp. WS 5532, assembly GCF_012985445.1. Lineage (NCBI taxonomy): Bacteria > Pseudomonadati > Pseudomonadota > Gammaproteobacteria > Pseudomonadales > Pseudomonadaceae > Pseudomonas > Pseudomonas sp. WS 5532. The sequence goes on from NZ_JAAQWK010000002.1 coordinate 497,632, forward strand.
GGGCAACGGCACCCTGCAAACAGATGCGCTGGAAGGTACTGCGTCCGGCTTCAACACCACGTTGGCCGGGCGCACGGAAAACCTCGTCAACGTGCCTGGGCCGATCGGTGTACCGGCACTCAGTCGCCTGGGAAGCTATATCGCCCAGGATGTGCAGGCCCTGTCGGTAGAAAAGAAGCGGGTGCAGAACTTCACCTGCTTTGCCGGCGAGAGCGTTGAAAAGGCCCGCTTCGAGTTCCCCGCGTCGTTGACTATTCTGGCGCTGCCCAAGACCGTTTCGCTCAAGGGCGCGGATGTAACCTACGACGCCAGTTATGAGCGCAGCGGCAATACCGTGCTGGTTTCCCGCACGCTTGCCTTTAACCACCCCGAAGCGGTGTGCAGCCCTGAGTGGTTCAAGAGTATGCAGCCGATGATCGAGGCGATGTTCAATGACCTCAAAAGCCAGATCATCGTGCAGACCCATTGATCGCAGGCGCCGGCGGCGAAATGAATCCGCCGCCGGCCTCAATCAGTGAGCCTCGGTTGGCGGTGCAGGCTCATCTTTGGTCACATGCTTGACCAGCTTGCCGATGCTCAAACCCTGCAACAGGATCGACGACAGCACCACGATGTAGGTGATGCTCAACAGCAAGTCGCGTTCCGGGCCAAGCGGCAGGGCTAGCGCCAGTGCTACCGAGACGCCACCGCGCAAACCACCCCAGGTGAGAATGCGGATAGTGCCGCGTGGCACCGTGCGCCAGCGGCGCAGCAACAGGATCGCCGGGGCCACGGTCAGCAGGCGTGAGGCCAGGATCGCCACGGCCAGCAAGCTGGCGGCCAGTACGTGCAGCCAGTTGAACGGCAACAGCAGCAGTTCCATGCCGATCAGTGCAAACAGCAGGGCGTTGAGCATGTCATCGAGCAACTCCCAGAAGCCGTCGAGGTAGCGGCGGGTCATGTCGTTCATGGCCAGCTTGCGCCCCAGGTTGCCGATGATCAGCCCGGCCACCACCATCGCAATCGGCGCCGAGACGTGCAGTTCGGTCGCCATTGCCGAGCCGCCGATCACCAGCGCCAGGGTCAGCATCACTTCGATCTGATGCTGCTCGATGCTCTTGATCATCAGGTACACCAGGTAGCCGATCAGCCCGCCGAACAGCACGCCGCCAATCGCTTCATGGGCGAATAGCATGGCCGTGGCGCCGACGGTCGGTGTTTCACCCAACTGTGCGATGCCCAGCAGCACGGTAAACACCACCACCGCCGTGCCATCGTTGAACAGCGATTCGCCGACGATGGTGGTTTTCAGTGGTTTGGAGGCGTTGGCGGTTCGCAGCACGCCCAACACCGCAATGGGGTCGGTGGGCGAAATCAATGCACCGAACAGCAGGCAGTAGAGGAAGCTGACGTGCCAGCCGAACAGGGCAAAGATGTAGTACGCCAGGCTGCCGATGACCACGGTGGCGATCAATACGCCGAAGGTCGCCAGCAGGCCGATGGGCCAGCGATAGCTGCGCAGGTCGTTGAGGTTGACGTGCAAGGCACCGGCGAACAGCAGGAACGACAGCATCCAGTTCATCAGCAAGTCGCCGAAGTCGATCTGGCCGATTAACTGCTGGATACGTTCTTCGAGGCCTGGGTAGCCGATAAGGCTCAGGCCTTGCAAAATCAGGGAGAACACCAGGGCCGTGACCATCACACCGATCGTGGGCGGCAGCCCAATAAATCGGTAGTTCACATAGGTGAGCAGGGTGGTAAGGCAAATAAAGGCGGCGACAAGTTCAAGCATCCGAGGTCCTTGGAAGTGAGGGAAGGTCGTTATTGCTGGGATGGACCGCAACAGCTGCGGGATGTTTCAAGGCACCGGCTAAAAGCCTGATAGAACCTTTCGGCGCGCCTCGGTTCATAGCCGGTGAGTGCGATATTGCAGTTATAGTGCTAAAACTCTAATTTCTATTTAAAACAAAAAAAGGAATCCATCATGACGGCCGCTTTCTGGTGTGTGTTGATCGCAATATTCCTGCCTTACCTGTGCACGGGGGTGGCCAAGTTCAGCGGTGGCAAGTTCGGCCCGCGGCAGAACCACGACCCGCGTGCCTTCCTGGATACCGTCGAAGGCGTCGCCAAGCGCGCCCACAATGCCCAGCTCAACAGCTTTGAAGTGACGCCTGCGTTTGCAGCGGCGGTAATCATCGCGCACCTGGCCGGTACGGCGTCGCTGGTGACCATCAATGTACTGGCGGTGCTGTTTATCACCAGTCGGCTGCTGTACATCATTTGCTACCTGGCCGACTGGGCGATGCTGCGTTCGCTGGTGTGGGCGGTGGGGATGGCGTTGATTGCGAGTTTCTTTTTTGTGTCGATCTAGAGGTTTGACGTAATCCCCTGTGGGAGCCAGCTCCCACACAAGCCAGCTCCCACACAAGCCCGCACACATGGGTTCTTCAGCGTTATTCAGGTGCCGGCAGGCGCATCCGGCACGTGGGGCAACGCCGCGCCCTTGGGCCACAGCATCCAGATCTGCCCCTGCTGCTTCATATTCCCCGCCAGCTCACCCGCCGCGTCACCGGTGCCCCAGAACAAGTCTGCGCGCACTTCGCCGGTGATCGCGCCGCCGGTGTCCTGCGCGGCGACGGGCCGTGCGATGGGCGAGCCATCGGGTTTGGTGGTCGACAGCCACAACAGGCTGCCCAGCGGAATCACCTTGCGGTCCACCGCCACGCTGTAACCCGCCGTCAGCGGCACATTCAGTGAGCCGCGCGGGCCTTCGTTGCTGTCCGGGCGGGCGCTGAAAAACACGTAGCTGGGGTTGCTCGCCAACAATTGCGGAATGCGCTGCGGGTTGGCCTTGGCCCAGGCGCTGATGGCGCCCATGGTCACGTCTTCTTTTTTCAGTTCGCCTTGCTCCACCAGCCAGCGGCCGATCGGGCGGTACGGGTAACCATTCTGGTCGCCATAGCCCACGCGCAATTGGCGCCCACCGGCCAGTTGAATACGCCCCGAGCCTTGAATCTGCAGGAATTGCAGGTCCATCGGGTTGGTCAGCCAGGCAATCGGCTTGGCAGTGGAGCCTTGGCCGTTGATGGTGCTGGCGTCGTCATACGGCTTGAGTACACGGCCCTCGAGGCGGCCGCGCAGGCGCTTGCCCTTGAGTTCCGGGTAGATGCTTTCCAGGTTGACGATGATCAGGTCGTCCGGCACGCCGTACACCGGCACATGGGCGGTGGCGGTTTCGGTCAGGCTGCCGGGGTAGACCGGCTCGTAGTAGCCGGTGATCAGGCCATTGGGTGTGTTGTCGGCCGAGCGCAGGCCGAACACATCCAGGCGCTCCTTGAGAAAACCGCGCACGGCTACGGCATCGCCCGGTACGGTGGCGGCGGCGGCACAGGTTGCGCCCCACACCGGATCAGCTTTTAGGCGCTGGCAGGCACTGCGCCAGGATTCAAACCCGGCCAGCAGGTCGCTGTCGGAAACCGCCGGCAGCGCTTCCCACGGTGCACTGACATAGGTGGCGACGGCATGGGGCTTGGCCGCTTCATCTTTTTTGCCGGTGTCTTTGCCGCCATCGCAACCGGCCAGCAGCGCAACTATCGGCAGAGCCCATGCCATTCGGCGGCTCCAGCGTTTCAAGGTGACATTCATACACGTAATTCCTGAAGCGGTTGCCTGCGCCGCAGCGCATTCGGGCAACCCTTATTATTAATAGGGCTATTGGTCTTTGCGGGCGGGGCGAGGATACTGGCCGCCGTTTCCCGTGACCCTGAAGCCATCATGACTTTTAAAAAACTGACCGTGGCATTGCTGGCCTGCCTGACCTTGTCCGCCTGCGGCGGTGTCGATCCTAATTCGCCGCTGGGCCAACGCAAGGCCATCTTCAAACAGATGCTCAAGACCGGCGAAGACCTGGGCGGCATGCTGCGTGGGCGTATCCCGTTCGACGGCGCGAAGTTCGCCGAAGGCGCGGTCAAGCTCGATGCGTTGTCCCACGAACCGTGGAAGCATTTCCCGAGTGTGCGTGAGGAAGATCACACCAGCGCCAAGGATACTGTGTGGCAACAGCAGGCACGCTTCCAGGAGCTGGCCCGAAACCTTGAAACGGCTACCGGTGAATTGGTAATCGCAAGCCAGGTGCAGCCCTACAAGGCCAGCAACCTGGGGCCTGCGGTGCAGAAAGTCGAAGATGCCTGCACGGCCTGCCATAAACAGTTTCGCGACCACTGACCGGTTTTATTTGTCGAGTTCGTCGACAGCCTCCTGCAGTTCTTTGCGCGACTGAGCCAGCTTGTCTTTGCGTTTGTTGATCTTGTCGGCATCGCCTTTTTTCATCGCCTTGTCGAGGTCGGCCTGACGGCGGGTGACTTCGTGCTTGGCGTCGAGCACTTTGTTCTCGCGTTCTTTGCGCAAGGACGCATCGGTGCAGTGGGCGGTGACTTCGCTCAGGGCTTTTTCCAGGCCGGCTTGTTGTTCGCTGTTGCCATGGGTCTTGGCTTGTTCGATTTGTGCGCTGATGGCCTGGCGCTTGGCGGCGCAGCCGGTGAGTTCTGGCACTTCTTCGGCGGCCAGCAGCGGCATGCTCGCCAGGCTTACGGTGGCCAACAAGGCAAGTGGGGCTAGAAATTTCATGTGAGGCTCCAAGGTCGCAATCGGATGGCAGGGTGAATTCTGCCGGGAGTAAAAGTGGCCGGGTTGGGCTTAAAACCCGTCAATTCCAGCCACGCGTAATGTTTCAGCTAACGCTTGTACTTGCGGGTCGCGAAAAAAAGCGCTCAATTGCGCCGCGCGGCCCGGGCCAATGCCGTCGGTGGCCAGCCAGGCTTGCGTGTCTTTGGCTGCCAGGGCCTGCCAGCCACCCTCCAGATCGTTGCGCGCCGAAGGCGGTACGCCCAGGGCTTTTAGCCATTGTGCAAAGGGCCGTTGCCGCGCGCTTTGCAGGCTGTCGAGCACCCGGGCACGGCGGCGATCACCGAAGCCGTCAATGTTAGCAAGCTCTGCCGCATCCAGGGTTAACCAATCGAGAATGCCTGCGATTAGACCGGCCTGGATCAATGCGTTCCAGGTCTCGCGGCCCATATAAGGCAGGGCCAGTCCCTGGTTGCTGCTCAGCCAGGTCAGGCGCGCGAGCAATTGCTCTTCGCAGCCAGGGTCAAGTTGCCAACAACTCAAGGCGTGGAAGTTGCGCGCATCCGGTACTTGCACCGCCACCCTGGTCTCGTTGCGCAGGATCACTTGCTCCAACCGAGGAATCACTTGGCCGGCAAGGCTGATGGAGACCTGATCGCCGGGGCGGATATCCAGTGCATGCCAGTGTTTCAAGGAGCCGACGCTGACGCGGCGGATTTGCCGGTCGTCCAGTCGCACCGACTCCAGTTCCAGAATGGGCGTGATACGCCCCGTGCGGCCGATCTTGAACTGCACCTTGCGTACCAGCGCCAAAGCCCTGGTTATCGGGTATTTCCAGGCGACCGCCCAATACGGCGCGCTGACCTGCCAGCGCTTGGCAGGTGCGTGCCGGGCCTGGTGCAGCACCACGCCATCGCTGGCAAAGGGCAGCGGATGGTTGTACCAGTACCTGCGCCAATGCGCGGCTTCAGTGAGGTTTTGCACGGGATGGCTGTAGCGGCGGCTATCGGTGAACCCCCAGCGCGCCAGGGTGGCCAGGCGCGTGCTGAAGTCTGTCGGGCCGTCGGGCCAGGCCCAGACGAATAGCCCGATCCTGGAGGTCTCGGCATCGCTTAACTGTCGGCGATTCATCAGCCCCGCCACTTTGCTGCGGGCACTGAGCCCGCCGTGTTCGGACTGCACATGATCGTCAAGACGCCAATAGAGTTCGCCTTGCAGCACCAGGTCGATGGGCTCTGGCAGTTGCTGGACAATGCCCTGGATCTTGCGCGCGGCGGCTGTCCAGTCCTGACCGAGCAGGCCGTCGCCACGGCTGATGAGCTGGCTCAGGCGACCTTTGCGATACACCAGCGTCACCGCAACGCCGTCGACCTTGGGCTGGATCCAGACGTCCTGGCGTGTCTTGAGCCACTCACCCACGGCCCCTTCATCCACCAGCTTTTCCAGGCCGGTATGAGCGACTGGATGAGGCTGCGTACCGCGTGCACCTGCCAGCGGGTTATCAGCCGTCGACTGCGTTTGCGCAAAACAGGCCTGCCACCGCGCCAGGCGCTGTCGGGCCTGGTCGTACAGCTCGTCGCTGACCGGGGACTGACCGAGCCGGTGGTAACTGTCATCCCAGAGCTTGAGCTGTTCAGCCAGGGTGCCGACCTGTGAGCGTGCCTCTTCGGGGCAGTCTTCGGCCCAGGCTGGAAACGCCAGGGCGCTGAGTAGAAGGGCAATCAGTAAATGCATCATGAGCATCCTTGCTCGGAAGGGACGCTCAGCCTAAGTGATCCAGGCAGCCACAAAAAAGCCCCGGCAGTGCGGGGCTTTTTACCGGGTGTTACCAGTTACTTGAACAGGCCGCCCAACGCCTTCACGGCATCGTTCTTTTCCATCTTGGCTTCCTGTGTTTGTTGCTTGGCATCGACCTTGGCCTGGGATTCTGCCAGTTTGTTACAACCTTTGTTGAGCTGCTCCTGAGCCGCTTTAAACGCCTGGACGCTCAGCAGGTCGTTCTTGGCTTGCGCCGCATCGATCTTGGCTTGCAGGTCTTTGGCTTGCTGCTGACAGTCGCCGGTTTTGCCGCCTAGCTGAGTGCTCAAGGCGCCACCCAATGCACTCAGGTCGGCGGCATGGGCCGGCAGGGCGAACAGGCAGAACAGCGGGGCGGCAGGAGCGAGCGTGGAAATGCGCATGAAAAACCTCAATGTTCGATTGCTTGCGCGCTGGTCTATCCCGGGCTGGCGCAAGGCAATATCCAAATAAGGTGAGAGGCCCGAGAGGGCGCGGATTCTAGAGGGCCATTATTTGGCCTGCAAGCATTGGATCCAAAAAATACGAAAGTCATCGCGCAGACAATAAAAAGCCCCGCCGGGCGAACCCGGCGGGGCTTTTGGTGCAACGCGTGCTTACAGGCCGGCGGCAGTGCGCAGGTCGTTGGCGCGGTCGGTTTTTTCCCAGGTGAAGGTGGTGAAGGTGTCGTCGCCGACAGTCTTCTGCGCAGGGGTACGGCCGAAGTGGCCATAGGCTGCAGTGTCCTGGTACATCGGGTGCAGCAGGTCGAGCATGGTGGTGATTGCGTAAGGGCGCAGGTCGAAGATCTCACGCACCAGCTTGACGATCTTGTCATCGCTGATCTTGCCGGTGCCGAAGGTGTTCAGCGAGATCGACGTAGGCTGGGCCACACCGATCGCGTAGGAAACCTGGATTTCGCAACGCTCGGCCAGGCCGGCCGCGACGATGTTCTTGGCCACGTAACGACCGGCGTAGGCCGCCGAGCGGTCAACCTTGGATGGGTCTTTACCCGAGAACGCACCACCGCCATGACGGGCCATGCCGCCGTAGCTGTCGACGATGATCTTGCGACCGGTCAGGCCGCAGTCGCCCACTGGGCCGCCGATGATGAACTGGCCGGTCGGGTTGATGTGGAACTGGGTGTCTTTGGTCAGCAGTTCGGCAGGCAGCACGTGCTTGACGATCAGCTCCATCACGCCTTCACGCAGGTCGGCGTAGGACACGTCCGGGTTGTGTTGGGTCGACAGTACAACGGCGTCGATGCCCACCACTTTGCCGCCTTCGTAACGGCAGGTGACCTGGGACTTGGCGTCCGGGCGCAGCCATGGCAGCACGCCGGATTTACGTGCTTGCGCCTGGCGCTGTACCAGCTGGTGCGAGAAGGTGATCGGTGCCGGCATCAGCACGTCGGTTTCGTTGCTGGCGTAGCCGAACATCAGGCCCTGGTCGCCGGCGCCCTGATCTTCAGGCTTGGCGCGGTCCACACCCTGGTTGATGTCGGGGGACTGCTTGCCGATGATGTTCATCACGCCGCAGGTCGCGCCGTCGAAGCCGACGTCGGAGCTGTTGTAGCCAATGTCGGTGATCACGTCACGAACGATCTGCTCCAGGTCGACCCAGGCCGTGGTGGTGACTTCACCGGCGATGATCGCCACGCCCGTTTTCACCAGAGTCTCGCACGCCACGCGGGCGAACTTGTCTTCAGCAATGATGGCGTCCAGCACCGCGTCAGAAATCTGGTCGGCGATTTTGTCCGGATGCCCTTCAGACACGGACTCGGAGGTGAAAAGGGAGTATTCGCTCATCTCGATGTTTTCCTGATATTTACCGATGGTGAGTGTCGCCAGTCGGTCGCTGAAAGTGGCGGACCTGGATCTGGAAACCATTACGTAAACCTACATAGAGGCTTTCCCCGGGAACGAGTCCCGCAGCGGTGGCCCAACGGGCCAGATCGTCCTGTTCAAAACCCAACCAGAGATCACCGCAGGCCTCCTTGGCCCAATTCTGGTTGTGGCTGCATAAATCTGTGACCAGCAGGCTGCCGCCCGGTTGCAGCAAATTCGCCATCTGCTTGAGGGCTTCGGCGGGGGCCGCAAAATGGTGCAAGACCATGTTCAGCACCACGCAATCGGCCAGCAGGCTGGTGTCATTCAACGCGTCGGCCAACTGCAGGCTGACGTTGCCCAGCGCTTCGCGCTCGCACAGCTGGCGCGCCAGTTCAAGCATCGCCGGGCTGTTGTCGAGCGCGGTCACCTGCTTGAAGCGACGTGCCAGTTCCGGCAGGAAGCCACCGTCGCCGGGGCCAACTTCCAACGCCGTCGCCTCATCACTGAAGCTCAGCTTGTCCAACAGCGCCAGTACGCTTTCGCGGTATTGGGGCAAACCGGCGATCAAGTCCTGCTGGGCGCGAAACTTCTCGGCTACCCGTGAGAAAAAGTCCTGGCTGGCGGCGGCGCGTTGCCCGTGGACCTGGCTGATGCGCGACTGCACGTCGCTGGGCAGGCCCAAACTGTCTACCTCTTCGAGCAGGGCAGCGTGCAGCTTGCCGCCGAGCAGCTCGGTGTGGGGCAGGGCGCGGCGATAGAAAATCGCATTGCCTTCGCGGCGCGTAGCCACCAGCTCGGCCTGGGCCAGCACCTTGAGGTGGTGGCTCATGCCGGATTGGCCGATGGCGAAGATCTGCGCCAGCTCCAGCACCCCAAAAGAGTCGTTGGCCAGTGCGCGCAACACGTTCAGGCGCAACGGATCACCAGCGGCCTTGCATAAGGCAGCCAGCTCATCGCCGTCGTCGGGACGCAGGGAGGGCACGGGTAGGTTCATAAGGCCAGCAGTCTAGTGACGGGTGGAAATCCCCGCAAGGCCAATATCAAAAAGTTTTGATATTGGTCGATAATCGGTAGTTATAAGCAGCCGCTATAACCTTTAGACGAACCGGTGGGCTGTTTCTGCAAGCCAATGCCGGGTAAACCGCAGGAAAAACACCTACAAGTGACTATCTGTCATTGCCCGCAGGCGGTGGCTGAGGGAAAATGCCGGTCCTTTTTTCCGTTTCTTCTACTCAAACTCCAGGAGATCAGCGATGCCCAGCCGTCGTGAGCGTGCCAACGCCATTCGTGCCCTCAGCATGGATGCCGTGCAAAAAGCCAACAGCGGCCATCCCGGTGCCCCGATGGGCATGGCGGATATCGCCGAGGTACTTTGGCGTGACTACCTGAAGCACAACCCGAGCAACCCGTCGTTCGCTGACCGTGACCGGTTCGTGCTGTCCAACGGCCACGGCTCGATGCTGATCTACTCGCTGCTGCACCTGACCGGCTACGACGTCACCATCGATGACCTCAAGAGCTTCCGCCAGCTGCACAGCCGCACCCCGGGCCACCCGGAATTCGGCTACACCCCAGGCGTCGAGACCACCACTGGCCCGCTGGGCCAGGGCCTGGCCAACGCCGTGGGTTTTGCGCTGGCGGAAAAAGTATTGGGCGCGCAGTTCAACCGCCCTGGCCACAACATTGTCGACCACCACACCTACGTGTTCCTGGGTGATGGCTGCATGATGGAAGGTATTTCCCACGAAGTCGCGTCCCTGGCCGGCACCCTGGGCCTGGGCAAGCTGATTGCCTTCTACGATGACAACGGCATCTCCATCGACGGCGAAGTCGAAGGCTGGTTCACCGACGACACGCCAAAGCGTTTCGAAGCCTACAACTGGCAGGTGATCCGCAACGTTGACGGTCACGATCCGGAAGAGATCAAGACCGCCATCGACACCGCGCGCAAGAGCGAGCAGCCGACCCTGATCTGCTGCAAGACCATCATCGGTTTCGGCTCGCCGAACAAGCAAGGTAAAGAAGACTGCCACGGCGCCCCACTGGGTGACGCGGAAATCGCCTTGGCTCGTGAAGCGCTGAAGTGGAACCATGGCCCGTTCGAAATCCCGGCTGACATCTACGCCGAGTGGAGCGCCAAGGAAAAAGGCCTGGCCGCCGAAGCCGAGTGGGACCAGCGTTTTGCTGCCTACTCCGCCGAATTCCCGGAATTGGCCAACGAGCTGGTGCGCCGCCTGGCCGGTGACCTGCCTGCCGACTTCTCGGAAAAAGCCTCGGCCTACATCGCCGAAGTCGCGGCCAAGGGCGAGACCATTGCCAGCCGTAAAGCCAGCCAGAACACCCTGAACGCCTTTGGCCCATTGCTGCCTGAGATCCTCGGCGGTTCGGCTGACCTGGCCGGTTCCAACCTGACCCTGTGGAAAGGTTGCAAAGGTGTCTCGGCCGAAGACGCCAGCGGCAACTACATGTACTACGGTGTGCGCGAGTTCGGCATGAGCGCCATCATGAACGGCGTGTCCCTGCACGGCGGCCTGGTGCCTTACGGCGCGACCTTCCTGATGTTCATGGAATACGCGCGTAATGCGGTACGTATGGCCGCGCTGATGAAGAAGCGGGTGATCCATGTGTACACCCACGACTCCATCGGCCTGGGCGAAGACGGCCCGACGCACCAGCCGGTCGAGCAACTGACCAGCCTGCGTACCACGCCGAACCTGGATTGCTGGCGCCCAGCCGACGCGGTGGAATCCGCGGTGGCCTGGAAGCACGCGATCGAGCGTAAGGACGGCCCTTCGGCGCTGATCTTCTCGCGTCAGAACCTGCAACACCAAGTGCGTACCGACGCGCAGATCGCCAACATTAGCCGTGGCGGTTATGTGCTCAAAGACTGCATCGGCGAGCCGGAGTTGATCCTGATCTCCACCGGTTCCGAAGTCGGCCTGACTGTTCAAGCCTACGACAAGCTGACCGAGCAGGGCCGCAACGTTCGCGTGGTGTCCATGCCGTGCACCAGCCTGTTTGAAGCCCAGGATGCCGACTACAAGCAATCGGTATTGCCGTTGCAGGTCAGCGCGCGTATCGCCATCGAAGCGGCGCACGCCGACTACTGGTACAAGTACGTGGGCCTGGAAGGCCGCGTGATCGGCATGACCACCTACGGTGAGTCGGCGCCGGCGCCAGCGTTGTTCGAAGAATTCGGTTTCACCTTGGAAAACATCCTGGGTCAGGCTGAAGAGCTGCTGGAAGACTAAGTCAGTCTGCGTTGTCTGTACTGGCGCCATCGCGGGCAAGCCCGCTCCCACATTTGGATCACGGTCTAATGTGGGAGCGGGCTTGCCCGCGATGGCGTCAGAACATTCAGCACCGAACTCACCTTGATCGAGAACCCCATGCCTCAACCGCGTCCCTACAAAGTTGCACTCAACGGCTACGGCCGCATTGGTCGTTGCGTCTTGCGTGCTCTGTTCGAGCGAGGGGCGGCGGCCGGGTTTGAAATTGTGGCGATCAACGATTTGGCTGACATGGCCAGCATCGAATACCTGACACGCTTTGACTCCACCCACGGCCGCTTCCCCGGCGAAGTGCGGGTCGAGGGCGATTGTCTGCATATTAATGGCACCTGCGTGAAGGTCTTGCGCAGTGCCACCCCCGAAGGCATCGACTGGAAAGCACTGGGCGTTGACCTGGTGCTGGAATGTTCCGGTGTCTATCACACCCGTGCCGATGGCCAGCGTTTTCTCGACGCCGGCGCACCGCGTGTGCTGTTTTCCCAGCCGATGGCCAGCGAGGCGGATGTGGACGCCACCATCGTCTACGGTATCAACCAGGATTGCCTGACCGGCGATGAACTGCTGGTGTCCAACGCCTCCTGCACCACCAACTGCAGCGTGCCGCTGTTGCGCCTGCTGGATCAGGCGATCGGTATCGATTATGTGTCGATCACCACGATTCACTCGGCGATGAACGACCAGCCGGTGATCGACGCCTATCATCATGAAGACCTGCGCCGCACGCGCTCGGCGTTCCAGTCGGTGATTCCGGTGTCTACCGGCCTGGCCCGTGGCATCGAGCGACTGTTGCCGGAACTTGCCGGGCGAATCCAGGCCAAAGCCGTACGGGTGCCGACGGTGAATGTGTCCTGTCTGGACATCACCATGCAAACCGTCAGCGACACTGACGCGACGGAGGTCAACCGGATCTTGCGCGACGCCGCCACCAGCGGCCCGCTCAAAGGCCTGCTGGCCTACACCGAGTTGCCGCACGCCAGTTGTGATTTCAACCATGACCCGCATTCGGCGATTGTGGATGCCAGCCAGACCCGTGTTTCCGGCCCCAGGCTGGTGAACATCCTGGCGTGGTTCGACAACGAATGGGGTTTTGCCAACCGCATGCTGGATGTGGCAGAGCACTATCTGCACATCGCTTCTAAACAACCTCAACAGTAATTCAGGAACTGCGACCCATGACCGTGTTGAAGATGACCGACCTCGATCTGCAAGGTAAGCGCGTACTGATTCGCGAAGACCTCAACGTCCCAGTCAAGGACGGTGTTGTCACCAGCGATGCGCGAATCCTGGCCTCGCTGCCGACCATCAAGCTGGCCCTGGAAAAAGGCGCGGCCGTGATGGTCTGCTCCCACCTGGGTCGCCCGACCGAAGGTGAGTTCAGCGCCGAAAACAGCCTCAAGCCTGTAGCCGACTACCTGAGCAAGGCCCTGGGCCGCGACGTGCCGCTGGTAGCCGACTACCTGGGCGGCGTTTCTGTTGCGCCTGGCGATATCGTGCTGTTCGAAAACGTGCGCTTTAACAAAGGCGAGAAAAAGAACAGCGACGAACTGGCCCAGCAATACGCGGCCCTGTGCGACGTGTTTGTGATGGACGCTTTCGGCACCGCGCACCGCGCCGAAGGCTCGACCCACGGCGTGGCCAAGTTCGCTAAAGTTGCCGCGGCTGGCCCATTGCTGGCTGCTGAGCTGGATGCATTGGGCAAGGCGCTGGGTGCTCCGGCACAACCGATGGCTGCCATCGTGGCCGGCTCCAAAGTGTCGACCAAGCTGGACGTGCTCAACAGCCTCAGCCAGATCTGCAACCAGCTGATCGTCGGCGGCGGCATCGCCAACACCTTCCTGGCCGCAGCCGGGCACCCGGTGGGCAAGTCGCTGTACGAGCCAGACCTGCTCGACACTGCCCGCGCCATCGCCGCCAAAGTCAGCGTGCCGCTGCCGGTGGACGTGGTGGTTGCCAAGGAATTCGCTGAAAGCGCCGAAGCCACCGTCAAGCTGATTGCTGACGTGGCGGCTGACGACATGATCCTGGATATCGGCCCGCAAACGGCGGCTAACTTTGCGCAACTGCTGAAAGCCTCCCAGACCATTCTGTGGAACGGCCCGGTTGGCGTGTTTGAGTTCGACCAGTTCGGCAACGGCACCAAAGTGCTGGCCAAGGCGATTGCCGAAAGCTCGGCATTCTCCATCGCCGGCGGCGGTGACACCCTGGCCGCCATCGATAAATATGGCGTTGCTGACCAGATCTCCTACATTTCTACCGGTGGCGGCGCATTCCTCGAATTCGTCGAAGGCAAAGTGTTGCCGGCCGTTGAAGTGCTGGAAACCCGAGCCAAAGGTTAAGGCTCGTGATCCGGAAAAGGAGCATTCCCATGATCAAGTCGTTGGCACTGGTGATCGCAGCGGGCCTGTTGGCCGGCTGCGGCAGCACGCCAAGCGCTGTGCCCGAGGCGCAAGCGCCTGGGGCTGCGCCGAAAAAAAGCTGCTACCAGGCCGACTGGCAGGCCGAAACCATGCCGGTGATCAACAAGCGCATCGGCAATGAACGGCTGGAACAATACGACGCCGCGCCCAACGGTCAGGAACAGGGTTGCCCATGACGGGTCTGATCAACTAACCGACAGCAGTGGCGGCCCTTGGGGTCGTCGTTCGAGGAGTGGCAATGAAAGGCGTTTTCGCCCTCGCAGCCCTGGCCTTGTTGGCCGGTTGCAGCAGCATGAACATGTTCAACAAGGCCGCAGAACCGGCAGACAAATGGACCACCTGGACCTGCGACAGCAAGGCCGAGGTCAACTGGCGCTTTACCAATGCGGCCCGTTCCGAAGTGGATGTACGCCTCGGTGGTTCGGACCAGGTTTATCGCCTTAAACAAGAGGTTGCCGCCTCGGGCGTGCTGTACAGCGACGGCCAGCTGGCGTTTCACACAAAAGGTGAGGAAGGCCTGGTTTACTGGGTCGCCACCGATGATTTGATTGGGCGTGGCTGTAAGGCCCAGTAAGAAGATCGAATGGGAGAGCAGATTGTGTGGCGAGGGAGCTTGCTCCCGCTGGAGTGCGAAGCGCTCCTGAAAACTTGGGGCCGCTGCGCAGCCCAGCGGGAGCAAGCTCCCTCGCCACATCAAGCCAGCTCCCACATTGATCCGGTTCCAAAGTCACTTATGTGCGAACCGGACACTGCAATAACGATTCAGCAGCTCAAGCTTAACCCCTTGATCTGCAATAACTTGAATAGCAGCCGCCGCTACGGCAGGCTTGCACGATTAACGACCCTCGACCGGGAGAGACAACACAATGGCACTTATCAGCATGCGTCAAATGCTGGACCACGCAGCCGAGTTCGGCTACGGCGTCCCAGCCTTTAACGTCAACAACCTTGAGCAGATGCGCGCCATCATGGAAGCCGCTGACAAGACCGACTCCCCCGTGATCGTCCAGGCTTCGGCCGGTGCGCGCAAATACGCCGGCGCCCCGTTCCTGCGTCACCTGATCCTCGCCGCTATCGAAGAATTCCCGCACATCCCGGTGTGCATGCACCAGGACCACGGCACCAGCCCTGACGTGTGCCAGCGCTCCATCCAACTGGGTTTCAGCTCGGTAATGATGGACGGCTCCCTGGGCGAAGACGGCAAGACCCCAACCGACTACGAGTACAACGTGCGCGTAACCCAGCAAACCGTGGCCATGGCTCACGCCTGTGGGGTTTCGGTTGAAGGCGAGCTGGGCTGCCTGGGTTCCCTGGAAACCGGTATGGCCGGCGAAGAAGACGGCATCGGCGCCGAAGGCGTGCTGGATCACAGCCAGATGCTGACCGACCCGGAAGAAGCCGCTGACTTCGTGAAAAAGACCCAAGTGGACGCCCTGGCCATCGCCATCGGCACCAGCCACGGCGCCTACAAGTTCACCAAGCCACCTACCGGTGACGTGTTGGCTATCGACCGCATCAAGGAAATCCACAAACGCATTCCGAACACCCACCTGGTGATGCACGGCTCTTCCTCGGTCCCGCAAGAATGGTTGGCGATCATCAACCAGTACGGCGGCGACATCAAAGAAACCTACGGCGTGCCGGTTGAAGAAATCGTCGAAGGCATCAAGTACGGCGTGCGCAAGGTCAACATCGACACCGACCTGCGCCTGGCGTCCACCGGCGCAATGCGTCGCCTGATGGCTACCAACCCGAGCGAATTTGACCCGCGTAAATTCTTCGGCGCTACCGTGACCGCGATGCGTGATGTGTGTATCGCTCGCTACGAAGCGTTTGGTACTGCCGGTAATGCTTCGAAGATCAAGCCGATCTCGTTGGAAGCGATGTACCAGCGTTACCTGAAAGGTGAGTTGAACGCCAAGGTGAACTGAGCCTTAAGCGTTTAAAAAGAAGCCCGCAGCGATGCGGGCTTTTTTGTGGCCGGGATTTGATCAGGCAGCGGTATCGAAACCTCGGTGCTCAATGACGCGGAACACGTCGCTCACGTCCTGCACCAGAATACGTGCGGTATTGGCCACGTTATTCAGGTCGCGCTCGGCGAAGTCCGGGAGGCTGGAGCAGGCCATCAGGTTGAGGTGTTCGAGGGCGGCGTTGAGGCGTTCGCGCAGGCAGGCGTGGAGGTCGGGCAGTGGGGCGGCGCTGTCGATCAAGAGCACCGGTGAATCGGTGGCGGATTCGGTGCAGGGGTAGAAGCGGCGGGGCGGTAATGGGTCGGTCATGGTGAATCCTTAACTCAAAAGAAGAATGACCACCGTTTGCTGCGAAACAAATTAGGTGGCAGCTGTACGCGGGTTCGCAGACCGAGGAGTTAAGACCCGGCAGACCCGAAGGTCTCCCACGCACAGCCGCCATAACAAGGACGGCCGTCGGCGGAGCGCCGGGGCCGTTTGTGACGGGTGCAGTATTAACTCGGTAGGGCTGCGAAACCCTATCGCTGTTCTCAGCGACGGGGCGAACTATAAGCGGCGATCTGTCCGCCCGCAACGGTCGTGTAGGACCAACCTCGATCCCCGAACCGATGGAGATCCAATGTGGGAGCCGGGCTTGCCCGCGATGGCGGTGTGTCAGGAACTGCTGATGGTGGCTGATACACCGCCATCGCGGGCAAGCCCGGCTCCCACAGAGTCAGGTGATGAGTTTAAGTGGTTGGATTAATCTGAGAATAGTCTTTGTGCCTGTCGGAGTTTGCCTACGAATAGTGGCGACTCAACAGTTGTTTGCGATCGGAAGCATCCTAAAGCCGGTCAGTAGAACGCACAGTGTCTTGATGGTTTTTCTGTTTTATTTGTACACCATTGAAAGTGCGCTTTTATCGCCTTCGAATCATTTAAGGTTGGGCTTTGAAATGTATTCGATGAGAGAGAAGTGATAATGAACTTTATTAAAGCTGCTGGCATTTTCATTGCATTGATGGCAGTGGGCTCTGCTGCGTCGGTCTATGGGAAAGGCAGGGTATATACAGCGTCTGTTGACGATAAGGGAACGGTCTATGCGCAATCGCCCACGTGGATTAAAGAAGTAAAATTGACTGCGCAACCTGACTACTTTTCAGAGTATAAAGTTAGATTCGTGCCCGGTGTTTTTAAAGAGGTGCCGAGCTTCTGTACGGTGTCGGTGACGGATGTGTACTCTAATGAACGTATCTTCTATGGTCACGCCAAGTTGGGTGGGCTGCCGGCGATCAATTACATTAATGTATTGACACTCATGGTTGGCGATAACAAACCCGCCGGCGATTCTTCAATGGGCTTTATGCTGATGTGCGTTGATTAAACCCACTAAGAGGCCCCGTTACTAACGGGGCTTCTTTCACGCTCTACTCGTGATCAATATCCAACTTGGCAAACGTCACCCGTGCGCCTTCCTTGCTGTCGCCGCTGTTGTCCTGCACATACACCCCTGCCTTGAAGTACAGCGGTTTCGCACCCCACGCGGCGCCTATGCGCTCGTTCCATTCGCCATCTGCGGCATACACATTGAGCAGCCCGGCTTTATTGAGGTTGATCACGTAGGTAAAGCTCTTGTTGAGTGGCACATTGGAGGCGACGGTGACCACGCGCCCCTCACCATCATCCGGGCGCATGCGCACCTTGGCGACGATGTTGCCGGTCTGGGTTTTTTCCTTGAATTGATACTCCAGTTTGATCAGCGGTTTCTGGCTGTCATACGCGTGGATCTGGCCGATGACCACTTTGCCGCTGGAGGGCACCTGGTTGACGGCCACGGTGGCGCGCAGGAAGTTGTTGGCTTCGTTGTAAGTCCAGTTGCGCAGGCGCCCATCGGCGTAGGTTTCGCGTAACTCGCTGCGTGGGTAGATGGCGTTTTCGGTGCGGGTGCCGGTCACGGGTGTCCAGAATTGCACGTTGCTGCCTTCGGCCTGGAAGTACTGGTCCTTGAAGCCGCTCAGCAGCTTGGGGGTGTCGATGGTCGTGGGCGGGGAGCCGACCGGGATGCTGAGGTTCCAGGTGGAAAGGTCGATCATGGTGTTGGCCTTTTACAGAGGGTGAAGGCTTTAGCCCGAGGGCTGTACAGGTTCTTTATAGGCGGTGGTTGTCCGGTTGTTAAACAGTTTGTGGCAAATTATTGGCGTCAGCTAAATGCCAAAAAGCCATGTTTCCCACAGGCCGTGGGCTGTAGGGCTTGACCGTTAGTCGGCTTCCTGAGCTTTGGCGCAATGATGGCATCCACGTCACTTCTGCTTTTTTTAAAGCGGGGCTAGAGTGAGCCCTCAGTGTTTGTCCGGTTTTTGTAGCAGAAGTGACCGGTGCAGCCCCTCAAGGAAGAGACGTAGCATGGATTGCGCTCCACACCCCGGCGATGGCAGTTCGGTTCTTTTGGTCGTCGATGACTACCCGGAAAACCTCATCAGCATGCGTGCGCTTTTGCAGCGTGAAGACTGGCACGTGATCACGGCCGCTTCCGGGCTGGAAGCCTTGGAGTTGCTGCTTGCCCACGAGGTCGACCTGGTCTTGCTGGATGTGCGCATGCCCGGCATGGACGGCTTTGAAGTCGCACGCCTGATGCGTGGCAGCCAGCGCACACGCATGACGCCGATTATCTTTCTGACGGCCCACGCACAATCGCCCGCCGCCGTGCAGGAGGGCTATGCCAGCGGCGCGATCGACTATCTGTTCAAACCCTTTGACCCGCATGTCCTCAAGCCCAAGGTCCAGGCCCTGCTGGAGCAGCAGCGCAACCGCCGCGCCTTGCAGCGCCTGAGCCACGACCTGGAGTTGGCGCGTGCCTTCAACGCCTCGGTGCTCGACAACGCCGCCGAAGGCCTGTTGGTGGTGGGCGAGGGCAGTGTGATCGAGTACGCCAACCCGGCGATTTCACGCTTGCTGAACGCCACCATGGCCGAGTTGCAGGGCGAGAGCTTCTTGAGTTTCCTGCAAAAGCCCCATGTGCCTGCGTGGTTGAGTTTCCCGATGTACGAGGCATACCGCCGGGGTGAAACGTGGCGTCAGCACGACGCGATTTTGCGCACCGGCCGTGGTCAGCAGGTGCCCGTGGCGTTGTCCTGTGCACCGCTGCCCGCCGAGCAGAAGGCCATGGTGGTGACCGTGCTGGACATGTCCGAGGTACGCCATCTGCATCAGCAGTTGGAGTTCCAGGCCGTGACCGATCCGTTGACGGGGCTGTTGAACCGGCGTGGCTTTCACCAGGCGGTGGAGAACATCTTGCTGCGCAGCGAGCGTAACGAGCAGTCGCTGGTGTTGCTGTATCTGGACCTGGACGGTTTCAAGCGGGTCAATGACTCGTTGGGCCACGACGCGGGTGACCGCGTGCTGCGCTGGGTCTCGGAGCAGATGCAGGCCTGCTTGCGCTCCTGCGACATTCTCGGGCGTATGGGCGGGGATGAGTTCACCGCATTGCTGGAGTTGGAGTGCCCGGAGCAGGCCGCCAAGATTTCGGAAAAACTGATCGAAAGAGTGTCTGTGTGCCAGCAAGTGGACGGTTTGGAGGTGATGCTCGGCGTCAGCATCGGCATCGCGACGTTCCCGGACTGCGGCTCCGACCTGAGCGGCCTGTTGCGTGCGGCGGATATCGCCATGTACGAAGCCAAGCGCGCGGGCCGTCAGCAATATCGCTATTACGATCAGGAAATGAACGGCCGCGCCCGTTCGCGGTTGATGCTGGAAGACAGCGTGCGCACCGCGATTCACAACAAGGACTTCACCCTGGTCTACCAGCCCCAGGTCTCGTTGGAAGACGGGCGCTTGCGCGGTGTCGAGGCGCTGCTGCGCTGGCAGCACCCCAGCGTCGGCGATGTGCCGCCGGGCTTATTCTTGCCGCTGCTTGAAGAGGCGCGGCTGATCAGCCAGTTGAGCGCCTGGATCTACCAGCAAGTCGCTGCCCAGCGCCAAGCCTGGCAAGCCACCTTCGATCAAGAGTTGGTGCTGAGCGTGAGCTTGAGTGCCAGCCAGTTCAATATGCCCAACCTCGCCAGCCAACTGCAGCAGGTCCTTGAACGACATGGGTTGCAGGGGCGCCAGCTGGAGGTGGAAATCAGCGAAGACAGCCTGATGAGTAACCTGGAAGAGACCCATAAGCAGCTCAAGTTATTGCGCCAGATTGGCGTGCGCATTGCCTTGGATGACTTCGGCCTGGGCCAATGCTCCCTGGCCCACCTTCGGGACCTGGAGTTCGATACGCTCAAGCTCGACCCGCAACTGGTGGCGCGCCTGCCAGGCTCGGTACGGGACGCGGCAATGGCGCGCAGTATCATCCAGTTATGCGCACATTTTGAGGTGTTGGTGATCGCCGAGGGTGTGGAAACCCTCGAGCAGTCAACGTGGCTCAAGGCCAATGGCTGCGCATTTATTCAGGGGCCGTTGGCTGCCCAACCGTTGGTGGCGGAGGAAGTGGCTGCCTGGTCCCACCCTCGTCTGCTGTGAATTCGCTACACTGGCGGCCTTCAAACCCTGTTGCAGAACCCCATGACCGCGCTGAAATACCTCCAGGCCTACCCCGCAGCGCTCCAGGAGCAAGTGCGCCAATTGATCGCCAAGGACCAATTGGGCGCCTACCTGGAGCAACGCTACCCCGAGCGCCACGGCGTGCAGAGCGACAAGGCGTTGTACAGCTATGCCCTGGCGTTGAAGCAGGAACACCTGCGCAACGCGCCGGCCATCGACAAAGTGCTGTTCGACAACCGCCTGGACCTCACCCACCGCGCCCTGGGCCTGCACACCACGATTTCACGGGTGCAGGGCGGCAACCTCAAAGCCAAGAAAGAAATCCGCATTGCGGCGCTGTTCAAGGAAGCCGCACCGGAGTTTCTGCGCATGATCGTGGTGCACGAGCTGGCGCACTTCAAGGAATCGGACCACAACAAGGCGTTTTATAAACTCTGTGAGTACATGATGCCGGGCTACCATCAGGTGGAGTTCGACCTGCGGGTGTACCTCACGTATCGCGACTTGCAGGGCAAGCCCTAACTTCAAAAGGCGTCGAGCATGGATGTGAGCAAGACCAAAAGCAGTTTCTACCGCCGCCTGTATGTGGCCTACCTGATCGACAGCGGCCAGGCCAGCAGCGTGCCGGCACTCACCGACGCCACCGGGATGCCACGGCGCACGGCGCAGGACACGATTGCGGCGTTGGCTGATCTGGATATTGTGTGTGAGTTTGAGCAGGAGGACGGCGCGCGCAATCATGCCGGGCGTTATCGGATTCGTAGCTGGGGCGCGATTGATCGGCGCTGGATCGAGGCGAACCTTGCGGCGGTCAAGCAGGTGTTGGGTTATCCCTGAACCGGGTGCTTGCAGCTCTGGCCTCATCGCAGGCAAGCCAGCTCCCACACTTGAAGTATTCGCAATTCAACGTGTGGGAGCTGGCTTGCCTGCGATGGCGTCCTTACTGGCGCCGCATACCAATATGGGGAATGTCATCCTCCAGGTATTCCTCACCCGCCACTTCAAACCCATACTTGCCGTAATACCCCTGCAAATGCGTCTGGGCTGACAGATAGATCGGCGTCTGCGGCCAGATGTCTTCAATGCGCTTGAGGGCTTCTTCCATCATCTGGTGCCCCAGGCCGGTACCGCGTGCCACCGGCGCGACGATCACCCGGCCAATCACCACATCACCGCCCTGGGATTCCGGGTCCAGCAGGCGCAGGTAGGCCACCAGCACGTCATCTTGCCAGGCCATCAAGTGGTGGGTATCGCCCGAAAGATCCTGCCCGTCGAGGTCTTGATAAACGCATTTTTGCTCGACGACAAACACCTCATTGCGCAGACGCATAATGGTGTACAGCTGCTCTTTGCCGAGGTCTTCGTGATGTTTGCAGACCCATTCAACCGTCATGGCGTTTTCCCTTATTAATGTCTGTGGCCGATAGTAAGCGCCGCCGCCCGTCCTGTCTAAATTGAGCATTTTTGTGAATGGCGTCAATTTGCCATCATTCAGTCCGATCGCCACAGGCTTCTTTGTGTAATCTGCAATACAGGCTCATTGATGAGCTACTGTTATCAGGCCAATGCCTGCCCGCCAAGGACTTTGAGCATGCCGCGATTTTCTCGTGCCGTTGCTTTAATAGGAGTGTTGCTGCTGGCTCAGCCGGCGGTGGCGCAGCGCCTGCGACTGGTAGCGGATGTATGGCCACCGTTTACCGATTCGACCTTGATCAACGGCGGCCTGGCCACTGATATTGTCAGTACGGCGCTGGCCCGAGCAGGCTATGCCAGTGATTTCGAACAAGTGCCATGGGCGCGGGCGCTGATGGGCGTGGGCGATGGCCGTTATGACGTGTTGATCAACGCCTGGTACGACGATGCCCGCACCAAGCTGGGCCAGTTTTCCGGCGAATACCTGATGAATCGCGTGCGGTTTATCAAGCGCCGCGACGACCCCATCGATTATCAGAACCTGGAGCAACTGCACGACGATCCCATCGCCGTGGTGCGCGGCTACGCCTATTCGGCGGCGTTCGACCAGGATGCGCAGTTGCAGAAAGTGCCGGTGCATAACTTCGCCATGGCGGTGCGTATGCTCGCGGCCAAACGCGTCAAGCTGACGCTGGAAGATGAGTTTGTGGCCCGCTATTACCTGGCGCGGGAGTCGCCACGGGTGCGCAACGCGGTGGAGTTTTTACCCAAGCCGTTGAGCGAGAACAGCCTGCATATTCTGGTGAGCCTGAAGAACCCGGAGCATGAACAGATCGTGGCCAGCTTTGATCGGGAGATTGCGCGGATGAAGGCAGATGGCAGTTATGCGCGGTTGATGAAGGAGCATGGGATGTAGTGTTTCTGCTGGCCCCATCGCAGGCAAGCCAGCTCCCACATTTTGAATGGCGAACACCTTCAAAGGTGGGAGCCGGCTTGCCTGCGATGGCGGTCTACGCTGCGCTGGTATCTTTGATCAAATGCGCCGCCAACGTGCGCAACGGCCCCAACTGCCGGCAAATCAACGCCAGTTGCGTCTGCACCAGCCGCTGCCCTTCATCGATCTCATCGGGCATCTGCTCCAGGTCCGCCGCCAACGCTTCCTCGGCATCACTCTGAATCGCGATGGGCTGCTTGTTGGCCAGCCCCGTGGCGATTTCGTCGATACTCGCCGCCAGGCTGTTACCGGCGCCGTCGATCAGATGTTCACGCACGTCGGCCGGTAATTGAGTCTCCCGATGCGCACCCAGCCCGGAAAGGTAACTGAGCAAGGTGTGCGACAGCACCAGAAAGCGGAAGCCCACATCGGCTTCCTTACGGAAATGCCCAGGTTCCATGAGCATATTCGCCAGCGTGGTCGACAGCGCCGCGTCGGCGTTGTGCGCATTGCGCCGCGCCAGCCGGTAGGCCAGGTCGTCGCGCTTGCCGGCGGCGTATTGCTGCATGATCTGGCGCAGGTAAATGCTGTTGCAGGTCAGGGTGTTGGCCAGCACTTTGTTCAGGCGCCGACCTTGCCAGTCCGGCAGGAACAGGAACACCGCCAGGCCTGCAATCAAGCTGCCCAGCAAGGTATCGAACAGGCGTGGCAGGAACAGCCCGTAACCGTCGCCCACCTGGTTGAAGCAGAACAGCACCATCAGGGTGATCGCCGCGGTGGCCAACGTGTAGCGGGTGGTGCGGTTGATAAAGAACACCAGGCCTGCGGCGATGGCGAACATCGACTGCACCAAAGGGTTTGGGAACAGATCAAACAGCGCCCAGGCCACGGTCAGGCCGATGGCGGTGCCGATGATCCGCTGGCCCAGCTTGCGCCGCGTGGCGCCGTAGTTGGGTTGGCACACGAACAGGGTGGTGAGGATGATCCAGTAGCCTTGGGACGGGTGGATCAAGTGCACCATCCAATAGCCGATACTCAGTGCCAGCGGCAGGCGCAGGGCGTGACGGAACAGCAGTGACGTCGGCGTCAGTTGCGTGCGCAGGCGCGTCCACATTTCCTTGAGGTTGCGCGGGGCACGGTCCAGCAGGCTGCTGTCGGTGGCGTCGGCCAGGGAGTCGGGGTTGCTGGCATCGCCGAGCAGGCGGTCGAGGGTGGACAGGTTGGCGGCCAACGCACGCAACGAGCGCAACAGGCCACGCCAGGCCGGGTTGCTCTGGATGCGCAGGTGTTCCAGGGAGGCGTTCAGGTCGCCCAGGGCTTCAGCGAAGCTGTCGTCATAAATGAACGGCTGGCGCAGCTGGATCGATTCGGCCAGGGCCTGGCAGGCCTTGCCTTGCTGGCGCAACAGGCGCTGGCAGCGGAACAGCACGTCGCTGTGGAAGAAGGCTTCAGCCAGGGCGTTGTAAGGGTAGTGGGACGAGCTGGCGCGTTCGTGGATATCCTGGGCCAGAAAGTACAGCTTCAGGTAACGGCTGACTTTTGAGCCGGGGCGGCCATTGCCTACGCGGTGCAGGATGATTTCTTTCGCGGCATTCAGCGCCGCCACCACCCGGCCGTTTTGCTGGGCCAGTTCCAGGCGGCGCGCTTCCACATCCAGTTGGCGGATCGGCTCGAACAGCGACGATTTAAGCTTGAGGTAACGCCCCAGCTCCCGAAACAACCGCGCCAGGCTTTGCTGCACCGGCTGGTTGGAAAACAGTGCCTGCCACAGCACCGACAGCGCGCCATACCACGCGGCGCCGGCCACCAGCAGCAACGGCTCGTGCCAGAAGTCGGTGACGGCGCCACCGCGCTGGTCCACGCCGATCATGGTGTACACCGACAGAATCAACGTCGCTGAAGCAATCGCGCCATACCGTTCGCCCAACGCGCCGAGCATGGTCAGGCAGAAGCTGGCCAGGGCCAGGGCGATGGCGAAGATCCACGGATAAGGGAACAGCAGTTCAACCGACAGTGCGGCGACACTGAAACACACCAGCGTTACCGCCAACGCATTCAGGCGGCCCTGCCAACTGTCATCGGTCTCGGCCAGGGCGCTGGCGATAATCCCCAGGAATAGCGGGATCAGCAGGGTCATTTCGTTTTGATACCAGCACAGCGCCATGCTGCCGGTGAGGGCGATGAATACCCGAACGCTGTAACTGAATTTATCCAGCGCCCACAGGCGCCGCATGGACTGCTTGAACGAGGTCGATGACATGAAGTCTGGAGTCTTCCGGGACGATGCCGCTAAATTGAGCCAGTAATGACGCCACGGCAAGCGTGGCGATCACATGTAACAGCAAAATTTATTCCAGCCAACATCCTAAGAACACCACGAAACTACTGTGGGAGCTGGCTTGCCTGCGATAGCGGCGGTGAATCCAACACCGCTATCGCAGCGGTGCGACGATTCGACGAGCCAGCTCCCACCTGTTGACTGTGTACATTCTTCAGGCGTATTGGGCGGCTGCGTAACCGGAAGCCCATGCCCACTGGAAGTTGAACCCACCCAGGTGACCGGTCACATCCAGCACTTCACCGATAAAGTACAAGCCCGGGCTTTTCAGCGACTCCATGGTCTTGGACGACACTTCCCGCGTGTCCACGCCACCCAGCGTCACCTCGGCCGTGCGATAGCCTTCGGTGCCCGCCGGTACCAACTGCCAGCTCGACAGCTTTTGCGCGATGTCGGCCACTTCGGCGTGGGTGTATTGCTTCATCGGCTTGGACACAAACCAGATCTGCGCCAACAGATTGGCCATCTTCTTGGTGAAGATCTCACCCAGCAGGGTTTTCAGCTCGCTGTTGGGGTGCTCGACCTGTTGCTGTTGCAGCCAGGTGTGCGCGTCGTGGTCGGGCAGCAGGTTGATTTCAACCGTGTCACCGGTCTCCCAGTAGGAAGAGATCTGCAAAATCGCCGGGCCACTGAGGCCACGGTGGGTAAACAAGATGTTCTCGCGAAAGCTCTGGTCGTTGCAGCTCACCAGGCAATCCACGGACGTACCGGACAACTCGCCGCACAACTCCTTGAGCTGGTCGGTGATGGTGAACGGCACCAAGCCTGCGCGGGTCGGCAGCAGTTCGTGGCCAAACTGCTTGGCCACCTGGTAACCAAAACCGGTGGCGCCCAGGGTCGGGATCGACAGGCCGCCGGTGGCGATCACCAGGGATTCGCAGCGCAGTTCACCCAAGGTGGTTTGCAGTTGATAGCCGCCGTCGACTTTGGCGATTTCCTCGATGGAGGTGTCCAGGTGCAGGCTCACGCCGGTCTGGATGCATTCATCGAGCAGCATGCCGAGGATGTCGCTGGACTTGTTATCGCAGAACAGCTGGCCGAGCTTTTTCTCGTGGTACGGCACGCCGTGCTTGGCCACCAGCCCGATGAAATCCCACTGGGTGTAGCGGGCCAGGGCCGACTTGCAGAAATGCGCGTTGTGCGAGAGGAAGTTGGCCGGCTCGGTGTACATGTTGGTGAAATTGCAGCGGCCACCGCCGGACATCAGGATCTTTTTGCCGGCCTTGTTGGCGTGGTCGATCAGCATCACCTTGCGCCCACGCCCGGCGGCGGTCAGCGCGCACATCAAGCCTGCGGCGCCGGCGCCAATGATCACAACTTCGGTCGAGCGCAAAACAGTTTCCTCATGTTCATCAGATCAGATCGTTCCCACGCTCTGCGTGGGAACGCATCCCGTGACGCTCTGCGTCACAAAGCGGACGCAGAGCGTCCATGGCGGCATTCCCACGCGGAGCGTGGGAACGATCAGGTCAGAGGATCCGCACGCGCAACGAGCGGCCTTTGATCTTGCCGTCATTCAAACGCTGCAACGCCTGCTTGGCGATCCCGCGCTCAACGGCCACGAACGCCTGGAAATCAAAGATCGCGATCTTGCCGACCTGGGCACCCGGAATCCCGGCGTCACCGGTCAGTGCGCCAAGGATGTCGCCTGGGCGCACCTTGTCTTTACGGCCGGCGGCGATGCACAACGTGCTCATCTGCGGCAGCAACGGGCCACCGCTTTGCGGCTTGAGGTTGTCCAGTTGGTCCCAGTTCAGCGGCGACTTTTGCAGTTGCTCGATGGCCTGGGCACGGTGGGCTTCGGACGGCGCCACCAGGCTGATCGCAATACCGGTCTCACCGGCGCGACCGGTACGGCCTACGCGGTGGATGTGGATTTCCGAGTCGCGGGCCAGTTCGACGTTGATCACCATGTCCAGGGAGTCAATGTCCAGGCCACGGGCGGCGACGTCGGTCGCCACCAGCACCGAAGTGCTGCGGTTGGCGAACATCGCCAGTACCTGGTCACGGTCGCGCTGCTCCAGGTCGCCATGCAGGCCGACGGCGGAAATGCCCTTGGCGGTCAGGTGATCCACAGTTTCCTGCACTTGCTGCTTGGTAAAGCAGAACGCCACGCACGACGCCGGGCGGAAGTGCGCCAGTACCTTGGTCACCGCGTCCATGCGCTCTTCCGGCGAGATCTCGTAGAAACGCTGCTCGATCTGGTCGTCGGAGTGGAAGGCTTCGGCCTTCACCTGCTGCGGCGCACGCATGAATTTGGAGGCCAGCTGCTTGATGCTCACCGGGTAGGTGGCCGAGAACAGCAGGGTTTGGCGGCGTGGCGGGGTCTTGCTGATGATGTCTTCGATGGCGTCGTAGAAGCCCATGTCGAGCATGCGGTCGGCTTCGTCGAGGATCAGCGTGTTCAAGCCGTCCAGCACCAGCGAACCTTTGCGCAGGTGTTGCTGGATACGGCCTGGCGTGCCGACGATGACGTGGGCGCCGTGTTCCAGCGAGGCGATCTGCGGGCCGAGGGACACGCCGCCACACAGGGTCAGTACCTTGATGTTGTCTTCGGCACGCGCCAGGCGACGGATTTCCTTGGCGACCTGGTCGGCCAGCTCACGCGTCGGGCACATCACCAGTGCCTGGCAGCCGAAGTAACGCGAGTTGATCGGGTTCAACAGGCCGATGCCGAAGGCGGCGGTCTTGCCGCTGCCGGTCTTGGCTTGGGCGATCAGGTCCAGCCCCTTGAGGATCACCGGCAAGCTTTGCGCCTGGATCTGCGTCATCTCGACGTAACCCAGCGAGTCGAGGTTAGCCAGCATGGCGGCGGACAGGGGCAAAGTATTAAAAGCGGTGGCGATGGTAGTCACGGGACTGGCTCTGCAAAACAAAATGTCGCGCAGTGTACCAGCCCTGTGGGATTTTCCCTGCAAGTTCTAGACGAGAAGCCTGTTAATGCTCAAGGTCGTGCTCGCGGCTGACCACCCGTTTGCCGTCTTTTGGCGACAGTTGCAGGAAGATCGCCGCCGCCAGCATGGCCATGATGCCCACGGTGAGGAAGGTCAGTTGGAACGCGCCCAGCACGCTTTCCACGCCGTCATTGCCCGCTTCGGCAGTAAAGCCGCCGAGCAGGGCACCGGCACAGGCTACGCCCAGGCTCAAGGACAATTGCGCCACCACCGAGAGCAAACTGTTGCCGCTGCTGGCCTGGGCGTCGTCGAGGTCGATCAGGGTGACGGTGTTCATCGCGGTAAATTGCAGCGAGTTGATCGCGCCCAGCACCGCCAGCATGCACAGCAGCAGCGGGTAGGGCGTGTGTTCGCTGACCAGGCCCATACTGGCCAGCATGATGCCCAGCGCCAGCGTGTTGCCGGTGAGCACAATGCGATAGCCCAGCCGCTCGATCAGTGGCCGGGCGATGGACTTGGCAAACATCGCCGCCGCCGCCAGGGGCAACATGCTCATACCGGCTTCGGAGGGCGAGTAACCCAGTGCCACCTGCAGCAGCAACGGCACCAGAAACGGCAGCGCGCCGCTGCCCAGCCGGGCGAACAGGTTGCCGAGGATGCCCACGGCAAAGGTGCGGGTCTTGAACAGTACCGGCGAGAACAGTGGGTTGTCGATATGCCCGGCACGCAGCCAGTACGCGGCCAGGCAGGCGAGCCCGCCGAACAGCAGCAACATCACCCGCAGGTGCGGCAGGTGCAGTTCGCCCAGGCCTTCCATGGCGATGGTAATCAGCACCATCGCCGCGCCAAACAGCACAAACCCTACACTGTCAAAGCGCGTGCGTTCGCTGCCGCGCAGGTCGGGGATGAGTTTCCACACGGCGTAGCAACCGACCATGCCCACAGGCAGGTTGATCAGGAAGATCCAGTGCCAGGTCAGGTATTGCACCATCCAGCCGCCCATGGTCGGGCCGAGCAAGGGGCCGAGCAGGCCGGGAATGGTGATGAAGCCCATGATACGTACGAGTTCGGAGCGCGGATAAGCACGCAAGACCACCAGCCGCCCGACCGGCAGCATCAGCGCGCCGCCCAAACCCTGGATGACCCGCGCGCCCACCAGCATGGTCAAGGTGCTCGACAAGGCGCACAGCAAGGAGCCAATGCTGAACAGCATGATCGCGCCGAAGAAGATTTTTTTGGTACCGAAGCGGTCGGCCACCCAGCCCGAAGCCGGGATCAGCAAGGCGACGGTGAGCATGTAGGCGATCACCACCCCTTGCATGCGCAGCGGGTTTTCCGCCAAGTCCCGCGCCATGGCCGGCAGGGCGGTGTTGAGAATCGTCCCGTCCAGCGACTGCATGAAGAAGGCAATCGCTACCACCCAGGGTAGCCAGCGGGCGGTCTTGGCATCGAGAGGGGCGCGATTCGGCATGTGAACCCTTTTATTAGCAGGCTATGTGTTGGCGATTATGCGCCATCCGTCGCCCCTTTTCCCACTGGCGGTTCGTCTAATTCCGACAGTGTTGCATGCTCTCCCACCAGGAAATCCAACAGCGCACGGTGCACCGACATGGCCGCTTCGCGCGACTCCAGGTCGAGCAGATGGCCGGTGTGTTCGGCGACCGCAAAGCTGCTGCGGCCGACATAGCGCTTGAACAACCGGGCCTCGGCCGCCGGCGTGTATTCATCCAGTGCGCCATTGAGGAAGTGCACCGGGGTTTCGATCCGGGTCAGCGCCGGCAGGTAATTACCATCGCCCAAGGCCAGCACCTGATGGATATGGAAACGCGCCTGGCGGTACTCGGTGGTGGCCATGCTCGACAGGTGCCGATGGTTGTTGCGCTTGAGGCGCGGCGACAGGTATTTGCCGACGGTCTCATTGAGCAAGTGGCCGACGGCGGATTTGTCATCGGCCTCGATCAACACGCGCACGCGCTCCACGTAGTCGAGCATCGCCTGGTTGAGGTTGGGCGCCAGGGCCATCACTACCGAGCTTTGGATGGAGGGTGGGTTGTGGGCCAGGGTCAGCAAGGTGGAGATGCCGCCCCAGGAGGCCGACACCAGATGGTTGACCTCGAAGCGCTCCACCAGGGCGCGCAGGATTTGCACCTCGTCGTCCTTGGTCACAAGCTCGAGGTCGGTGTTGTGCTCGCGCGAATAGCCGGAGAACGGCAGGTCGAACAGCAGCACATTGAAATGCTCCGCCAGGCATTTACTGGTTCGTGCGAAAGAGCGTGTGGTGGACAGCGCGCCGTTGACCATCAAGACAGTCTTTTTTTCCGAATCGTTTCCTAGCTGCTCAACATGAACGTTGTAGTGCTTGAACAGCTTCTCTATGACAAAACTTCCATGGTTCATGTCAACGCTCCAGCTTGCCCTTCCCGGGCAAGGTCATGCTCTCGTGGGGTGGGTGGCGGGATGCCACTAACCGTTATAACGAGGTTTTTTGCGGGCGACAACAGGCCGCACGGGGAGAAGTGTTAGATGGGATTTTGCGGTAGGAAGGGATGAAACGAGGTGTCTGAAATCAATACAAGCCTATGTGGGAGCTGGCTTGCCTGCGATGGCATCACTGCGGTGTGACTGACACACCGAGGTGACTGCATCGCAGGCAAGCCAGCTCCCACACAAGCCCGCTCCCACAGGGGCAATTGTATTTACAGCGTTAGCGTCAGGCGCTTGACCAGCGCCCCCGGCAGCAGGTTGGAGGAGGTATTGCGCTGGCTGTACGTACTCGCCGACAGCAGCAGTTCCCGTTCCGAGGTCAGCGCTTCAAGCTGCGAACCGAGCAGGCTGTAGACACTGTCATCAAACCGCATGGTGCTCACCGGCGCCTTGATCTCACCGTCTTCGACCCAGAACGTGGCAAAGCGCGTCATGCCGGTCAGGCGTGCCGCCGGCAAGTCCGAGTAGTTCAGATACCACAGGTTGCTGATGTACAAGCCAGTGCCCAATTGCTTGAGGATATCGGCCTGGGGCAGGTTACCTGCGGCCATCTGCAAGGCGCTGGGCGACTCGTCGCTGCTGGCGCCGTTGGTGCTCAGGCCATATTCGGCCGCGCTGCGCGAGTTGATCAGTTGGCCTTCGGCTTTGCCGGCGTTGATCAGGGTGACGTCGCCGCGTGGGTAACCTTCGGTGGAAAACGCCTGGCTCAGGGAGCCGCTGATCTGCTCATCGACCTTCACCAGTGGGCTCAGCGACTGCTCACCCGTGTAGAGCTTTTGCAAGCAACTGCCTTTGCTGGCGATGGCCTGGGCGGAAAATCCGCCCCACGTGACAATGCTGAAGATTTCTTCCAACGCCGCCGGGGCCAGGTAGGCGCGGTATTGGCCGGGAGGCAGCTTGTGCAGCGGGCGGCCAAGAAACTCCAGCTGCTCACGCGCCCGCTGGAAACGCTCAGTGAACTCGGCGCTGTCCCAGGTGTGCCCGGCGTAGCTGGCTTTCACCGCTTCGCCGTTGGCGTGGAACAGGCTGAAATCGAAGTTGAAGCTATTGGCCTGATGCCAGCCGAACGCGCCGTCGGAACTGGCAAAGCCACGGCTGATGGGGCCGGCAGCGTAGAAGCCCACCAGGTCCACACCTTCAGCGGCCTGACTGATATCTGCCAGCACCTGGGCCAGTTCCGGCAGCGGTCGCAGTTG
This sequence comes from Pseudomonas sp. WS 5532, assembly GCF_012985445.1. Taxonomy (NCBI): domain Bacteria; kingdom Pseudomonadati; phylum Pseudomonadota; class Gammaproteobacteria; order Pseudomonadales; family Pseudomonadaceae; genus Pseudomonas; species Pseudomonas sp. WS 5532. Next base: position 529,284 of record NZ_JAAQWK010000002.1, read on the forward strand.
TTCGTTGTGGTTTTGCCAGGCGTTGTGGTTCAGCAGCAGGTACGGATCCTGCGGCAACAATGGCAAGGTTTCGCGCAGTTGTTGCAGGCCGTCGACCAGGCGCTGGCGATCCAGCGCCGGCTCACCGGCAAGGGTGATACCGAGGTCGGCGTGACGGCCATCGTTGATCAGCTTGAGGTTGAGGCTGGCCTGTTGCACCTGGCCCGCTTGACGCACCTTGGCGTGGTTGAAGCGCACGAACTCGGACGACTCGTCAGCGTAGCCCAGGTGAAACTGTTCCTTGTCGGTGACGGCTTGCTTGAGCCAACCCACCAGTGCCTTGAAGTTATTCATCAGGCATCTCCCCCGAACACGTCGATATCACTGAACACACACGCCGGTGAAGCGTGGCCCACGCGGATCACCTGGTTGGGTTCGCCTTTGCCGCAGTTGGGCGTGCCCAACACCTGGAAGGTGCTGGCGTCGCCGACGGCGCTGAGGTTGCGCCAGAACTGCGCGGAGATGGCGCGGTAGTTGGGGTTTTTGACCACGCCCTTGAGTTCGCCGTTTTCGATCAGTTGGCCCCACTCGCAGCCGAACTGGAATTTATTGCGTGCGTCATCGATGGACCAGGAGCGGTTGGTGCTCATCAGAATGCCGTGCTCGATGCCGCTGACCAGCTCAGCCTGGGTCTTGTCGCCGGCCTCGATATTGAGGTTGGCCATGCGGTCGATGGGCGGCCGATTCCAGCCGCACGCGCGGCTGTTGGCCACGCCTGGCAAGTTCGCGCGAAATTGCGACAGCGCGCCACCCAAGGGCTTGAGCAGCAGGCCATCGCGAATCAGGAACTGCTTGCTGGCGGCCGTGCCGTCGTCGTCATGCCCATAGCTGGCGAGCTGTTCGGGGATGTCCGGGTCGAAGGTCACGTTGAGCAAGGGCGAGCCGTATTGCAGGTGGCCGAAGTCGCTGGCCTTCACAAAACTGGTGCCGGCGTAGTTACGCTCATCGCCCAGGATGCGGTCCAGTTCCAGCGGGTGGCCGATGGACTCGTGGATCTGCAGGATCATCTGGTCGGGCATCAGCAGCAGGTCACGCGGGCCATGGGGCGTGTTCGGCGCGAGCAGCAGTTGCAGGGCTTCATCGGCGACTGTGCGGGCGGCGCCGGCCAGGCCGAAGCGGCGAATCACGTTCGCACTGCCTTGCTGGCCGAAGTTGGTGCCGCCCAGGGTGCGGGTCTGGCTGTCGTTGCCGTCGAAGGCGGTGACGCTCAGGCCCGGAAAGACGAAACGCTGAGCCTGGCGCAGCTCGGCACCGGCGCTGTTGAGGTAGATCTGTTCAACCCGCGTGGTGCCCAGGCTGACTTCCCAACTGACCAGGCGCTCATCCTTGGGCACGCTGGCGGATTCATCGCCGAGCAGTTGGTAGCAGTCGCTCAGGGATGGGAAGGGCTGGTCGAGGTCGGGCGACAGGTAGTCGGCCACGTCACTGGAGACCTGTTGTGTGTGCAAGTCGAGCAGGGCATGGGGCGAAATCTGCCGGGCTTGCTGTTCGGCGCGCTCAAGGGCTGCTTGCAGGCCGGCGAGGGAAATGTCGTTGGTTGCTGCATAAGCTTCCACGCCGTTGAGGCGCACGGTGAGCATGGCGCCCTCGTCGTGGCTAAGGTGTGGCGGCTCGGCGACGTTCTTGCGTACCGACAGGTACTGGCCGGATTCGCGCACATAACGCAACGAGAAGAATTCGGCGCGGGTGCGCAGGGCACTGAAGTGTTGTTTGAGGGTGGGGTGGGCGTCGAACATCGGGACCTCCTTGAGGGCAGCGCAGTCCCAGAGGCTAGCATAGGTGATCGTTCCCACGCTCTGCGTGGGAATGCCGCCTTGGACGCTCTGCGTCCGCTTTTGAAGGTCGTGACGCAGAGCGTCACAGGATGCATTCCCACGCAGAGCGTGGGAACGATCAACGGGTTACTGCGCAGTAGGGCCGACTTCACGCATCGGCTTGCCACGCACCGGCGCATCGCCTGCGACGTAGTAGTCGGCAGTGCTGCGCGGCAGTGGCTTGCGGCCACGGATCTTGTCGGCGATTTTCTCGGCGATCATGATCGTCGGCGCGTTGAGGTTGCCGGTGGTGATGATCGGCATGATCGACGCATCCACAACACGCAGCCCCTGCATGCCATGCACGCGGCCTTCGGCATCCACTACAGCCATCTCGTCGGTGCCCATTTTGCACGAGCAGGACGGGTGGAACGCAGTTTCGGCGTGCTCGCGGATGAACTTGTCCAACTGCTCATCGGTTTGCACGTCAATACCCGGGCTGATTTCACGGCCACGGTATTGGTCCAGTGCCGGCTGCTGCATGATTTCGCGGGTCAGGCGGATGCCGTCACGGAATTCCTGCCAGTCCTGCTCGGTGGCCATGTAGTTGAAGAGGATGCTCGGGTAGTCCCGAGGGTTCTTCGACTTCAATTGCACGCGGCCACGGCTCGGCGAACGCATGGAACCCATGTGCGCCTGGAAACCGTGCTCTTTCACACCGTTGCTGCCGTTGTAGTTAATCGCGACCGGCAGGAAGTGGTACTGGATGTTCGGCCAATCGAAGTCTTCACGGGTGCGGATAAAACCGCCCGCTTCGAACTGGTTGCTGGCGCCGATACCGGTGCCGTTGAACAGCCATTCGGCACCAATGGCCGGCTGGTTGTACCAGAGCAGCGATGGGTACAGCGACACTGGCTGAGTGCAGGCGTATTGCAGGTACAGCTCAAGGTGGTCCTGCAGGTTTTCGCCGACGCCGGGCAGGTCGTGGACCACCGGGATGTCGAGGCTTTCCAGCAGTTTGGCCGGGCCCACACCGGAGCGTTGCAGCAGTTGCGGCGAAGCGATTGCACCGCTGCACACCAGTACTTCTTTACGCGCACGGGCTTCAACACGTTCTTCAGCCGCGCCGATCAGGTAACGCACGCCTACGGCACGCTTGCCTTCAAACAATACTTTGTCGGTGAGGGCGTGGGTGACGATGGTCAGCGTCGAGCGCTTCTTGGCCGTGTCCAGGTAACCGCGTGCGGTGCTGGCGCGACGGCCTTTAGGCGTGACGGTACGGTCCATCGGGCCGAAGCCTTCTTGCTGGTAGCCGTTCAGGTCGTCGGTACGCGGGTAACCGGCCTGTACGCCGGCTTCAACCATCGCGTGGAACAGCGGGTTGTTGCCGGCTTTAGGCGTGGTCACGCTGACCGGGCCGTCGCCACCGTGGTAGTCGTTGGGGCCGATGTCGCGGGTTTCGGCTTTACGGAAGTACGGCAGGCAGTCGAGGTAGGTCCAGTTTTCCAGACCTGGCAGTTTTGCCCAGTTGTCGTAGTCCATGGCGTTGCCACGGATGTAGCACATGCCGTTGATCAGCGAAGAACCGCCCAGGCCCTTGCCGCGACCGCATTCCATCCGGCGGCCGTCCATGTGTGGCTCAGGGTCGGTTTCGTAGGCCCAGTTGTAGCGACGGCCTTGAAGCGGGAACGCCAGCGCGGCAGGCATTTGGGTACGGAAGTCAAAACGGTAGTCCGGGCCGCCGGCTTCCAGCAGCAGGACGGTGACGCCTTCGTCTTCGGTCAGACGGGTCGCCAGGGTGTTACCGGCGGAGCCGGCACCCACAATGATGTAATCGTATTCTTGGGACATTGGATGCACCCTCTTTTGAGATGGTCAGGTCGGGCCTCATCGCAGGCAAGCCAGCTCCCACATTTTATTGGGTTAACACAGCACAAAATGTGGGAGCCGGGCTTGCCCGCGATGGCGGCCTCGCGGGCAGTACAGCGCTCGGATTTAGAACACCGAGGCGTAGTCGCCCAGCTCAACCTGTACCGATTTGATGCGGGTGAAGTTGTTCAGCGAGCTGATGCCGTTCTCACGGCCAACACCGGATTGCTTGTAACCACCGACCGGCATCTTGGCGTCGGATTCGCCCCAGGCGTTGATCCAGCAGATACCCGCTTCCAGCTGATGAATCACGCGGTGGGCGCGGTTCAGGTCCTTGGTCACAAGGCCAGCGGCCAGGCCGAAATCGGTGTCGTTGGCGCGGCGGATCACTTCTTCTTCGGTCTCGTAAGTGAGGATGCTCATCACTGGGCCGAAGATTTCTTCACGGACGATGGTCATTTCGTCGGTGCAGTCGGTGAACACAGTCGGGGCCACATAGGCGCCTTTGGCGAATTCGCCGTCGGTCAGGCGGTCGCCGCCGCACAGGACGCGGGCGCCTTCTTCCTTGCCTTTGGCGATGTAGCCGAGCACGCTTTCCATGTGGGCGAAGCTGACCAGCGGGCCGAAGTTGGTGTTTTCGTCTTGTGGGTTGCCAACACGAATGCGCGCAACACGCTCAACGATCTTGGCTTCGAACGCCGCTTGCAGGTGTTTCGGCACGAACACGCGAGTGCCGTTGGTGCAGACCTGACCGGAGCTGTAGAAGTTGGCCATCATGGCGATGTCGGCGGCGCGATCCAGGTCGGCATCTTCGAACACGATCAGCGGCGACTTGCCGCCCAGTTCCATGGTCACTTCTTTGAGCGAGGAGCTCGAAGCGCTTGCCATAACTTTTTTGCCGGTGTCGGTGCCGCCGGTGAACGAGACTTTCTCGATGCGCGGGTGCTCGGTCAGCCAGGTGCCGACTTCACGGCCGCTGCCGGTCAACACGTTGAACACGCCTGCCGGAACGCCGGCTTCGGTGTAGATCTCGGCCAGTTTCAGGGTGGTCAGCGAAGTGACTTCGCTTGGCTTGAAGATCATCGCGTTACCCGCCGCCAGGGCCGGTGCGGATTTCCACAGGGCGATCTGGATCGGGTAGTTCCACGCGCCGATACCGGCTACTACGCCCAGCGGCTCGCGGCGGGTGTAGACGAACGAAGTGTCGCGCAACGGGATCTGCTCGCCTTCGATGGCTGGCACCAGGCCTGCGTAGTATTCCAGCACGTCGGCGCCGGTGACGATGTCGACGTATTGGGTTTCGGAGAAGGCTTTACCGGTGTCCAGGGTTTCCAGGGCGGCCAGCTCATCGTTGCGCTCGCGCAGGATGTCGACGGCACGGCGCAGGATGCGCGAACGCTCCATGGCGGTCATGGCAGCCCAGATTTTCTGGCCTTTTTCGGCGCTGACCACGGCGCGTTCCACGTCTTCCTTGGTGGCGCGTTGCACTTGGGCGAGAACTTCACCGTTAGCCGGGTTGATGGCTTCGAAGGTGGCATCGCTGCCAGCGTCGCTGTAGCCGCCGTCAATGTAGAGTTTTTGCAGTTCGAAACGGGCCATAAAGTCCTCGCAAGTGCATAAGTGGTTGGCGTTACCTGCCGCCAGTGGGCCATGGGGTTGTGGCAACACTGAGCGGCAGACGTTCAGGGGTTGAGCGTTTATGTGTGCTCTAACTCACCTGCTTGGCCAATTGGAAATCCATGTATTCGTAAGCGATCCGTTGCGCCTGCTCCGTGTCGAAAGCGTCTCCCGACAGGGCGCCGCGCAACCACAAACCGTCGATCAGGGCCGCCAGGCCTCTGGCTGCTTTGCGTGCGTGCGGCAGCGGTAGCACTCGGCGGAACTGGCAGCACAGGTTGGAATACAGACGTTGATCGTTGATCCGCTGCAACCTGTGCAATGACGGGTGGTGCATGCTGGTGGCCCAGAAGGCCAGCCAGGTTTTCATTGCCGGTCCGTTGACCTGGCTGGCGTCGAAGTTGCCCTCGATGATCACCCGAAGGTGCGCCCGTGGGCTGTCGTCCTTCAGCGCAAGCCTGCGTTCGTGGACGTTCTCGATCAGCACATTCATCAAGTACCGCATCGTTGCGGCGATCAGGCCGTTCTTGTCCTGAAAGTAGTGACTGATGATGCCGTTCGAGACGCCGGCCAAACGGGCGATCAGCGCAATGCTGGCATCTCCCATTCCAACCTGATCGATGGCCGTCAAGGTGGCTTCGATCAACTGCTGGCGGCGTATGGGTTGCATACCGACCTTGGGCATGTAGCACCTCTCCTTAGGCCTGCCGTTGGGCGTTAAACGTCCGTCGGCTTGATGGCCAGTCTATTTTGTTTTGATTGAACGTTCAATCAACAAAGAATAAGATCTGCGACAAATGGTCGCTGCCTACAGATTTTTCCTACCTGTGAGCAACGTCCTCTGACACCTGCAAAAACCCTTGAAACAGGCCGTATCAGGGCCTGGCCACTGCCTAGGCGCGGCTCAAGAATTTTCGGGGTGTCTTTATAACACCCGTCCGTCGACTGCCGAAAAATCGATGTCCCGGGATAACCGTTGCCTTGTGTTTCTCTCTCGCACTGCCCGGAGCATCTGCGCCATGAGTTCTGCCTCTCTTATAAAGACCCCGCCGGAAAAGGTCAGGGTCAACGGTTGGGTGTTTTACACCTCCACCGCGCTCATTCTGTTGTTGACCGCCATTCTGATCATCGCCCCGCAGGAGGCCGGGCGCATGCTCGGCGTAGCCCAGGCGTGGCTGTCGAAAAGCTTCGGTTGGTACTACATGGTGGTCATCGCGGCCTACCTGGTGTTTGTGGTCGGCCTGGCGTTTTCGTCCTACGGTAAATTGAAACTGGGCAGCAAGGACGACACCCCGGACTTCAGCTACGGCGCCTGGGCCGGCATGTTGTTCTCGTCGGGCATCGGCATCTCGCTGCTGTACTTCGGTGCTTCCGAGCCTTTGGATCACTACTTCAACCCGCCCGAAGGCGCCGCCGCCAGCAATGGCGCAGCCCGCCAGGCGTTGCAGTTGACGTTCCTGCACTGGGGCCTGCACGGCTGGGCGATTTATGCGCTGGTCGGCCTGGCCGTGGCGTACTTCGCGTACCGTCATAACCAGCCGTTGGCCTTGCGTTCGGCGCTGTACCCGCTGGTGGGCGAGCGTTGGGTCAAAGGCGCGGCCGGCCACGCGGTGGACGGCTTCGGCATGTTCGTGACCCTGCTGGGCCTGGTGACGAACCTGGGGATTGGTTCGATGCAAGTGTCGTCGGGGCTTGAAAACCTGTTCGGCATGCAGCACAGCAACACTAACCTGCTGATCGTGATCATCGTGATGAGCACCGTGGCGACCATCGCTGCCGTGTCGGGTGTGGAAAACGGCATTCGCCGCCTGTCCAACCTCAACATTGTGCTGTTCAGCGGCTTGCTGATCTTTGTGCTGTTGTTTGGCCCGACCTTGCACCTGCTCAATGGCCTGGTGCAGAACACCGGTGACTACCTCAACGGTATCGTGCTGAAAACCTTCGACCTGTATGTGTACGAAGGCGACGCCGACAAGACTGAACGCTGGATGGGCCTGTGGACCCTGTTCTACTGGGCCTGGTGGATTTCCTGGGCGCCATTTGTAGGCATGTTCATCGCGCGTATCTCCCGTGGTCGCACGGTGCGTGAACTGGTGGCCGGCGTGCTGCTGATCCCGCTGGGCTTCACCCTGGCGTGGTTGTCGATCTTCGGTAACTCGGCGCTGGACCTGGTGCTGAACCACGGCGCAGTGGAGTTGGGCAAGACGGCGCTGGAGCAACCGTCGATGGCCATCTACCAGCTGCTTGAGCATTACCCGGCGTCGAAAATCGTGATCGGCGTGTCGATCTTCGTGGGCTTTGTGCTGTTCCTGACCCCGGCGGATTCCGGCGCGGTGATGATGGCCAACCTTTCGTGCAAGGGCGGCAATGTGGATGAAGATGCGCCGCACTGGCTGCGGATCTTCTGGTCGGCGGTGATCACCCTGGTGACCATCGGCCTGCTGTTCGCGGGTAACTTCGAAGCCATGCAAACCATGGTGGTGCTGGCGGGGCTGCCGTTCTCGGTGGTGCTGATTCTGTTTATGTTCGGTTTGCACAAGGCGATGCGCCAGGATGTGGCCATCGAACAGGAGCAGGCGCAATTGGCCGAACGTGGTCGTCGTGGTTTCAGCGAGCGTTTGACCGCCTTGGACCTGCAACCGAGCCAGGGCACGGTACAGCGCTTTATGGACAAACACGTTACGCCTGCGTTGGAAGAAGCGGCGAGTGTGCTGCGTGACCAAGGGCTGGAAGTGCAGACGCTGCTGGGTAAATCCAAGCGCTGCATCGGTGTGCGTATCGAGATGGAAGAGGGTAACCCGTTTGTCTATGAAGTGAGCCTGGATGCTTACTCCTCGGCACCGAGCGACCTGCCCGAAGAAGAGCGCACCCGTTACTACCGGGCCGAGGTCTACCTGCACAACGGACCTCAGGAGTATGACCTGATGGGCTTCGCCCAGGAACAGATCACCCGGGACGTGCTCGATCAGTTTGAAAGCCATCGGCAGCTCCTTGGCCGTGTCTATAGCTGATAGTTGAGCCGAGCGGCGCCGTCACTGGCGCCGCTGTTCCAGGCTTGGAATGAGGTCAAATGTGGGAGCTGGCTTGCCTGCGATAGCGGTGGTGAATTCACAAAAGCTATCGCAGGCAAGCCAGCTCCCACATTGACCCAGTTTCTTCAGTTGGTTTTGCGGTGCCGACTAGCCCAGGTTCTTGCCCAGCAGGGCATGGTACAGCTCGCTATCCCCCAGAATCCCCACCACCTGGTTGTTGTTATGCAACACCAGCTTGTTCCCCGTGTGATACCGGATCTGCAACGCATCGCGCATGCCGATATTGGAATCCACCAGCGTCGGTACCCGGCCCAAACCTTCCACCGGTTGCCCCGGCGCCCAGTTCTGCAGGTTCAACGGCGTGCCGTTCTGGCGTGCGCCCTTGATCACATTGCCTTCGGCCAGGTCCAGCCACGAATCGCCGCCCGGGTCCAGGCTGATGGAGCCGTTGACGTGGGTGCAGTTCGCTACGGTACGCATCAGGCTGCGCCCGCACAGCACGTTCAGCGGGTTGGTATGGGCGACGAAGGTGCGCACATAGTCGTCCGCCGGGTTCAGCACAATCTCTTCCGGCACGCTGTACTGGATGATCTTGCCGTCTTTCATGATCGCGATGCGGCTGCCTAGTTTCAGCGCCTCATCCAGGTCGTGGCTCACGAACACGATGGTCTTGCTCAGCTTGCGTTGCAGCTCCAGCAGCTCATCTTGCAGGCCCTGGCGGATCAGCGGGTCGAGGGCCGAGAAGGGTTCGTCCATCAGCAGGATATCGGCGTCCATCGCCAACGCGCGGGCCAGGCCGACGCGCTGCTGCATGCCGCCGGAGAGCTCGTCGGGCTTCTTGTTACGCCATTGGGCCAGGCCCACCAGTTCAAGTTTTTCATCCACCAGCGCGCGCCGTTCTTTCTCCGGGCGGCCCTGCATCTCCAAGCCAAAGCTGATGTTCTCGCGCACCGTCAGCCACGGCATCAGCGCGAACTTCTGGAACACCATGGCGATGCGCTTGGTGCGCATCATTTTCAGCTCGGCGGGCGTGCAGGACGCAATGTCGATCTGGCGGCCTTCGTGCTCCACAAACAGCTGGCCGCGGCTTACGGTGTTGAGGCCGTTGATGCAGCGCAGCAGGCTCGACTTGCCGGAGCCGGACAGGCCCATCAGCACGCAGATCTCGCCCTTCTCAATGTCCAGGCTGGCTTTTTCAACGCCGACGATCTGCCCGGTCTTTTTCAGAATCTCGTTACGGCTCATGCCCTGGTCCAGCAGCTTGAGCGCTTCGCGTGGGTCTTTGGAGAAGATCACGTCGACATTGTCGAATCGGATAATGCTCATGCATCACCCCCTACTTTGGCGTCGGGTTGTTTGCAGATGCGGTCGAGCATGATGGCCAGCAATACGATTGCCAGGCCGGCTTCAAAGCCCAGGGCAATGTCGGCGGTGTTGAGTGCGTTGACCACCGGCTTGCCGAGGCCGTCGGCGCCCACCAGGGCCGCGATCACCACCATCGACAACGACAGCATGATGCATTGGGTAATGCCGGCGGCAATGCTCGGCATGGCGTGGGGCAGTTCAATGCGTGAGAGCAACTGACGGCGCGAGCAGCCAAAGGCCTTGCCGGCGTCCATCAACTCTTGCGGTACATCGCGGATACCCAGGTAGGTCAGGCGGATAGGCGCGGCAATCGCGAACACCACCGTGGAGATCAAGCCAGGCACCACACCCAGCCCGAAGAGGGTCAGGGTAGGGATGAGGTAGACGAAGGTCGGTACGGTCTGCATCAGATCGAGCACCGGCCGCATCATGGTGTAGAACAGCGGTTTGTGTGCGGCAACAATGCCCAGCGGCACACCGATGACCACGCAGACCAGGGTGGCGAACAACACCTGCGCGAGGGTCTCCATGGTTTCCTGCCAGTACCCCAGGTTGAGGATCAGCAGGAAGGAGGCGATGACAAAAACGGTCAGGCCCCATTTACGTTGAATAAAGTGAGCCAGCAGCGCAATCAGACCGATCAATGCCAGCGGATTGAACCAGGTCAGCGCGAACGTCACGCCGTGGATCATCGTTTCCAGGGTCGATGCGATGGCGTCGAAGTAGTTGGCACCATGTTTGGTCAACCATTCGACGAAGGCAGCGATGTACTGGCCTAGTGGGATTTTCTGTTCAGTCAGCATGGTAGTGAATGTCCACATGCGAAGGGGAAAACATCCCGGGGCAGCGCACCGCCCCGGGGTCAGCACTTACTTGGCGAGGTATTCCTTGACGGCCTCCAGACCGGGTTTGCCATCAACCGTGGTCACACCGGCGAGCCAGGTGTCGAGCACTTGCGGGTTCTTCTTCAGCCAGGCTTTGGCTGCGGCGTCGGGCTTCATCTTGTCGTCGAGGACGTTACCCATCAGGGTGCTTTCCATGTTCAAGGTGAACGACAGGTTTTTCAGCAACTGGCCGACGTTGCTGCATTCCTGGGTGTAGCCCTTGCGAACGTTGGTGTAGATGGTGGCCTGGCCGTAGTTGGGGCCGAACGAGTCGTCTCCGCCGGTCAGGTACTTCATCTTGAAGCGGGTGTTCATCGGGTGCGGTTCCCAGCCCAGGAACACGATGGCCTGGTCACGCTTGGAGGCGCGTTCCACCTGCGAGAGCATCCCGGCTTCGCTGGACTCAACCACTTTGAAACCCGCGGTTTTCAGGCCGAAGGCGTCTTTGTCGATGAGGGTCTGGATAGTGCGGTTGCCGTCGTTACCCGGCTCGATGCCGTAGATCTTGCCGCCCAGCTCATCCTTGAATTTGGCGATGTCGGCGAAGTCTTTGAGGCCCTTGTTGTACAGCGCCTCCGGGACCGCCAGGGTGTACTTGGCGTTTTCCAGGTTGGCGCGCACGGTTTCCACGGTGCCGGCATCACGGTATTGCTTGATGTCGTTTTCCATGGTCGGCATCCAGTTGCCGAGGAAGATGTCCATGTTCTTGCCGTCGGCCAGGGACTTGTAGGTCACCGGTACCGAAATCATCGTGGTGCGCGGTTTATAGCCAAGGCCCTTGAGGACTTCGCTGGTGGTCGCGGTGGTGACAGTGATGTCGGTCCAGCCGACATCGGAGAAGTTAACGGTCTTGCACTGTTCCGGTTCTGCAGCGTGTGCCAGGACTGGCAGACTCAGCATGGCGGCCAACAACAACGAGGGTGAACCTTTCATCGGGGTAGACTCCTGTGTCTTTTCTGGCGGCATTCGCCGCGCTTTATAAGTGTTGCGGTTGGGGCGTGCATCGAGGCGACGGCACGGTGCCTTGCAAACGAGTCGAGACTGATCATGTACCAGTGAAAATCTGACGCCTACAGGGGGCGTCGTATCCAGTACAGGGATGGTCGTATCCAGTGTCGGTGACGTCGCTTACAGATTTTTCCAATGGCAAAACCGCAGTTTTTACCGATCTGAACCGCTAAAAACGGCCAAAATGCCCGATCACACGAGAGCGGCGTTGTTGAGCATGGTTACGTCGGTGTGAGACGCCGTGAAGGCAAGCAAAAGCTTGATGATGCCGCCATCTGGGCGATCTGAGCGTAGCACCTCGTTCAAGCCTGGCCGTGCTTATCGAGGAGTTCTACCGCAATGGCTATCAGTGTTTTCGACCTGTTCAAGATCGGCATCGGGCCTTCTAGTTCTCACACCGTCGGCCCCATGCGCGCCGCAGCGTTGTTCGTTCAGCACTTGCGTGAACGTGGAGTGTTGGAACAAGTACGTCGCGTTGAAGTTCAGCTATATGGCTCGTTGTCGGCCACCGGCATCGGCCATGGCAGCGACACGGCGACCATCATGGGCCTGATGGGCGAGTGGCCGGACGCAATCGACCCGGCGCAAATCGGCCTGCGTATTCACACCCTGCGCGAGACCGACACGCTCTTGCTCGACGGCCGCCTGCCGGTGCCCTTCGTCTGGGCACGCGATATGCGCCTGCTCGACGAAAACCTGCCGTTCCACCCCAACGCCATGACCCTGGTGGTGTTCGATGATGACGGCGAACTGCACCGCGGCACCTACTATTCAGTCGGTGGTGGTTTTGTGGTGGACGAGGCCCAGGCGCAGAGCGGCGTGGCCGATATGGACCGTACCGAACTGCCGTATGATTTTTCCAGTGCTGTGGAGCTGTTGCAGTTGTGCAAGACCCACAACCTGCGCGTCGCCGAACTAATGTTGGCCAACGAAAAAACCTGGCGCAGCGAAGACGAAATCCGCAGTGGCCTGATGAAGCTCTGGCGCGCCATGCAAGACTGCGTGGAGCAGGGCCTCAAGCACGAAGGCATCCTGCCCGGTGGCCTGAATGTGCGTCGCCGCGCCGCCAAGTTGCACCGCAGTTTGCAGGAGCTGGGCAAACCGAACGTGATTGGCTCGACCTTGAGCGCCATGGAGTGGGTCAACCTCTTCGCCCTGGCGGTCAATGAAGAAAACGCCGCCGGTGGGCGCATGGTCACCGCCCCCACCAATGGCGCGGCGGGGATTATTCCTGCGGTGCTGCACTACTTTATGAAGTTCAGCGAAGAAGTCACCGAAGCCAACGTGGTCGACTATTTGCTGAGCGCTGCGGCCGTCGGGATTCTGTGCAAGAAAAACGCCTCGATTTCCGGCGCCGAAGTCGGCTGCCAGGGTGAAGTCGGTTCAGCCTGTGCCATGGCCGCTGCGGGACTTGCCGAGATCCTCGGCGCCACGCCGGAGCAACTGTGCAACGCCGCCGAAATTGGCCTGGAACATAACCTCGGCCTGACCTGCGACCCGGTCGGCGGGCTGGTGCAAGTGCCGTGCATCGAGCGCAACGCGATTGCGGCGGTGAAGGCGATCAACGCCGCGCAGATGGCGCTGCGCGGTGATGGTCAGCACTTCATTTCCCTTGACCGGGTGATCCGCACCATGCGCGATACCGGCGCGGATATGCATGACAAGTACAAAGAGACTTCGCGGGGTGGTTTGGCCGTCAGCGCAGTAGAGTGTTGATTCACTAATGCCGCCATCGCAGGCAAGCCAGCGCCCACATTTGGAATGCATTCCCCTGTGGGAGCTGGCTTGCCTGCGATGGCGGTAGTTGCAGCACCACTGCTCATAAAGTGAACACCGGAACCCAAAAGCGCCACCTTTTAGCGCGTCGCAAATAGATAAGTAGCTTGCGAACGATTCCGTGCCTCACCACTCGTCACCCGTGCGTGCGGTGACAGACTTTTCCCACGCCCGCAAAGCGCCTTCCCACAAGTGCTACCGATCTGCTCACACCCCAGAGCAGGGCCGGTCTGACGTCCATTTCTGGCCATATTCCGCACTCCCCGCGCGGGCTTATATAGACGCGTCATCAGGTCGTTTTTAGGAGTTATTGGATGGCCATTCAATTTTAGGCATGGCATTTGCTCTACCCATTCAAAGCCTCGCTCCTTGCTGGAGACGAACGCAATAACAAGAGCCTCGCCTGAGGCCATCACCCGCTTTGTGTGAGGAGATACCGCGATGACGTCGTTCAACTCCGGGGCCCAACCCCAGAACCGTGCGCCTCAATCCATCGGCTTTTTGCTGCTGGACAATTTCACGCTGATTTCCCTGGCTTCGGCAGTGGAACCGCTGCGCATGGCCAACCAGCTGTCCGGCCGCGAGCTGTATCGCTGGACAACCCTGAGTGTCGACGGCAACCAAGTGTGGGCCAGCGACGGTCTGCAAATCACCCCCGATGCCTCCATGCACAAAGCCCCGGCCCTGGACACTGTGATTGTGTGCGGTGGCGTGGGAATCCAGCGTACCGTTACCCGTGAGCACGTGTCGTGGCTGCAAAGCCAGGCGCGCCAGTCGCGTCGCCTCGGCGCCGTGTGCACAGGCAGTTGGGCCCTGGCCTGCGCCGGTTTGCTCGACGGTTTCGATTGCAGCGTGCACTGGGAATGCCTGGCGTCGATGCAGGAAGCCTTCCCGCGCGTGGCCATGAGCACGCGCCTGTTCACCCTCGACCGTAACCGCTTTACCAGCTCGGGCGGCACCGCGCCGCTGGACATGATGCTGCACCTGATCAGCCGCGACCACGGCCGTGAATTGTCGGCGGCCATCTCCGAGATGTTTGTGTACGAGCGCATCCGCAATGAACAGGATCACCAGCGCGTGCCGCTCAAGCACATGCTCGGCACCAACCAGCCGAAACTGCAGGAAATCGTCGCGCTGATGGAAGCCAACCTCGAAGAGCCGATCGACCTGGACGAACTGGCGGTGTACGTCGCCGTGTCGCGCCGCCAGCTGGAGCGGCTGTTCCAGAAATACCTGCACTGCTCGCCATCGCGCTACTACCTCAAATTGCGCCTGATCCGTGCACGGCAGTTGCTCAAGCAAACGCCGATGTCGATCATCGAAGTAGCGTCGGTGTGCGGGTTTGTGTCCACGCCGCACTTCTCCAAGTGCTACCGCGAATACTTTGGCATTCCGCCACGCGATGAGCGCGTAGGTTCCAACACCACCCAGCAAGTGGCGATGATGCCGATTCCGCAGGCGCTGGTGTTGTCACCGTTGTCGGGGCCGATGTCGGCGTTGAGCCAGGCGCGTAATGAGTCGACGTTTGCCAGTGTAAGGCTTTAGACCGAGGTGGCTTTATCGCAGCGATGCGGCGACCCGACAAGCCAGCTCTCCCATTTGAATTGTGAACCCAGTCAAATGTGGGAGCTGGCTTGCCTGCGATAGCGGTCTATCAGGCGCCCGAGCTTTGTTTGAACTGCACCAAAGCCGGCAACAACTGCTTGTCGATCGCCTGGCGCACCGCCGGCAAAATCGTCGCGCTGCCGGTGTACATCTGCTCCACCATGCCCTTGAGTGCCTTGGCCCGTGCGGCACTCAAACCGCGCACCGCACACTCGCAAGCCTGCTCGGCGCTGGCGCCGCTGGATACCTCAAAACCCAGCGAGCGCAGCTGGCTCAGCAGGTCATCCTGGTCAATCAAGTCCGCGTGCATCATGACGTTTATCCTGGTGTAGGGAACGGGATTGAATGGGATTCTGGTAGGCCCTCGGCCGGTCGGCAAGGGCAGAATCGGCGAATGGCTCAGATGGCTATGAACAGGTCGTTTTCGGGTCATTTACCGATAGCAACAATAGGCACACTGGAGGCCAGGCACGCACCTTGAAGGTTTGGTCACCCTCGGGATGTCACGCTCACACCAAGCACTCTGCCCCGATCCAGTCACGGCTGGCCCGGGGCTTTTTTTGCCGGGGTTTGTGGGAGCTGGCTTGCCTGCGATGGCCGCACCCCGGTCTACCTCTGCAACACCAATATCCGGGACAACAACTCATCCCGATCAATGTAACAACCCTGAAAATGCCGCGCTCCCGAAGCCGGGTCAAACGCATTGCGCGCATGCAAGGTGCGGCGGTTATCAAAGCACCACAACTCACCCGGATTCAGGCGTTTGACCAGTCGAAAACGGTCTTCCCGCGTCATCGCAATAAAGCGCCGATACGCCCGATACAACAACGGCATCTGCTCCACCGGTGCCTCAAACGGCCCGCGCAAAAAGTTGGCCATGCGGATCTCCGCCACATCGCCCAAGGCATCCAGCGCAATGATCGGGGCCAGGCGGCGGTAGTCGCTGTGCCGGTCTTTATTGCGAAACTCCACCGGGATTTCACACAGGGCGCGAAACGCCTCGGGGTCTTCCGTGCGCAGCGCCTGGGCGATGGCAAACCCATCGACAAAAATGCTCTCGCCACCGTCAGCGTCGTTCACCAGGCAATGCAAAAATTGCAGCCCCGGTTGCAGCTCCCGTGTCGGCAAATCACTGTGCAGCGGCAGGTTGAAAGCGGTGTAAGCATTGCTGTCGGCATCGGCCTTGGACTGCACGTTGAACAGCACGCCGAAGTTGCTCTCGCGGATAAACGAAATACGCTTGGCGATCAGTGCCAGCGAGCCTGGTTCGGTGGGCACGCCACGGATTTGCGTAAGGCCGCCGTCACGCAAGGCCAGCAGCCATTGCAACAGGGCGTTGGGGTCTTCCATCACCGCTGAGTATTCAAATATGGGCAGTTCGAAGGTGCTGCCCCACAGTTGCGACTGGGGTTTGGCAGCGCGGCGTTCGGCGCGTGATTGATCGTCATAGGCATGGGCGCGCAACCAGCCTGGATCGTACTGGCTGCGATGGCCGCCGTACCATTCCACGCACAGAAAACCTTGATCTATGCGCGCGCTGACTGCGCGCAGATGCTCGTCCACATCGACAATTTCCAGCACCTGCTCGCGGGTCACGCTGTACACGCATTGGGCACAGGGGCAGTTGTCCCGCAGCCACTGATGATGGAACGGGCTGACCCGCCCATCGGCCCACTGCACGCGAATCTGGTTGTCCAGTACCTGCGCCTCGGCAAGGTCGCAGATCTTCGGGTAAGTACGGAAATCGGCAACAGCGGCGGCGGTTTGCATGGTGATTCCTTATTGTTTTTTGGGTGGTAATCCGATCACTCGGCCCAGCAAGGCAGGGCGCGGCAGATCGGCCTGTTCGGCACTGATGGTTGCCAGTTTCTCCAGCGTGGCCTCGGTAAACGGCGCTGAATGCGGCCCCGCCAGATCGACGTGCAGCAGCATCTGCTCGTTGCCGGCCAACTCCTTCGCGTCGCCCACAAGGTGCAGGCTGTGATAGAGGTGCAACCGCTTGGCGTCGTGGGCGATCAGTTGGGTGTGCACCTCCACCTCGGCGCCGAGTTTTACTTCGTGCAGGTAGTTCAGGTGCAGTTCCAGGGTGAACAGCGAGTGGCCGCTGGCTTCGCGGTTTTCGCTGTCCAGCCCGAGGGTGTCCATCAGCGCGTCCGTGGCGTAGCTGAAGATCAGCAGGTAAAACGCATCACGCAGGTGGCCGTTGTAATCCACCCAGTCGGGCTGGATGTGGGTGGTGTAGGTGGTCAGTGCAGGCATCACATATATTCCAGAATGTATGCAGTCAAAATGTGGGAGCTGGCTTGCCTGCGATGGCGATGGTGAATTTTGCATCGCTATCGCAGGCAAGCCAGCTCCCACACAGATCAACAGCGGTTATTCAGCGAAGCTCATGCCGTGTTTGGCTTTGGTGGTTTTCACCGCTTCCAATACCGCCAGCAAGCAATCATCACGATAGCGCTCCAGCGCCGAAATGCTGTGCTTACCCAGCTGATCGCTGGTGCCGTCGACCACATCGTCAATCAACTTGTCGGTCAGCTCCGGCGCCGGTAAATACGTCCACGGCAACTGCAACGCCGGGCCGAACTGGGCCATGAAGTGGCGCATTCCGGCATCACCGCCCGCGAGGGTGTAAGTCAGGAATGTGCCCATGAACGACCAGCGCAAACCGGCGCCAAAACGAATCGCGTCATCGATCTCGCCCGTGGTTGCCACGCCATCATTGACCAGGTGCAACGCCTCACGCCACAGCGCTTCGAGCAAGCGGTCAGCGATAAACCCCGGCACTTCCTTACGCACATGCAGCGGGCGCATGCCGAGGGATTCATACACCTTGATCGCCGCCTGAATTGCCTCCGGCGCGGTGTTCTTTCCGCCCACCACTTCCACCAGCGGCAACAGGTAAACCGGGTTGAAGGGGTGGCCGACCACGCAGCGTTCCGGGTGGGTGGAACCTTCGTAGAACTCGCTCGGCAACAGACCTGAAGTGCTCGAGCCAATCAGCGCATTCGGCTTGGCCGCTGCACTGATCTTGCTGTGCAGTTCGAGTTTCAGCTCCAGGCGTTCCGGGGCGCTTTCCTGGATGAAGTCGGCGTCTTTTACACATTCCTCAATGGTGGTTACAAAGCGCAGGCGATCCTGAGAGGCGCCCGGCGCCAGGCCTTGTTTCTCCAAGGCGCCCCAGGCGTTGGCAACACGTTTGCGCAGCGCTGCTTCAGCGCCAGGCGCCGGGTCCCAGGCCACCACATCCAGGCCGTGGGCCAGGGCGCGGGACACCCAGCCGCTGCCGATAACACCGCTGCCGAGGGCGGCGAAGGTTTTGATTTCGGTGATAAAGCTCATGTCGACAATCCCTGAATAATTCGGTGATCAATGTGGGAGCTGGCTTGTCGAATCGTCGCACCGCTGCGATATCGGTGTATCAGTTGGTGCATTCGGTGCAGGTGTACCGCTATCGCGGGCAAGCCCGGCTCCCACAGGGTTTTGTGGTGTCTGAGTTAGCCGCGCTTGGTCAGGCCCATCTTGATTCGGCCCTCCGCCGGGGTCATGACCCGCGCGCCCAGGCGGCTGAGGATTTCACTCGCGCGCTCCACCAGTTGGCCATTGGTGGCGAGCACGCCTTTGTCCAGCCACAGGTTGTCTTCCAGGCCGACCCGCACGTTGCCGCCCAGCAGCACCGCTTGCGCCGCCATGGGCATTTGCATGCGGCCGATACCGAAGCCGGCCCACACGGCGTCGGCAGGCAGGTTGTCGACCATGGCTTTCATGGTGGTGGTGTCGGCCGGTGCGCCCCATGGGATGCCCAGGCACAGCTGGAACAGCGGGTTGTCGAGCAAACCTTCCTTGATCATCTGCTTGGCAAACCACAGGTGGCCGGTGTCGAAAATTTCCAACTCGGCCTTAACGCCCAGCTCTTGAATACGCTTGGCGCCCGCCCGCAGTTGCGCCGGGGTAGAGACGTAAATGGTGTCGCCATCGCCGAAGTTGAGCGTGCCGCAGTCCAGGGTGCAGATCTCCGGCAGCAACTCCTCAACATGGGCCAGGCGCGTCAGCGGGCCGACCAGGTCGGTGTTGGGGCCGAACTCCATCGGGTTCTCGCCGCCGCCGATTTCCAGGTCGCCGCCCATACCGGCGGTGAGGTTGACGATGATGTCGATGTCGGCCTCGCGGATGCGCTCCATCACTTCGCGATACAGCGCCACGTCGCGGCTGAACTTGCCGGTTTGCGGGTCGCGCACATGGCAGTGCACCACGGTGGCGCCGGCCTTGGCGGCTTCCACCGCGGCTGCGGCGATTTGTTTGGGAGTGACCGGCACGTGCGGGCTGCGGCTGGTCGTGTCGCCAGCACCGGTGAGTGCGCAGGTGATGATGACGTCGTGGTTCATGAGGCGGTTCCTTACAGGCGGGCGTAGTGATGCCGTTCGCAGCCAACAGCGACTGCGATACGGTGATGCGAATCAGGTTATTTGCTGGTCAGTTGCAGGTTGGCCGCAGCCGGTTTGCCGTCGAAGGTGGTCACGCCTTCGAGCCAGCGCTGCTGGTCTTGCGGGTGGTCCTTGAGCCACTGCTTGGCCGACTCGAGGGCATCTTTGTGATCCAGCAACGGCTGCATCATTCGGCTCTCGTCGGCGGCGGTGAACGTCAGGTTGGTCAGCAGTTTGTGCACGTTGGGGCACTGCTCGGCGTAGGTCGGCGAAGTGACGCTCCACACCGTGGCCATGCCTTCGTTCGGGCCAAGGGCGTCGTCGCTGCCGGTGAGGTAAGTCATGGCGACGTTGACGTTCATCGGGTGCGGCGCCCAGCCGAAGAACACCACGGCCTCCTTGCGGCGCACGGCGCGGTCGACGGCGGCGAGCATCCCCGCTTCGCTGGACTCCACCAACTGGAACTTGCCGAGGCCGAACTGGTTCTTGGCGATCATCGCCTTGATCTGGGTATTGGCGCCCGAGCCTGGCTCGATGCCGTAGATCTTGCCGCCCAGTTCTTTTTCAAACTTGGCGATATCGGCGAAGGTTTTCAGGCCTTTATCCGCCAGATAAGTCGGCACCGCGAGGGTGGCGCGCGCATCTTCCAGGCTGGGTTTGTCGAGGACTTTGACTTGCTTGGCGTCCACAAACGGCGTGATGGTCTGGGTCATCAGCGGGTTCCAGTAGCCCAGGAACATATCCAGGCGCTGGTCGCGGATACCGGCGAAGATGATTTGCTGGGAAGCGCTGGTTTGTTTGGTCTTGTAGCCGAGGCCGTCGAGCAACACTTGGGTCATGGCGCTGGTGGCGATTACGTCGGTCCAGTTCACCACGCCCATGCGCACGTTCCGGCAAGACTCTGCGTCGGCCGCGAATACGCTGGTGCTTAAGATGGCGCTGGCGCTGAGTGCAAGCACGCAGCGGCTGATCAGTCGGTTCATGGTGGATCCCTCGGCAGGTCGTTATTGTGGGTGCCGGCGTCTTTGTGCGCCGTGGGATCAAGTTACGCAGCTTGAGGGGAGGCAAAGCGCACGGCGGCGACCAGCTCTTGCACTGCAGCGACCTGTGCTCTTGAATGGCCCGTTGAACTGGCGTATCACAGTGAGCACGCTGCCCGTCCTACGAGAGCGCCACCATGTCCCAGGATTTCTACTTTCTGCTGATGCCGGGTTTCTCGGCCATCGGCTTTATCTCCGCGCTGGAACCGCTGCGCGTGGCCAACCGCTTTCGCGGCGAGTTGTACCGTTGGCACGTGTTGAGTGCCGATGGCGGCGCGGTGTTGGCGAGCAATGGCATGTCGGTGAACGCCGACGCCGCATTGGAGCCGCTGAAAAAAGGCGCGACGCTGATGGTGGTCGCAGGCTTCGAACCCTTGAAGTTCACCACGCCCGCACTTGAACACTGGCTGCGCCGCCTCGACCTCGACGGCGTCACCCTCGGCGCCATCGACACCGGCGCCTGCGTGCTCGCCGAAGCAGGCTTGCTCGACGGCCACCGCTTGACCTTGCACTGGGAAGCCATCGACGCGTTCAAGGAATCTTATCCACAGCTCACCGTGACCCAGGAACTGTTCGAGATTGACCGCCGGCGCATCACCTGCGCCGGTGGCACCGCCTCCATCGACCTGATGCTCGACCTGATCGCCCAGGCCCACGGCCCGGACCTGGCCATCCAGGTGTCCGAGCAATTCGTACTCGGGCGCATCCGCCCGCGCAAGGACCACCAGCGCATGCAGATCGCCACGCGCTATGGCATCAACAACAAGAAGTTGGTGCAGGTGATCGGTGAAATGGAGCAACACACCGAGCCGCCACTGAGCACCTTGGCGTTGGCCGATGCAATTAAAGTCACCCGGCGTCAGCTGGAACGGCTATTCCGCCTGCACCTGAACGACACGCCAAGTAACTTCTACCTCGGCCTGCGCCTGGAAAAAGCCCGGCAGTTGTTGCGCCAGAGCGACATGAGCGTGCTGGAAGTGAGCATTGCGTGCGGGTTTGAGTCGCCGTCGTACTTCACCCGCAGCTACAGGGCGCGGTTTGCCAAGTGCCCGAGAGAGGATCGGCGACGGGAGGTGGTTTGACCGGCAATTATAGTCAATTATACTCACGACTATAATTTATAGTGCTTCCAATAATTGAGTATAAAACCATGTCCAAGCACAGCGGCTTTGTGTTTCGCCGCCCGACGCTGGCTCGCAGCATTGCTGATGGCTTGGTGGGCGCCGGGATTCAGGATTTCACTTCAGGCCTGTTCCTCGCAGCACCTCGACGCACCGGCAAAAGCACCTTTTTGCGCGAAGACTTGATCCCGGAGTGCCAGTTGCGGGGTTGGCTGACGGTGTATGTCGATCTCTGGGCTGACAAAGAAAAAGACCCCGCGGAGTTGATTGCCAGCGCGATTGCTGCGGCGCTGGTGCCCTATGAAAAGGGCATTCGCAAGCTGGCCAAGAACATTGGAATCGAGAAACTAAGCTTCCTGCGTACCCTTTCCTGGGACTTCAGCAAGCCACAATTGCCGGTTGGCGCGACGCTGACCCAAGCCTTGGAGTTGCTCCACAGCGCAGCCGAAAAGCCTGTCGTGCTGGTGATTGACGAAGCGCAGCACGCATTAACCACCGAGCCTGGTATCAACGCGATGTTCGCGTTGAAAGCTGCCCGGGATCAGCTCAACCAGGGCCGTGACGAGGAGGGCAGTGGCTTGCGCCTGGTATTCACTGGCTCCAATCGCGACAAGCTTGCGCATTTGGTCCTCGGTAAAAGCCAGCCATTCTTCGGCTCCAGCATTACCCCGTTCCCTTTGCTCGGCAAAGAGTTTACCCAGGCCTACACCCTGCACCTCAACGCGCATTTGGCCAAAACCAATCAGTTCAACGCGGCGGACATCGACGAAGCCTTTGAACTGGTCGGCCGGCGCCCGGAGATGCTGCGTACCATCATCGGCGAAGTGGCGCTGGAGTTGGGCGAGGCGAGCAACCTGGGCCAACTGCTGCACAGCCGCGCCGAACTGTTGCGTGCCGGCGTGTGGACCGAATTTGAAAGCGCGTGGAACAACCTCACCATTCCCCAGCGTGCTGTGTTGGAGGTGATGGTGGTGCGTTCGCAGAACAACGAGCCTTTTGCGCCGTTTACCGACAGTACACTCACGGCGGTCAGCAAGGCACTGGAGGACATGGGCAGCGACGTGGTGCCGGGCACCCAGACCATTCAGGCCTGTATCGATGCCTTGCGTGACAAAGAGCTAGTGTGGAAGTCGAGTCGCGGCGGGTATGCCCTGGAAGACAAATCCTTTGGCGATTGGCTGCTGCACAGAAGCCGTACAGCGAATTCAAAGACACCATAAATCAAATGTGGGAGCTGGCTTGCCTGCGATAGCGGTAGATCAGGCAGTACAGCGTTATCTGACAAACCGCCATCGCAGGCAAGCCAGCTCCCACAGGGGATTGGTGGTGTGGCTTACTTTTTTACCAGCGCCGAACACGCCGCCTTGAAGGCCTCATGCTGATACTTGTTCAGCGAGGCCGGCAGGGCAAAATCGTGCTTTTTGTTCTGCGCATTGATGGTCTGCGGCGACAGCAATGCCACCTCAACACCGTCGAGCAACTGAAACACCCCTTCAATCTTGAACGTGGTCGGGCCACCGGCGAATTCGCCTTTCTTGCTGCGTTTTTTGATCGCGATGCGGGTGATGGCGTTTTCTTG
Source organism: Pseudomonas sp. WS 5532 (assembly GCF_012985445.1). Classification (NCBI taxonomy): domain Bacteria; kingdom Pseudomonadati; phylum Pseudomonadota; class Gammaproteobacteria; order Pseudomonadales; family Pseudomonadaceae; genus Pseudomonas; species Pseudomonas sp. WS 5532. Next base: position 552,397 of record NZ_JAAQWK010000002.1, read on the forward strand.
CACAAACGCCTTCACTTGGGCGGCGAAGGCTTTGACGTTGGCCGCCTCATCGTCGTCTTCAAGCGCGATTTTCTTGGTGGCCAGGGCCACATGGGTCAGCGCCTGGTTGTCCAGGGAGGCGACAGCGATGATGGCTTCGCTGCCTTTGATTTCGATGCCGCAGATAGTCATGGATAGCCTGGTTTCAGAGAAAAAGTGACGGGATTGTCGCTTATTCCTGCCCGATCGACTCCAAAAACTCCGACCGCTCATCACTCATTCGCGCCAGGCAGTCATTCTGTTGAATCGCGTAGTCCTTGCTGCCATTCACCGCCGGGAAGGTGTCCACCGCGCAATCGGCATCGCGCAGTTTTTCCCATTTTTGCTGGGCATCCTTCAGACGAGCGGTAATGTCGGCCAGTTGCGACTTGTTGCTGCCATAGGTCGAACCCATGCGTTCCAGCAAGCCCTGGTAGTTATCCTTGAGCAATTGCTCGGCGGTGGTTTTGTTATAGGTGGCGCATTCCAGGGTTTGTTTGTCGTTTTCGATGCCATCGCAGGGCGTGCTGTCGGTGTCTTCAGCGGCGTGTACGCCGGTTGCGATGAGTGCCAAAGCCAGGAAAATCGATTTCATTGCGCCGTCTCATATCAGGTGATGAGCAAATTCTGGCTCAAGCGTGGGACAAAGAACAGCCACCTGTCAGCTATGTCATGTAGGCCTTTGTCGCTGATTGACGCTTTCGGCAATTCCCCTGTCGTTTTTGCACCCGGCTCCGTCGGCCCCTGAGCATATGCTGGCCCCAAAGCGCCGGCAGACGATTCGGCGCATGAATCGCCAATAAGGGGACGCCTGATGAGCCCAGCCGAGTTGCACGCCGACAGCATCGTTATCGACGGTCTGATTATTGCCAAGTGGAACCGCGACCTGTTCGAAGACATGCGCAAAGGTGGCCTCACCGCCGCTAATTGCACGGTGTCGGTGTGGGAAGGCTTCCAGGCCACGATCAACAACATCGTTGCCAGCCAGACCCTGATCCGTGAAAACAGCGACCTGGTGATCCCGGTGAAAACTACCGCCGACATTCGCCGTGCAAAAGAGCAGGGCAAGACCGGCATCATCTTCGGCTTCCAGAACGCCCATGCGTTTGAGGACCAACTCGGCTACGTCGAGATCTTCAAGCAGCTCGGCGTGGGTGTGGTGCAGATGTGCTACAACACCCAGAACCTGGTCGGCACCGGTTGCTACGAGCGTGACGGCGGGCTGTCGGGCTTTGGTCGTGAGATCGTCGGTGAGATGAACCGTGTCGGCATCATGTGCGACCTGTCCCACGTCGGTTCCAAGACCAGCGAAGAAGTCATCCTCGAATCGAAAAAGCCGGTGTGCTACTCCCACTGCCTGCCGTCGGGCCTTAAAGAACACCCGCGCAACAAGTCCGATGAAGAACTCAAGTTCATCGCCGACCATGGCGGTTTTGTCGGCGTGACCATGTTCGCGCCGTTCCTGGCCAAGGGCATCGATTCGACCATCGACGACTACGCCGAAGCCATCGAATACACCATGAACATCGTCGGCGAAGACGCCATTGGCATTGGCACCGACTTCACCCAGGGCCATGGCCAGGATTTCTTTGAAATGCTGACCCATGACAAAGGCTACGCCCGCCGTCTGACCAGCTTCGGCAAGATCATCAACCCGCTGGGCATCCGCACCGTGGGCGAGTTCCCCAACCTCACCGAGACCTTGCTCAAACGCGGCCACAGCGAGCGCGTGGTGCGCAAGATCATGGGCGAGAACTGGGTCAATGTCTTGAAAGACGTCTGGGGCGAATAAGCCACCGCATTTCTCCCCGACCGTTCGCGTCGGGGCATACCTGAGAATTTTCTGGAGTTAAGTTTCCATGGCCAAAATCGCCCCGCAATTGCCTATCGAAGTCGACAGCGAAACCGGTGTCTGGACCTCCGACGCCCTGCCGATGCTATATGTGCCACGGCATTTCTTCGTCAACAACCACATGGGCATCGAAGAAGTGCTGGGCGCCGACGCCTACGCCGAAATCCTCTACAAGGCCGGCTACAAATCTGCCTGGCACTGGTGTGAAAAAGAAGCTGAGTGCCACGGCCTGGAAGGCGTTGCGGTGTTCGAGCACTACATGAAGCGCCTGTCGCAACGCGGCTGGGGCCTGTTCAAGATCCAGGACATCGACCTCGATAAAGGCACCGCCAGCGTCAAGTTGGAACACTCGGCGTTTGTCTACGTGTACGGCAAGGTCGGGCGCAAAGTGGACTACATGTTCACCGGTTGGTTTGCCGGTGCCATGGACCAGATTCTGCAGGCGCGCGGCAGCAAGATTCGCACCGTAGCCGAGCAAGTTTACGGAGGCTCCGAAGAGGGCCATGACGACGGCCTGTTCACCGTCAAGCCGTTGTAAGTCGAGGAACCGTGCCATGGCTTTCGAAGCAATGTTTGCGCCGATCCAGATCGGCAAACTGACCATCCGCAACCGCGTGCTCAGTACCGCCCACGCCGAGGTGTATGCCACCGACGGCGGCATGACCACCGACCGCTATGTGAAGTACTACGAAGAGAAAGCCAAGGGCGGTATCGGCCTGGCGATCTGTGGCGGCTCCTCGGTGGTGGCCATCGACAGCCCGCAGGAATGGTGGAGTTCGGTGAACCTGTCCACCGACCGCATCATCCCGCACTTCCAGAACCTGGCCGACGCCATGCACAAGCATGGCGCCAAGATCATGATCCAGATTACCCACATGGGCCGTCGCTCGCGCTGGGACGGCTTTAACTGGCCAACCCTGATGTCACCGTCCGGCGTGCGTGAGCCGGTGCACCGTGCTACCTGCAAGACCATCGAGCCGGAAGAAATCTGGCGCGTGATCGGCAACTACGCCAGCGCCGCCAAGCGCGCCAAGGCCGGTGGCCTGGATGGTGTGGAACTGTCCGCGGTGCACCAGCACATGATCGACCAGTTCTGGAGCCCGCGGGTCAACAAGCGTACCGACGAATGGGGCGGCACCTTCGAGGGCCGCATGAAGTTCGGCCTGGAAGTACTCAAGGCCGTGCGCGCCGAGGTCGGTGACGACTTCTGCGTGGGCATGCGCCTGTGTGGCGACGAGTTCCACCCGGACGGCTTGTCCCACGAGGACATGAAGCAAATCGCCAAGTATTACGACGACACCGGCATGCTCGATTTTATCGGCGTGGTGGGCTCGGGTTGCGACACCCACAACACCCTGGCCAACGTGATCCCCAACATGAGCTACCCGCCGGAGCCGTTCCTGCACCTGGCGGCCGGTATCAAGGAAGTGGTCAAGGTTCCAGTGCTGCACGCACAGAACATCAAGGACCCGAACCAGGCCACGCGCATTCTGGAAGGCGGCTATGTGGACATGGTCGGCATGACCCGTGCGCACATCGCCGACCCGCACCTGATCGCCAAGATCAAGATGGGCCAGATCGACCAGATCAAACAATGCGTCGGCGCCAACTACTGCATCGACCGCCAATACCAGGGCCTGGATGTGCTGTGCATCCAGAACGCCGCGACCTCCCGTGAATACATGGGCGTGCCGCACATCATCGAGAAATCCACCGGGGCCAAACGCAAAGTCGTGGTGGTCGGTGCCGGTCCGGCCGGGATGGAAGCGGCGCGGGTCGCGGCCGAACGTGGCCACGACGTGACCCTGTTGGAGAAGAAAGAGTTTATCGGCGGGCAAATTACCACCGCCTCCAAAGCCCCGCAGCGTGACCAGATTGCTGGTATCACCCGCTGGTTCCAGCTGGAGTTGGCGCGCTTGAAAGTCGACCTGCGCCTGGGCGTGGCGGCGGATGCCGAGACCATCCTCGACCTGCGCCCTGACATCGTGGTGCTGGCCGTCGGCGGGCATCCGTTTATCGAGCAGAACGAACATTGGGGCGCCGCTGAAGGCCTGGTAGTCAGCAGTTGGGACGTGCTCGACGGCAAAGTCGCGCCGGGCAAGAACGTGCTGGTGTACGACACCATCTGCGAGTTCACCGGCATGTCGGTGGCGGACTTCCTGGCCGACAAAGGCAGCCAGGTGGAAATCGTCACCGACGACATCAAGCCTGGCGTGGCGATTGGCGGTACGTCGTTCCCGACTTACTACCGCAGCATGTACCCCAAAGAAGTGATCATGACCGGCGACATGATGCTGGAAAAGGTTTACCGCGAGGGCGACAAGCTGGTGGCGGTGCTGGAGAACGAATACACCGGCGCCAAGGAAGAACGCGTGGTTGACCAAGTGGTGGTCGAGAACGGCGTGCGCCCGGACGAAGCTATCTACTACGGGCTCAAGGAAGGTTCGCGCAACAAGGGCCAGATTGACGTCGAAGCCTTGTTCGCGATCAAGCCGCAGCCGTGCTTGAGCGAAGCGGGTGACGGCTACTTGCTGTTCCGCATTGGTGACTGTGTGGCGCAGCGTAATACCCACGCCGCTATCTATGACGCCCTGCGCTTGTGCAAGGATTTCTAGGCAACCACCGAACCACTGTGGGAACCGGTCAATGTGGGAGCCGGGCTTGCCCGCGATGCAGGCGACTCGGTCTTGAGTGACACCGAGGCGATGCCATCGCAGGCAAGCCAGCTCCCACCTTTATCCGGTTCCCATGCAAGACCTGTGTGGTCTTTGGGAGCTTCACCATGTTGAACACCTTGCTTCCTATTCTCTTGTTTGCAGCCATCGGCCTCGCCGCCCTAGGCGCCCTGCGCCGGGTCAACATGTGGCGCCGTGGCCGCGCGTCCAAGGTCGACCTGCTGGGCGGCCTGCTGGCCATGCCCAAGCGCTACATGGTCGACCTGCACCACGTGGTGGCCCGCGACAAATACATCGCCAACACCCACGTCGCTACCGCCCTGGGCTTTGTGCTGTCGGCGCTGCTGGCTATTTTGGTGCACGGTTTTGGCCTGCATAACCGTATCCTCGGCTATGCCTTGCTGCTGGCCTCGGTGCTGATGTTTGTCGGCGCCACCTTCGTCTATCTACGTCGGCGCAACCCGCCATCACGCCTGTCGAAAGGCCCGTGGATGCGCCTGCCGAAAAGCCTGATGGCGTTCTCGGTCAGCTTCTTCCTAGTGACCTTGCCGGTGGCCGGGATTCTGCCCGCCGACTTCGGCGGCTGGCTGCTCGCCGCGCTCTTGAGCCTGGGCGTGCTGTGGGGCGTAAGCGAAATGTTCTTCGGCATGACCTGGGGCGGGCCGATGAAGCACGCCTTCGCCGGTGCCCTGCACTTGGCCTGGCACCGCCGCGCCGAGCGTTTTGGTGGCGGCCGCTCTACAGGTTTGAAGCCGCTCGACCTCAGCGATAAAACCGCGCCATTGGGCGTGGAAAAACCCAAGGATTTCACCTGGAACCAACTGCTCGGCTTCGACGCCTGCGTGCAGTGCGGCAAGTGCGAAGCGGCGTGCCCGGCGTTCGCCGCCGGCCAGCCGCTGAACCCGAAAAAACTCATTCAGGACATGGTGGTCGGCCTGGCCGGTGGCACCGATGCCAAGTTCGCCGGCAGCCCTTATCCAGGTAAACCGATTGGCGAGCACGGCGGCAACCCGCACCAGCCGATCGTCAACGGCCTGGTTGATGCCGAAACCCTGTGGTCGTGCACCACCTGCCGCGCTTGCGTGGAAGAGTGCCCGATGATGATCGAGCACGTCGACGCCATCGTCGACATGCGCCGCCACCTCACCCTGGAAAAAGGCGCCACGCCGAACAAGGGCGCCGAAGTCCTGGAAAACCTGATCGCCACCGACAACCCCGGCGGCTTCGCACCGGGCGGTCGCCTCAACTGGGCAGCGGACCTGAACTTGCCGTTGCTCAGCGAAAAAGGCAGCAGCGACGTGCTGTTCTGGGTCGGCGACGGCGCTTTCGACATGCGCAACCAACGCACCTTGCGCGCCTTCGTCAAAGTGCTGAAAGCGGCCAAGGTCGATTTTGCAGTACTGGGCCTGGAGGAGCGCGACAGCGGTGACGTCGCTCGCCGCCTGGGTGATGAGGCCACGTTCCAATTGCTCGCCACACGCAACATCCAGACCCTGGCCAAGTACAGCTTCAAGCGTATCGTCACCTGCGACCCGCACAGCTTTCACGTGCTGAAAAACGAATACGGCGCCTTCAACGGTAATTATGTCGTGCAGCACCACAGCACCTTCATGGCCGAGCTGATCGGTGAAGGCGCGCTGAACCTGGGCCAGCACAAGGGCAACAGCGTGACCTACCACGACCCTTGTTACCTGGGCCGTTACAACGGCGAATACGAGGCGCCGCGCCAAGTCCTGCGGGCGATGGGCATTGAGGTCAAGGAGATGCAACGCTCGGGCTTCCGTTCGCGCTGCTGCGGCGGCGGTGGCGGCGCGCCGATCACCGATATTCCCGGCAAGCAGCGGATCCCGGATATGCGCATGGAAGACATCCGTGAAACCGGCGCCGAGCTGGTGGCCGTGGGTTGTCCACAATGCACCGCGATGCTTGAGGGCGTGGTCGAGCCACGACCCCTGATCAAGGACATCGCCGAACTGGTCGCCGACGCGTTGCTTGAAGAAGCCGCACCTGGCAAGGCACCTATCAAGCGTCAACCTGCGGAGGTGCACTGATGAGCGACATTATCCGCCGCGACCCACGGGCCGAATGGATCGCCCGCAACCGCCTGCACCCGTTGCACGCCGCCATGCAGCCGCTGCAACACAGTTGGATGGGGCCGAACGGCGTCATCCGCAAAAATGTACATGGCGTGGGTTTTATCGGCCCCAACGGCATCAAGCGTATCGACCGCAGCGGCGCCCAGCAGGGCGGCGCGGCCAAGCGCACGGCGGCGGTGCAAGTGCAGTTGCCGTTGCACCAGGTGCCAGCGCCGGCGTTCTACATCAACGTGGTGCCGGACATGGTTGGTGGTCGCCTGAGCAGCCACGACCGCGACGTGCTCGGCCTTGCCCGGCAACTGGCCGGCAGTGACGGCGCGGTGCTGGCGGTGGTGTTTGGCGAACATAAAGAAAGTGCTTTTGCCACGGCGGGCGTCGATCGCCTGCTGGTGCTGGAAGGCCACGAATTCGAGGGTTATTCACCGGAGCAACGCGTCCAGGGCCTGCGGGCTGTGGATAGCCAGTTCAACCCACGCCATTGGTTGCTGCCCGACAGCCGCAGTGGCGGCGGTGAATTGGGCCGGCGTTTTGCCGCGAGCCTCAAGGAGCGCCCGGCCACCCGTGTGTGGCAGATCAAGGGCGAGGAGTGCATAGGCCGTGCCGGTGCGGGCCAGGAGGATTTGGCCCGGCCACTGCCACGCCTGATTCTGGCAGCGGTGGAATGCGCCGAGCCGGTCAGCGAAACCCGTCACGAGGTCTTGCCCGTGGAGTTATCCACAGTCTTGGCGCGCAGCTTGCCGCGAATCGAGGATCTCGGCGCAGTGGCGGTGGACCCAGGGGCGATTCCGATGGCCGAGGCGGAGTTTATTTTCTCTGGCGGCAATGGCGTAAAAGATTGGGCACTGTTCCACCAGACCGCCGCCGCCTTGGGCGCCACCGAAGGCGCGTCACGGGTGGCAGTGGATGATGGCTTTATGGCGCGTGATCGCCAGGTCGGTGCCAGCGGTACTTGGGTGACGGCACGGGTGTATGTGGCTGTGGGTATTTCCGGGGCGATCCAGCACCTGCAAGGCATCGGTGCCTGCGACAAGGTGGTGGCGATCAACCTCGACCCTGGCTGCGACATGATCAAGCGTGCCGACTTGTCGGTGATCGGCGAAAGCGCCGCGATTCTGCAAGCCTTGATCGAGGCGGTGCAGGTGTACCGCAACGGCGCCAAGCGCGACGCAGCCTAGGGACATGACCATGACCACGAATGTAATCAGCCTGGTGTCAATCGGCGCCCACCCGACCTCCGGCCGCCCACGCCGTGCGGAGCAGGATGCACGCGCCGTCGAGCTGGGCCTGCAGCTGGCTGGGGATAAGTTGCAGGTGTTGCATGCCGGTGACGTTAACGAGCCGACGTTGCGCAGCTACCTGGGCATGGGCCTGCCGCAATTGCATGTGCTGGAACAACCGGCGGGCAGCGACGCCTTGCCGGTGCTCAGTGATTATCTGCGCGAGACTGGCGCCCACGTAGTGCTCACCGGCAGCCAGGCGGAAACCGGCGAAGGCTCAGGCATGTTGCCGTTTCTTTTGGCCGAGCAATTGGGTTGGCCATTGATAGTCGGGCTGGCGCAAGTGGAATCTATCGATGGCGGCATTGCCCATGTGCTGCAAGCCTTGCCGCGCGGGCAGCGGCGGCGCCTGAAGGTGCGCCTGCCGTTTCTGGCGACTGTGGATAACGCCGCGCCCAAACCACGGCAAAGCGCCTATGGCCCGGCGCAACGCGGTGAACTGGCGGCCCATGAGGTCGAAATCGAGACGGACGAGTTACTCGCAGACGCAGTGTTGCAACCGGCCAAGCCCCGGCCCAAGCGCCTCAAGGTGATTAAGGCCAAGAGCGGCGCGGACCGGATGAAGGCGGCGACCGCCAAGGCCAGCGGCGGCGGAGGGCAAGTGCTCAAAGGTCTTAGCCCCGAGGCGGGCGCGGAAGCGATTCTGAAGCTACTCATTGAAGAAGGCGTGGTGCGCTGATTACCTGTGGGAGCTGGCTTGTGTGGGAGCTGGCTTGCCTGCGATAGCATCACCTCGGTCTGACTGATGGACCGAGGTGCCTGTATCGCAGGCAAGCCAGCTCCCACAGAAAAACTCGCCCTCACACTGTTTTTGCAGTGCATCGTCCGGATTACCCACAATCCCTGTTGATCCGCCTGTGGATAACCTGTTCGCGGTTGTCCACACCTCCGGCTAATCAAGCTCTGCAGCCCTCTGTACGAAAAACAACCAGGCTAACTGACGGTTTTGCTTGGGTTTTTTCCTGGATAAGTTTGAAACCCTGCACAAACTTGCCCCCAAAGTCTGTTGGCGCTTCTGTGGATAAGATGTTCGCTACTGGCTGTGAGCCTTATAAATAAAGGCTTTCAGTGGTGTGGTCAAAATATGATCAATTTGGCTTATTGGCTCGCTGAAACCCCTGGATGCCCCGATTTGTGAAGGTTTGACGCGGTTTTCCACAACGCCGGCGAAGTTGCCCCCAAAGTCTGTTGGTGCTTCTGTGGATAAGGTGTTCGCGTACTGCTGCAGGCCACGTATTAAGAGGCTTTCAAGGGGTTGATCAATAAGTGATCAGGTGTGGCTAAAACCGCACGACTTGAATAAGTCACGGATTTTCTTCAGTTAATTTAGAGGGCCGGGCACACTTGCCCACAATTGCTGTGGGTGGCTTTGTGGATAAGTTGTTGGGCGAAGGCTGGAGGGTAGATCGGCAAAGGGCTGTAAGGAGGGTGATCATTATTTGAACAGTGATCAATATACATGTGGGAGCAGGCAAGCCAGCTCCCACAGTTTGATCTTTGGTGTGTCAGCTATTCGTGCGCCGCTACACCCTTAAGGTAAGGCGCTGGCGCCGCGCCCAGGTTGTTCAACAAACGCTCGCTGTACCAATCGACAAAGTTCACCACACCAAACTCATAGGTCTTGGAGTACGGGCCCGGCTGGTACGCGGTGGAGTTGATCCCGCGCTGGTTTTCTTCGGCGAGGCGGCGGTCCTGGTCATTGGTGGCGTCCCAGACCTGGCGCATACGTTCCACGTCGTAGTCCACACCTTCGACGGCGTCCTTGTGCACGATCCACTTGGTGGTGACCATGGTTTCCTGGGCGCTGATCGGCCACACGGTGAACACAATGATGTGGTCGCCCATGCAGTGGTTCCACGAATGCGGCAGGTGCAGGATGCGCATCGAGCCCAGGTCCGGGTTCTTGATGCGGCCCATGAGCTTGGCGCAGCCTTGCTTGCCGTCCAGGGTCATCGACACGGTGCCTTTGAGCAACGGCATGCGTACGATGCGGTTGCGCAGGCCGAAGCTGGCGTGAGCGTAAGGGATCTTTTCGGCGTCCCACGCAGCGGCGGAGGCGGCAACGTGGTCCTTGAAGGCCTGGTCGGCACGCGGGTCGGTGACGTCGTCCCATTCCAGCAGGGTTTTCAGCAGTTCCGGGTGCGACGCGTTGCAGTGGTAGCACTCGCGGTTGTTTTCCAGCACCAGCTTCCAGTTGGCCTTTTCGAACAAGGTGGTTTGAATCGCCACCTTGGTGTTCTCCATGTCGTAGGGTTCCATGTAGTGGTTCAGCGTCGACAGGAAGTCATCGATGGCCGGCGGGTTTTCGGCCAGGCTGATGAAGATGTAGCCGCCAGCCGTTTTCACGTTCACAGGCTTCAGGCCGTACTGCTTCATGTCGAAGTCGGCGCCCATCTCGGTGCCGGCGAACAACAGGCGGCCGTCCAGTTCGTAGGTCCACTGGTGGTAGTGGCAAACGAGCTTGGCGACCTTGCCCTTGTCGCTGGTGCACAGGCGCGAGCCCCGGTGGCGGCACACGTTATGGAAGGCATGCACCACGCCGTCGGCACCACGGATCACGATGATCGGGTTCTTGCCGATTTGCAGGGTGATGTAGTTGCCCTTGGTGGGGATCTCGCAGGTCATGCCGGCGATCAACCACTCTTTCTGGAAGATCTCCTGCATGTCGATATCAAACAACCGCTCATCAGAGTAGAACGGCTGCGGCAGCGAAAAAGTGCGCTCGCGCTCTTGCAGCATTTGCGCGGTGGCCTTGCGTGCGGGTTCCAGCGGATCGCCCAAGCTTAAGGTTGCGGTGACGTCCATCGTGTGTGTCCTCATGGCCATTCTGTGTGGCCGGCGAAAGTGGCTGATCAGGTTTTGCAGCAAGGCGTAAAGAAAGCGTAGTTGTTGGCAGCGAGTGTGGGGCCGCCGATGCGCCGAACCTTGTCCATTAACGACATGGCCCACTCTGATCCCGACGCGCAAGCCCCGTGGTATGGGGGCTGGTCGCGATAAGTATGTGAATGTCGCAGATAGGTAAATGGGCGGTTCCGGCGTTACGCAGAATCGCCACCATAAAGCCGAGCATCGGCAGTGGAGAGCAAGCATGTCCAACAATTTCCTGAACCCGGTAACCACCCAGACCTGGGCCAATGGTCGGCACATCGTCCGTTGCGTCAAAGTCATCCAGGAAACCTGGGACGTGCGCACCTTTTGCTTCATGGCCGACCAGCCGATCCTGTTCTTTTTCAAGCCGGGGCAGTTTGTGACCCTGGAGCTTGAGATCGAAGGCCAGCCGATCATGCGCTCGTACACCATTTCCAGTTCGCCGTCGGTGCCGTACAGCTTCTCGGTGACCATCAAGCGCGTGCCGGGGGGGCGGGTTTCCAACTGGCTGCACGACACCCTGCATGAAGGGCAAGAGCTGGCGGTGCACGGGCCGGTCGGGCTGTTTAATGCCATCGACTTCCCAAGCCCCAAAGTGCTGTACCTCAGTGGCGGTGTCGGCATCACGCCGGTGATGTCCATGGCGCGCTGGTTCTACGACACCAACGCGAATGTCGACATGACGTTTGTCCACAGCGCCCGTTCGCCCAAAGACATCATTTACCACCGCGAGCTGGAGCACATGGCGTCGCGGATCGACAACTTCAGCCTGCACCTGATCTGCGAAAAACACGGATTGGGCGAGCCTTGGGCGGGTTATCGCGGTTACTTGAACCACAAGATGCTGGAATTGATGGTGCCGGACTTCCTTGAGCGCGAAGTGTTCTGCTGCGGCCCTACGCCGTACATGAGCGCAGTTAAACGCCTGCTGGAGGCCGCCGGCTTCGACATGACGCGCTATCACGAGGAGTCCTTCGGCGCCACGCCGCCGGAAGCCCGCGCCGATGCGGTGGAACAAGCCGAGCAAGCAGCGGACGCGCCAGAGATCGACCTGGCAGACCTGCATCAAGTGGAATTTATCGCCTCCGGCAAAAGCATCCGCGTGGCACCGGGCGAAACCGTGCACGCAGCCGCGGCCAAGCTTGGCCTGCTGATCCCTAAAGCGTGCGGCATGGGCATTTGTGGAACATGCAAGGTGATGAAGCTGGGCGGGGAGGTCGAGATGGACCACAACGGCGGGATCACCGAGGAAGACGAAGCCGAAGGCTACATCCTGTCGTGCTGCAGCGTGCCGAAGGGCGACGTGCGCATCGAGTTCTAATAGGGCGGGACGCGGAGCGCCCCAGGAGGCATTCCCACGCAGAGCGTCACTAGTGTCCGGTAAACATGTTTCCCCGATCGTTCCCACGCTCCGCGTGGGAATGCAGCCCGTGACGCTCCGCGTCACACAGTGCCCAGTATTCAAGTCATGCGCATAGAGCGGGACGCGGAGCGCCCCAGGAGGCATTCTCACGCAGAGCGTGGGAACGAGCTGGTTGAGTGTCCCGGATCGTTCCCACGCTCCGCGTGGGAATGCAGCCCGTGAAGCTCCGCGTCACAAAGTGCCCAGTATTCAAGCCATGCGCATAGAGCGGGACGCGGAGCGCCCCAGGAGGCATTCCCACGCAGAGCGTGGGAACGAGCTGTTTGAGTGCCCCCGATCATTCCCACGCTCCGCGTGGGAATGCAGCCCGTGAAGCTCCGCGTCACAAAGTGCCCAGTATTCAAGCCATGCGCATAGAGCGGGACGCGGAGCGCCCCAGGAGGCATTCCCACGCAGAGAGGGGGCGGCGGGCACTAGTGCCACTGTTGAATTTCGATGAGCCCTTCCTGCCCTGCGTAATTGCGCGCACTGGAATACCGCCAGTGTTCGGCTAGGTCCACATATCCTCGTTTCACCGGGTTGTGGTGAATGTAATCAAGTTTCTGGTGCATCACCCCCTCGCTGTACACCAACTCAGCGTGTGCGCCTTCCTGCCAAAGTTGATAAGCCCGGTCTACCTTGTGCGCCCGTTTGCTGAACCGCAGGCGTTGTAATAAACGCTCTGCGCCTCGGCGCTGCAAATCATCAATGATGGTACGGGCGGTAAAGGATTTGAATTGGCTCACGCATTTGCCAAGGTCGGGAGCCTGAGCGACGAAGTGCAAGTGGTTTTCGAGAACGACGTAGCCGAAGAGATTCAGGGCGTGGTGGTTTTGTTGATATCGCCAGCAGTCCAAAAGATGACCAACGATGTAGTCACGGGTGAACAGCGGTAGCCACTCCATGACGGTGCAGGTGAGGAAGTGCGGCTTTTCGGGTTCGGTGATGACGTAGCGGCTTCTGCCCATGGATTCGTCCTTGAATCTGGGTGCGGCTTGGACGCAGAGCGTCCGGGGATGCATTCCCACGCAGAGCGTGGGAACGATCATGTACATTCAGTTAATCGCGCCCGCGCGAGCGTGGGAGCGATCGGGTCAGCTTGGTTAGCGTGCGTATATCTGTATGGCGAACTGCTCACCTGATGCTGTCAGTTCAAAGGTTTTTTCGGTGATGACCAGGGTTCTTGAAGGCTCCCTGATGGTGTCACCGACTTTCGCCAGTTTCCTGAACTCATCCCAGCTCACAAACGTGGTGCTGAGACTGCCTTCCTGCAACGCTTTAGTGTTGTAGCATTGAACTTCCATGGTCTAACCCTCTGCTGGATTTCCGTTTCCGACCGATTATTCGGCAGGCAGTTGTGCCCGAAAGGTGGCCGCTGCAGCGGCGTTTTCCTTTCGGGTTCCAAGAGGCTAGACGATGAAAGTGGACTGTGATGCTGTCGGAAATACCAAATAACAGTCTCGGCAATGCGCCAGTATTCGTGAGGCTTAAGCGTTCATCACTTCCCTAATGTCTGCGGCTAATTCTCTTACGCGTTCTTCTTCGGTATCCCACGCACACATGAACCGTGCGCCACCTTTGCCAATGAAGGTGTAGAAGCGCCAGCCCTTGGCCGTCAGCGCTGCGATGGCCGGTTCCGAGAGTTGCAGGAACACGCCGTTGGCCTGTACCGGGAACATCAGTTCCACGCCGGGAATGTCCGCCACCAGGCTGCTGAGCAATTGGGCGCATTGGTTGGCGTGGCGGGCGTGTTTGAGCCAGGCATCGTTTTCCAGCAGGCCCACCCATGGGGCGGAGAGGAAGCGCATTTTCGAGGCCAGCTGGCCGGCCTGTTTGCAGCGGTAATCGAAGTCTTCAGCCAGTTTGTGGTTGAAGAACAGGATGGCTTCGCCTACTGCCATGCCGTTTTTGGTGCCGCCGAAACACAGTACATCCACACCGGCTTTCCAGGTCAGGTCGGCCGGCGAGCAGCCCAGGAACGCGCAGGCGTTGGAGAAGCGCGCGCCGTCCATGTGCAGGTTCAGGCCCAGCTCTTTGCAGGTGACGCTGATGGCGCGGATTTCTTCCGGGGTATACACGCTGCCCACTTCCGTGGCTTGGGTGAGGGTGACCACGCGCGGTTTGGGGTAGTGGATGTCCTGGCGCTTGAGGGCGATCTCGCGGATCGATTCGGGCGTCAGCTTGCCGTTTTCGGTGCGGGCGGTGAGCAGCTTGGAGCCGTTGGAGAAGAACTCCGGCGCACCACATTCGTCGGTTTCGACGTGGGCGGTTTCCGAGCAAATCACGCTATGGTAGCTCTGGCACAGCGAAGACAGCGCCAGGGAGTTGGCGGCGGTGCCGTTGAAGGCGAAGAACACTTCACAGTCGGTTTCGAACAAATTGCGGAAACCGTCGGCGGCACGGTGGGTCCACTCATCGTCGCCGTAGGCGCGTTGATGGCCCTGGTTGGCTTGTTCCATGGCGGCCCAGGCTTCCGGGCAGATGCCGGAATAGTTGTCGCTGGCGAATTGTTGGCTATTGTCGGTCATGGCCCATTCCTGTGGTCGATGTTGGTGCGCACTGTAACCAAGATTGTCGCGGGTGCGCACGCACTGTAAATGCAAAGTCACTGGGGAATTATGCACGGTACACACACGTTGGCTGTCGGACGCGTCCGCGATGGCGCACTGGATCTGCTCAAGTGGCTGGCGCTGCTGAGCATGGTGCTCGACCACTTGCGTTATGTCGGTTTGAGCCTGGACGGCCTGTACGTGCCGGGGCGCCTGGCGTTTCCGTGGTTTTGCCTGGCGATTGCAGCCAATTTGCACCGGGTCGCCAATGCTCCCGTCACGGGCCAGTGGCGCTACCTGGGCTGGCTGTTGCTGTTCAGTGTGATCAGTGAAGTGCCCTACCGGATGTTTATCGAAGATGCCGATACATTGAACGTCTTGCCGACGTTGGCGCTGGGGTTGCTGGTTGCCCGAGGATGGCAGCAGAAGGTGCTTTTTGATCGAGGATTGGCGCTGATTGCCCTAGTCATCGCGGCGCTGTTTTCTGCCCAGCTGATGTTCGGGTTTTTCGGTGTGTTACTGCCGCTGGCGATGCTGCTGGTGTTTAACCGGCCATGGTATTTCAGCGTGTTGCCGGGTTTGGTCTGCGTGGCCGCCAATCAATGGCAGATTCTGCTCAATAGCGGCACGCCTGTGGCGCTGATGGGGTTGGCCGCTTGCCTGATTGCGCCATTGGCGGGTTTGGTCTTGTTGCGACACGCCAAAAACGTCTCGCCACCGGCGATGCGCCGCTGGGCTTACGCGCTGTATCCGTTACATTTTTTACTTTTGTTGGGGGTTCGAAAGGCCATTGGCTGACATCGACTCGAGCCAACAAGGTGGGAACGGATGAGCCGCGTAGAAATCGCGCATTTTTTGTACGTCGCGCTCGAACCAACCTCGCAGCCACTGGCAATATTGAAGTGAAATAGCCTGCCTGTACATTGGGTTGAGGCTTTCGTCGGCAATACATTGCGCAGCCATCATTCCTGACATCAGCGCCTTGAGTACGCCATGAGAGGCGCCCGGGTCCAACCTGCTGGCTGCGTCTCCGATGATGAAATAGCCGTTACCCGCTGCCTGATCACAGATTGACCAAGTGACATCTGCCCCCCGGATCGTTCCTTCACAGGGTAAGTGTTCAAAACAGGCTGGAACAGCCGCCATCTTCGGTGATTTATCTTGCACAAAGTGCAGTCTCGTCCAGTGATAAAGCTGCTGGCCGATGTGAGCCGTCCAATACCAGCCCGATGGGTCTGCGAAGATGCCGAGCGTATTTTCCTGGACTGTTCCTCGCTTATAGCCATACACGGCGGTCAGCGGGGGCGAGCAGCGACGCGATGTCAGCCTTAATTGGCGTGCAAGCCAGCCGTGAGCGCCACTGGCATCAATAAGGTGCCTGCAAAACAGTTGCCCGGCCTGGGTCTGGAGGCCCACCACTCGATCTTTTATCTGCAACACGGTCTTTGCCTGGCAGGGTTGCAGGACGTGGACACCTGACGCGGCTGCTCGATCCAGCAGCAACCCGTCCAGCATTGCTCGGGGAATCTGAAACCCCCGCCAAGGTCCATTTTGGTCTTGCCCGAAAGGCACAAAGTGTCGTTCAGTGTCCCACCTCACCCAAGTACCCGCAGGCCGGACGAAGGCGTCGCCGCGGATTTTTTCAGCCACACCCAGTTGCTGAAGCAGAGGCTCTAAGCCGGGGTGCAGGGTTTCACCCGGGCGGTGGCGCGGAAAAGACAGGCGCTCAATCAGTGCCACTTTCAAGCCCTGTTGAGCGCAGCAAATGGCCGCCGAGCAACCCGCCGGGCCGGCACCTATTATGATCACGTCATAGCGGCCTGCGCTGTCGGGCGTTGCCATGCTGAATGTGTCGATAAACCAATTTCCAGGTGTGGTGCTCAATGACAGTTTGACGCGCCGGAAAGCATCGATTCGCCGTTGATATTCCTGCGAGTCGACTTTGCCTGTGAGTGCCAATGAGAACTTCCCGTTCAGCGCGTTCTCTGTGTAGTCGGTATAGAAGTAAGTTTCGTACGCTCTATGGGGCGCGTAATTGGCGACGTATTTTTTCGGAGCGGGTACGCCATCCCACGGGAAACCGGCACTTTTGCCGATCTCCTGATCCAGCATTGGTTTTACGGTCGGACCCGCCCCGACGTTTGGTGGATAGGCTTGTGCTGAGTCTGATGCAACTGCAGGCCAGAATGAACTCAACGCTGCGCAGAGCTTGGCATCCTCGGGGAATGGGCTGCCCAGCCTGTACGCTGCCAGGTGCGCCACGCTGCCCAATTCGGGGTCAGTCGTCACAAGGCCAACATCCCAGCCTGGCGCGAATATCCCTGCGCTCGCATCGGGGAAGGCACCACGCGCACCGTGCAGGTGTAACGCTTTGCGTCAGCGGCGTGGCCAGGTTGGGCGAAGAGTCGAGCGCCATGCCCGCGTTCCTCAACGGTGTAGGGCGTTCAATCTGTTGGACTGAGCAGTGAAAGCGTCGAATACATGAGCTGGCGCTGTTTGAGTGGCAAGCGTAGCCAAGTTTTCAGGCGTGTGAGGCTTAAAGTGTCAGGTTTCTGTTTCTAAATCTTCAGGCGGCCCGAGCCATCTGCGTGTTTTATCGCCCACCCGCGAAGCCATGTCGTAAACGCACCTTTGCGTGGCGTGCGTAGGCATTTGACCTCGCTGCGCCAGCCCTACCATCGCATCAAAGGGCCCTGCGAGGGCCTCAACAATACGAAAGGCTGGGAGAGACGCGATGTTCAGCAAAAAAGACCAGATCCAAGGGTATGACGACGCATTGCTGGCGGCGATGAATGCCGAGGAGCAGCGTCAGGAAGACCATATCGAGCTGATCGCGTCAGAGAACTACACCAGCAAACGCGTCATGGAAGCCCAGGGCAGCGGCCTGACCAACAAATACGCCGAAGGCTACCCAGGCAAGCGCTACTACGGCGGCTGCGAGCATGTGGACAAGGTTGAAGCCCTGGCCATCGAGCGCGCCAAACAACTGTTCGGCGCTGATTACGCCAACGTGCAGCCACACTCCGGTTCGTCCGCCAACAGCGCGGTGTACCTGGCGCTGATCAATGCCGGTGACACCATCCTGGGCATGAGCCTGGCCCACGGCGGCCACTTGACCCACGGCGCCAAAGTGTCGTCCTCGGGCAAGCTCTACAACGCCGTGCAGTACGGCATCAACACCGACACCGGCCTGATCGACTACGACGAAGTTGAGCGCCTGGCCGTCGAATGCCAGCCGAAAATGATCGTGGCCGGTTTCTCCGCTTACTCCAAGACCCTCGATTTTCCGCGCTTCCGTCAGATCGCCGACAAGGTTGGCGCACTGCTGTTCGTCGACATGGCCCACGTCGCCGGCCTGGTTGCCGCGGGCCTGTACCCGAACCCGCTGCCTTACGCCGATGTGGTCACCACCACCACCCACAAAACCCTGCGCGGCCCACGTGGCGGTTTGATCCTGGCCAAGGCCAACGAAGCCATCGAGAAGAAACTCAACGCTGCTGTGTTCCCCGGCGCCCAGGGCGGCCCGCTGATGCACGTTATCGCCGGCAAGGCCGTGTGCTTCAAGGAAGCGCTGGAGCCCGGTTTCAAGGCTTACCAACAACAGGTGATCGACAACGCCCAGGCCATGGCAGACGTGTTTATCAAGCGCGGCTACGACGTGGTGTCCGGCGGTACCGATAACCACCTGTTCCTGGTCAGCCTGATCCGCCAGGGCCTTACCGGCAAAGACGCGGACGCTGCCCTCGGCCGCGCCCACATCACCGTCAACAAGAACGCCGTGCCGAATGACCCGCAGTCGCCGTTCGTGACCTCGGGCCTGCGCATCGGCACCCCGGCGGTGACCACGCGGGGTTTCAAGGTGCCGCAATGCATCGAGCTGGCCGGCTGGATCTGCGACATCCTCGACAACCTCGGCGACGCCGATGTCGAGGCCAACGTGGCCAAGCACGTGTCTGCCCTGTGCGCTGATTTCCCGGTTTATCGCTGAGCGCGGTTTTGGAGTAATGACTATGCAACGCTACTCGGGCTTCGGCCTCTTCAAGCACTCACTCAGCCACCACGAAAACTGGCAGAAGATGTGGCGCACGCCCACACCGAAAAAGGTCTACGACGTGGTTATCGTCGGCGGCGGCGGGCATGGTCTGGCGACGGCTTACTATTTGGCCAAAGAGCACGGCATCACCAACGTGGCCGTGGTCGAGAAAGGCTGGCTGGGCGGCGGTAACACCGCTCGCAACACCACCATCGTGCGTTCCAACTACCTGTGGGACGAGTCGGCGCACCTGTACGAACACGCGATGAAACTGTGGGAAGGCCTGTCCCAGGACCTGAACTACAACGTGATGTTCTCCCAGCGTGGCGTCTACAACCTGTGCCACACCCTGCAAGACATCCGGGACTCCGAGCGTCGCGTGAGCGCCAACCGCCTCAACGGCGTGGACGGCGAGTTGCTCAACGCCAAACAAGTGGCCGACGAGATCCCGTACCTCGACTGCTCAAAAAACACCCGCTACCCGGTACTCGGCGCCACCGTGCAACGGCGCGGCGGCGTAGCCCGCCACGATGCCGTGGCCTGGGGCTTCGCGCGCGCCGCTGACGCACTCGGCGTGGACCTGATCCAGCAGACCGAAGTGATCGGCTTTCGCAAGGAAAACGGCGTGTGCATCGGCGTCGAAACCAACAAGGGTTTTATTGGCGCCAAGCGCGTGGGTGTGGTCACTGCCGGTAACTCCGGGCACATGGCCTCGCTCGCCGGCTTCCGCCTGCCAATCGAATCCCACCCGCTGCAAGCGCTGGTGTCCGAGCCGATCAAGCCGATTATCGACAGCGTGATCATGTCCAACGCCGTGCACGGTTACATCAGCCAGTCCGACAAGGGCGACCTGGTGATCGGCGCCGGTATCGACGGCTACAACGGCTACGGCCAGCGCGGCTCGTACCCGGTAATCGAACACACCATCCAGGCCATCGTCGAGATGTTCCCGGTGCTGTCGCGGGTGCGCATGAACCGCCAGTGGGGCGGCATCGTCGACACCACGCCGGACGCCTGCCCGATCATCTCCAAAACCCCGGTGCCGAACATGTTCTTCAACTGCGGCTGGGGCACCGGCGGTTTTAAAGCCACTCCAGGCTCAGGCAACGTGTTTGCCGCCAGCCTCGCCAAGGGTGAAATGCACCCATTGGCAGCGCCATTCTCCATCGACCGTTTCCACAACGGTGCGTTGATCGACGAACACGGCGCTGCGGCCGTCGCCCACTAACAGGAGAAATTCCCTATGTTGCATATCTTCTGTCCTCACTGTGGCGAACTGCGCTCCGAAGAGGAATTCCACGCGTCCGGCCAAGCGCACATCCCGCGCCCGCTGGACCCGAACGCCTGCACCGATGAAGAGTGGGGCGACTACATGTTCTTCCGTGACAACCCACGCGGGCTGCATCACGAGCTGTGGATCCATGCCGCCGGTTGCCGTCAGTACTTCAACGCCACCCGCGACACCCTGACCTACGAAATTCTTGAAACCTACAAGATCGGCACCAAGCCGCAATTCACCGCCAAGGCTGCTGGAGAGAAGGTATGAGCCAGATCAATCGCCTGTCCAACGGTGGCCGCATCGACCGCAACAAAGCCCTGACGTTTACCTTCAACGGCCAGAGCTACAAGGGCTTTGAGGGCGACACCCTGGCCGCAGCCCTGCTGGCCAACGGCGTCGACATCATCGGCCGCAGCTTCAAGTACTCGCGCCCGCGCGGCATCTTTGCAGCGGGCGCCGAAGAACCGAACGCGGTGCTGCAGATCGGCGCCACCGAAGCCACCCAGATTCCCAACGTGCGCGCCACGCAACAGGCGCTGTACCAAGGTTTGGTCGCCACCAGCACCAACGGCTGGCCGAACGTTAACAATGACGTGATGGGCATTCTTGGCAAAGTCGGCGGCAAGCTGATGCCGCCGGGTTTCTACTACAAAACCTTCATGTACCCGCAATCGTTCTGGATGACTTACGAGAAGTACATTCGTAAGGCTGCGGGCCTTGGCCGCTCGCCGACCGAGAATGACCCGGACACCTACGACAACTTCAACCGTCATTGCGACGTGCTGATTGTCGGTGCCGGCCCTGCTGGCCTGGCCGCGGCATTGGCCGCTGCGCGCAGCGGTGCCCGCGTGATTATTGCTGACGAACAGGAAGAATTCGGCGGCTCCTTGCTGGACTCACGCGAAAGCCTCGACGGCAAGCCGGCGACCGAATGGGTTGCCAGCGTGATCGCGGAACTCAAAGCCCTGCCGGACGTGGTGTTGCTGCCGCGTGCCACCGTCAACGGCTACCACGACCACAACTTCCTGACCATTCACGAACGCCTCACCGACCACCTCGGTGACCGTGCGCCGATTGGCCAGGTGCGCCAGCGCATCCACCGTGTGCGTGCCAAGCGTGTGGTGCTGGCGACCGGTGCGTGCGAGCGTCCGTTGGTGTACGGCAACAACGACGTGCCGGGCAATATGCTCGCCGGTGCAGTCTCTACCTACGTGCGCCGCTACGGCGTGGCACCGGGCAAAAAACTGGTGCTGTCGACCAACAACGACCACGCCTACCGCGTCGCGCTGGACTGGCTTGATGCGGGCCTGCAAGTGGTCGCCGTGGCTGATGTGCGTCACAACCCACGCGGCGCCCTGGTGGAAGAAGCCCGCGCCAAAGGTATTCGCATCCTCACCGGCAGCGCCGTGATCGAAGCCCGTGGCAGCAAGCACGTGACCGCTGCACGCGTGGCGGCGATTGACGTCAAAGCACACAAAGTCACCAGCCCCGGCGAGTGGCTGGACTGCGACCTGGTGGCCAGCTCCGGCGGCTACAGCCCAGTGGTTCACCTGGCTTCGCACCTGGGCGGCAAGCCGACCTGGCGTGAAGACATCCTCGGTTTTGTGCCAGGCGAAGCCCCGCAAAAACGTGTGTGCGTCGGCGGTATCAATGGCGTCTACGGCCTCGGCGATTCCCTGGCCGATGGTTTTGAAGGCGGCGTGCGCGCAGCCAGCGAAGCCGGGTTTGCACCGGTGGAAGGCACGCTGCCAAAAGCTTTGAGCCGTCTGGAAGAGCCAACCCTGGGCATTTACCAGGTGCCCCATGACAAGCCGACCGCACGGGCGCCGAAGCAATTTGTCGACCTGCAAAACGACGTCACCGCCGCTGCGATTGAGCTGGCGACCCGCGAAGGGTTCGAGTCGGTCGAGCACGTCAAGCGCTACACCGCGCTGGGCTTCGGCACTGATCAGGGCAAGCTCGGCAACGTCAACGGCCTGGCCATTGCGGCCCGCTCGCTGAACGTGACCATCCCGCAGATGGGCACCACGATGTTCCGCCCCAACTACACGCCGGTGACCTTCGGCGCCGTGGCGGGCCGTCACTGTGGGCACATTTTCGAGCCGGTGCGCTACACCGCGCTGCAAGCCTGGCACGTTAAAAACGGCGCCGAGTTTGAAGATGTCGGCCAATGGAAACGCCCTTGGTACTTCCCGCGTAACGGTGAAGACCTGCACGCCGCCGTGAAGCGCGAATGCCTGGCGGTACGCGACAGCGTCGGCCTGCTGGATGCATCCACCCTCGGCAAAATCGACATTCAAGGCCCGGATGCCCGCGAGTTCCTCAACCGCATCTACAGCAACGCCTGGACCAAGCTCGACGTGGGCAAGGCCCGCTACGGCCTGATGTGCAAGGAAGACGGTATGGTCTTCGACGACGGCGTCACCGCCTGTCTCGCCGACAACCACTTCCTGATGACCACCACCACCGGCGGCGCCGCCCGCGTGCTGCAGTGGCTGGAAATCTACCAGCAGACCGAGTGGCCAGACCTCAAGGTGTACTTCACCTCGGTCACCGACCACTGGGCGACCATGACCTTGTCCGGCCCCAACAGCCGCAAACTGCTGGCCGAAGTCACCGACATCGACCTGGATAAGGACGGTTTCCCGTTCATGACCTGGAAGGAAGGCCTGGTTGGCGGCGTACCGGCGCGGGTGTTCCGTATCTCGTTTACCGGCGAGCTGTCGTACGAAGTCAACGTGCAGGCCGACTACGCCATGGGCGTGCTCGAACAGATCGTCGCTGCAGGCAAGAAGTACAACCTGACCCCGTATGGCACCGAGACCATGCACGTACTGCGCGCCGAGAAGGGTTTCATCATCGTCGGGCAAGACACCGACGGCTCGATGACCCCGGACGACCTGAACATGGGCTGGTGCGTAGGCCGTACCAAACCGTTCTCGTGGATCGGCTGGCGTGGGATGAACCGTGAAGACTGCGTGCGTGAAGAACGTAAGCAGTTGGTGGGCTTGAAGCCGATTGACCCGAATGTATGGCTGCCGGAAGGCGCGCAGTTGGTGTTCGACCCTAAACAGTCGATCCCGATGAAGATGGTCGGCCACGTGACCTCAAGCTACGCGCATAACTCGCTGGGTTATTCGTTTGCGATGGCGGTGGTCAAGGGCGGCTTGAAGCGTATGGGTGAGCGAGTGTTCTCACCGCAGGCGGATGGCAGCGTGATCGAGGCAGAGATTGTGTCCTCGGTGTTCTTCGACCCGAAAGGCGAGCGGCAGAACATCTGATAGACCGAGTCGCCTGCATCGCAGGCAAGCCAGCTCCCACATTTGGAATGCGTTCCCCTGTGGGAGCCGGGCTTGCCCGCGATGAGGCCAGAGCAGTCACCACAGAATTCAGAACAGGTGCTTTATGACAGCAGCCAATGTTTACCAACAACGCCCCACCACCGGCGCCAAGGCCGAGTCGTCGCTGCACCATGCCGACCTCGCCAGCCTGGTCGGCAAGGGCCGCAAGAACGCCGGCGTGACCGTGCGTGAAAAGAAACTCCTCGGCCACCTGACGATTCGTGGCGATGGCCATGACGCCGCGTTCGCCGCCGGTGTGCACAAAGCCCTCGGCATCGAACTGCCTGGCGCCTTGCAAGTGATCGTCAAAGGCGAAACCAGCCTGCAATGGCTCGGCCCGGATGAGTGGCTGTTGATCGTGCCAAGCGGTGAAGAGTTTGCCGCCGAACAAAACCTGCGCGCTGCCCTTGGTGAGCTGCATATCCAGATCGTCAACGTCAGCGGCGGCCAGCAGATCCTCGAACTCAGCGGCCCGAACGTGCGCGACGTGCTGATGAAGTCCACCAGCTACGACGTGCACCCTAATAACTTCCCGGTGGGCAAGGCGGTGGGCACGGTGTTCGCCAAGTCGCAGCTGGTGATCCGCCACACGGCTGAAGACACCTGGGAGCTGCTGATTCGTCGCAGCTTCTCGGATTACTGGTGGCTGTGGCTGCAGGATGCGTCCGCCGAATTTGGCCTGAATGTCGTTGCATAACGATCGTTCCCACGCTCTGCGTGGGAATGCATCCCGGGACGCTCCGCGTCCCAAGAGGGGACGCAGAGCGTCCATGGCGGCATTCCCACGCAGAGCGTGGGAACGATCAAGGAGTCACGCACAATGAGCCGCGCACCCGACACATGGATTTTGACCGCCGACTGCCCCAGCGTGCTCGGCACGGTGGACGCGGTCACCCGCTACCTGTTTGAGCAGGGCTGCTACGTCACCGAGCACCATTCGTTCGATGACCGTCTCTCGGGCCGGTTTTTTATCCGCGTGGAATTTCGTCAACCTGAGGGTTTTGACGAGCAAGCCTTCCGCGATGGCTTGGCCACGCGCGGTGAAGCCTTTGGCATGATCTTCGAGCTGACGGCGCCGAACTACCGGCCAAAAGTGGTGATCATGGTGTCCAAGGCCGATCACTGCCTGAACGATTTGCTCTACCGCCAACGCATCGGCCAGCTGTCGATGGACGTGGTCGCGGTGGTGTCCAACCACCCTGATTTAAAACCTTTGGCCGACTGGCACCAGATTCCCTACTACCATTTCCCCCTCGACCCCAACGACAAACCGTCCCAGGAGCGTCAGGTGTGGCAAGTGATTGAAGAGACCGGCGCCGAACTGGTGATTCTTGCGCGCTATATGCAAGTGCTGTCGCCGGAGCTGTGCCGCAAGCTCGATGGCAAGGCCATCAACATTCACCACTCGTTGCTGCCCGGTTTCAAAGGCGCCAAGCCGTATCACCAGGCCTACAACAAGGGCGTGAAACTGGTGGGCGCCACGGCGCATTACATCAACAACGATCTGGATGAAGGCCCGATCATCGCCCAGGGCGTGGAGGTGGTGGATCACAGCCACTATCCCGAGGACTTGATTGCCAAGGGGCGTGATATTGAAGGGCTGACGTTGGCGCGTGCAGTGGGGTATCACATTGAGCGGCGGGTGTTTTTGAACGCCAATCGAACTGTCGTTCTTTAGATTGCTATCGCGGGCAAGCCCGCTCCCACATTTGATGTGTGAATACCTTTGAATGTGGGAGCTGGCTTGCCTGCGATGAGGCCATCAGCAACAACACAAGGAAACAGCATCTGTACCCGAGCACTTAAACGCGCCGCCTGCCTGGGCGACGCGGTTCCATAAAAACAACAGCGAGGTGAAAGCATGTCTGGTAATCGTGGTGTCGTGTATCTCGGCAACGGCAAGGTCGAAGTACAGAAAATCGACTATCCCAAAATGCAGGACCCCCGTGGCAGGAAGATTGAGCACGGCGTCATCCTGCGCGTGGTCTCCACCAACATCTGCGGCTCCGACCAACACATGGTGCGCGGCCGCACCACTGCCCAGACCGGCCTGGTACTGGGGCATGAAATCACCGGCGAAGTGATCGAGAAGGGCAGCGACGTCGAGAACCTGAAGATCGGTGACCTGGTGTCGGTGCCATTCAACGTGGCGTGCGGCCGCTGCCGCTCGTGCAAAGAACAACACACCGGCGTGTGCCTCACCGTCAACCCGGCCCGTGCCGGTGGCGCCTACGGCTATGTCGACATGGGCGACTGGACCGGCGGCCAGGCCGAATACGTGCTGGTGCCGTATGCCGACTTCAACCTGCTGAAACTGCCGGACCGCGACAAGGCCATGGAGAAAATCCGTGACCTGACCTGCCTCTCCGACATCCTGCCGACCGGCTACCACGGCGCCGTCACTGCCGGCGTTGGCCCAGGCAGCACCGTCTACATCGCAGGCGCCGGCCCTGTTGGCCTGGCCGCTGCCGCCTCCGCCCGCCTGCTCGGCGCAGCGGTAGTGATCATCGGCGACGTCAACCCGATCCGCCTGGCCCACGCCAAGGCCCAGGGTTTTGAAATTGCCGACCTGTCCAAAGACACCCCACTGCACGAACAAATCGCCGCCTTGCTGGGCGAGCCGGAAGTGGACTGCGCGGTAGACGCCGTAGGCTTCGAAGCCCGTGGCCACGGCCATGAAGGCGCCAAGGCCGAAGCACCGGCCACCGTGCTCAACTCGCTGATGGGCGTGGTGCGTGTGGCGGGCAAAATCGGTATCCCTGGGCTGTACGTTACCGAAGACCCAGGTGCTGTTGATGCTGCCGCGAAAATGGGCAGCCTGAGCATTCGCTTTGGTTTGGGCTGGGCCAAATCCCACAGCTTCCACACCGGGCAAACGCCGGTGATGAAGTACAACCGCGCACTGATGCAGGCGATCATGTGGGATCGCATCAACATTGCGGAAATCGTCGGTGTGCAGGTGATCAGCCTGGATGACGCGCCACGTGGGTATGGCGAGTTTGATGCGGGTGTGCCGAAGAAGTTTGTGATTGATCCGCATAAGATGTTTAGCGCAGCGTAAGGCTTGGGGCAAATAAAAGGGCGACCTGTGGGTCGCCCTTTTTGCGTCTGGTGTTTAGGCCTGTAGGCGTCGGCTGATCACATCCAGCAAATCACAGCCATCACGCAACGGAATGGCGCAGAGCAGGGCGAAGTCCTGGAGCACGAGGTTGTCGGTGTTCAGGCCTTCGCGAAACGCCAGGTTTTCCATGACTTGGGTGACGGCGCGAATGCGGTAGACGGCGGCGTCGTGGAGCACGTCGAGCGGGACTTGGGTGTCGATGAGCAGGGAGGGCGTGGTGGCGTCGTGGCCGGTGAGCGGCATGTATCGGTTCATGTTTTAACCTTTATTTCAGAGAGTGAGGCTACCACTCACACGTCGCCAAACGAATGGGTGGCAGCTGTACGCAGGTTGGCGAACCGGTGAAATAAAGCAAAGGCCGGCAGACCCGAAGGTCTCCCGCGCACAGCCGCCATAAAGCAGCCTTACGCGTGCAAAAGCACCAGCAAAGGAGCAGGTGCTTTTGCATGCATTATTTCAATCGAGTCGCCAAACCCGTGTCGCCATATGGACGACCGCCGAACTATAAGCGCCATCCTCCGCCGGGAGCAAGTCGCTCGGCCAATGAAGCTCAAATGTGGGAGCTGGCTTGCCTGCGATGGCGGCGGGCCAGTCAACTTATCCTTGGCTGACCCACCGCCATCGCAGGCAAGCCAGCTCCCACAGGTATTGAGTTGTGTCAGCGAGTGGCCAGGGCGCCTTGGTACAGCACGGGGCCGGTGGGTTGTCCGGTGGGTGAGCCGCCTTGTGGCTCCAGGCTGACGGCGAGGGTCGCGGGTGCAGTCAACAGCGCCTGCTGTTCCTTGCTCAGCTGGATTCGGCCTTTACCCGAGCTCGGCACCAGGCCCAGGGAGACGGGTTTGCCACCGGCCGCAATGACCCACAGTTCCAGGGCGCGCGTCGGCTCTACAGCCGCCAACGTCAGCGGCTCCACTTGCAGATGATCGCCAAACGCCTGGACCTGCAACGCCGGTTGCTGGTTGGCCGCGACCAGCGTGGCGTTGTATTCGGCGCCGATATCACGCTGATACAGCACGCCCACCAGCACTGCGACAACTACCGCACAGGCAGCGGCCAGCAGGCGAAAACTCATCCAGAACGGTTTCTTCGCCGGCACGTGCAGCACTTGCGGCTCAATGCGTGCCTTGATGCCTGCCCACACATGATCCGGCACCGGCCGCTCGGGCACGGCGCCAGTCAGGCTGGCGAGGGCATCCTGCCAATGGCCGAGTTCGACGCGCAGCGCGGCATCGTCCAGCAGCAGGTTTTCAAAGCGCCGACGGGCAGTGGCGGGCATCAGCCCGATGGCGTAATCGGCAGCGAGGGCGCGGCGCAGGGTGGTGGTTTGGTAGTTCATGATTCAAGGCACCTGCGCAGGCGCTCCATGCCGCGGCGAATCCAGGATTTGACCGAGCCCAGGGGCGCCGCCAAGTGGTCGGCCAGTTCCGAGCACGACAGGCCCTGGAAGTAAGCCACGGTAATCGATTGGCGTTGCATGCCGTCGAGGGTGTCGAGGCAGCGGTTGAGGGCGCGGGCTTCGCGCTCACTGTCGAGCTGTTCGTAGGCGCTGGGGCTGTCGTCGAGCATGGCGTCTTGCTGGCCCTCAGCTAATGGCTGTTCGCGGTGTTTGCGCAATTGGTCGATGGCCAGGTTGCGGGTGATGTTGACCATCCAGGTCATCGGCGCGGCCAAATGGGCCTCGTAGCGCGAAGCGTTGTACCAGATACGCACAAAGGCCTCCTGCAGCACTTCTTCGGCCAGGTCTGCGCGCCCCATGAAACGAAACGCGACACCGTGCAGCCGTGGCGAAACACTGCGGTAAAGGGTCTCGAACGCCTGTCGGTTGCCCAGGGCACATTGGGCCAGCAAGGGCTGCAACGGGTCAGCATCATGAATGGAAATAGGGCTTCTCCAGGCTCTCGTTCGAGGGCGACGGGACTGCGCACGGTAGGCAGAGGGTAGTCCAGCTTGAGCATTCATTCCATCCGACTCCGGGCGGCGCTTGTGGGATATACGCGCGCGGGGAACATTTGGATGCAGATTTTTCTGAACTAATCTGCAGGTGGGAACATTCCTTCGGGACTGTCAGTCAAACGCCTGCTTTTAGCTCCTACATTCAGAGGTTGTCTTGATGAAGATTTCACGCGGTTTTGCCCTGTCCTGCCTGTTGACCGTGGCCGCCAGCCCGGTGTTTGCCGCAGGTTTCAGCCTCGGTGACGTGGCCAATGCCGTCTCCGGTGCCCAGGGCAGCAACAACAAGGCGGCGGCTGCGGCGCCTAGCTCTGAGACCGCCGGCCTGCTGAGCGCCTTGACCTCGCAACTGAACATCACCCCCGAACAAGCCGTGGGCGGTACCGGCGCCATGCTGGGCCTGGCCAAGAACAAACTGAGCGGTACCGACTACTCGCAACTGGGCAAGAGTGTGCCGGGCCTGGATCAACTCTCGGGCAGCAACTCCCTGGGCAGCCTCGGCGCGTTGAGCGGGATGCTCGGCCAGAGCGGCGGCAGCAAGACCAGCGGCCTGGACGGGTTGTTGGGTAACGTGAAGAGCACCAACGACCTGAACACCGCCTTCAGCGCGTTGGGCATGGACAGCGGCATGGTCAGCCAATTTGCCCCGGTGATCCTCAAGTACCTGGGCGGCCAGGGCGCCAGCGAATCGGTACTGGGCAAGCTGGCCTCGGCCTGGGGTACTGGCAGCTAAAGCGACTCTGCGCGCAGTTGTGCGATGCGCGCATCCTTCTCCATCCAGAGCTGGTTCACCCAGTTCTGGACGGTCTGGCGAAACGCCGGGTCATTCTCGTAATCCCCTTGCCACAACGCCGGGTCCAGCTCACGGGTGCGGATATCAATGATCACCTTGGGCACTGTGCCGCAGATCAAGTCCCAGAACCCCGGGATCTTCTGCTGCGGGTAGACCACCGTCACGTCGAGGACCGCGTCCAATTGCTCACCCATGGCCGCCAGCACAAACGCCACGCCACCCGCCTTGGGCTTGAGTAAGCGGGCAAATGGCGAATCCTGCTGCTTGCGCTTGGCCTCGCTGAACCGTGTGCCCTCCAGATAATTGACCACCGTCACCGGTTGGCGCTTGAACAGCTCGCACGCCTGCTTGGTGATCTTCAAATCCTGGCCCGCCAGTTCCGGGTGTTTGGCCAGAAAGGCCTTGGTGTAGCGCTTCATGAACGGGTAATCCAGCGCCCACCAGGCCAGGCCGAGGAAGGGCACCCAGATCAGCTCTTTTTTCAGGAAGAATTTGAAGAACGGCGTACGCCGGTTGAGCGCCTGGATCAGCGCGGGAATGTCGACCCAGGATTGGTGATTGCTGATCACCAGGTAAGACGTATCGCCGCGCAGTTCGTCGCCGCCACGAATGTCCCATTGGGTGGGGATGCACAGCGCGAAAATCAGTTTGTCGATCTCGGCCCAGGTCTCGGCGATCCACATCACGGCCCAAGAGGCGTAGTCGCGAAAGCGGCCGGGCGCTACCAGCTTGAGCAGGGCAAACACCATCAACGGGCCGAACAGCACCAGGGTGTTGAGCAATAACAGCAGTGTGACAAAACAGCCGGTGAGCAGGCGGCGCATAAGTAACTCTTGGAGTCGGGTGGACGGGCCATGATAAGCAAGCTGAGTCTAGAGGCCAAATCGCAAATTGCTGCACGAATGTGAGCTGACGCGGAGCGTCCAGAGCTGCATTCCCACGCAGAGCGTGGGAACGATCTAACTAAACAACGCTTTTGCGGTCTAGAATCCGCCTACTTCTTTCCAAGGAAATCACTTCGTGAAACTGCTCCTTGCCTTACTCGCCCTGGCTGCCGTGCCTGTCATGGCCGCCGAACCGACCCTCTACGGTCGCTACGAATACATCCAACTGCCGGAGATCGGCCAAACCTTCAAGGCCAAGATGGACACCGGCGCGCTGACCGCTTCGCTGTCGGCCCGCGATATCGAAACCTTCCAGCGCGATGGCGACGACTGGGTGCGCTTCCGCCTCGGCGGCAAGGACGCCAGCGACAAGGTCTACGAACACAAAGTCTCGCGCATCAGCAAAATCAAAAGCCGCGCCGATGAAGACGAGGACAAGGACGAAGCCACCGTGGCCAAGCGCCCGGTGATCGACCTGGAAATGTGCCTGGGCAACGTCAAGCGCACCGTCGAGGTCAACCTCACTGACCGCAGCAGTTTCAACTACCCGTTGCTGATCGGCGCCAAGGCCCTGCGTGAGTTCGGCGCGGCGGTTAACCCGGCCCGTCGTTACACTGCCGACAAACCGGACTGCTGATCGAGCCTATGCCGCACATCCTGATTGTCGAAGACGAAGCGGCGATAGCCGACACGCTGATCTTTGCCCTGCAAGGCGAGGGGTTCACCACTACCTGGCTGAGCCTTGGCCAGGAGGCGCTGGCGCATCAACGCCAGACGCCTGCCGACCTGATCATCCTCGACATCGGCCTGCCGGACATCACCGGCTTTGAGACGTGCAAGCAACTTCGCCGCTTCAGTGAAGTGCCGGTGATGTTCCTCAGTGCGCGCGACGGCGAGATTGACCGGGTGGTGGGCCTGGAGATCGGCGCCGACGATTATGTGGTCAAGCCGTTCAGCCCACGGGAAGTGGCGGCGCGGGTTCGGGCGATTCTCAAACGCGTCAGCCCAGGTGCCGCGCCGGCCGTGTTTCAGGTCGACCTGGAGCGCATGCAGATCAGTTATCGCGGCCAGGCTTTGAGCCTTACGCGGCATGAATTCCGCCTGCTGCAAAGCTTGCTGGAGCAGCCCGAGCGGGTGTTCAGCCGCGAGCAATTGCTCGACGCGGTGGGCGTGCCGGCCGATGCCGGCTACGAGCGCAATATCGACAGCCATATCAAAAGCCTGCGCAGCAAACTGCGGGGCATTGCGGCGGATGCCGAGCCGATCCAGACCCATCGTGGCCTCGGCTACAGCTACAGCCCGAGCCACAGCTGATGCGCCTGGGGCTGCGGATCTTCCTGGTGTATGCGCTGTTTATCGGCCTCACCGGTTACTTTGTGCTCAACACGGTGATGAAGGAAATCCGCCCCGGCGTGCGCCAGTCCACCGAAGAAACTTTGGTGGACACGGCGAACCTGCTGGCTGAGATCCTGCGCGATGACGTAAAAAATCATACCCTCGGCCAAAGCCACTGGCCTGAGTTGCTCAAGGCCTACG
Source organism: Pseudomonas sp. WS 5532 (assembly GCF_012985445.1). Lineage (NCBI taxonomy): Bacteria > Pseudomonadati > Pseudomonadota > Gammaproteobacteria > Pseudomonadales > Pseudomonadaceae > Pseudomonas > Pseudomonas sp. WS 5532. The sequence goes on from NZ_JAAQWK010000002.1 coordinate 584,071, forward strand.
GCAATCGCCAGCCCGGCGCGACCATCTGGGGCCTGCCGAAAAACCAGGTTAACCACCGCATCTACGTGACCGACGCCAACGGCATCGTGCTGCTCGATTCCACGGGCGAAGCGGTGGGGCAGGACTATTCACGGTGGAACGACGTGTACCTCACCTTGCGGGGTGAGTACGGCGCCCGGTCCACCCGCAGCGAGCTGGACGATCCCACTTCGTCGGTGATGCACGTGGGCGCGCCGATCCGCGACAAAGGGCAAATCATCGGCGTGGTAACGGTGGCCAAGCCCAACAGCTCGTTGCAGCCTTATGTGGATCGCACCGAGAACCGCTTGCTCTGGTACGGCGCCGGGTTGGTGGTTTTGGGCCTGCTGTTGGGCGCATTGCTGTCGTGGTGGCTGAGTGTGGCGCTGCATCGGCTCACGGCCTATGCGCAGGCGGTGAGCGAAGGTCGACGGGCCGAGTTGCCACATTACCGTGGCGGCGAACTCAAACAGCTGTCCACCGCTGTGGAGCACATGCGCACGCAGCTGGAAGGCAAAGCCTACGTCGAGCATTACGTGCACACCCTGACCCACGAATTGAAAAGCCCGCTGGCCGCCATTCGCGGCGCGGCGGAATTGTTGCAGGGCGATATGAGCCGCGAGCAGCAGCAGCGTTTTATCGGCAATATCGACAGCGAAAGTGCGCGCTTGCAGCAGTTGATCGAGCGGCTGCTCAACCTTGCCCAGGTGGAGCAGCGCCAGGGTTTGGAAGAACAGACCCGCATGCCGTTGGCGGCCCTGGTCGACGAGGTACTCAAGGCTCAATGTGCACGAATCGAAGGCGCCGGCCTGCAGGTCGAACAGACGATAGCGGCGGACGTGAAGGTGTTCGGTGAGCCTTTCCTGTTGCGCCAGGCGCTGGGCAACCTGCTCGATAACGCCTTGGACTTCACACCGCCCGGCGGCACCTTGCGATTCAGCGCACAGGCGCAGCATAACGACGTCCAGGTCAGCCTGTTCAATCAGGCTGCGCCGATTCCCGACTACGCTTTGCCGCGCTTGAGCGAGCGTTTCTACTCGTTGCCGCGCCCGGTCAGTGGGCGCAAAAGCACCGGCCTGGGCCTCAATTTTGTCGAAGAAGTGATGAAGCTGCACGGCGGCGCATTGCAGATCGGCAATGTGCAAGGCGGCGTGCAGGTGGTGCTGCATCTCCACACAGTCTCCACAGTGCCCACATAAATCTCCCACAGGCGCGGTTCACGCTCTGCCCATCCAAACAGGGAGAGCCCCATGAACCGAAGCCTGCTGTTCAAACTTGGCGCCATTGCGCTGCTGATGCTGCTGTTGCTGATTCCGCTGCTGATGATCAACGGCATCATCAGCGACCGCCAGCAACTGCGAGACGGCGTATTGATGGACATCGCCCGCAGCTCCAGCTACAGCCAGCGCATTACCGGCCCGGTCATGGTAGTGCCCTATCGCAAGACCGTGCGCGAGTGGAAACTCAATGAAAAGCTCAACAAACGCTACGAGGAAACCCGTGAAGAGCGCGGCCGTCTGTATTTTTTGCCGGACCGCTTTGAACTCGACGGCAAGGTGCAAACCGAACTGCGATCGCGTGGCATCTACCAGGCGCGACTGTTCCATGCAGACAACCGCATCAGTGGGCGTTTCGAGTTGCCAGCGCAGTTGGGCATTACAGAAAACTTTGCCGATTACCGTTTTGAGCCTGCGTTTCTGGCGGTGGGTATCAGCGATATTCGTGGCATCGAAAACGCCCTGAAGCTTGAGCTGGGCAGCCAACGGCTGGCGTTCTCGCCAGGCTCGCAAGTGGACTGGTTGGGCGAGGGCGTGCATGTGACGCTGCCCGAGCAGGACAGCAAACAACCGGGCGTGGTGGACTTCGCTTTTGACCTGCGCCTGCAAGGCACCGAACAGTTGCAAGTGGTGCCGGTGGGCAAGACCAGCCAGGTGTCACTCGCGTCCAACTGGCCGCACCCCAGTTTTATCGGCAACTTCCTGCCGGCGCAGCGAGAGGTCACTGACAAGGGCTTCAGCGCCAATTGGCAGACTTCGTTTTTCTCCACCAACCTCGAACAAGCCTTGCAAACCTGCCTGGATCGCCAGGGCTGTGAAGACTTCAGCAACCGTAGCTTTGGCGTGAACTTCATCGACCCGGTTGACCAGTACCTCAAGAGCGACCGCGCGATCAAATACGCGCTGCTGTTTATCGCCCTGACGTTTGCCGGTTTCTTCCTCTTCGAAGTACTGAAGAACCTCGCGGTACACCCGATTCAGTACGCGTTGGTGGGCTTCGCGTTGGCGTTCTTTTACCTGCTGCTGTTGTCGTTGTCCGAACACCTGGGCTTTGCGTTGGCCTACCTGATCTCGGCGAGTGCCTGTGTATTGTTGATCGGCTTTTATGTGTGCCATGTGCTGCGCAGTGTTGTGCATGGCCTGGGCTTTTCGGTGGGGTTGGCGGCGTTGTATGGCTTGTTGTACGGGCTGCTGAGCGCTGAAGATTACGCGCTGCTGATGGGCTCGCTGCTGCTGTTCGGGCTGCTGGGTACGGTGATGGTGCTGACGCGCAAACTGGATTGGTATGGCGTGGGCAAGCGCAAAGGTCGGGAGGTGGCGCAATGATTGGGTTGCGTGAAGATCAGCAGGTGTGCGCGCAATTGGTCGGAAAAATCAATGCGTTATTTTATGCGGCAAATGGGCTGTGTGTGGCAAGCGGGCTTGCCCCGCGCTGGGCTGCGCAGCAGCCCCATAACCTGCCACAGGGGCGTTTCTGGTACACCGCGTTTTGCTTGACTGGGGCCGCTTCGCGGCCCAACGCGGGGCAAGCCCGCTCGCCACAAGGGAGCGTGGTTCACCCCGTTAGAGCGGTGGCTGAGTCTCCAGCATGGAAGCCCGTTGGCTGACCTCGGCATACCAGTCGGCAAGCTTGGGGTTGCTGGCGCGCCATTGCAGGTCGGGGTGGCGAAAGTCCAGGTAACCCAGGGCGCAGGCCACGCTGATGGCGGCGATGTCGAAGTGGCTGGCCAGTTCGGCAATCGCATCGCTTTCCAGCTCGGCGAGGGTGCGGTGGATCTTGTTGCGCTGCTCCTCCAGCCATTGGTCCCAGTGTTTTTCTGCCGGGCGCATGGCGGTCTCGTAACGCACCAGCACGGCGGCATCCATGATGCCATCGGCCATCGAGGCGAGGGTGAGGCGGCGCCAGCGGGCCGAGCCGTCACGCGGGATCAGCGGGTTGCCGACGTGCTGGTGGTCGAAGTAATCGAGGATCACCCGGCTGTCGTGCAGCACCGAACCATCGGCCAGGCGCAGGGCCGGGATCTTGCCCACGGGGTTGTCCTGCACCACCTGTGCGTCGGGGTTGACCGGCGTCGGCATGCAGCCATGCAAGGCCACGCGGTGCTGCTGGCCGGTCTCGATCAGCAGCACGCGGACTTTGCGAACAAAGGGTGACGCGGGGTTGTGAAACAAGGTCATGCTGGGCGCGGACATGGGCATTCCTCGGAAATGGCAGGGCTAGCCTAGTAGGATTGTGGTTGTTTTTGAAGGCCCTATCGCAGCGGTGCGACGACTCGACAAGCCAGCTCCCACACTTGACTGCGTACACACATCAACCTGTGGGAGCTGGCTTGCCTGCGATGAGGCCTTCAGCCACGCCGCTTAAGCAAGGCCCAAGCCCCAATGGCAGCAGGAATACCCAACCCCACCCAACTCAACGAATCCCACAGCCCGTCACCCAACAGCGCCGCAAACAACCCGGCAGCGCTGAGCAGGCCAATCCCCAGCGGAATGCCGAATACCTTCCAGAAACTCGATTGGCGCGGCTTCATGACTTGGCCGCCTTACGCCGCACAATCCACAGGTAAACACCGCTGCCCAACACGATGATGGTCAGTACATCCAGCACCGCCCAGAGGATCTTCATCGGCATGCCGCCATAGTCGCCAAAGTGCAGCGGCTGGGACATGCCCATGGCGTCCATGTACCACGGCCGTTCGGCGATGGCGGTGACGGCCAGGGTGCTGGCGTCGATCAGCACCGGCGTGAGCAGGTGTGAGGTCAGATGCGTGCTGCCCTTCATGAACACCGCGTAGTGGTGTTCGCTGGAAAAGCGCGTACCGGGGAAGGCGATAAAGTCCGGCTCCATGCCGGGCGCGGCCTTGGCGGCGATGCTCAGCAGTTCGGTGGCCGGTGCGCGTTGGGTCAGCGGCGGCGCGTTTTTGTACGGCTCGATCATGGCGCTGAGGCTGTCCTGGCGCCAGGCGGCGATGATCAAATCGGCGCAGGCGCTGATCACGCCGGTGACACCCACCACCAGCGCCCAGGTCAGCGTGACCACGCCGATCAGGTTGTGCAGGTCGAGCCAGCGCAGACGGGTGGATTTGTCTTTACGCACGGTGGCGAACTTCAACCGGCGCATAAACGGCAGGTACAGCACCGTACCCGAGACAATTGCCACCACAAACAGAATGCCCATGAACGCCAGCAGCAACTTACCTGGCAGCCCGGCGAACATATCCACGTGCAAGCGCAACAGGAACAGGGTCAACCCGCCATTGGCCGCCGGGGTTTCCACGGCCTCACCGGTGCGCGCATCCAGCATGAAGGTGTGGGACGAGTTGGGCTCGGTGCCGGCCGTGGCAGCCATGATCGCGATCACACCGTTTTTGTCGTCTTCGTCCCACGCCAGGTACTGCATGGCCTCGCCGGGGCGATGAGCCTGGGCTTTGGCCACCAACTGCTCAAGGTTCAGCTGCGGCGTGTCGGCGGGCATCTGTGCCAGTTCCGGCTCGTTGCCCAGCAGGTGGTCGATCTCGTGGTGAAACACCAACGGCAGGCCGGTGAGGGCGAGCAGCAGCAGAAATACCGTGCAGATCAGGCTGGTCCAGGTGTGGATGAAGGACCAGCGGCGGATGGTTTTGCTTTTCATGGTTCATCCAAATGCAAAAGGGCCACGGCGTTGCCGTGACCCTTGGGTGACCGTGTCAGTGGTTTACCACTTGTAGTTCACAGCCGCCACGACATTGCGTTCATCACCGTAGTAGCACCAAGCGCCGTCGCAGGTCGACAAGTAGTCCTTGTTGAAGATGTTCTTGGCGGTGACATCCACCGAGACACCAGCAAGTACTGGGTTAAGGCGGCTCAAGTCGTAATGCACTGCAGCGTCATACACGGTGTACGAACCTACGTGGCCGTTGGCTGTGTTCGCAGTGTTGCCGTAGGTGTCGCCCACATAGCGCACGCCAGCACCAACGCCGAAACCATCCAATACACCCGAATGCCAAGTGTAATCAGACCACAGCGACGCCTGATTACGTGGCACCAACTTCATGCGGTTGCCCTTGTCGTCCCCCTTGAGGATTTCGGTGTCGGTGTACGTGTACGAGCCCACCAGTTTCAGGTTGTCGGTTACTTCAGATGTGGCCTCCAGCTCCAGGCCACGCACGCTGATTTCGCCGATCTGGCTGGTGATGTTGTTTTGTGTCACCGAAACGTTTTGCTGGCGCAGGTCAAACACGGCTGCGGTCAGCAGGGTTTTGCTGCCTACTGGCTGGTACTTCACACCCACTTCAGTCTGTTTGCCCTGGGTCGGCTTGAACGATTCCGTAGCGCTCGCACTGGCGCCAGCAGTGGGCTGGAACGACTCGGTATAGGAGATATAGGGCGTGATGCCTGAGTCGAACACATAGCTCAGACCTGCGTTGCCACTGAAGGCCTTGTCGCGTTGCGTGTTGGTGGCGTCATTCAGGTTGAAGAAAGTGGTGCCGGTGTGAATCCAGTCTTCACGGCCGCCCAAGGTCAGGCGCCATTTTTCCAAAGCGATCTGGTCCTGTACGTAGAGCCCTGTCTGCACGGTTTTCTGGTTGTAATCGTAGAACGTGAACGGAGCGCCAGCCGGGCGTGGCTGGTTATAGATCGGGCGGTTCGGATTAATGCTCGCCGCACTACCTTCGACCCAGTGGTAGTCGGTGTTGGAGCGCTGGTGGTCCAGGCCCAGCAGCAGTGTGTGGCTTAGGGCCCCGGTTTGGAAATCGGCTTGGAAGTTGTTGTCTACGGCCAGTTGGGCGATGTCTTCATCCACTTTGTCGTAGATACGTTTCAGCATGCCATCTGCACCTACGGCAGTGTCGCCGTAGCTGGAGTAGGTAGTGTTGAAGGCTAGTTCGCTTTTGGTGTAACGCAGGTTTTGCTTGAACTGCCAGGTATCGTTGAAACGATGGTCGAAGGCATAACCGAGGGCGTAGTAGGTGCGGTCGTAGTAGTCCTGATCCGGCTCGCCAAGGTTTTTGTGATGCGAAATCTTGCCTGCTGGCGACCCCAGTTTAGTGCCTTGCAACGGCAGGAACTGGCCACTGATACCGGTATCGTCGCGGGTAAATTGCGAGAGCAGGGTAAGGTGGGTGTCGTCGTTGATATTCCAGGTCAGGCTCGGCGCGATGTTATAGCGCTTGTCTTCGATATGGTCGATGGGCGTGCCGCTATCACGCACCACACCGTCGACGCGGTACAGAAATTGGCCTTGATCATCGATCTTGCCGGTGCTGTCGAAGCTGATTTGCTTACGGTTGTTGCTGCCGACTTCGGCGCGTACAGCGTTGCTGCTTTCCGCTCGTGGGCGGCGGCTGACCATGTCTAGCATCCCGCCCGGTGGCGTTTGACCATATACCGAAGAAGCAGGGCCGCGCAGTAGAGTAATGCGGTCCAGGTTCCAGGTTTCCTGTTTTGGGTTGGCATAGGAGCCTTTTGGCAGTGGCAGGCCGTCCAGGAACTGAGTGGGTTCGAAACCACGTACCCGCAGCCAGTCGGCACGGGAGTCGCTGCCATAACTGCTTGCGATCACACCGGGCATGTAGCGTACGGCGTCATCCAGGTTCTGCACGCCACGGTCTTCCATCTGAGCACGGGTAACCACAGACATGGAGCGCGGTGCCTCAATGATCGGCGTATCCGTTTTGGTGCCTGCCGCGGTGCGAGTCGCGACATAGCCATCCACCGGTCCCCACGCACTTTCATAGCTGCCTGCGCCAATGATGCTGGTCTCTGGCAACGCCACGACACCTTCCGGGACAGGCACCAGCGTAAACGTCCCGGCACTGCTTTGCTCCAATTGCAACCCGGTGCCACGCAACGCCTCGCGCAACGCGGCCTGGGCATCGAATTGGCCTTTGACCGGTGCTGAGGTCTTGCCCGCTGCCAGCGAAGGGTTCAGCGTCAGGGCCAGGCCCGACTGGCTGGCGATCTGGTTCAGGGTGCTCGCCAATGGCGCAGCCGGCAGGTTGTAGGCGCGCACGTTGCTAGCCTGTTCGGCGGCGATCAGCGCGGTGCTCGTCAGCGGGGCGCTGAGGGCAATGGCCATGGCTAACAGGCTGGGGCGCAACAAGGTGTCTAGCGTGCGGGACATGGGGCGGCTCCTGAATGAAAATATTTCTCAATTGCCTAGGTGCCGGATGAGAATCAGAAAGTGATAGGGCTGGGTGAAAATATTTTTTTGAGGTGGCTTTGAGGGCCTCATCGCAGGCAAGCCAGCTCCCACCTTTAACGGTGTTCACAATTCCAAAGGTGGTAGCTGGCTTGCCTGCGAAGGCGATCGGCCAGGCACTGAAAAACCTAAGGCTTAGCCTTCACGGTCACCCACCACGGCGTGTGCTGCTCGATCTGCACCGGCAAGGTCGGCAGCAGGGCATTCAGCGCCAGGGTGGTGTCGTGCAGCGGGAAGCTGCCGGTGATGCGCAGGTCGGCCACGGCTTTATCCACGCCCAGGTAGCCGGTGCGGTAACGACTCAGCTCGGCAACCACATCGCCCAGGCGGGCGTTGTCGACCACCAGCATGCCGCGTGTCCAGGCGTCTGCGGCGGGTTCGACCACCCGCGCAGGGCCGAGGCCGTCGCTGCGCATCAGCACTTGCTGGCCTTGCTTGAAAATCTGCTCCTGATGCAGCGCCTCAGGCTGGGCGGCCACGGCAGACTGCAGCACGCTCAGGCGCGTGGCGTCGCCTTCGCGCTTGACGATAAACCGCGTACCCAGGGCTCGCAGGCTGCCATCACTGGTTTTCACATAGAACGGTCGGGCATCGTTGTGGCCGGTTTCGACCAGGATTTCGCCTTCCTGCAACACGATCAGCCGGCGTTTTTCATCGAAGCGCACGTCAATGGCGCTGTGGGTGTTGAGGTTGATCAGCGTGCCGTCGGCCAGCTTCAGCGTGCGTTGCTCGCCGGTAGCGGTGCGCTGGTCGGCCAGCCAATAGTGGATCGGCACGTAACGCTCGCCGGCAAACAGCGCCAGGCCGATCACCAGCGCGATGCTGGCCAAACCGCCGCCCAACTTGCGCACGCGCTGGCGAATGCCTTGGCGTGACTGCAACAGCGCCGCCCGCGCCGGGCCAGAAGCTACGCTGAAGCGCTGGTCGAGCATGCCCAACTGACGCCAGGCGCGTGCGTGTTCTTCATCACTGGCCAGCCATTTGGCGAACTCTTCCTGTGCAACCAGGCTGCCGTCGCCTGAGCCCAGCGAGAGTTGCCAGGCAATCGCCGCATCCAGCACACGGGCCGTGACCGGTTTGGAGCCTGTCACAGCGGCTCGCCATACAGTGCGATGTAGCACTGGCGAATGCCTTGGGCCAGGTACTGGCGCACACGTGGCACCGACACACCCAGGCGCTGGGCGATTTCGGCGTGGCCCAGGCCGTCGAGGCGGTTATAGAGGAAGGCAGCGCGGGCCTTGCTCGACAGCTTGCCGAGCAGGCGGTCGATGGCCTTGAGGTCTTCGAGGATCAGTTGCTGTGCTTCGGGCGAGGGGTGTTCGCTTTCCGGGATCAGCATCAGCTCGCTGAGGTACGCCTGCTCCAGCGCCGCGCGGCGGAAGTAGTCGAACAGCAAGCCTTTGGCGATGGCCACCAGGAACGCACGTGGCTCGCGCGGTTCGCGCAGCTCGTCCCGGCCCAGCAGGCGTATGAAGGTGTCCTGGCTCAAGTCTTCGGCGCGGCTCGGGCAGGCCACATTGCGTCGCAGCCACGCCAACAACCAGCCACGATGGTCGCGATACAACGCGCCAACAAGCTCACTGTGTGGGGTTTGGACCGACGACAAGGCATCACCGAATAAACAAGGGGTTTAAACTAACGAGAATTATTCGCGATTGTGTCAGAGGCCGGGAATGCGCGCAATTGGCGTCTGTCGGACGATCGTTCCCACGCTCTGCGTGGGAATGCCTCCTGGGACGCTCCGCGTCTCGCTAGAAAGATGGTGTTTGTTTGCGCCGTGTCCATTGGCTCAAGCGCTCTTGCAGCACCTGTGGGCTGTCGATTCCCTGTTGGCGCGCACGGCTGAAAAGGATGAGCATCAGCTCTGCCGTGGCCAATGCATCGGCGCTGGCGTGATGGCGTTCGCCCACGTGCAGCTTGAAGTGGTTGATCCAGTCATCGAGCCCGGCTTCACGGATATTCGCGTCGGGGCACAACAGCGGGGCGATGTCGGCGACATCGAGGAACGGATGGGCCAACCGATAACCCAGGCTGTCCTTGAGCGCCCGGCACAGCATGTGTTGGTCGAACGGCGCATGGAACGCCAGCAACGGGCTGTCGCCGACAAAGGCCATAAAGTCCAGCAAGGCTTCGGCCGGGTCGCTGCCGGCGGCAATCGCGCTGGGGCCGAGGCCGTGGATCAACACGCTGGGGCCAACCTTGGTGTTGGCCCGTAGCAGGGTGCGCTCGAACATCTGCGAAAAATCCACCGCGCCATCCTCGATCACCACCGCGCCGATGGACAGCACTTGGTCGCGGTTGAGGTTCAGGCCGCTGGTTTCCAGGTCGACCACCACCCAACGTTGGCTGCGTAACGACCCTTCGCCCAGCAATGCGGGCTTGGGCAATTGTGCCAGCCGCTGCTGCTGAGCCGCGTCGAGCCCGGGCTTGTTCTTGCGCAGCCAACTGAACAGGCTCACAGCTGATACCGTAGCGTCAGGCTGCTTTGCAGGCGTTGGGCCTGGCGCAGGGATTCACGCAGGATGCGCCGGTCCAGGTGGTTGAGGCTGTCGGGGTCGACGCGGTTGGAATACGGCAGGTTCTCGCGGGTTTGCAGCTGATGCTGCTGCATGCGGGTTTGCTGGATAAAGTGATAGGCCTCCTCATAGGCAGCGCCATCCAGCGGATCAATGACCTCCTTGACCACCAGTTGGCGCAGGCGCTCCAAGGTATTGTTGGCGTGGATACCGTTGGCCAGGGCCAACAGGCGCGCGCCATCGACAAAGGGCGTAAGGCCCTGCACCTTGAGGTCGAGCGTGGCCTTTTCGGCGCCTTTGCGCGTCAGCACAAAGTCGCGGAAACGCCCGACCGGCGGGCGCTGGCGCAAGGCGTTCTCGGCCAGCATGCGTTGGAATAAGCGGTTATCGGCCACCTGATCCAGAATGCCCTGGCGCAGTTGCTCGCAACCGCGCTCGTCACCCCACACCACGCGCATATCGAAATAGATGCTCGACCCGAGCAGGTTCTCCGGCGTGGCCTCGCGAATAAATGCACCGAAGCGTCGCGCCCATTCGGCCCGTGACAGGCACAGCTCGGGGTTGCCGGCCATGATATTGCCCTTGCACAGGCTGAAGCCGCACAACGCCAGGCTTTGGTTGATCTGCTGCGCCAGGGGCAGCAGGCGGCCGCGGATCTCGGCGGCTTCGGCGGCGTCCTTGGCTTCAAACAGGATGCCGTTGTCCTGGTCGGTAAACAGGGTTTGTTCGCGGCGCCCTTCGCTGCCGAAACACAGCCAGCTGAAGGGCACGCCAGGGTCGCCTTTGTCGGCCAGGGTCAGTTCGATCACCCGGCACACGGTGTGGTCGTTGAGCAGGGTAATAATGTGGGTGATCTGAGTCGAGGAGGCACCATGGGCCAGCATGCGTTCGACCAGTTGGCCGATTTCACCGCGAATCGCCACCAGGTTTTCCACCCGGGGTGCGTTTCGAATGGTGCGGGCCAAGTGCACCAGGTCGACCCGTTGCAGGGAAAACAGGTCGCGCTCGGACACCACGCCACACAGGCGCTGGTCTTTTACCAGGCACACATGGGCGATGTGTCGCTCGGTCATGGCGATGGCGGCATCGAAAGCGCTGTGGTCCGGGCTTAAAAAGAACGGCGCCTGGGTCATATGGCCGGCGATGGCTTGATTGAAATCGCCGGTGCCATCGGCGACCACCTGGCGCAGGTCGCGCAAGGTGAAAATCCCCAGCGGCGCCTTGTGCTCGTCGACGATCACGATGCTGCCCACTTGTTGCTCATGCATCAGTGTCACTGCCTCGCGCAGCGGCGTGGTCGGGCTGCAGGTGACCGGGTGGCGCATGGCCAATTCACCCAGGCGGGTGTTCAGTGAATACTGGGTGCCCAGGGTTTCCACGGCCTTTTGCTGCACCTGCTGGTTGACCTGATCCAACAGGCTGCTGACTCCGCGCAGGGCAAAATCGCGAAACGGGCTGGAAAGGGCGAACAGCTTGATAAACGCCGGCTTGTTCAGTTGCAGGCAGAAGGTGTCTTCGGCGGCTTTGTGCTCGGTGCGTGTCGCACGCTCACCCAGCAACGCGGCAAGAGGGAAGCACTCGCCGGTTGTGATCTCGAAGGTGGCTTGCGTCGAGTCCGGCCGCTCGCCGACTACGCGGCCCTGCTTGACGATATAGAAGTGCTCCACCGGCCCGCCGGACGGTTTGAGAATGCTGTCGCCGGGGCCGTAGAAACGCAGCTGGCACTGTTCGACCAAGAACGCCAGGTGGGCGTTTTCCATCTGGTTGAACGGTGGGAAGCGTTGCAGGAATTGCAGGGTGCCGTGGATGTTCTGCAACACGGCGGTTTTTCCCGCGTGCGTGAAAGCATCAGCTTTACTCATAACAGTGACCGCAGTTTTTTTGTCGTTATCGTCCTGCATGGTCGACTCCCGCGCGGCGGGTGCCCATTGGACGTAAGTCTAGGTCTGGGAAAAACCATTCACGACTAGGGAAAAACCTTACATGACTATCGTCCAAACCCCGTAGAACGCCCACTAGGCAAACTTTCCGACGAAGTGCACATTGTTCGCCCTTCCGCAGATGTCTGACGAGTGTGCTGGGAGATTGAATAGAACTGCTGAGAAACGTATGTCCGACCACGATATTTTGAGTGATGCCGAGCGCGAGGCGCTGAGCGCCGTGATGCTGGAGCCCGATTTGCCGCCACAGCGGGTGTTGATTGTCGACGACGACAAGGACGCTCGTGAATTGCTTGCGGAGATCCTGGGTCTGGACGGCATTCGCTGCATGACCGCCGACAGCGGCGAGACAGCGTGGGATTTGTTGAGCTCCAGCAGTTCCATCGGTTTGCTGATCACCGATTTGCGCATGGCGCCGAGCAACGGCCTGCAATTGATTCGCAAAGTGCGCGAGTCAACCCGTGCGGCGTTGCCGATCATCATCATGTCGGGAGACGCGGAAGCGCCGGATGTGATTGATGCGATGCATTTGAGCGTGGTGGATTTTTTGCTCAAACCGATCGATAGCGTGAAGTTGGCGAAGATGGTCAAGCGGGAATTGGGGATGGCGCAGTAGCTACCGCTGGTCGGACTTCTGTAAGAACTGTCAACTTTGACAGTAGCGGTGGTATGAGCATCGCTGTTCACTTGGTTTGAGGGCGGTCGGAATCACCGCCTCAACTTACTAGAGAACAGAGGCCAGTCATGAGCACAAATGGAAGTTACACCACTGCCAATTTTATGAAGCTGGAAATCACCAAGAAAGGCAGCTTTTATAAAAGTTTTGATTCTCACGATGTTAATGTTGAAATTGCGGGCGAAGACTCCGGGCTCTACAGCTATCGGGGGGCTGATACCTTCTCTGTGTTTTTTAAGCCTCAAACTGAGGATGGGGTCGCTACTTATAAATTTGAAAGCAAGGATGAAAAATTTATTTGGACCTTGAAGGACGGTATTAGCAATAAATATTTTTTTATGAGCGGTACTTTGAAGGAAACTGTCACCCACTCCCCGAGCAAACGGTTGTATGAGCTGAATGGGATGTTTGCAGATAAGGGTGGGGTCGAATATAAAGTTGTAGGCACTGCTGAGTGGAATGATGATTTGTAATTGATTGAGTTGTTCTGTAAATATTCCAGGTTTTTTGGAATGCAGGTATCTGCGGTTTTACTGCGATATACAGCACTTTGTAAGTGCGCGAGAGGGGGCTCATTGTGGCGATTGATTAATGAGCCTTGATGAAGATAGATGTCAGACAGTTATGTTTTTTCGAACGGCAGTCCCATCGTTTAACTCATTGCATGAAGTGCAATGGCTAAAACAGTAAAGCCCTGATCTTGCGATCAGGGCTTTTTTCATTTACAGGCCGTTTTTAGCCTTGAACTCACGACGCCTGCGATGCAACACCGGCTCCGTATACCCATTCGGCTGCTTAGTCCCTTCAATCACCAACTCCACCGCCGCCTGGAACGCGATGTTGCTGTCGAAATCCGGTGCCAGCGGGCGATACAACGCGTCACCGGCATTCTGACGGTCCACCACCGGCGCCATGCGCTTGAGGCTTTCCATCACCTGGGCTTCGTTGACGATGCCGTGGCGCAGCCAGTTGGCGATGTGCTGGCTGGAGATGCGCAGGGTGGCGCGGTCTTCCATCAGGCCCACATCGTTGATGTCCGGCACTTTCGAGCAACCGACGCCCTGGTCGATCCAGCGCACTACATAACCGAGGATGCCCTGGGCGTTATTATCCAGTTCGTTGCGGATTTCTTCGTCAGACCAATCGGTGTTGCTGGCCAGAGGAATGGTCAGGATATCGTCTACCGAGGCGCGCTCGCGCTTGGCCAGTTCGGCCTGGCGGGCGAACACATCAACCTTGTGGTAGTGCAGCGCATGCAGCGCAGCCGCCGTCGGCGATGGCACCCAGGCGGTGTTGGCGCCGGCCAGTGGGTGAGCGATTTTCTGTTCGAGCATCGCCGCCATCAGGTCGGGCATGGCCCACATGCCTTTACCGATCTGTGCACGACCTTGCAGGCCGGTGCTCAAGCCGATATCGACGTTCCAGTTTTCGTAGGCACCGATCCATTTTTCCGCCTTCATGGCGGCCTTGCGCACCATCGCGCCAGCTTCCATGGAGGTGTGGATTTCATCGCCGGTGCGGTCGAGGAAGCCAGTGTTGATAAACACCACGCGCTCGCTGGCCGCCTTGATGCAGGCCTTGAGGTTGACCGTGGTGCGGCGCTCCTCGTCCATGATCCCGACTTTCAGCGTATTACGCGGCAGGTTCAACACGTCTTCGATGCGGCCGAACAGCTCATTGGTAAACGCTGCTTCTTCGGGGCCGTGCATCTTCGGTTTTACGATATAGACGGAACCGGTGCGGCTGTTCTTGCGGCTGCTGTTGCCGTTGAGGCTGTGGATCGCCGACAGGCTGGTGAGCAGGCCGTCGAGGATACCTTCCGGTACTTCGTTGCCGTCTTTATCCAGGATCGCGTCGATGGTCATCAAGTGGCCAACGTTACGCACGAACAGCAGCGAACGGCCGTGCAGGGTCACGTCCTGGCCATCCACGCCGGTGTAGACGCGGTCGGCGTTCATGGTGCGGGTGAAGGTCTTGCCGCCCTTGGCCACTTCTTCGGCCAGGTCGCCTTTCATCAGGCCGAGCCAGTTGCGGTAGATCACCACTTTGTCATCGGCATCGACGGCGGCGACGGAGTCTTCGCAGTCCATGATGGTGGTCAGCGCGGCTTCCATCAGCACGTCTTTGACGCCGGCGGCGTCGGTCTGGCCGACCGGGGTGCTGGCGTCGATCTGGATTTCGAAGTGCAGGCCGTTGTGTTTAAGCAGGATCGCAATCGGCTCGGCCGCAGGGCCCTGGAAACCGATCAGTTGTGCGTCGTCGCGCAGGCCACTGTTGCTGCCGCCCTTGAGGCTGACGATGAGCTTGCCATCCACCATCTTGTAACCGGTGGAATCGACGTGGCTGCCGGCGGTGAGCGGCGCGGCTTCGTCGAGGAAAGCACGGGCGAAGGCAATTACCTTGTCGCCACGCACTTTGTTGTAACCCTTGCCCTTCTCGGCGCCGTCGGCTTCGCTGATGGCATCGGTGCCATACAGCGCGTCGTACAGCGAGCCCCAGCGTGCATTGGAGGCGTTGAGGGCGAAGCGGGCATTCATGACCGGCACCACCAGCTGCGGGCCGGCCATGCGGGCAATTTCGTCATCGACATTTTGGGTCGAGGCCTGGAAATCTGCAGCTTCTGGCAGCAGGTAACCGATATCTTGCAGGAAGGCTTTGTAGGCCACTGGGTCGTGGGCTTTGCCTGCGTGGGTCTGGTGCCAGGTGTCGATCCGCGCCTGGAAATCATCGCGTTTGGCGAGTAGGGCTTTGTTCTTCGGTGCCAGGTCGTGGATGACCTTGTCGGCGCCGGCCCAGAACTGGTCGGCAGTGATGCCGGTGCCGGGAATGGCTTCGTTGTTCACGAAGTCGAACAGGACTTTGGCGACCTGCAGGCCACCGACTTGAACGTGTTCAGTCATTGCTTGCCTCACTCTGCGGAGCTTATGCGCTGTTTCAGATTTTCATTATGTAGTGCACGGGTGGGCATACTACATGATGACTTGCGGTTGTGAAAATTAGACTAAATACGTCGTTTAGCGACTCATTTTGGTCGTACGGTCACAGCGGAGAATCGGATGTTCTCAAAAAACTATTGGATTGTTCCAGATAAATATAAAAATGGTACACGATTTGTTCCTGGCCGCTTCCGTAGGCAATGGCTTCATGTGGGAGCGGGCTTGCCCGCGATAGCGATAGCTCAGCCAACCGATGTGTAACTGACAGGCCCCAACGCGGCATAAATATCGACACAACTTTTGAAGGCAGCCAATTTCTCCTGTGGCGAGCAGGCTTGTCCTGCGTTGGGCTGCGAAGCAGCCCCAAACTCAGACGCTGAGTTCCAACAGGAAAATTGCAGTGCCTTTACTGGGGCCGCTTCGCAGCCCAACGCAGGACAAGCCTGCTCGCCACAACAGCCCACTTGCAACATACGCCCATCGCGGGCAAGCCCGCTCCCACAGGGTGTGTGCCTATAATCGATGATCAACCCACCGAGGGCTTCGCCATGGACCATCTTGTACTCACTATTATCGCCGCCGACAAACCCGGCCTGGTTGAACGCATTGCGCAGAACATTGCCGCCCACGGCGGTAACTGGCTGGAAAGCCGCATGGCGCACATGGCCGGGCAGTTTGCCGGGATTTTGCGGGTCAGCGTGCCGACGGAACAGCGTCAAGCCCTGGTCGGCGCGCTGGAGGACTTATCCACACATGGCATTCGTGTGCTGGTGGGCGAGGGCAGCAGCGGGCAGGCCTCGGCGTCCAAATCGATCATGATGACGTTGGTGGGCAATGACCGCGCAGGCATCGTGCGCGAAATCACGGCGCTATTGAGCAAACAAGGCGTGAACCTGGCGAGCCTGAGCACGGATGTGCGTCCGGCGCCCATGAGCGGTGATCCCTTGTTTAGCGCCGAAGCGTTGTTGCAGGTGCCGGCCGCGTTGTCCCTGGATACCTTGCAGCTGTCCCTGGAAACCTTGGCCGATGATTTGATGGTGGAACTGCACCACGAGGAATAATCGGTCCACAAGGTTATGCATGGAAATCTTGCATGGGCCTGTGGATAACCTGTAGAGACCCGGCGCCAGGCCATGCCGGCCGGGCTTCTTCGTCGATTGAGCAAAAAACGAGCAGTTTCAATGGCTTGTGCACAAATGGCGGGGATCAGGGTGTGGATAACCTTGGGGTGAATGCCTGCAAGCCACGTGCACTGTGGCTTGCAGAGGTTTGTACGTTATTTGATCAGCGTTTGCGCACCGTCAGCCATGCATCCAGGCTGTAAACCACCAGGCCCGCCCAGATAAATGCGAAAGCAATCAGCGTGCTGGTCGCCAGGTGTTCACCGAACAGCAGCACCGCTTCCAACAGCACCAGCGTCGGCGCCACGTATTGCAAAAAGCCCAGTGCGGTGTAGGGCAAATGCCGTGCGGCGGCGTTGAAACACACCAGCGGAATCAGCGTAACCGGGCCTGCGGCCACCAGCCACCAGGCTTCGGAGGTGCTCCAAAATTCAAGCTGCGCACTATGGGCCGACGGGTTGAACAACAACCAGGCGACGGCGATCGGCACCAGCATCCAGGTTTCCACCACCAGCCCTGGCAGCGCCTTGACCGGCGCCTGTTTGCGGATCAAACCGTAAAAGCCGAAGGTCAACGCCAGCACCAGCGACACCCACGGCAGACTGCCGACTTGCCACACTTGCTGCGCCACACCCACCGCCGCCAGCCCGACGGCGATCCATTGCAGGCGGCGCAGGCGCTCGCCCAGGATCAGCATGCCCAGCAGCACATTCACCAACGGGTTGATGTAGTAACCCAGGCTCGCTTCCAGCATGCGCCCGCTGTTCACCGACCACACATAGGTCAGCCAGTTGGCCGCAATCAACGAACCGCTGAGTGCCAGAATCGCCAGGCGCTTGGGGTTGTCGCGCAGTTCACGGAACCAGCCGGGGTGCTTCCATACCATCAACAGCAAACCGCCGAACAGCGCCGACCACAAGACGCGGTGCACGATGATTTCGGCGGCGGGAACACTGGCGATGGCTTTGAAATAAAGTGGGAAAAGACCCCAGATGACATAGGCACTCAGGCCCAGGATGTACCCTTTGCGGGGGTTGGCGGCGTGCATTGCAGAATCCTTGCTCAGGCAGCTTACAAAGCGCGATTGTAAGGATTTTTGTCAGGCAAGGCAGGGGCTTTTCTGTGGGAGCTGTCTTGCCTGCGATGAAATCACCTTAGTACCACTGATACACCGAGTTGTCTGAATCGCAGGCAAGCCAGCTCCCACACCGGTGGTGTACTGCTCTTTAGAAGAGTTTGAGGGGTTCTTCATTGAGCGCCGACAGTTGCTCACGCAACGCCAACACCTGGTCGCCCCAATACCGCTCGCTGCCAAACCACGGAAAGCTGTGGGGGAATGCCGGGTCATCCCAGCGCCGGGCCAGCCAGGCGCTGTAGTGCATCAGGCGCAAGGCGCGCAGGGGTTCGATCAAGGCCAGTTCGCGTGGGTCGAAGTCGTGGAACTCCTGGTAGCCGTCCATCAATTCCGACAGCTGGCCCAGGCATTCCTGACGGTCGCCCGCGAGCATCATCCACAGGTCCTGCACGGCCGGGCCCATGCGGCAGTCGTCCAGGTCGACGATGTGGAACATCTCGTCGCGGCACATCATGTTGCCGGGGTGGCAGTCACCGTGCATGCGGATGTTCTTGTGCGGTGTGGCCTTGTACACCTCTTCCACGCGCTTGAGCAGGTCGCGCGCGACAGACTCGTAAGCGGGCAGCAGGCTCTTGGGAATGAAATTGCCTTCAAGCAAGGTGTTGAGGGAATCGTGACCGAAGTTCTTCACCCCCAAGGCTTCGCGGTGTTCAAACGGGCGGGTGGACCCCACGGCGTGCAAACGGCCAAGCAATTGCCCGAGGCGATACAGCTGATCCAGGTTGCCCGGCTCCGGCGCACGCCCGCCACGGCGTGGGAACAGGGTGAAGCGAAAGCCCGCGTGTTCGAACAGGCTTTCGCCGTTATGCACCAGCGGTGCAACCACCGGCACTTCGCACTCGGCCAGTTCGAAGGTGAAGCGGTGTTCTTCCAGGATCGCTTCGTTGGTCCAGCGCTGCGGGCGGTAGAATTTGGCGATCAGCGGCTCGGAGTCTTCGATGCCCACCTGATACACGCGGTTTTCGTAGCTGTTAAGCGCCAACACGCGCGCGTCGCTGAGAAAGCCGATGCTTTCGACGGCGTCGAGTACTAAATCGGGGGTGAGTGTTTCAAACGGGTGGGCCATGCGAACTCCTGCGCGCAGCAGGGCGCCGCGTCCGGCCGGGTATGGTAACGCACCAACGCTGAGATAGGTGGCGACTGTGCCATTGCCATCGCAGGCAAGCCAGCTCCCACACTTGAGCGTGGAATGCGCTCAAAGGTGGGAGCTGGCTTGCCTGCGATGAGGCCCTGTCAGGCGCCGACTATCCCACCATCATCCCGCCGAATCGCCATCACCGACGAGCGCGGCTTGCCGTTGGGCAGATGCTCCGGCCAGGTCGAACCCCCGGTTTCCCCCGGATGCTGAATCCCCACAAACAGGGTCTTCTGGTCCGGCGAAAAGCTGATGCCCGTGACCTCGCACGCCACCGGCCCAACCATGAAACGGCGGATTTCCCCGGTGTTGGGGTCGGCGCACAGCATCTGGTTATTGCCCATGCCGGCGAAGTCGCCCTTGTTGCTGTAGTCGCCGTCGGTGAGGATCCACAAGCGCCCGGCCTTGTCGAACCCCAGGCCGTCGGGACTGTTGAACATGTTTTGCGGGTTGATGTTGGACGAGCCGCCTTTTGGCGTACCGGCATGCACACCGGGGTTGCCGGCCACCACAAACAAATCCCAGGTGAAGGTGTTGGCGCCGTGGTTATCCGCGTCGGCTTTCCAGCGCAGGATCTGGCCATACACGTTTTTCTCACGCGGATTCGGCCCGCCCACCGGCTGGCCGTCTTCACCGCGTTTGGCGTTGTTGGTGAGCGTGCAATACACCTGGCCGTCGGTGGGGCTGACCACGATCCATTCGGGGCGGTCCATGCGTGTGGCTTTCACCACACTGGCGGCCAGGCGCGCGTGGATCAGCACTTCGGCCTGGCTGGCAAACCCCGAGCTGGCGTCGATGCCGTTTTTGCCGTGGGTGAGTTCGACCCATTCGCCTTTGCCCTTGGGGTGGTCGGCATTGCCGTCGCCGGCATCGAAAATCGCCACGTACAGGGTGCCGTGGTCGAGCAGGTTCTTGTTGGCTTTGGGGTTGTGGTGGTTGATCGGATCGCGGCTGACGAACTTGTAGATGAACTCGCCACGCTCGTCGTCGCCCATGTACACCACGGCGCGGCCATCACGGGTTTCTGCCAGTGCGGCGTTTTCGTGTTTGAAGCGGCCCAGGGCAGTGCGCTTGACCGGTGTGGATTGCGGGTCGAACGGGTCGATTTCCACCACCCAGCCGTGGCGATTGAGTTCGTTGGGGTTCTTGGCCATGTCGAAGCGCGGGTCGTGCAGGTGCCAATTGATCTCGCGGCTGGCGGCCACCACGCCGTAGCGTTTTTGCCCGGCGTCGAAGCTTTGTTGCGGGTTGCTGCTGCCAAAGCAGTCGGTGAAGTTCTCTTCGCAGGTCAGGTAAGTGCCCCATGGCGTCTTGCCGTTGGCGCAGTTCTGGAAGGTGCCGAGGGCTTTTTTGCCGGTTTTGTCGGCGCTGGTTTTCAGCCAGGCATGGCCGGCAGCGGGGCCACCCAGGCGGATCGGCGAGTTACCGTGGATGCGGCGGTTGTAGCGCGAGTCCTGCACGAACTGCCAGGTGTCGCCCTTGCGCCGCACCTCTATCACCGACACACCTTCGCTGGCCTGGGCCTTGCGCACGTCTTCAGCCGATTGCGGCGCGCCGCCATGGGCGTAGAGGTAGCGGTAGTTGGTGTATTCGTTGTTGATGGCCATCAGCGCACGGTTGTTGTCACCGGGGAAGGCGAACAGGCTCATGCCGTCGTTGTTGTCACCGAACTGCTGTTCCTGGGCCTTGGCAGTGCCATTGCCGGACGGGTCGAAGGCTGGCGCGTTCTTGTGCAGCGGCTGGCCCCAACTGATCAGTACCGAGGCGGAGTAACCCGGCGGCAAGGTGATGGCGTCGCTGGTGGCCGCAGCGATGCTGGCAAAGCCCAGCAAGGGGCTGGCGGTGGCAGCGTTCACGGCCATTGCGCTGCGGGTGAGCAGGTTGCCACCCAGGAACATCGCGGCACCGCACAGGGCGCCGGCGCCGATAAAACGGCGGCGGGTGAGGCCGACCATCTGTTCAAGGTCGGTGGCTTGGTTTTCTTCTAATAGGCTCATTTCAGGCTCCCTGCGGTTTTTGCAGACACCTTAAGGAGCGCTCGTGACGAATTTGTTGCAGCTTAAAGATGGCGGGCGCCTAAACCGGTGTGCCGAGCAGCACATTGTTGGGTGAGAATTGCACCTGGACTTGGCCGCCTTCGACGACACCCAGTACCTGGAGCGCGGCGGGCTGCGCCAGGGCGCATAAAACCTGGCCGTTGGGCAGGGTGATGCGCACTTCGCTGGGGCCGTCATCGGCGTCGAGAATCGTCTCGATCACACCGCTCACGCAATTGTGTCCAGGTGTTGCAGCCTGCCCGATGGCGAGCAATTCCAGCCATCCGGCCTTGATCAAGGCGACCACTTCAACGCCGGTTTCCAGCTCCAGCCGCTGCGTGCTGTCGTGAGTGATCTGCGCACTCAGGCTCAAGCCGCCCGAGAGTTGCAGGCGAATCAAGTCATTGCGGCCCTGGTGTTCGATGGCGCTGACCTGGCCGTGCAGTTGGTTGCGCGCGCTGGTGCGCAACATCAGGCGGCCGAGCAGGTTGAAGTCGCTCGCGTCCTCATCCGAACCCAGCACCTCGGCCTGCAACACTTGCAGGCGTTGGTACAGGCGCAGCACGCGCTCACCTTCGGCCGTCAGCTTGGCGCCGCCGCCGCCTTTGCCGCCGACGCTGCGCTCCACCAGCGGCTTTTGCGCAAGGTTGTTCAACTCGTCGATCGCATCCCACGCGGCCTTGTAACTCAGGCCAGCGCTCTTGGCCGCGCGGGTAATCGAGCCCTGCTCGGCAATATGCGCCAACAGGGCGATGCGCTGGGGGCGGCGGATGATGTGTTGGCTGAGGGAGGTCGGCAGAGACATGTGGATACGCTTCGATAAGGTCAGCGGACGTTGCAGGCGCGGCGCACGCGAGTCAAGTCATGAGCCTGGTTTTGGCGTGCGGGCCAGACAGTACACATCGACCTGACGAGCGCCAGCGTCCATCAATAGGCGGGCCAGGCTGTGGGCGGTGGCGCCGGTGGTGAGTACGTCGTCCACCAGCGCAAAGTGGCGGCCCTGCACCTGGGCGCCGGGTGCCAGCGCAAACGCGGTGAGCAGGTTGCGTTGGCGGGTCTTGGCGTCGAGGGCTTGTTGCGCGACGGTTTCATGGGGGCGTAACAACAGGTGTTCATCGTGTGGGAGGTCGAGGTCTTCGCTGAGCCAGCGGGCCAACATCAACGATTGGTTGAAGCCGCGCTCACGCAGACGCTTGCGCGCCATGGGCACCGGCAGCAGGCAGTCGGGGCGGGTGAGTGCGGTGTTGTCGAAACGGTGTTGCAGATACTGGCCCAGCAAGTGTGCGAGCAGATGACCCAGCGGCCAGCGCGACTGGTGTTTGAAGCGGCTGATAAGGGTGTCGACGGGGAAACCGTAGGTCCAGGGTGCGATCACCTGTTTATAGGCAGGCGGCTTTTTTTGACAGGGGCCGCAAATCAAACCCTCCATCGGCAGGGGCAGGGCGCACACCTCGCAATGCTCCAGCAGCCAGGGCAGCTCGGTTTCGCAGGCGTTGCACACAGTGTGGTTGGAGTTTGTTGCTTCATCGCAAATTAAACAGGTCTGGTTGTTTTCTAACCAGATGTAAACCTGATGTTTGTATCTGAGTTGACAGTGCATGAATCTTCCTTAAATATGCCGAGCATCCGTGTCGTGACTGACTGTGGGTATTGCGGGTATTGCCGGTATTGCCCTTCCCACAGCGTAAGCCCAAGCATAATCAAGGAATCGCCCATGAGCGCCAGCACCTCTGCCACCCTGCGTCACGATTGGTCTTTAGCCGAAGTCAAAGCGCTGTTTGTGCAACCCTTCAACGACCTGTTGTTCCAGGCGCAGACCGTGCACCGCGCGCATTTCGACGCCAACCGCGTGCAGGTCTCGACCTTGCTGTCGATCAAAACCGGCGCCTGCCCGGAAGATTGCAAATATTGTCCGCAGTCGGGCCACTACAACACCGGTCTGGAAAAAGAAAAGCTGATGGAGGTGCAGAAGGTCCTCGAAGAGGCCGCTCGCGCCAAAGCCATCGGTTCGACGCGCTTCTGCATGGGCGCCGCCTGGAAGCACCCGTCGGCCAAAGACATGCCCTACGTGCTGCAGATGGTCAAAGGCGTGAAGGCCATGGGCCTGGAAACCTGCATGACCCTCGGCCGTCTCGACCAGGACCAGACCGAAGCCCTGGCCCAGGCCGGCCTGGACTACTACAACCACAACCTCGACACCTCGCCTGAGTTCTACGGCAGCATCATCACCACCCGCACCTACGGCGAGCGCCTGCAAACCCTGGCCTACGTGCGTGATTCGGGGATGAAGATCTGCTCGGGCGGCATCCTCGGCATGGGCGAGTCCCTCGACGACCGCGCCAACCTGCTGATCCAACTGGCCAACCTGCCGGAGCATCCGGAGTCGGTGCCGATCAACATGCTGGTGAAAGTCGCCGGTACGCCGCTGGAAAACGCCGAAGACATCGACCCGTTTGACTTTATCCGCATGCTCGCCGTGGCGCGCATCCTGATGCCGCAATCCCATGTGCGCTTGTCGGCCGGCCGTGAAGCGATGAACGAGCAGATGCAGGCCCTGGCGTTTTTCGCCGGTGCCAACTCGATCTTCTACGGCGACAAGTTGCTGACCACCGCCAACCCGCAGGCCGACAAGGACATGCAACTGTTCTCGCGCCTGGGGATCTTGCCGGAGGCGCGTGAAGAGCACGCCGATGAAGTGCATCAGGCAGCGATTGAGCAGGCGTTGGTGGAGCAGAAGAGCAGCGAGCAGTTCTATAACGCGGTGGTTTAACGCCTCTCTCCACATTTGAAACGCAATCCAACTGTGGGAGCTGGCTTGCCTGCGATAGCGGTCGTCCAGACATATTGATACTGAATGTGCTGCCGTCATCGCAGGCAAGCCAGCTCCCACATTGGATCGGGTTCAACCTGAACTGCCGAGGCCTGCATGTCTTTTGATCTCGCCGCGCGCCTCGCTGCCCGCCGGGCCGAACACCTTTATCGCCAACGCCCTTTGCTTGAGAGCCCGCAAGGCCCGCAAGTGGTGGTGGATGGCCAGCCGCTGCTGGCATTCTGCAACAACGACTACCTGGGCCTGGCCAATCACCCGCAAGTGATCGAAGCCTGGCGCGCCGGGGCCTCCCGATGGGGCGTGGGCGGTGGCGCTTCGCACCTGGTGATCGGCCATGCCACGCCGCACCATGAGCTGGAAGAAGCACTGGCCGACCTCACCGGACGCCCGCGTGCACTGCTGTTTACCACCGGCTATATGGCCAACCTGGGCGCGGTCACCGCGTTGGTGGGGCAGGGCGATACGGTGCTGGAGGACCGGCTCAACCACGCCTCGCTGCTGGACGCCGGCCTGTTGTCCGGGGCGCGTTTCAACCGCTATCTGCATAACGACGCCAGCAGCCTGGCCAAACGCCTGGAGAAGGCGACCGGCAATACGTTGGTGGTCACCGATGGTGTGTTCAGCATGGACGGCAATCTGGCCGACCTGCCTGCGCTGGCCAGTGAGGCACGCGCCAAAGGCGCCTGGTTGATGGTCGATGACGCCCATGGCTTCGGACCGTTAGGTGCTACGGGCGGCGGAATTGTCGAGCATTTCGGCTTGAGCCAGGAAGACGTGCCGGTATTGGTCGGCACCCTTGGCAAAGCGTTCGGTACCGCCGGGGCGTTTGTGGCAGGCAGTGAGGAGCTGATCGAAAGCCTGATCCAGTTCGCCCGGCCCTACATCTACACCACCAGCCAGCCACCGGCATTGGCCTGCGCCACTTTGAAAAGCCTGGAGCTGCTGCGCACCGAGCACTGGCGGCGTGAGCACCTCAATGGCCTGATCCGCCAGTTCCGCCAGGGCGCCGAGCAGCTTGGCCTGCGGTTGATGGACAGCTTCACGCCGATCCAGCCGATCCTGATTGGCGACAGCGCCACCGCCATGCGCCTGTCGCAGATGCTGCGCGAGCGCGGCCTGATGGTGACAGCCATCCGCCCACCGACTGTGCCGGCCGGCAGTGCGCGTTTGCGCGTGACACTGACAGCGGCCCACAGCGCGGCCCAGGTGCAGCTATTGTTAAGCGCATTGGAAGCGTGTTTCCGGTTGTTAAGTATTACGGAGCCCGACCATGCGTGATCGACTGGTATTACTGCCCGGTTGGGGGCTCGGCGTTTCACCGCTGGAGCCTTTGGCTGCCGCCTTGCAGGGTTTGGACGAACACCTGCAAGTGCATATCGAACCGTTGCCGGTGCTGGCTTCCAGCGATCTGGATGAATGGCTCGACGAACTCGACGCCACACTGCCGGACAACGCCTGGTTGGGCGGCTGGTCCCTGGGCGGCATGCTCGCTTCCGAGTTGGCGGCGCGGCGCGGCGAGCGCTGCTGCGGGCTGCTGACATTGGCGAGCAACCCGTGTTTTGTCGCCCATCAAGGCTGGCCCAGTGCGATGCCTGCCGAGACGTTCGATGCGTTCCTCGCGGGTTGCCATGCCGATTCTCAGGTCACGCTCAAACGCTTTGGCCTGCTGTGTGCCAAGGGCGCTGCCGACCCGCGCGGGCTGTCGCGCCTGTTGGTCAGCGGGGCGCCGAATACGTTGTCGAGTGTGTTGATGCCGGGCCTGGAACTGCTTGCTCAACTGGATACCCGCGCCGCTTTGCAAGCGTTTCGTGGCCCGCAACTGCACCTGTTTGCGGGGTTGGACGGTTTAGTGCCCGCTGAAGCCGCGGGTGATCTATTGGCCCTGCTGCCCGATGTAGAAATCGGCCTGATTGAACAGGCCGGTCACGCTTTTCTTCTGGAAGACCCTCACGGTGTAGCGGGGGCCATCCAGGCTTTTTTGCATGAGTGTGTTGATGACTGATTTATCCCAGCCCCCACTGCCGGGCGGTTTGCCGGACAAGCGCCAGGTGGCGGCCTCGTTTTCCCGCGCAGCAGCCAGCTACGACAGCGTCGCCGAGTTGCAGCGCGCAGTCGGGCATGAGCTGTTGTCTCGCCTGCCAGCTGCCATCGCGGCCAGACGCTGGCTGGATGTGGGCTGCGGCACGGGTTATTTCAGCCGTGCACTGGGCGAACTGTTGCCAGCAAGCCAAGGCGTAGCGCTGGATATTGCCGAGGGCATGCTCAACCATGCGCGGCCTTTAGGGGGCGCGCAGCACTTTATTGCGGGGGATGCAGAACGCTTGCCGCTTGCAACTGAGAGCTTCCAGCTGCTGTTCTCCAGCCTGGCGGTGCAGTGGTGCGCGAATTTCGACGCGGTGCTCAGTGAGGCCTGTCGTGTGCTGCAACCCGGGGGCGTCTTCGCATTTGCGAGCCTGTGCGTGGGCACCCTGGACGAGTTGCGCCAAAGCTGGCGTGCGTCGGATGGCCTGGTTCACGTCAACCGCTTTCGCACCTTCGAGGCTTACCAACAGCTGTGTGCTGCCAGCGGTTTGCGGGTGCTGAGCCTGGAGCGCCAGCCTCACGTGTTGCATTACCCGGATGTGCGCAGCCTGACCCACGAACTCAAGGCGTTGGGCGCGCATAACCTCAACCCCGGTCGCCCGGGAGGGTTGACGGGGCGCGCGCGGATTGTTGCACTGGTGCACGCTTACGAGCAGTTCCGCCAGGCCCAG
Organism: Pseudomonas sp. WS 5532; assembly: GCF_012985445.1. NCBI lineage: Bacteria > Pseudomonadati > Pseudomonadota > Gammaproteobacteria > Pseudomonadales > Pseudomonadaceae > Pseudomonas > Pseudomonas sp. WS 5532. The sequence goes on from NZ_JAAQWK010000002.1 coordinate 610,625, forward strand.
GGCCTGCCCGCCACGTACCAAGTGGTGTACGCCGTACTGGAGAAACCGTTATGAGCGCCGCTTATTTCATCACCGGCACCGATACCGATGTGGGCAAAACCACCATCGCCGCCGGGCTGCTGCATGCCGCGCGGCTGGCGGGTAAAAGCACCGCCGCCGGAAAACCGGTGGCCTCAGGCTGCCAGCTCACCCCAAAAGGTTTGCGCAACGCCGACGCCTTGGCACTGCTGGCCGAATGTTCGCTGCCGTTGACCTATGCCGAGGTCAACCCGGTGGCCTTTGAACCCGCGATTGCGCCGCACCTGGCCGCGCGGGAGGCGGGTGTGGCGCTCACGGTGCAATCACTGTTGAAGCCGATGCAGCACATACTCGCGCAACACGCGGATTTCACCTTGATCGAAGGCGCAGGCGGCTGGCGGGTGCCGTTGGCCGATCAGGACAACCTGTCGGACCTGGCCATGGCGCTCAAGCTGCCGGTGATCCTGGTGGTGGGCGTGCGTCTGGGCTGTATCAGCCATGCGCTGCTCACCGCCGAAGCCATCGCGCGGGACGGTTTGCCGTTGGCGGGTTGGGTGGCAAATATCATCGACCCCAAGACCTCTCGTCTGGAAGAGAACCTCGCCACCCTGGCTGAGCGGTTGCCTGCGCCGTGCCTGGGGCGGGTGCCAAAGCTCAAGCAGGCCAGCGCGAAAGTGGTGGCCGAGTACCTGGAGTTGGACCTGCTTGACTGATTTTGGCTATCGCTAAGGCATTATGCCATTAGTGTTTTTGACGGGCGTTTTGCCAGGATGTCTGCTTCAATTCAAGTTCACGATTCTCTAAAGGCAGGCTTACGCCATGGAAATCTCTGGAAGCAGCGCGTTTTATTCGGGGCTGAGCACTATTCAGGCCGGGCAGAACCGCGTCGACCAGGCCGCCGGCAAAATTGCCGGCGCCGCGACGACCCAGCCCTCGGACGCACAAAGTGATCGTCTACAAGCCAACGATCGCGCCCAGCCGTCCAACTCGGCGAGCAACATGGTCGAAATGGCCCAAGGCAAGTTTCAAGTGGAGCTGGGCGCGAAAGTTGCCAAGGCTTCGGATGAAATGCTTGGCACGTTGATCGATACCTACGCTTAACTTTCTATCGGCACACGCCGGCTCTTCTGTGGGAGCTGGCTTGCCTGCGATAGCATCGACTCAATCTTCCTGATATACCGCGGCGCCTGTATCGCAGGCAAGCCAGCTCCCACACAAGCCAGCTCCCACATTGTCCTGTGTCATCTCGTTGAACTTCTAAACTCCTTTTAAGCGTGGCATCCCGCCGCAGGCCTTGCCGTGCGTGGCATTGATGCGCGTCATGACAAACGGCTTCGGCGCGATGCTTGACAACCTCAGGTCGTAAACGTATGTTTCAAACACCTGTTTGACCGCCATAACAAATCCACGCGGTTGTTCATCCCAGATACATCAGCAGAGGTTTATCGCTATGCCTGACTACAAGGCCCCCTTGCGTGATATTCGCTTCGTTCGTGACGAACTGCTCGGTTATGAAGCGCACTATCAGAGCCTGCCGGCTTGCCAGGACGCTACCCCGGACATGGTTGACGCCATTCTTGAGGAAGGCGCCAAGTTCTGTGAGCAAGTGCTGGCACCGTTGAACCGCGTGGGTGACATCGAAGGGTGTACCTGGAGCGAGTCAGGCGTAAAAACCCCTACTGGTTTCAAAGAAGCCTACAAGCAGTTCGTCGAAGGCGGCTGGCCAAGCCTGGCCCACGACGTGGAGCACGGTGGCCAAGGCCTGCCGGAATCCCTGGGCCTGGCCGTGAGCGAGATGGTCGGCGCCGCCAACTGGTCGTGGGGCATGTACCCTGGCCTATCCCACGGTGCGATGAACACCATCTCCGAGCACGGCACCCCGCAACAGCAAGACGCTTACCTGACCAAGCTGGTTTCGGGTGAGTGGACCGGCACCATGTGCCTGACCGAGCCGCACTGCGGCACCGACCTGGGCATGCTGCGCACCAAGGCCGAACCTCAGGCTGATGGTTCCTACAAAGTCTCCGGCACCAAGATCTTCATCTCGGCCGGTGAACACGACATGGCCGACAACATCGTCCATATCGTACTGGCCCGCCTGCCGGACGCACCGGCCGGCACCAAGGGTATTTCGCTGTTCATCGTGCCTAAATTCCTGCCGAACGCAGACGGCTCGATCGGCGAGCGCAATGCGGTGACCTGTGGTTCCCTGGAACACAAGATGGGCATCCACGGTAACGCCACCTGCGTGATGAACTTCGACGCGGCCACCGGTTTCCTGATCGGCCCGGCGAACAAAGGCCTGAACTGCATGTTCACCTTTATGAACACCGCTCGCCTGGGCACCGCGCTGCAAGGCTTGTCCCACGCCGAGATCGGCTTCCAGGGCGGCCTGAAATACGCTCGCGACCGCCTGCAAATGCGCTCCCTGACCGGCCCGAAAGCGCCAGACAAAGCCGCTGACCCAATCATCGTGCACCCTGACGTGCGCCGCATGCTGCTGACCATGAAAGCCTTCGCTGAAGGCAACCGTGCGATGGTGTACTTCACCGCCAAGCAAGTGGACATCGTCAAGTACGGCACCGACGACGAAGCCAAGAAGCAAGCCGACGGCCTGCTGGCGTTCATGACCCCAATCGCCAAGGCGTTCATGACCGAAGTCGGTTTTGAATCGGCCAACCACGGCGTGCAGATCTACGGCGGCCACGGCTTTATCGCCGAGTGGGGCATGGAGCAGAACGTTCGTGACAGCCGCATTTCGATGCTGTACGAAGGCACCACCGGCATCCAGGCACTCGACTTGCTGGGCCGTAAAGTGCTGATGACTCAAGGCGAAGCGCTCAAGGGCTTCACCAAGATCGTGCACAAGTTCTGCCAGGCCAACGAAGGCAACGAAGCCGTTAAGGAATTCGTTGCACCGCTGGCGGCACTGAACAAAGAGTGGGGCGAGTTGACCATGAAGGTCGGTATGGCCGCGATGAAAGACCGTGAAGAAGTCGGTGCCGCCTCGGTGGACTACCTGATGTACTCCGGCTATGCGTGCCTGGCTTACTTCTGGGCCGACATGGCACGCCTGGCTGCTGAAAAACTGGCTGCCGGCACCACCGAAGAGGCGTTCTACACCGCCAAGCTGCAGACGGCGCGCTTCTACTTCCAGCGCATCCTGCCGCGTACCCAGACCCATAAGGTCACCATGCTGTCGGGCGCCAACAACCTGATGGACATGAAAGAAGAAGACTTCGGCCTGGCTTACTAAGCCCTGCCGGTCTCCTGAAAACCGCCGCTTCTTTTGGAAGCGGCGGTTTTTTTATGTGCGGCGATAAAAAACACAGCACAGCACTCAGGGATTGCGCCTGGCTGCCGTTACAGTGATGGCAATGTGATACAGGTCACATTGAATGTGCTTAACTGTGCTCAGTGAAGGCACTGTGCCATCTTTCTGGGCGGGTCGGAGCTTTACCCTTGTCGCGCGTGTCCGCTGTACGGTTCAGTCATTTTCTTCCTTCGTTACTGCTATTGATGGCCGGGCTCTCGGCTGCGTATGTCAAAGACCTCAGCGTGTTCTTCACCTCGCTGTTCAATGTGCTGCCGACCTTGGTGCTGTTGCTCGGCGGCGCGTACTGCGCGGTGTATCGGCGCCAGCGTGAGCTGTTTCTGATGATCACGGTGTACGTCGTTTACTTCCTGCTTGACACCCAGACCGATTATTACCGCGATAACGGCCGCGTCCGTGAAGACGCCGCGGTGGTGTTCCATCTGTGTTGCTTGCTGTTGCCGTTGCTGTTCAGCATTTACGCGCTGTGGCAGGAGAAAACCCACCTGTTCCGCGACTTTGTGGCGCGCTGCGCCGTGCTTTTTGCGTTTGGCAGCGTAGCCCTGGCGCTTGAGCAGAGTTTCCCCCAAGCCTTGCTGAACTGGCTGGCGGAGATTCGCTGGCCGGCGCTGCATGGCAGTTGGATGAGCCTGATCCAGCTGTCGTACCCGATGTTCCTGATTGGTTTTGTCACCCTGGCGGCGCAGTACTGGTATCAGCCGCGGCCCTTGCACGCGGCGCAACTGGTGGGTTTGCTGGGGCTGTTCTGGATGTTGCCGCAAACCTTTATCCTGCCGTTCACGCTGAACATCATGTGCAGCCAGGTAATGCTGATGATTGCCGCCGGCGTGGCGCACGAGGCTTATCAGATGGCCTTTCGCGATGAACTCACCGGCTTGCCGGGGCGGCGCGCGCTCAATGAGCGCATGCAACGGTTGGGGCGCAATTATGTGTTGGCAATGAGCGACGTCGATCACTTCAAGCGCTTTAACGACACCCACGGCCACGATGTCGGTGACCAAGTGCTGCGGCTGGTGGCCAGCAAATTGTCGAAGGTCAATGGCGGTGGGCGTGCCTATCGTTATGGCGGGGAAGAGTTTGCCGTGGTGTTCGCCGGCAAGACGTTGGACGAGTGCATGCCGCACCTGGAAGAGATTCGCGAGATCATCGCCAACTACGCCATCAAGCTGCGCAACCCGGACCGTCCCCACGACGACCAGCAGGGCCGCCAACGCCGGGTGGGCAGTGGCGCCTCGAGTGTGTCGGTGACGGTCAGCATCGGCGTGGCCGAGCGCCAGGTCGAGCAGCGCACGCCTGAAGAAGTGCTCAAGTCCGCCGATCAGGCGCTCTACGCGGCCAAGGGCGCGGGGCGTAACTGCGTGGTCGCTGCCGGGCAAACCCGGCGCGGCGCGGTGCGCATGGAGAGCGCTGCCGGTTGAGTGATGGCGGTGTATTCAGCGGTTCTACAGTAATTGTTCGAGGCGATGACCGGCAGTAGGTTGAAAGTATCTGCTGCCGGAGACATTGCCATGCCTGAGTACAAAGCTCCCCTGCGCGACATGCGCTTTCTGATCGACAACGTGTTTGATTTTCACGGCCACTACGCCGCCTTGGGCGCCACCGACGCGAGCCCGGATATGGTCAGCGCGATTCTCGAAGAAGGCGCCAAATTCTGCGAAAACGTGCTGTCGCCGCTCAATCGCAGTGGCGATGAAGAAGGCTGCCACTTCGACAATGGCGTGGTCACCACGCCCAAGGGCTTCAAGGAAGCTTTCGCCCACTACGTGGAAGGCGGCTGGCATGGCGTGGCGGCGGACCCGGTCTACGGTGGCCAGGGCTTGCCGCTGTCCCTGGGCCTGGTGCTCAGCGAAATGATCGGCTCCAGCAACACCTCCTGGGGCATGTACCCGGGTCTCACCCACGGTGCAATGTCGGCGATCCACGCCCACGGCACCGAGGAGCAGAAAGCCACCTACCTGACCAAACTCACCGCCGGCGAATGGACCGGCACCATGTGCCTCACCGAAGCCCACTGTGGCACCGACCTGGGCCTGATCAAGACCCGCGCCGTGCCCCAGGCGGACGGCAGTTACGCGGTCACCGGCAGCAAGATCTTTATCTCGGCCGGCGAGCACGACATGAGTGCCAATATCATTCACTTGGTGCTGGCCAAACTGCCGGACGCCCCGGCGGGCACCAAAGGTATCTCGTTGTTTATCGTGCCCAAGTTCCATGCCGATTCAGGCGAGCGCAACGCGGTGCACTGTGGTTCCATCGAGCACAAGATGGGCATCAAGGCCTCGGCCACCTGCGTGCTGAACTTCGACGGTGCCAAGGGCTTTTTGATTGGCGAGGCGAACAAAGGCCTCAATTGCATGTTCACCATGATGAACCACGCGCGCCTGGGCACTGGCATGCAGGGTTTGTGCAATGGTGAGGCGAGTTTCCAGGGCGCGATCAAATACGCCAACGACCGCCTGCAAATGCGCTCGCTGACCGGCGCCAAGGCCCCGGATAAAGCCGCTGACCCGATCATCGTGCACGCCGACGTGCGGCGCATGTTGCTGACCATGAAGGCCTTCAATGAAGGCAATCGGGCGCTGACCTACTTCACCGCGCAACTGCTCGACACCGCGCACTTGAGCAGTGACGCCGCCCAACGCCAGGAGGCCGAAGATCTGTTGGCGTTCCTCACACCTATCTGCAAAGCCTTTATGACCGAAACCGGGCTGGAGGTGACCAACCACGGTATGCAGGTGTTCGGTGGCCATGGCTACATTCGCGAATGGGGCATGGAGCAACTGGCGCGTGATGCGCGGATTGCGCCGATCTATGAAGGCACCAATGGCATTCAGGCGCTCGACTTGCTGGGCCGTAAGGTACTGGGCAGCCAGGGCAAGTTGCTGCGCGGGTTTACCAAACTTGTGCATAAGTTCTGCGCAGCGAATGCCGAGCACCCGCAGCTCAAGGCCCAGGTTGAGCAGCTCAACCAACTGAACCAGCAATGGGGCGAGCTGACGATGAAGGTCGGCATGGCTGCCATGAAAAACCCGGATGAAGTGGGCGCGGCGGCGGTGGATTACTTGATGTACAGCGGTTACATCATTCTGGCGTACCTGTGGTTGCGCATGGCCATTGCGGCCCAATCGCATGACGACGCAGCGTTCGCCCAAGCCAAATTGGCCACCTGCGATTTCTACTTCAAGCGCTTGTTGCCGCGTACTGCAACGCACCGCGCCGCTGTGGAGGCGGGCAGTGAGTGCTTGATGAGCTTGCCTGCGCAGTTGTTTGCGCTTTAGGTGCGATTGATTCACTGCGGTCAAAATGTGGGGCTGGCTTGCCTGCGATGGCATCAACTCGGTGTAACTGATCAACCGAGGTGCCCGCATCGCAGGCAAGCCAGCTCCCACAGAAGTCCATATTGGATTCGTGATGTGACCATTAAATACCTAATGGTCACTAACGGACCCTATGTGTCTCAAATGTTGTTCGGTTACACTCGAAGCCTGTAAAACCGATCCTATCGAATCACTTTTCCTGTTCTCACGAGGTTTGCCATGGCTGATTACAAAGCGCCGCTGCGTGATATGCGCTTCGTCCTCAACGAAGTTTTTGAGGTCGCCAACACCTGGGCCCAATTGCCGGCATTGGCAGACACCGTAGATGCCGAAACCGTTGAGGCAATCCTTGAAGAAGCCGGCAAGGTCACGGCCAAATCCATCGCGCCGCTCAGCCGTAATGGCGACGAGCAAGGTTGCCGTTGGGCGGACACTGCCGTCAGCACGCCGGATGGTTTCCCACAGGCTTATAAGACCTACGCCGAAGGTGGCTGGGTGGGCGTCGGCGGCGACCCGATCTTCGGCGGCATGGGCATGCCCAAGGCCGTCTCGGCGCAAGTTGAAGAGATGATCAACTCATCGAGCCTGGCGTTTGGCCTTTACCCGATGCTGACCTCCGGCGCCTGCGTCTCCATCAACACCCACGCCAGCGAAGCGCTCAAGGCTACCTACCTGCCGAAAATGTATTCGGGTGAGTGGGCAGGTTCCATGTGCCTGACGGAAGCGCACGCCGGGACTGACCTGGGCATTATCCGCACCAAGGCTGAGCCTCAGGCGGACGGGTCCTACACCATCAGTGGCACCAAGATCTTTATCACCGGCGGCGAGCATGACCTCACCGACAACATCATCCACCTGGTGCTGGCCAAACTGCCGGATGCACCGGCCGGGCCAAAGGGCATTTCGCTGTTTCTGGTGCCGAAGTTCATGGTCAATGCCGACGGCAGCCTGGGCGCGCGCAACCCGGTGAGTTGCGGCTCCATCGAACACAAGATGGGCATCCAGGCATCCGCGACCTGCGTGATGAACTTCGATGCAGCCGTGGGTTACCTGGTGGGCGAGCCGAACCGTGGGTTGGCGGCGATGTTCACCATGATGAACTACGAGCGTTTGGGTGTGGGTATCCAGGGCCTGGCGTCGGGTGAGCGCTCTTATCAAAACGCGATTGAATACGCGCGCGACCGTCTGCAAAGCCGCTCGCCGACCGGCGCCCAGGCCAAGGACAAAGTGGCCGACCCGATCATCGTGCACCCGGATGTGCGCCGCATGTTGCTGACCATGAAAGCCTCGAACGAAGGCGGTCGTGCGTTCTCCACCTATGTGGCCACGCAATTGGACATCGCCAAGTTCAGTGAAGATGCCGCCGCTCGCGAACGTGCAGACAACCTGGTGGCGCTGCTGACACCTGTTGCCAAGGCCTTCCTCAGCGACCTTGGCCTGGAAACCACCGTGCTCGGCCAGCAGATCTTTGGCGGCCACGGCTACATCCGCGAGTGGGGCCAGGAGCAGTTGGTGCGGGATGTGCGCATCACGCAGATCTACGAAGGCACCAACGGCATTCAAGCGCTGGACTTGATGGGGCGCAAGATCGTTGGCAGTGGCGGGGCGTTCTACACCTTGTTCGCTGACGAGATCCGCCAGTTCATCGCGGCTTCAGGCGCCGAGTTGAGCGAGTTCACCCAACCGCTCAGCGCTGCCGTGGATAACCTGGATGAGTTGACCGCCTGGGTGCTGGACCGCGCCAAGACCAACCCGAATGAAATCGGCGCGGCTTCGGTTGAGTACCTGCACGCCTTTGGCTACATGGCCTATGCCTATATGTGGGCGCGCATGGCCAAGGCCGCGCTGGGCAAAGAGGCTGAGGAAGACTTCTACGCCAGCAAGCTGGGTACCGCGCGCTTCTACTTTGCCCGCCTGCTGCCGCGCATTCATTCACTGAGTGCGTCGGTAAAAGCCGGTAGTGAATCATTGTTTTTGCTGGATGAAGCACTGTTCTAAGGGCTTGGAGGGCGTGTAAGCATTCTCTTACATGACGTGCTGCTATTCGTCCTCTATCGCCAAATTGGATCCACGGATAATCTACTTCACATGGACGTCGCGCAGGAAGCGCAAAGCAACAACACGGACACGTAGGATTCTGCCAGGATGGCGGAGTGAAATGGATGTCAGGGAAACAGTCTGCAAAGCCCCGCTTCGGCGGGGTTTTCTTTTGCCCGCGAAAAAGTCAGGCGCCTGCCTGTGGGGCATTCATTACGTCTTCGAGCAGGGTGCGCAATAACGCCACCGTCGCTTGTTGGCGCTGCACATCGCGGCACACCAACCCCACTTTCAGCGGCACCCTGGGTTCACTCAAGGGCTTCCACAGCAGTGCCTTGCTGTTGTGTTCATCCTGGGAGCGCCCCGGCAATACGGTGGCGAGCTGGGTATGAGGCAGGCTATCGAGAATCCCTGCCATCGTATTCAACTCCGCCTGCACTTGTGGCCGTCGTCCTAAATTGGATAACTGGCCTTGCCAGATCTGGCGCACCTGAAACTCTTCCCCCAACAGCAGCATCGGCAACTCCGCCGCCTGTTTCAGCGAGACTTTCTTGAATTCCCGCAATGGGTGGTCTTCGGGGATGACGACCTTCAGTTCATCTTCGTACAGCAACACGCCGGTTAACCCCGGCTGACGGGGAGGCAAGTAGCTGATGCCGATATCCAGCGAACCGTTGAGCAAACGCCGCTCAATTTCAATCCCGGTCAACTCATAGATCTGCACCACCAGATGCGGTTGGGCTTTGCGCACGCGCTCGAGCATCTGCGGGACCAGGCTGGTGTGCACGGTTTGCAGCACGCCAATGGCCAAGGTGCGCATCGCCTGGCCCTTGAAGTTGCGCAAGGCCTCGACGGCTTGCTGCATGCCGTCGATCAGCGGCAAGGCGTGGTTGTACAAGGTGTGTGCCGCCAGTGTCGGCAACAGGCGCTTGCTGCTGCGCTCGAACAGGCTGACATCCAGGTTCTGCTCCAGCTGGCGAATCTGTTGCGACAAGGCCGGTTGCGAGATCGACAAACGCTCGGCGGCACGGCCCACGTGGCCTTCCTCATACACCGCGACGAAATAACGCAGTTGCTTGAAATCCATAAGACTTACTTATCGAAAAAGCTGGAAAATCGAAATGGCCGATGGCCCCTCGGACGCCTAGTCTAGCGCCTATTCGCAGGGCTTACAGGGCCGGATCGGGCAATGAACAGCGTTTATGTTGATAGCATTTACATAGGCAAGGCAAAAAACCTCAAGGGTGTGTTTGTACGGGGCGTCGACCAAGGCCCGGTTGCTATTGGGGGTGAGCTGTGAATCTGTTTCGTCGCCCTGCGCCGAGCCTGGACGATTTGATCGTGAACGCGCGCCATGACGGCTTCAGTAAATCCCTGATGCCGACTGTGGCAAGGCCCGCGCAGGTGTTTGTGCGTGGCCAGGGCTCCTGGCTCTGGGACAGCGACGAGCGCGCCTATCTGGATTTCAGCCAGGGCAGCGCCGCCAACAGCCTCGGTCATAGCCCGCAGGTATTGATCAAAGCCCTGGCCGATCAGACTCATATGCTGATCAACCCTGGCAACGGCCTGCACAACCGCGCCCAACTGAACCTCGTCGATCGGCTGTGCGATCACACCGGCAGCGACCAGGGTTACCTGCTCAACAGCGGCTCGGAAGCCTGTGAAGCCGCGATCAAACTGGCGCGTAAATGGGGCCAGCTGTATCGCGGTGGTGCCTATCACATCATCAGCGCCAGCAGCGGTTGTCATGGTCGAAGCTTTGCGGCATTGGCAGCCTCGGCTAATGCTGGCGGCAACCGTTTTGAGCCGCAACTATCGGGCTTCAGCCATGTGCCCTTCAACGATTTGCCGGCGCTGCATGCAGCCGTCGATGCCCAAACAGTTGCCATCATGTTAGAGCCGATCCAGAGTGAAGCTGGCGTTATTCCTGCTACCGAGCACTATTTGAAGGGCGTCGAGCGCCTGTGCCGCGAACTGGGGATCCTGCTGATCCTCGATGAAGTGCAAACCGGCATTGGCCGTTGCGGCAGCCTGCTGGCTGAACAACAGTACGGCGTGCGTGCCGACATCATCACCCTCGGCAAAGGCTTGGGCGGCGGTGTGCCGTTGGCGGCGTTGCTGGCGCGCGGCAAGGCTTGTTGTTTCGAAGCGGGGGAACTGGAGGGTACGCATCACGGCAATGCATTGATGGCGTCTGCCGGTGTTGCCGTACTCGACACCGTGCTGGAAAGCGGTTTTCTTGAACAGGTACGCGAATCCGGCCTGTACCTGGGAGAAGGCCTTGCCCGGCTGGCCTATCGATACGGCCATGGGCAACTACGCGGCAACGGACTCCTGTGGGGCCTGACGCTGTCAGATGATTCTGCGGATGCGGTGGTAAAGGCTGCATTGCACGAACACTTGCTCCTGACCACGCCGAAACCCGACTGTTTGCGTTTTACTCCAGCCTTGAACATCAGCAAAAGCCACATCGACGAAATGCTCCTGCGCCTGGCGCGCGCGTTCTCCCGCGTGCGCACCGCCCAACTGCAATGTCGCAAGGGCATCGCCGTTTAACCTCTTATTCCTGAACCGTCTCGCGGCATACGCGGCGCCTCCAGCCTGATTCTTTTGGCTGGGGGCGTTTTTTTGTTCGTGAAATTTTTGGATTGAAAACGTTGATTGAGCATCCGTGAAAACAATGGCTTTATCAGTCAAAAAGATTTGATTTGGTTTCGGGCGATGGCAAAAACTTATGAAAGCTTAAACGACACACAAGTCCAGCAATTACTGGATTTAAGGGAGTTTGTGGAGATTCATCATGATCAAAAAATATGAAAGTGAAGCGCTGGAGTCGATTCATAAATCTGCCGTAGCACTTCATTCAATTGGAGCAATCAGCAAAACCACCCTCCGAGAATATGACGAAGCGTGCTTATCGGCCGTCCCTGAACAAATTCCGGCCGAGCAGATCAAGCAGCTGCGTGAAAGCAGTCATGTCAGTCAGCCCGTTTTCGCTCGCTACCTCAACACCAGCGCCTCCACCGTGAAAAAGTGGGAGTCCGGCGAAAAACAACCCAGCGGCATGGCGCTCAAGTTACTGAGCATCGTACAGAAACACGGCCTGGAGATTCTGGCCTGAAGATGGCCCAATGCCAGATCCCACTGAACCCTCACGAACGCCCAAGGTCGATTAGCTACACGGCTCACACGAGCCGATTTTTTGGAGCTTACCCATGGACATCATTCGTATCATCATCGCTATCCTGCTGCCGCCATTGGGTGTGTTCCTGCAAGTGGGTTTCGGCGGCGCGTTCTGGCTGAACATCCTGCTGACCCTGTGCGGTTACTTCCCCGGTATCATCCACGCGGTGTACATCATCGCCAAGCGCTGAGGCCGTCAGCCTTTTGCGATGAGCCGTGAATTGCGCTCGTTGCGAAAGGCCAACTGCTCGATGGTCTGGGTGGCATGCTCGGCTTCTTCCCGCGCCTTGAGGATGATGCCGTGCTGCTCGGACTTGCTGCACACCGGGTCGGCATTGCTCGCATCGCCCGTGAGCATGAACGCCTGGCAACGGCAGCCGCCGAAGTCCTTTTCCTTTTCATCGCATGAACGGCACGGCTCGGGCATCCAGTCGTAGCCGCGAAAGCGGTTGAAGCCAAACGAGTCGTACCAGATGTGCTGCATGCTGTGGTCGCGCACATTGGGAAATTGCACCGGCATCTGTCGGGCGCCGTGGCAAGGCAGGGCGGTGCCGTCCGGCGTCACTGTCAGAAAGATGCTGCCCCAGCCGTTCATGCAGGCTTTCGGGCGTTCCTCGTAGTAATCCGGTGTCACGAATATCAGCTTGCACGGGTGGCCTTCGGCTTCGAGCTTGGCGCGGTATTCGTTGGTGATGCGTTCGGCGCGTACCAGTTGTTCCTGGGTCGGCAGCAAGCCCACACGGTTGAGTTGCGCCCAGCCGTAGAACTGGCAGGTGGCAAGCTCGACGAAATCTGCCTCCAGTGCGATGCACAGCTCGATAATGCGGTCGATCTTGTCGATATTGTGCCGATGGGTAACGAAATTCAGCACCATCGGATAGCCGTGGGCCTTCACCGCGCGGGCCATTTCCAGCTTTTGCGCGAAGGCTTTTTTCGAGCCGGCGAGCAGGTTGTTCACCTGTTCATCGCTGGCCTGGAAGCTGATCTGGATGTGGTCCAGGCCCGCCTTCTTGAAGTCGCTGATCTTCTGCTCGGTGAGACCGATGCCCGAGGTGATCAGGTTAGTGTAGAAACCCAGCTTGCGCGCCTCGGCGATCAGTTCGGCAAGGTCCTGGCGCACCAGCGGTTCACCGCCGGAAAACCCCAGTTGCGCGGCGCCCATTTCCCGCGCTTCGCGAAACACCTTGATCCACTGCTCAGTGCTCAGCTCTTTACCCTGCTCGGCAAAATCCAGCGGGTTGGAGCAATACGGGCACTGCAACGGGCAGCGATAAGTCAGCTCGGCGAGCAGCCACAGTGGCAGGCCGATCGGTGGCTTTTCAGGCAAGTTCGATCCAGTGCTCAGCACGGGCGACCTCCATGAAATCCTCAATGTCTTTACCGAGTTCAGGCACGCCGGGGAATTGTTTATCCAGCTCGGCGATGATGGCGGCCACGTCGCGCTCGCCGTCGATCAGCCCGCCGATCAAGGCGGCGCTGTCGTTGAGCTTGATCATGCCTTCGGGGTAGAGCAACACGTGGCCTTTTTGCGCGGGCTCGTACTGGAAACGATAGCCCTGGCGCCAGGTTGGTGTTTTGCTGCGATCAAAGCTCATAGGGTGATCCCTTTATGCCAGACCCGCTGCTCGGTCACGCTGTGATACGGCGGGCGTTTGAGTTCGTAGGCCATGCTCATGGCATCCAGCATGCTCCACAGAATGTCGAGTTTGAACTGCAGGATTTCCAGCATGCGTTCCTGGCCTTCGCGAGTGGTGTAGTGCTGCAGCGTGATCGCCAAACCATGCTCTACGTCGCGACGGGCCTGGCCGAGGCGGGTGCGGAAATACTCATAACCGGCCGGGTCGATCCACGGATAGTGCTGCGGCCAGCTGTCGAGGCGCGACTGGTGGATCTGCGGCGCAAACAGTTCGGTCAGCGAGCTGCTGGCAGCTTCCTGCCAGCTGGCGCGGCGGGCAAAGTTGACGTAGGCATCCACCGCAAACCGTACGCCGGGCAGTACCAGCTCCTGGGAGCGCAACTGGTCGGGGTCGAGGCCGACGGCCTGGCCCAGGCGCAGCCAGGCTTCAATACCGCCGTCTTCACCGGGCGCGCCGTCGTGGTCGAGCAGACGCTGGATCCACTCACGGCGGATCTCGCGGTCCGGGCAGTTGGCCAGGATCGCGGCGTCTTTGAGCGGGATGTTCACCTGATAGTAGAAACGGTTGGCGACCCAGCCCTGAATCTGCTCGCGGGTGGCGCGGCCTTCATACATCGCCACGTGATACGGGTGATGGATATGGTAGAACGCGCCCTTGGCCCGCAGGGCTGCTTCGAATTCGGCGGTGGTCAACGGTGTGTCAGTCACTTCGTCTGCTCCTACAATTCAATGCTCATGCCGTCGTAAGCCACTTCGACATTGCGCCGCACCAGCTCGGCGCGCTCGGGGGAGTCTTCGTCGAGGATCGGGTTGGTGTTGTTGATGTGGATAAGCACCTTGCGCTGCTTGGGTAGCTGCTCCAGTACTTCGAGCATGCCGCCAGGGCCGTTCTGCGCCAGGTGGCCCATCTCGCGGCCGGTGCGGGTGCCGACGCCGCGGCGCTGCATTTCATCGTCGTCCCACATCGTGCCGTCCACCAGCAGGCAGTCGCTGCCCGCCATGATTTCCAGCAGCGGCGCGTCGACTTTGCCCAGGCCCGGCGCATAGAACAGCTTGCCGCCGGTGCGCAGGTCTTCGACGATCAGGCCGATGTTGTCGCCTGGGTGCGGGTCGAAGCGGTGCGGCGAGTAGGGCGGTGCAGCGCTGCGTAGTGGCAGCGGGGTGAAGCGCAAATTCGGGCAGGCCGGGATCGTGAAGCTGGCGTCCAGCTCGATACGGTTCCAAGCCAGGCCGCCGTTCCAGTGGGTCAACATGGTGAACAGCGGGAAACCGGTGCTGAGGTCTTCATGGACCATGTCGGTGCACCACACCTGATGCGGGCAACCTTCGCGCAAGCTCAACAGGCCGGTGGTGTGATCGATCTGGCTGTCCATCAGGATGATCGCGCTGATGCCGGTGTCGCGCAGCGCGCGGCCGGGTTGCATTGGCGCAAAGCCTTGCAGTTGCGCACGGATATCCGGCGAAGCATTGCACAGCACCCAGTTCACGCCATCGTCGGAGATCGCGATGGACGACTGGGTACGCGCCTGGGCGCGCAGGCTGCCGTCGCGAAAGCCTGCGCAGTTCACGCAGTTGCAGTTCCACTGCGGGAAGCCACCGCCGGCGGCGGAACCTAGAATCTGGACAAACATGATTGCTCCATCATGCAAAGCTCAAAACAAAAACGCCCCGGGCGAACCGAGGCGTTGTATTACTCAGCCAATCAACGGCTGGCGAAGTACATGGTGACTTCGAAACCGATACGCAGATCAGTGTAAGCGGGTTTGGACCAGGTCATATTCATACTCCTACCAAGGGATGGGACGTTCACTACCAAGTAATACATATAGTCCACCTCCTATTGGAGATGTTCAGATATTGCGTATGAATATTACGCAATTCTTTTCAAGTTAGCGCTGTCTTGACGGAAAAAGCCTGTTGCAGGGTTGGCAATGATCAGCCTGCCGGTTGCCAGGCGTCGTTGATGCGCGGGCCGTTGGCCACACAGCGCCAGCCGCCTGAGGCATCGTTGAGTTGCTGGGCGGCGCGCTGCAGATCCTCGCGTGTGCGGTTTTGTATCAACTGTTGTAGCAGGTCCAGGTAACCCGACGGATGGCCCGCCAAGTAAGCCTGCCACAGCAGTTCGGCGGCTTGGTTGAGCGGCAGTTGCTGGGCACTGAATTGCTGCGCCAGGGTCTGGTTGCCCAGGTATGGGCTGCTGTCGATTAACGACGGTAATTGCTTCAGAAAGGTCTGCAGGTGATCAATGATCCCGCTCAGTGAAACGCTGGGGGACTGCACACCAAACAGCAGCCCGGTTTGCCCGTTGACCTGTCGGATGCCGCTGAAGACCGCGTAGCCGATTTGCAGATCAGCCCGCAGGCGCTGGTAAAACGGCCCGTGCAGCAGATGCCCAAGCAGTCGCCAGGCGGCTTCGTCGGTCAAGGCTGGCGTCGGTGCTGGGCAAAACAGCAGTAAAGCGGCTTCATTGGAGTCTGTTTTTATCGTGTGCCAGAGCTTCCGGCCGTCGAGGGTTGGCGGTGTGTGTTCAATGCTTGCCGCCTGCCCAGGCAGCCGCGCTGCGGCGATTTTGATCGCGGCTTCACAAGCGGCCGGTAATCCAAAGCCGAGCCCATGCCATCGAGCCGTCGCCCATGAAGCTGGCCCGGAGTGAGTGTCGGTGCAGCAAACGGGCAGCGCCTTGAGCAACTCTCGGATGGCGATCATTGGTGTCGCGGCGGGTGCGGCGTCTTGTGGCAGGCTTAAGCTTTGTGCCAATACGTCCAGAACAGCCGGCATGGGCTGATGAAGACCGACCATTTTCACCAGGAAATCATTGCCGATCGTTTCGAAAGACAACTCAACTCCGGCCTGCCGGGCATTCTCGCGCAATGGCTGTAATGTATTTTCCAACCCCACGGGCGCGGCGTTATCAAACTGCCATTGCAGATACAGCGCGCCTTCATCGGTGTCATCCGCCAATGCCTGGCTGAATGTCAGCGCCGACACCTCACGACGGCCCCGGGAGCGGTCTTGCGCGAAGGTGCGCAAACCACGATGGGCGCTGGTCTGGCCACGGATCAGCCCGGCGCGTTGTTCTTTGGCCGGCGGAAGCAGGAATGGGTTGTTCGGCGGCAACTGCCAAGCCTGTCTGGCCGGTTTGAGGTGCAGTGAATCCAGCAGTTTTTTGAGTGCGACGACGCCCTGTTCCGACAGGTCTTCACTTTCGTTTCGCACCCATGCCAAGGCACTTTGGGTCTGTTGCTGGCGAGCGTTCAGCAAGGCGAACTCTTCGCGTAAAGGTGTCCAATCGCTGTGTGCGAAAAAGCTCAGCCAGTCGTGCAGCAACGCTTCGATTTGCGTAGCCGAATCGTCTTGAGTATCGAGGGTAAAGTCGATATCCAATACGGCTTGCCCGGCAAACGCATAAAGCACGGTCGCCTGTATGGCATTGGCCAGTTTTCGCGCTTTCAGCTCAGCCAGTAAACCACCCGGCGCCGTAGCATTGAGCCAGGTGCAGAGAAACGCCAGGGCTTGGCGAGGCGCGTCACAGGTGATGACATGGTGCAGGTGGTTATCGTCGATGTATTGAAAGCCCTGGGCGTGGCCGAGCATCAGCGCAGGCGGCGCAGCCTGTGGGTGCTGAGGGCCAGTGGCCAATTCGTCGCTGAAACGCTGGGCCAACGCTTGCAGTTCTTCCAATGGTTGCGGGCCGGCAAGGTGTAACGTCATCTGCCCGCTCTGATAGAACCTGGTATGGAATTCCTTCAATGCCTGCTGAAACGCCTCACGCTCAACCGGCAGGCTATCCCGATTACCGGCATGAAAACCGCGCAGCGGATGGTCCGCCGCCAAGCCTTCCAGCAGCGCAACCTGCTGCTGCGCCTTGGCATCCTGGGACCAGGCCACAAACTCCGCTTGCAGCACTTCGCGCTCACGCAGTTGGTCTTCAATCGTCAGGCGCGGATGGGTGAGCATATCCGCCAGCCGCTCCAGCCCATCGGCAAAGGTTGGCACCGGCAATTCAAAGAAAAAGTCCGTGGTGCGCTCGCGGGTGCTGGCGTTGACCTGCCCACCCTGGCGCTGCACGTAGGCCATCAAGCCTTCGCTTGTGGGAAAACGCGCAGTGCCGAGAAACAGCAAATGCTCAAGAAAATGCGCCAAGCCCGGCCACGCGAGTGGCACGTCATGGCTGCCGGCGGCCACGCGCAACATCGCGGCGCAACGCTTCAAGCGTGGCGCATGGCGCAAGGAAACCCGCAGGCCGTTGGCCAGGGTCAAGTCAAGGTGATGAGGGTGGGCCGGCGCAGGCATGGGCACTTCCGAAACGTAGAATGTGCCTATGCTAACAAACCGTCTGGCTCAGGGCTTGTGCAGCGCGCCGTACAGTTCCGGGCGACGGTCTTGCAGGTAATGATTGGCCGCGCGGGCATCCAGGATCGACTGGCGATCCAGCGTACCGACGATCAACGATTCATCCAGCCCCGCCTGGGCGATTCGCTGGCCATTGGGCGCAGCAATACTGCTTTGCCCGCAGTACTGAATCTCGCCTTCGTGCCCGCAGTAGTTGGCGTAGGCCACATAGCACTGGTTTTCAAAGGCCCGCGCCCGCACGGTCACGTCGGCAACAAAGTCGAACGGCACCATATTGGCCGTCGGCACCAGGATCACCTCGGCGCCGGCCAGGGCCAGGCGGCGGGTGTTTTCCGGGAACTCCAGGTCGTAGCAAATCAAAAACCCGAGCTTCCAGCCGTTAAGCTCCACCAGCGGGAAATCATCTTCCCCGGCGCTGAACATCGAGTGGTCCAGGTCGCCAAACAGATGAGTCTTGCGGTAGTTGCACAGGCGCTGGCCGTGGGCATCGATCAACTGCACGGCGTTGTAGATCTGCCCGTCCTCAGCCCGCTCCGGGTAACCGTAGAGAATGGCCAGTCCGGCGCTTTTGGCCAGCTCGGCAATCGCCTGAGCCGACGGCCCATCCTGGGCTTCGGCCAGCGCGCCCACCGCTTCGGCACCGATGTTGTAGCCGCTGAGGAACATCTCCGGCAGCACCAGCACGTCGGCACCGGTCGCCTCATGCGCCAATTGATGCAGGCGCTTGAGGTTGCCGGCCACATCCAGCGGCAGCGGTGGGCATTGGTACAGGGCGACACGCATGCTTAACTCCTTAATCGGCCAGGGCGATCGGGCCGATTTCGTCAAAGACATCACCTGGGCCCGGGTTTTCGGGGTGAGTGCTGCCGCCGAAGTGGGTCATGATGCCCCACACCGCATTCAGCGAGGTTTGCACCGCGCCCTCGACCCACGCAGGCGTCCAGGATACGTCGTCACCGGCGATAAAGATCCCACGCTGTTCGGCGGGCATGTCCTTCTGCATAAAGTGCGCATACATGCGCTGGTTGTAGCGATAGTGGCCGGGCAACGCGCCTTTGAAGGCGCCGAGGAAATGCGGGTCGGCTTCCCAGGACACGGTGATCGGGTCGCCGATGATGCGCGCCTTGATATCGACTTTCGGGTAGATCTTTTTCAGCGCGTCGAGGGCCAGTTTCACCCGCTTGTCGATGGGCTGCGGGAGCATTTTCAGCGCGTCGCTCATCCACGAATACGACAGGCAAATCACGCCTGGCTTGTCGTCACCGTTGTCGAACAGATAGGTGCCACGGGTAAGGCGATCGGTGAGGGTCATGCTCATCAGGTCGCGGCCGGTCTCCGGGTCCTTGTCTTTCCAGAACGGGCGGTCGACCATCACGAAGGTTTTCGACGACTGCATGTAGCGCGTGCGGTCCAGCGCCATCCACATTTTTTGCGAAAACAGGGTTTCGTCGCATTCGATCTGGGTGGTCAGCAGCCAGCTTTGACAGGTGGTCAACACGGCGGCGTATTCGCGGGTGTCACCGTAGTTGTCGGTGACCGCAAAGCGGCCATCGGCAGCGTGGGCAATGCGTTTTACCCCCGCCCGTGGCGCGCCGCGATGCAGCGAGCTGAGGCTGGTGCCGGCGGGCCAATGGGCGCAACGCTCCGGCACATGGCGCCATATGCCCATGGGCACTTGCGCTACGCCGCCAACCACCAGGTGTTGGTGATCGTCGCAGTTGGTCATCACCACGCGGAAGATTTCCAGCATCGAGTTGGGGAAATCCGAGTCCCAGCCGCCAGTGCCGAAACCCACCTGGCCAAACACTTCACGGTGCGCGAACGACAGTTTGGCGAACGCCTTGGACGTGGCGACGAAGTCATAGAAGGTGCGGTCGTCCCACAGCGGTACCAGCTTGTTCCACAGCGCCTTGAGGCGCGGTACGTCACGGTCGCGAATGGCTTGCTGGATATCACCGAACTGCGAGCCGGCCTCCAGCGCATCCGCCCAGGCATCGGCAACTTCCTGGAACAGCACCGGCAGGTCCGAGAGTTTTTGTGCGTAGTGGGTCTGGCCTTCGAGGTCGACCACGGTGCTGCCGGAAGCCGGTGTCAGCGGGTTAGGAAAAGGTTTGGTCTCCAGGCCCAGCTTGTCCACATAGTGGTAGAACGCGGTGGACGACACCGGAAAACGCATGCCGCCCAGCTCGGCGATGATGCCTTCGGCGCCTTCAAAGGCCTGGGAGCGCAAACGCCCGCCCATCTTCGAGGCCTCGTATACCACCGGCTTGAGGCCCAGCTTCATCAGCTCGTAAGCCGCCACCAGCCCTGCGATCCCGGCTCCCACAATCGCCACTTCCGCGCCATGGTTGGCCGCGGGAATACTGCCCAGGCCAGCCGGGTGTTCGATCCAGTCATCAAAGGCAAACGGAAAATCCGGGCCAAAGATGGTGATAGGTTTTTTACCGTCGGCGGGATGGCGATTGGTCTTGCTGATGGTGCTGGACGGAATGCTCATGGCTGACCTTACTGACGACTCGGCGGGATTCGGCCCGTTGAGTATAGGAAAAGATGGCAGCCAGTTTAGGGAGCGTAGCGTTCGTTATTAAGACGCAATGTGTCGTCGGATTGAATTGTTTTTAGTCAGAATGACGAAGTGGCTGGTCAAACTGGCTGACCACGGTCCAATTTGTTACTGAGGATGATCGACGTGGTGGTTTTTTCCACGCCCTCGACGCTGCCGATCTGGTCCAGCAACTGGTCCAGCTGTTCCGGCGAATCAGTGCGCAGCCAGGCCACGTAATCAAACTCGCCACTCACCGCACACAATTGCTGCACCTGCGCCATGGCGCTCAACCGGCGCAGCACTTCCTTGCCCGAGCGCGCTTGAACGGTGATGCCGACATACGCCTGCAAACCCCCGTCGACCACACGCTGCCCGAGGCGCACGCCATAACCGGTGATCACCTGGGTTTTCTCCAGGCGCGCCAGGCGCGAGGTCACCGTGGTGCGCGCAATGCCCAACTGCCGGGCAAGCATGGCCACGCTTTCGCGGGCGTTAATCTGCAAGGCGGCGATCAGTTGGCGATCGATTTCGTCGAGGGCGGGCAAGGGTGGGGCTCCGGTGTGTAGGGGCAGTGCGCGGATATATTACAGGCTTGTGTTGGCAAGGAGGTGAACGGTGCTGCGATGAGTGTGATTGGGAGTGGGCACAAAAACTGACAGAAGTTCGCTGGTTAAAAGGGCTAATACGTCGCCATCATCTCATCACACAGGTCTGCTTGAAGGCTGAGAAGACTTTTTCATAGGTGTGTCTTGTGTGTACAAAAAAACGCGCCGCTGCTCGGTGGTGTGTAATATACACACTGAAGGGTGGGCGATGAGAAGCAGAGAGGTGATCGAGCTTTTGGTTGAGGATGGATGGTTTGAGGTGGCGGTAAAGGGCAGCCATCACCAGTTCAAACACCCTGAGAAGCGAGGACGTGTAACCGTGCCTCATCCCAAGTCAGAGATTGCCAAGGGCACCTTGCACAGTATTTTTAAATCAGCAGGCCTCAACTGTAGAGCTTGACTGAGGAATTGGATGGGCTCGGTGGAGTTCGTTCAGAGGATGACCAATGAAATTCCCAGTGGTAGTACACAAAGACGCCGACTCGGACTACAGCGTGACCGTTCCGGACGTACCAGGCTGCTTCTCGGCAGGCGCTTCGTTTTCCGAGGCGTTGGATAATGTTCGGGAAGCGCTGGCGCTGCATCTCGAAGGGTTGGTCGCCGACGAAGAAAAGCTTCCTCAGGCCCAAGAGGTGGATGTTCATCTGGACAATCCGGATTACGCCGGTGGCGTATGGGCGATTGTCGACTTTGACCTGACTCCGTACTTGGGTAAGTCGGTGCGGTTCAACGCTTCTTTGCCGGAGCAGTTGTTGCACCGCATTGATGAGCGAGTGCAGAAGGATCATCGCTATGCATCGCGGTCAGGGTTTTTGGCGACGGCAGCGCTGCGTGAACTGGCCGTTTGAGTCGAATGCCAGACACGAAAAAGCCGCGCAATGCGCGGCTTTCTTGTTTGGTGGGCCCAGTAGGACTCGAACCTACGACCAAAGGATTATGAGTCCACATTATGGGCGTGTTTTTGCTGGGTACGGTCAATGTTCACAGTGGATAAGGCCTGATTAGAGGGGCGATGTTCACCAATATATCTACTTGGAATGGACACTTTTTGGACACTTTCAGCCGAGTGCTTCCAGAGTGGGGCGGTTTGGTCTCTCGACTGATATGGCCACCGGTGTTTGATGGCGCGGAGCTACTCTCCATTGGAGTAGCCTCCGTGCGTCGTCCTAAGACGGTTAAAAAATCGCGTCTTGTCATCGGAGGCCGTGTGATACGCGGTATTCCCCTTGTTGCTCTGGTGTCGTGCCTTCTGAGCTTTCAGCGTTCTAATTCTCCTAAACTTTCCCGACATTTCACATTCTGAAATTGGCCAACTGCGCCGACGGGCCACGGCAAATGTGCCCTGGAGCGCGCAAATCACAGCGTGAGAGTTTGCATAAAAAAATCATACGGAGTGCGTCGGCGGGAGGGGGAAAAGTGCTTTCTTCGCCTCATTTTTCTTTTGTGCTGATTTTTCATCGCTATGTTCGTTGAGCATTTCATCGGGTTGTACGGCCTGGGACCTAGGTCCTGATGTACTGTTTTTATGTACAGTATTTAGGCTCGGGTTTGGTTGCTCATGAATGATATTGAAGAAAGCGCATCGGCTAGTTCGTCCAGGGATGCTTGGCAGGCGCTACTGGCGGATCAGCAGGAACTGCTTAAGCATCCTGCTACTCATCACAAGGCTTTGATAACTGGTGCGCACGCGCTACACAGAGCTCGAATAATTGATAGTGATGATCTCAGTGATCTTCTTGAACAAGCTGATGGTGCCCTGGCTTACGCCGTTGAAGCGCTGCTGGATGAATGGCAAGGAGGTTGAAGCTGATGCATATGTTGATAACCCCGATGCGCCGCAAGGGCATTGCTTTGAGTCCGATCGAAAGGCGGAATTACAAGGCCATTCGAGGAGATGTGCGAGTAGCATCTGAGGTATCTACTGAGCTTGGGCGTAGTGCAAATGTTGCAACCGTGAGTTCAGGCTGGCCATTGGAGCCGTCACCGTTACCTCAACTACTAGACGCAACGCTGGCAGGAATGGCGCCAAACGGTTTTGTGTTGAGCGGTATTGAGTATGTGGAAGGCTGTGCTTACGCCCAGTCTTGGTGGTGTCGGGTGGAATAAATTCAGAGCTGGGGAGATGTGGCTCCCCAGGTCGATATCGTATGAGTTCTATCCAGCTGAAGAAGTTCGATGCAGCTTATGCCAGGCAATCCTGCGGATTAGCAGATTAGCGCCGTAACGAATTAACGTTTTAACGTTTTAACGTTTTAACGTTTTAACGTTTTAACGCTTTAACGCTTTAACGCTTTAACGCTTTAACGCTTTAACGCTTTAACGCTTTAACGTTTTAACTACGTAACTACGTAACTACGTAACTACGTAACTACGTAACTACGTAACTACGTAACTACGTAGTTACGGTGCCCTGGTGTCCTGTCAAAAAAGTTTAAAAAATAGTGGTGTTTTTATCAGAAGTCGGTTGTAATTCTCTGGCAAGCAGGTGCTTGCACTGGCGCCCGTCGGATGTCGACGGGCATTTAAAACGCAAATGGGATTAGCTCATGAGCAAGTTGTTTGATTTTTATAGGAGTGCGCGGTTTGGTAGACGAGGAAAAGAAACAAAGTCAAGATGTTGAGCAGAAAATTCAATCGGCGCTTCTGAAACATCCGGAAGTAATTGTCGATTTTAAGAAGGGAACACCGTTTTTTCGCGTTCAACCAACCCGGCATAAGGATCCTGTCTTCTACAACAAAAACTCTGATAGTAGATATGGGGATTTGAATAAGGAGATCGGGGTTTGTTATGTGGCTGCCAACAGTGCAGTTGCTATTGCTGAGACGCTTCAGCATGGCGGTGAGGGGCCAGGCTCGCCTGTCTTGATGTCAGAGATTCAGGGGCTGTCGGTGCACGAGCTAGCTGCGGATAGGGATCTCCGCTTGGTAGACGTTGCGAGGATGAGCGCATATGTAGGGGGCCACAAGCTCAGGCATCTTGTCGAGGCGAAGGGTCAGGGTAGTGAAGGGTATTTACTTACCCAGACTGTAAGTGCCGCATGCATGAGGTATAGCAAGGAAATCGATGGTTTCCTCTATACCTCCACGGTATTCCCTGCAGCCTCAAATGACGGTTGCAACGTCGTGTTGTTTGAGGGGAGAAAAAAACAGTTAGTACCAGTAAGCTCCAAACCTTTGACAGAGGTCGAGCTTGCGAACGGTCAGACAGCGATTGAATTCTTAGCGGATTTAGACGTGATCGTAGAGTGAAGAGTTGAGCTTCCTTACGGGAAGCTCAGCTTTACTTGCCCATTTCCAAACGGTTCTTGAAGTCTCGCACAATTATCTGGAATGCAGGGTCGATGTCCAGAAGCTTGTAGCGAGGCTGCACGTTTTCGGGCTCGCCAGGATTGGAATAATCCATAGTGTTGGCCAGAAAAACAATCAGAAGATTTACCTTTGGCTCATCTTCTGGGTCAATCTCCAGCGCCTTAAGCAGCTTGGTTATTGAAGTGGTAGCTTTATTGTTCTCGAACTGAAAGTCAGGGTAATACTTGCGTCGATTATTGGTGTAAGCAATGAGTTGTCCTGATTTAGTTTTCTTGCTCAACGCCTGCTTTGATATTCCAAGTATCTGGCATGCATCGCCCGCATCTAGAAGATCGTACGACGATTTAACCGCCTCAAATGCTTTCGACTTCATCTGAGCGAAGGCAATTTCATTACGAGCTTTGATGCTTAACGGCTTCTCACTGCTTTTGCTTGTCTTTTTAATAATGACAGCTAAAGCCTTGTCGTCATCGAGATTCGCAGCATTGATAACCTCGGATTCGGATACTTTGTTCATCCGGGCTATGAATTTTTGCACGAGCGAGGCTTTAGCTTCGTCAAGTGACTTGACGGCGCTTTGGGATCTCTCAATCGTTGCGGTGTTCATAGGTTCTCCTTTCGTTGCTCGTATTTGAGCAAGTGACCAAAGCGTACGCCTCGGTTGACGCGCGTGTCAACCTGTCAACCTGTCCACTCGTCAACAAAATGTTGCTTCCGTTCTCCCGTGTAGGCATAAGTGGGCAATGCAGCTCGTTACCGTCGTTCTCACAGATTTTTGGAGTTTTCGTATGGCCATGCCTTCAACCCCTACCTATATAGCTCGCCTTGGCGAGCTTCGGCACAAATCTCCGCGTGTCGCAAAACTAACTGCCAGGATTGCTGCGGCCATGAAGCCTGAGCGGCAGTTACTTGAGTCCGAGGACCTGGAGCGAGTGCTATTTGATCACGCAAATGCCATCGCTCATCAGATCCCGTCTTGCACCATCCGCTTGAGCGTTTGGCTCAACCGTTTGGCCAGGGATGAAGTCAAGGTTCTGGAGCACCGGGACGTTGCAATCTTTGTCAACGAAGCGGCTACCTTAGGTGGGGCATCCGGCATGCTGACGGGGTGAATCCTGCGAAACTTAGGTCGTTAGGCTGATTGTCTACATGGAAGGATGATGGCGCTTGGCATGATGCCCGTAAGCGACAGCGATAAACTCTAACCTGGCGGTAGATAACTTCTTCGAAATTCGCCTAAGGTTCACGATTTGTTAGGATTTAGCATCTAATTGTGAGTCGGCGTGACGCTTCGTGATTTGCTAAATTTCCACCTTGGTACTTTTGCCAGTTTCGCGTCCGCGAAACTGGTGAGCGTAGGGCTCAACGTTTGCTATCGTGCCAGCGCCTTACAAAACTGCTTTAAAGCAAGGCTGCTGAAAGATTCTGCATGCGAAATCTTTGCCGCCCATCAATAAGGTGTTTGGCTACCCCAATTGGGGTTCGAGAGCTGATCGAAAAAACTGTGCAAATTTAGCGGCTAAAATTCGGCAAAAAAAAACCGCCTTAGGAGGGCGGTTTTTTCGTCGCGAATTCGGTAGGTCCGATTTCGCCTTCTCGCTGGGAGTCTTCAACGGGGCTGAGTCTATAAGAGAGTAAATAACGGCGCCACTACGATATTCGTTAAATCGAATGCAAACGACGAACGAAAGCGGCTTGGGCAAACCGCATATGAATGCCACCGAACGTATTCGGCATTCCAAAACGATAAATCCATTCTGTTTACGAGTGTTGTCGTTTGCCGGAAAGTGCCGTGAAATCAGCGTATTTACGCCGAAAAAGCCGTAAATATTACCGTTTTCGGTAAACTTTGAATATTATTTGTTCGCGCTTGTCAATGGCTATTTCGCCAATGCAAAAATAAACTTCAAAAAATGCTCTTAGTCCTTTTTAGACCGTGCTTCGGCGGTTAACATCCGGGCCATCATAAGGATTTATCCTATGAGGGCCCCTCGCACACGGTGTAGGAACCGTGCCGGAAGCGCATCAAGCTAGGGCCTGAAAATACCTTGCCTCGTTGGGAGTCTTCAACAATTCCCTAAAATGCACGTGTTCCGGTAAGCGCATTGAGGCAAGTACAAACTTGGAGGCTTCATGCCCCGATTTTGGCAGCTTCTATGGGCTCTCGTATTGAACGTGTTTCGCGCTCACAGCGTGTACCGTTTTATTCGAGATTGTTTAGACGACGTTTCCTAAATAGTGCTGCAAACAACGCCTCAGCCTTTGCTGGGGCGTTTTTTTTCGTCGAATTTAACCTGTACCCCCCATCAACCCCCGCCCAACCCACTCCGCCACCTGCGTAACAACGGCATTTCCGGCACCTAAAGCCTCCGCAAGGTTGGCCGCATCCAGTCCGAGGCAAAGCCCATCATTTTCAGCCTCTCGCTGCCGCTCAACCATCTGATCCCATCCGTGCGGATGAGCGACGAGAGTGGTACAGCCCATAGCGATCTGAGACCCGGCTTTGTTTGCCAATAAAGTATTGGCAGCCCAGGCATCCGCGGGCCGTGGCCAGTGCTGCGATTGAGACGCTGGAGATATTGCGTCCACTGGCGCGGCGTCAGCCAGGAGCTGGATGGGGGGCATGCGTCGATAACCGGCGACCAGGAATACGCGACGACGTTGCTGGGGGACTCCGAAATATTGAGCATTAAGCACTCGCCAAAATCCCACATACCCGCAGTCCGCAAGGGCCCGGATGACAGTCTCAAAGTCGCGGCTATCGTTGACAGCGAGCAGGTTAACGACGTTCTCAAGGACCACCCAGCGAGGTTGTGTTTCTTTGAGGATTCGTATGACTTCCCAAAACAATCCGCTGCGCTCGCCTTGCAGGCCTCGGGTGGCGCGATTGGTTTCTCGGCATCCGGCGATGCTGATGTCCTGGCAGGGGAACCCGGCGGTGATGACATCGACGGCAGACAAGTTGTGAGCGCCGCATTCGCGCACGTCTTCAAATTGGCGTGCATGGGGAAATCGATCGGCAAGCACAGCCCGGTTGATGGGGTTGAGCTCGACTTGCCAGGCGGTGCGGTATCCAGCGTTTTCAAATCCGACATCAAAGCCTCCGATGCCTGCGAACAGGCTGCCAATGGTGGGTTGCTGCATTCATTTACTCGGTGATGGTTTTCAATTGGGTGGCCAACGCCATGGCTGACGCGGCGTGGGTGGTGAATTCAACGGCGTTATCGGGCGGGGGCGTGGGGCCGTGTTTGTGGGCGGCGATGCCGGTGTTCATCTGTTCCAGCAGCTCAATCACGTCACACAGCACATGCAGCACGTTGACGCCTTCAGACCCTAGCCACGTTTTGCCGGCGACCAAGCGTTGCCCAATCGCGGCCACGCTTTCGCGCATGCCCTGGATCTGCTCCCGCATGTCGCCACCTACGGTCGCGTTGTGTGTTTGCCCCACCACCAGGTTCAAGTCTCGGCCTGTGGCCAGATGCAGATCATCGACGGCCGCCAAGCTGGCCGATCCGCCTGACAGCAGTTTCAACGCCCCCAACGCCTCGACGGTCTTTATCCCGCCCACCGACTCCGTGCTGTGGTCGTCGACTTCTACGGTGCTGACCTGATACCGCTCGGCGTTATCCAGCGCCTGCACCTGTCGCTCGCTCGCCTGATCCACAATTCGGGCATCGGTCACCCTCAACCAATTGCCCTCGGCATCCGCCCGTTGTTGCACGGCTTCACTGTGCTGCCACAACAGATCACCCTTCGGCACCCGTGGCAGGCTCAATCCGTGGGGCAGGATCTGCACAATAAATGGCTTGTTCGGCAGCCCATACGCAAAGCTGACCACCACTACGGCGCCTTCCTCGGGGAACGCATAAAACCCCATCTCGCTACCGCCGCCGGGAACAGGCAGCGCTACGCCCAGCAAGTGAGGCAACGAGGAATCAGGCTCACCGTCAGCACCCAGCACCTCCAGATCGACGGCATAGCGTGGACGGAAGTCGTCGCACAGCCCGGCGCTCAAAGGCGGATCGGCCACCGCCAGCACACGCGCAAAGCGCGGCAGATGGTAGGCGCCGGCCAGCTCCGGAAAGCGCCGTTCGACGATTCGGGTTACGGCTTCTTCCACTTGAGCACCATTTGCGTACCGGTAAGCGTCACAGCGGTGATGCGCTGCCCTTGGTTGATCATCGCGCCAGGTCGTAAGCCAGGCAGGGCGGCTATTTGGGCACTGTGGTTGCCTTGGTAGTTGTCGAACAGCTCGACCGGCAGCTGCAGCGCGGGCCGGGCGCCCCAGTAGCTGTCTGCCCAACTGCCGGCGTACACCTCGCCGTCACCTTGTTGGTGCCAGATAAAGTCTGGAATGTTGAACACGCGGGCCAAGCTATCCATAGCCTGGATACCATTGCCCAGGGAGTAGAAGCAGGGCACCCGGACTTTGGCGTAAGGCCCGTTTGGCACGCGAAAGCGCAGGCCGGTGAGGCGGCTGATCTCAATCAGCACAGCGGTTAAATCGACATGACGCAATGCCATGGGCAACGGATAGTCGAGAACGGCAGCCACCTCTCGGCAGAACAACACCTGTTCCTGGCTGTTAGCCGTGGTGCAACGCTCGACATAGCCGACAAAGTGCCTATGCAGAGGTTTGTCGTTGTAGCCCAGATCCAGTGTCACCAGCCCGCGTTGGGGCGTAGGGGATTTAATGGTTAAGCTCGCGCGGCCAGGCGTTCGCAGCTCCAGTCGCACATCGTGCTGTACCAGGTCAAAAGGCTGGCCGTTGATGTCTACCACTATATGGGCCTTCAAACCGCTGGCCCCACGTAGTCATCCACGCGCTTCAAGATGCGCTCAAAGCCATTGAGCTCGGGTGCATCGGGTTCAGTGGACGGCGCCGACACACTCTCCCCGGTTCCACCTTGTTGTTGCACGTCACTTGCCGGGCGGCGTGTCTCTACCCGCTCTGGGTTCGACAGCTTTTCAGTCAACGTAAATTGCACCCGCCAAGCCGACAGGCTGTCGTCTTCTCGTGCGGTGAGGGTGTCGCTGAATATCACCTGACGCACGCCGAAGGCCTCGGCCGTGTTGTTGACCACGCGATAGGTCTTGAGCTGCCCGCCGGCCACCGTGGCTTCCGCCAGGCGCATGATGTCCACCAGGTGGAGCTGATCGCGATAGGGGATCAACAATGAAACCGTCAATGCCTTGGGTTTGAAGCCCTTGTGCGCGCTGTCGGTATTGCTGGTCTGGCCCGACAGATCGTCACTTTCAATACGCAGATTGGCCGTAACCTTCAGTGTTTTGCCCCGCACCCTCTGACCATCGAGCAGCAATGTCATAGGCCTACCAGTTCCTGTACAAAGCTCAAACTCTCTTTCGACCCGACCAGCAACAACCCGGCACACAGCACCCATTCATGTCCCGGCGCAGACCCCGACAGCAACAACCGGCGCAGTTCGCCACCGTCCCCGGGGCCGACCAGGCGCGTGACCATGGCCGCATCCGGGCTCGGGTTGGCCAACTTGTCCTGCACCGCTTTCAATTGCTGGTTGCGGGCGTCAGCCTGAGCAAGTTTGCGCCCGGCCAACGCTGACAAGTCCGCCAATGGCGAGCTATCGGCCATATAGCTCTCGAGCGCGGACAGTTGGCCTGACAGCGACCGCTTGGCTGCTCTAGTTACGGTGCATCGCTCCAGCGGCAACGTGCCCCAGCCGGGAAGCGGCGCAGCGCTCGGCAACTCCCACTTTTCATTCTCCAGTCGTGAAAGCTGTCGGGCACGGTTCTCCGAGCGCAGCAGCGCGGGGATCGGCATTAGCGCATTGAAGCGCGACAGCGCGTTTGCCAACTGGTCGTAGCGCGTGGACAAGAACATCACCGCCAACGCAAACCCACTGGCGCCGTCCAGCAGCTTGTCGGCCATCAGTTGCACCAGGTTAGGGGCAGACAAGTACCGCTGATACCCACGGCCCTGGCCGCTCTCAAACGGTGTCACCACAAGGCACGCGGGCGCCTGGCCCATCTGCCCAGCCATGGCCGCGCGTCCGGCTGCGACGGCGGCTTTTGCAATCGGGCCCACAGGGCCGGGGCTGGTCGTCGCCAGCCCATCCAAACCGGCCAGGCGCTTGGCTGTCGCCAACGCTTCAGAACCGGCCAGGTTTTTTGCAGGCTCCAAATCATCCAGCCACTGTGTTGCCTGCGCAGGCCATCGCATGGCCACGGGTGTCCAGGTCATACCAAGCCTCAATACTTGATGCAAAACAGCAGGGCCATGTTGATAGGCCTGGCTTCGGTACCGCCCGAGGTTGCGACGGTGATGCCGTGGGTGTGGGCGGCTTGTGCGCCAATCGATGCCGCATGGGTGTGGTTGCCGGCCGCTCCAACAGCGATGGTGTGAACATGCGAGCCCGCCGACTCGGTGTACGCCAGGGAGTTGCCCGCATTGGCGGGGCTCACATAGGGGCCCGCAGTGTTATTGCCCGCAACCGCCTTCAGAAGGCCATGCTGGTGAGCCCCGGCCGCTTCGCTTGAAGCCGTGTGCAGGTGCTCACCATTTTCGCCAATCGCGACTGGGTGGCTGTGTTCGCCCGACTTGTCGGCAGTGGCCCTGTGAGCGTGCGCGGCGTTCTGGCCTTGTTGCACGCTGCCCAATGCCCGTTGTGGATCAGTCTCGGCGTCGTCACTCCAGGCGCGAGGGAACAGGCCGCGCATGTCCGGCAGGGTAAAGGTAGTTGCACCGTCACCTGCGCCGTAATCGGTGCCGATTACCGCGAAGAGTTTGGCAAACGCTTTGCGGGACACAGCCTCGCCGTTGCATTTGAGCCAACCGGTCGGCGCCGTGCTCATGGCAAAGCTCGCCACCATACCCACCAGCGGATCGACGATTTGCTGGTTCAGCTTATTCAGCGCCTTGGTCGTCGCCAGGATGTCGCTGCTGTCGCTGGCTGGATCATCGCTTTTGGCGTTGGGCAGTTGATCCAGGCCCACGTCTTTCTTGGTCGTGGCCCGTGCGCGCAGACCTTCATAGTCACCACTGCGCGCAGCGAAGTGCTGCACCAATGCCCCTCTGATCGGTTCAACAGCCCGAAGGTCCGTGACTGTCGAGGAGTCTGGTAGGCGCGCCAGAGGAATCAGGTAGTGCGCAATACCCGCAGGGTCTTGAAAGTCGGAAAGGGTTTCTCCCCAAGCGACGGACCACTGCACGGCAACGCTATTTTCATGGCGCACCAAAGCAACGTCCAAATAGGCATTGTTCGGATACTTGGGAGGTATCACCGGCCGGGTTTCGCCCAGCTCGATGCGTAAACCTTCCACAAGCGCCAAACCGGGCATGAGCTGATAACCATCCTCGACACTCACCAACTGCAAGCCTGCTCCCAAAAAGCACGCCCGCCCAAACACGTCCCGGTTCGACAGTCGTTCGCGCTCATCGATGTCTCGCAGGCGCACGGTGAAGTCGTGCTGCCAGGTGCTGGCGTCGATGGTCACACCGGTCAGTGCCTGTGCCCCGTCAAACATCAGCAGCATGTTGCGGGTAACGTTGTTGCCGATTTGGTGCGGCGGGATGTTCCGGCGCTTTTGCTGCAACGGTACATACGCGACCGACAACAGCACCTCGTCGGCGGCCTCCAGGCCGATCCAGTTCCAATCAAAG
Organism: Pseudomonas sp. WS 5532; assembly: GCF_012985445.1. Classification (NCBI taxonomy): domain Bacteria; kingdom Pseudomonadati; phylum Pseudomonadota; class Gammaproteobacteria; order Pseudomonadales; family Pseudomonadaceae; genus Pseudomonas; species Pseudomonas sp. WS 5532. Next base: position 642,601 of record NZ_JAAQWK010000002.1, read on the forward strand.
TCGCCGATGTCACTGCCCATCATCAGGCTGTACACCACCTGATTGGGGTTCACGAAGCCTTTCTGGGTAAAGGTCTGGGTATGTACGATTTGTTCGGGTGGCGGTTTTGGAGCGTCTCGATCTACCGGTTGTTCAGGGTCCAGATCAGGCACCAGGGCCAGCACAAACCGGGTTACCAGCAACGATTCATCGGCGGCCTGTTTCTGGGCAATCAGCCGTTCGCCGGCTTTTGTAATACGTGCGGGCATGCGGGTTCCTACAGCGTGGCAACCAGCGTCTGCTGGTCGTCGTTGAAGTCGGCCATGGCCACCAGCAGCGTCACTGGGGTGATGGTCACAAAGTCATAGCGTCGGCAGGTGCGGCCGTATTGCTGCACGATAACTCGCAGTAATTCGGGGTTGTCCGAGAGCTGGGAGTCCGAGAATTTGAGCAGCACCACATCCCAGTCCCGGTCGGGCAGGCGTTCCTCGATCTCGACGTAACCCACGCCCAAGCGGTTGAGGATGCGCATCAGCCCGGCCGTCGAACCGGCATCGACCGAGTTGATAAAGGCGAACCGCACACGCAGGCGATACAGGCTTTCCGGTTCGCCCCTAAAGCGCGTGATGTCCCGTTGCCAGGCGAGCAGGTCAAGAATGGTCAGGTGGCAGTGTTTGGGGTCCATTTGCAGCAGGGGCCACTGTATCCAGCCTTCGACGGTTTCCCACCATGCTTGGGCGGTGGCCTTGAGCTTGGCCAGCTCGCCGGCATTGAGCCAAAAGGGCAAGTTGAGCTTAAGCACCCATCACCACCGTCAGGCTTTTGAGCCTTGGAATATTCAGCTCAGAAAGAATGTCCCGCGTGGTGAACTCCAGTGAATCGATAGTGGGAAATTGCTCGTGCAACTCTTCGCCCAAACGGCTGATGGAAAAGCGTGATTGCGGGTAGGTCAGGGTCGGTTGAAAGTCATGCGCCGTGCTTTCGCGGAAGGCGGCGCGGATGAATTGCTCCACCTGTTCGTGCAGTTGCGGGCGCTGTTTGGCCGTCAGGTTCGCCTTGGGCCAGAGCGTTAGATGGACCGCGTGTTCAACTACCGGCATCACCAGCACCATCAGGTCATCGCCATGGCCATGGTTACCCAGCTCGCGAATATAGGCGTTGATTTGCTGCAGGTACTCGTCCGCCGGCACTCCTGCTTCAAACAGCACATAGGCATTGGCGCTGCCTGGGCCGCGGGGTGCCCCGTGTTTGAAGTACACGCCATCTGGGTGCACGCCGGGAAAGCTCGTGATAATGGCTCGGTACACGGCGTCGGTGTGGTACTGGTTTACCGCTGAAAACTGGTTGCGCACACGCAGGCGTAATTGATCGTTGGGCTCGGAATCGGCACCCGGTTGGGTCAGCCAACCGTCGGTATTCACCACCTGCACAATGCCCGGCACCGGCACCGGCAGAATCGCGTAATAACCCGGCGCCAGGTTATGGCCGCTGCCGGCTTCCGCCGCGTCGACCGGGATAGCCAGCTGCGATTCGCCGTCGGCAAAAGTACCCGGCAAGGTGGTAATCAGCTCGTAGACGTGCCCGTTGATCGCCGCCGAATGTACCCGCGTGCCAGCGGGCACTTCCAATGTTCCGGCCGATGTGGCGCGGATGAACAACACTTCGCCCTTGGCTTTGGTCGACGGCTTACGCTCTATGTTCACCGACCAGGCGAGCATGTCCAGCCAGGCGTCCACCGCGGTTTGCACGAAAAAGTTAGGTAGCACCCTGTCGGTGATGAAGTGGAGCAGCCATAGCACCGGCTTGGTCACCAAGGCGGTGATGATTCGCCAAAAAGGCGAATAGGCGCTGGTGTTGCTGATCTTGCTGCCGTGTTCGGCCGCTTCCTTTTCCCAGGCTTTTTTCAGTTCGGCCTCGGTGGTTGGGATGCCGGCATCGCGCAGCGCTTGTTTAAAATCCGCGCTCACACCGTCACCTTTACATCACCGAACTTCAACGTGGTGGCCGTTACCAGGTAGTCGCCCGGTGATTGCGGCAGCACCCGCGCAGTGCCCGGCACCAAGCGCTCATCGGCCTCTATTCGCAATTCCAGCTGTTGCAGGCAATCGCGCTGGCGCAGTGGGTCGCGTTCGGCGACTAAGGTCACCAGCAAACCACTTTCACGGATCATGTGTGCAATGTCCTGGGCAATGCTGGCGCGGTCATCAATCAGCAGCGGCTGGTTGGACGGATCCAGCACCAGGTCATTATTGGCAATCAGCAGGTCGACGTACTCGCTCATCCGGCCATCCCCATCAGCCCTTCGAGTTCGTGGGCGGTCATCGGTTTGTTGGTGTGGATCTCGATTTTTTCCACATGGGTGCCCCGGTTCTGGGTGGCGGTGTTCTGAATATTCGTGAGCAACCCGCCCGGTGGAACTGAAGTGGCGCGGGTGGGTGATAGCGAAGGGATTGCCGCGTTGATGGTTTGCTGGGCACGTTGCGCCGCGTCGAGGCTTTCCAGGTTGGGTCCGGCCGGCAGGTCGCCAAACTGGGCTTTGATATCAACGCCAGGGATGGTGTTGAGCAGGGCGATCAGGCGGTTGATGGCGCCATGAAAGACCGCCACGATTCCGTCCCACGCGGCTTTGGCCATGCCTGACCAACCGCCCATGGCGTCGAACCATGCAGACAGTGCTGTCAGCTGTTCGCTGACCCACTCGAACGCGGCTGTCTCCATCAGCGCGCTGGTCCACTCGTCCCAGAAGTACACAGCGGCAACGATGACCGCCACCAAAGCGACGATGCCCAGCACGATCCACGTCACCGGGTTGGCCCAGAGCGCTGCGTTAGTCAGCCAGATAGCCGCCTGCCACAACAGCATCGCGCCTTTGACCAGACCAAACCACAACACCAGCGAAGCCAGGCCCGCCACGTACAACGTCACCAGCAGAATCTGCATCAGGAAGGCGCCCACGTTGCGCCACGCCACCAGGCTAAGCAGTTTCCACAGCGCGATTACCGGGATGGCAACCGTGCGCCACACGCCAAAGGTAAAGGTCAGCAGGGCGACGATGGCGGTTAGGCCGATGACGCCCAGAGCGGTCAGGCCTATGACCCGCGTCAGATTGGGAAACAGCGTGGTCCAACGCACGACAGCAGCGCCGCCTTCGGCCAGCCGCTCGATGATTGGGTTAAGGGTTGGCAGCAGCTTCTGGCCGAAGGCAATGCGCACCGCCAGAATCGCGTGTTCAAAACGCTCCCACGGGTCGGCTATGGTTTTGGCCATCTTCTCAGCCTGTTCCATGCCTTTGACCTTACCCAGTTGGTCGATGCTGTTGGCCAGGTCGCCGGTTTTTGGTAGCAGTTGCGTAATCAGCCCCATGGCCTGTTTGCCGCCGAAAGCTTTGCTGATCAAGTCAGTTTCGGCTGCATCCAGTTCGCCAAATTTGGCGTTCAGCTTGCCGAGGATGTCGAGCATGGGCAGCAGTCGCCCCTGGCTGTCGGTGAACGACAACCCCAGCTTGGCCTGCGCGCCGTAGGCCCCGGCGAGAAACGCGCGGTACTTGGTCCCGGCTTCACCGCCGCTCATGGTCGCCTGCAGCGTGCCAAGAATGGCCATCTGTTCGGCAGCTTGAACACCCGCCGAGGTCGCACTGGCGCCGAGTGCGGTAAAGGCACTGCTCATGCCTTGGCCGGTGGTCTTGAACATTTGCACCGCCGTCGCGGTTTGCCCAGTCAGTTGCTCCACCCAGGCGGTTTTGCCCATGGCGTCGGCTTGCTTCTGAAAGATGCCGTACATCGTGCCGACGTAATTGGTGATGGTCGCCGCATCAGCCTTGGTGCCCTTGGCCAGCACGTTGGAAGCGTTGGTAAACACCGCCAATTGATTGCCCGTCAGCCCGGCGATTGCGCTTTGAATGTCATAGGCCGAGCGCACGAACGCGGTGGCGCTCTCGCCGTAGCCAATACTGAACTGCAGCGATTTGGTGTTAAGCAGCTCCAGCGCATCCGCTGCTACGCCCAGGCTCTCGACCTCGCCCAGTGCCGCGTTCTGGCCCAGCGCGGGCGCCATCGCAGTTTTGAGCGCATGCGCCGCGCCGACCATGCCGGCCAGGCCCACGCCCATCTGGATGATCCCTTTTTGGCCTTGACTCGCCATGTCGCTGAAGCTGGTTTTGACCTTGCCCAGGGGCTGACTTACGCGGTCTACCAGGCGCAGGATGAAGTCGAGTTTGCTGGTGGCGGATGCGCTCATGACCACGTCCAGGCACTTGATGTATCGCCAAATTGGCGATATGGTAAGGGCATGTCTACCAAACACCGATTTCGCGACAAGTACCGCATAGAGCTGCGGGAAAAGGACCACCTGCCGCCCCACGTGCACTTGACGGGCGGCGGCGTCGATGTCTTGATAAGCCTTGAAACATGTGAGGCGATGCTGGGCCGCGCTCCAACGGTGGTGCTGAAAGAGGCTTTGGCCTGGGTGCGAGCGCACCAAGACGAATTACTGGAGGAATGGCATAAATGGCATCCATGAAACGCCCCCGCCTGCGGGCTGTGCAGGCGCGTTCCGGCCATGTGCTGGAGCTGACATTTATAGATGGCCAACAATTTTTGCTGGATATGAGCAAGGACGTGGCTACCTACCCAGGGCTCAAACCGTTGCAATCGGCCACTGTGTTCAAAGGTGCGACTGTGGGCGACGGCGGATGGACGGTCGAATGGCCTGAACTGGATATCCAGATTGGTGCGGACACGCTCTATCTGGACGCCCTGGCTCAAGCTGCGCCGGACGAAAACACGCGCATTTTCATTGGCTGGCGCGCGCGTAACGGTCTCAACCTGACGCAAGCTGCCGAGGCGCTGGGCGTCGGCACACGAAGCATCACCCGTTACAGCAACGGTCGTGAAGCGGTGCCCCGCACGTTGGCGCTGGCTTGCCTGGGCTGGGAGCATCTGAGAGAGCATCCACAATTGAAGCGTGCTTGATGCTTGAGCAACCATGCTGATCACGTAGCCCCCGAACCCCGCCCAGTGCGGGGTTTTTATTAGCCTTTCAATGCCACAGCAATCCCGTTTGCCACGGCGATTTCCATGCGTTTCCAATACTCGCTTTCCAGCCACATGGCCGTGCCCAGGTTGTCTGCCGTGGGCGCGGCGCCAGGTAGCCAGCGTTCGGTCAGGGCCATGAGCTGGCCCAGGCTGTCGTCGCCTAAGCGGTCAGCACGGCCGAGGGCTTTTTTACGACGACTTCGACATCCGGCGCGTACTCATCCAGCAGCGTGCCGGCCAGTTGCATCACGAACACCGGGTTAGCCAGCAGTGGGCGCAGAGCGTCTTTTTGGGCGGGTAACACCGTGGTTGTGAGCAGGTTGTTGGACGGCGCCACTTTGTTGTTGGCGGTGATGGCGTTGAAGTACTTGGTCACGTCCTGGGGCGCCAGGGTAAAGGTGAATTCCTGATCACCGATTTCCAGGGTGATGTCGCGGCGGTCGCTCATGGCGTGGTCCTTTGGTTGAGGTTGGAAAAGTAGGTGTCCAGGCACTGCTCGAGGCGTTTTTCGAAGCGGTGTTCGAGCTTGTCTAATGCCTTGTCGAAGGCTTCCAGGCGGCCGTTATGGGTGGCCATCTCGATGCGCAATTCCAGGTTCTCGCGGCGGGCAGCATTGACCTGGCGGAACAGGTAAATCTGGAAGCCGGCTACCCAGGTCAGTACCAACTCGGTGAGCAGCAACATGATGCTGATATGCAGCGGGGATATTTCCATCAGGGTTTGCCCCATGCACCGCGCCCGCCCAAGCGCACGGCCTGCCACATCAGCCAGGCCACCACTGGGCGCGTGCCTTCTTCCAGCAGCGCCTCGTAGAAAATCCGGTCGGCCTCGCGCTTGGTGAAACGGTGGGCCTGATCGCCGTATAGGTAGTCGTGTACGACAGCGGGGCGGCGGACTGTCGGAGCTTGGGTGTCCACCCACCGACGGGCGATGCGCGGTACGCTGGCCAGGTCTGACAAATACCCGGCGGGGACCCGGATCGGCCGGCCATCACGGGTGCAGTACAGCAACGGCTGGATCACTTCCCAGCGCGCATCCCCAGGCCGATGGCGTAACTCAAGATGACTTTTAAACGGCATATCAGCGCAGGCCCTCGATCTCGGTGGCGTCCAGGTACGGCACGCCATTGATACGGATAAAGTCCGGGCTGGTGACGTCGAACGGCACCTTGTGCATCGATTTCTGCCCGCCCTTGGGGTCGATATCCAACAGGCTGGAAATTTTCAGCCGACAGCCGAAGGCTTCGACGCGCAGTTCATCGGTGGCGGTCTTGGCAAAAAATAGCGTGTCGAAGGGTTCCAGCTTGCGGAATGAACCGGCGCGGTTCGCTGCCTGGATCAGCAGCCCCAGGTTGGCGCTATCCAGTTCGAATTCGCCACTGGCCGCAACATCACCGTCCACATACCCGTCGGGCACGCCTTTGGTCTGCGCCACGGCGCTGTTGTCGGTGATGTCGAGGGTGGCTTTCTCGATATGCACCTGCAGGTCGCCCAGGCTCACATCAAAGTTCATACCGCTGATTCGGGCCATGGGTTATTTCTCGTCGTCCAGGGAAAGGTCCAGGGCGATGTTTGCCGTCAGGTCCTTGGGGCAGTTGTAGGGGCGGATGAGCAGATAGGCTTCGATGGTGGTTCGGTTCTTCCACACCAGCGTGATGGCGCCGTCTTTGGGCGGCTGGATATCGCCGGGAAACTGTTGGCCGGCAAAGGTCACGCTTCGCGACATTTCGCGCAGCGGGCGCATCAATTTCAGCTTGGTGGTCGCCATGCTGGTGGGCGTGTTGTTGACCTTACGATCGGCCACCATCTGGATCAGCAAAATACGCACGCGGCGTGCAGCCCTATCGGCGATACGCAGGTTTTCCACCACGGTGTAATCACTGCCCGGCGCGTCCAGCAGGTTGGCGTCACCCCAATACTCACCGGGGTAGTCCGGGTAGGTTTGAGGGACAGACAGGCGCATTTTGTCCAGCTCGATGAGTGTGGATGACGGCAACGGTTGGCCAGTTTTATCCACAGGCACCGCGCCCAGGCCAACCAAAGCACCCGTGGCCACGCGCATCGGGCTGTCGGCGATGCTGACCTCGGCATTCGCCAGACGCCCGGCCAGCACGCCCAAGTTATTGCCGTGCAGTTGTGGTACCACGATAACGCGGTTGGCCAATACATCGGCCACCAGCGCGCGCTGTTCCAGGCGGTAATCCGCCCATTCCTGCGCGGGCTTGATGCCGTGGCTGGCGGCGATGAAGAATACGCGCCGGCCAAAGCCGTTGATCAGGTTCACCGCTGCGGCGTGCATGTCGCGCACGTCGCTGCTTTGGGTGATGGGCTTGGTGATCACCACGGCTTCAACGGATGCACCTGTGTCCTGGGCCATGTCCAGCGCGGCTTTCCAGTCGCCATCGGCGGCGAGCGGCACGGCGGCGCAAGCCCAGCGGTCGCCGCCGTTGTTACGGGCGGCGGTGATCTGGGTTTTCAAATCGCTGGCCGCCGTACCCAGCTCGGCGTCCAAATCGCTTTGGGTGTTGAGTGCCAAGAGCTTGCCGACGTTTTTGGTCGCCGGGCCGATAAACAGAAAGTGCCGTTCAATCGCCGTCACCGGGCCTTGGCCCAGGTTGAGATTGTTAACGCTGACTTGACCTTGAGCCATGGGACGGCCTCTTTACCTGGGCGATTGAAGGGTCTGTTGCAACACGGTGCTGACGATTTCGCGTATGTCTTGCGGGTCGGCGCCGAGGGTTTCACGGGCTGGAAGCTCGATCTTCCAACTGCGCCGTTTGTTACGGGCGGTCACTTCGGTAGGCAGCCCCAACTGGTGTTCGCGGGCAATGCGTGCATTTCGGCGTTGGCGCCAACCCAGGGTGGCGGCGTCGGGTGAAAGTCTGGTCACCTGCAGGCGCGTGCTCAGACGGCGCAGCATCTTGCGACGGCTCTTGTGTTTGCGTGGCGCGAAGGGCGAACCATCCAGATTGCGCTGTGCGCTAATCCGCCGCGTGTTGCGTGTGCGCAGGCGCTTGCTGGCGTTGTTCAGCAATCGCCGACGTTTAGCCGGCGGCAGGGCCAGCAGCTGCAGGCACTGCTCGGCCTCGATCAGGCCGCGAATGTCGAAACTAAGCAGCGGGGCGGTCATGGCTGACGGCTCCTTGTTCTGCGATCCACAGGTCATACGGCACAAATGCCCAGCGTTTGCCGAACGCCTCGATCTCGCCGTTGGCGGCTTCGGCCAGATGCAGCGGCTCGATAAAGTCCAGTTGCACTTCAACGTCGGCGACATCGGGCGTCAGCTGATCGATCTCAATCACTGGCGCGGGCAACGGGTCGTCTTCGCGGCCGGGGTCGTTTGCTTCAAGCCATGAGCCCAGCAACGCCATCAAGCGCGCAGGGTTGTCGGCAAAACGTGCAATCACGATGACCGCGCGGTAACGCATGTCGCCCATGTGCAAACCTTGCTCGGTGGGCTTCCAGTTCAGCGTTAGCGTGACCTGCTCGGCCCAGCTGTCGAACTGCTCGGGTGCGACCATAAAGCGGTCCACCAAGTAGCGGGTGAGGGCGCGCAGCTTGTCCATCAGATCAACTCCGCCGTGACGCGGCTGCGGCCTTGGATCAGTCGCACGGCCTGTTGGCTGAACGCCAGGAACCGCTCCTCGGTTTCCGGTGCTTCCTTCGCCAAATTCTCGGCCGACTCGCGGCGGATAAAGCTCGCGAATTGGCTTAACAGGTAGGCCTTGGCTCGGCAGTACACGGCGCGTTTGTAGCTGGCGGCCATGAAGGTGCGCTCAGGCAAAATCATTGGGTCGGCGCTCGCAACGTGCTGGATGCCGTTTTTTTGCCATTGAGCTTTGCGTCGGGCCAGGTCGTGGTTGACTTCGCCCATGGCCAGGGCGATGCCGTCCACCAGCAGTTCCACCAGGTATTCCGCCGGCAGCCGGTAACCGCGCTGAAACTCAGCCACGTCCAGGTCGGGCCAGAAGCCGTCATTGGTGATCGGCTGGGCGATCAAGGTGGTGGGTCTACCGGAAAAACTCATGGGTGGCGGCTCGCTCAAAATAAAACGCGGGGGTGGCTGCTTGTGGTCATTGGTACAGGACCATGGCCTCGGCAGGCCCCCGCTGGGGGGGTAAGTCGGTTTCAGACGGTCTGTCGGCGCAGGGCTTTGGTGGCGTCTTCGTGTCGGGTTTTCACGCCGATGCCGGGGTACAGCGCGACGGCGCGCTCAAAGTGGGTGATGGCCTGTGCCCATTGCTTCTGGTCCATGGCCAGGATGCCGAGCAACTTGTGGTAGCGCGCCGGGATGCGCTCGAACAGCTGCCATTCACCGTCTACGCGGGGCAGCAGTTGCGACAGGTAGGGCTCGGGGCTGCGTTTGGCTTCGTACTCGGCTTCGGCCCAATCGATCATCGCGTCGGCGATAAAGGTGGGGATATCGCGCTTGAAGCGCTCGGGCATGACTTGGCGTTGTTGCAGGGCGAAGTCGGCCAACTCTAACCCCGCCTCGAATAGCTCGGTGTCGAACAGCCACACCAGCACCTGCATCAGCACCGGGTTAGGGTGGTTCAAACCGGATTCGCGGTAGCGCTGCACGTAGTCCAGGTACTTGGGCAGCAGCTCGTCGCGCTTGAGGCGTTGGCGCTCGCCCATGTTGTTGAGGTCGGACAGGCGCGCGCAGTCTTCGGCCAGGGCGGTGGTCATCAGCGCCAAGTGCTTTTGGGCGTTGGCAGGTCCTGCCAAGGCCGTGCCGGGGGTGTAGACCTCGGCGTACACGACGGGGCCTTGCTCCAGCACGCGCTGTTTGTGTTTGAGGGCCAGGCTCATGCCTCTGGCTCCACGAACTCGACGTTGCCCGCCTCGATGCCGGCGAACTTGCCCAACTGCTCGACCACATAGCCTTCGTTGCGGCTGTTGTAGTCCTCTGCACGAGAGCGCTTGGGGTTTTCCAGTAGGTGACGGCGCCATGAGCTGTCTTGAAAGTAGATCGACAGGTTATCGAACGAAGTCACCACTACGCCCTTGGCCGGAAAATGCGGACAGGTATAGGAGGGCAGGCCGCCGTAGGTGTCGATCACCTGGGCCAGCTCGATTTTGGTTTTTTCGCTGGGGGTGTGGCCTTGCTTGGCGTACAGCTTGCCCTTGTCGTGGGCCAACAGGTCACGGCCGACGATCGCCACCAGGTCGCCGCCGTCGCGGAATTCCTCGTCAATCATTAGCGACACGTCGTGCACCAGGCTGTCGAGGTTCACATAGTCGCCGCCGATGCCCAGGCGGATTTTGCCCTTGGTCGCGCCTTCCACCAGGATCTGCTGGGCGGCTTGTTCGCGCACGATCTGCAACCAGCCGATGTTCACATCCTGCAAGAGCGGGAAGGCTTCGCGGTCGGTGTCGGGCGCGACCTTGACGCCATGCCAACCGACCATGATGCGGTCGAGGGCGATCTGGCGGCGCACGGCGGCCGTGTAGCGTTGGGCAAAGTCCTTGAACTTGGCCCAGGCGTCGATGGTGGCGAACTTGAGGGTTACGTCGCTGTGGGTGTCGTGCAGCTCGTAGCCCTTGCCATCCAGCCCCAACACATTGCGCGGCTCGCGGTCTTTTTTGTCGGTGTCGGTGCGCCCGGTCACGGTGCCGTTGACGCCCATCATGACTTTCTCGCCCTTGATCTCGTTCACGCCGATGACGTTGATGCGCTGTAAAAACGCCGAGCTGAGGGTGATCTGGTCGTTGAGGGTTTGCGCCAGGCTGGGCTCGACGTTGAACTCTTCGCGGGACGTTTTCACGCCATAGGTCTGCGCGATGCGGGTTTGCAACGCGTGGTAGCGCTGGCGGCCGATGGGGCTGAGTTGGCTCATCAGTAAACGGGCTCCAGTTCTTCGGTGACAGGGCCGGTGCTGTGGGGGATGACTTGGCCGCTGCCCTGGTTGAGCGCGGCGTTAAAGGTGGTGTGGAGCTTTTCCAGCGAGGTTTTCAGGCTGTTGAACTGCTCAGCGGTAACTTCGGGTGCTTGCGGTTCTGCTGGGGCCGGTGCGACCTGTTCTAGGCGCGTGGCCACGCTGTCGAGTTTGTCCACGGCGGCGGCGAAGGCTTCGGCGGTTTTTGGGTCCATGGCGGGCGTCTCGGGTTTGGGAGTGTGTTTGCCGCTCAACTGGTGAAACAAGCGGGTAACAAAGTTGAGGGCTGATTCATCGCCCAGGTCTGGCGGGAGCAAGTCGCCCAACGGTTCGACGGAAGCGAAGTAATTGCCTGTGTCAGCGCGCCGGGAAAAATGCAGCGGCTCGGTGCCCAGGCTGGCCGGGTCATCGGTGATGGCAAGGCCGCGCAGGTAGGGCTTGCCGGTGTCGGCGAACTCGGGCTGGATTTCGATGCTGGTGAACAACTTCTGCGCTTCTTTGTTGAGCTGCAGCAGCCTGTCGTTAGGTGAGAGCTTGGCGAACAGGGCGACTTTGCCGCCGTCCACGTCTTCGGCTTTAACCTCGACCACACTGCCAAAATTGCCCATGTAGCGGATGTGTTCGAACCAAATCACAGCGGTGTAGACCGCCGGGTCGTAAGCGTTGGCCATGTCCCGCAGGTCCTGCGGATTGATCGTGCGGCCGTCGGCGGTTTTGCCGCTGGTGGCGACACGTTTCCAATCAGAAACAAGGGTGCGGGGCATGGGCTTATCGCTCGGCGTTGGTGGTAATGGCCGTCACGATAGGCAGCCAGAACCTCCCGAACAAACGGTTCGGCTGCGCGCTATTCCTACATTGAACAGGTAGGAATGCTGAGGTTTTTCAACGCGGGTTTGCGCGGATTTGGCTGCATAGACTGCGGCTCATGCCCTACTCGATTGAAGTCAAAGACGCGGCCAGACGCCTTTACTTGCGCCGCTGCAAACCGCGTGAAATTCAGGCCGAACTCAAGTTGGCCAACGTGCGCATCGTTTACTACTGGATCGCCAAAGGCGGCTGGGACGAGCTGCTGACGGATGAGGAACCCCTGACGGCGGTGAGCCGGCGCATAACCTTGATGCTGGAAAGGCCTGGCGCCCTGTGCAAAGCCGAGCTGGATGAGCTGGACCGCCTGACCACGCTGCGCGAGCGGCTGCTTAAGCAATGCAGCAAACACGCAGCGCCGACTGAACCGAGCAGGGACAAAAGTGACCGGCCAAAGCGCAAACCCAGGACCGTCAAAAACGATATCTCCACCCTCACCGAATTGGATTTCGTGGAGAAATTCACCAGCAGGCTGTTCGGCTATCAGAAAGAACTGTTTGCCGCCAAACAGAACCCGCTGACCCGGCGCATTCGCAATGTCCTCAAATGTCGGCAATCCGGCCTGACCTACTACTTCGCCGGCGAAGCGTTCATGGACGCGGTACTGACCGGCGATAACCAGATGTTTCTGTCTGCCAGCCGCGCGCAGTCGGAGATATTCCGCAATTACATCATTGGCTTTGCCCGTGAATGGTTCGGCCTGGAGCTGACCGGTAACCCGATCATCTTGAGCAACGGCGCCGAGTTGCGCTTTTTGAGCACCAACAGCAGCACGGCACAGGGGTATCACGGCCATGTGTATGTGGATGAATACTTCTGGATTCGCGACTTCGCCAAGCTCAACACCCTGGCCGGGGCGATGGCCACCCACAAGAAGTGGCGCAAAACCTACTTTTCGACGCCCAGCGCGACCAGCCACCAGGCCTACCCGTTCTGGACCGGCGACGACTTCCGCCGCGGCAAACACAAGCTCGCCAGCAAGCCGTTCCCCGGCGAGGCCGAGCTACGCCAGGGCGCGCTGTGCCCGGATGGCCAGTGGCGCAAGATCATCAACATTCACGATGCCATCGCCGGTGGCGGCGACCTGTTCGACCTCGAGCAACTGCGGCTGGAAAACTCCGATGAGGTGTTCGAGCAGATCTACCTGTGCCAATTCATCGACAGCACGCAAAGCGCGTTCAGCCTGGCGGACCTGGAACGCTGCTACTCCGACCAATCGCTATGGACCGACTATGACGCCGACCCGAAAGCCGAACGCCCCTTCGGCAATGCCCCGGTGTGGATTGGCTATGACCCCAGCCGCACCCGCGACGATGCGACCTGCGTGGTGGTGGCGCCGCCGCTGGAGCAGGGCGGCAAATTCCGCATCCTGGAAAAGCATTCCTGGCGCGGCCACTCGTTCACCTATCAGGCCAGCCAAGTCAAAAAGCTTTGCGACCGTTTCAACGTGCAGTACATCGGGATCGACATAACGGGTGTCGGCTATGGCGTGTTCGATCTGGTGCGCGACTTCTTCCCGCGCGCCACGCCGATCCACTACAGCCTGGAAACCAAAAACACGCTGGTACTTAAAGCTCAGGACACGATCCAAGGCCGCCGTATCGAATGGGACGCCGGCTGGAACGACATCGCCGCCGCCTTCCTGACCATCAAACGCGGCGCCACCACCAGCGGCCAGATCACCTACAGCGCATCACGAACCGACGCCACCGGCCACGCCGACATCGCCTGGGCGGTGATGCACGCGCTGGCCCATGAACCCCTCAACGTCAACAAGAAGCGGCGCAGCCGCTGGTCAACCCTCGAAGGCAGCCATGAACGATCCCACGCCACCGGCCATTCCCGCGCGACACAAGGTAAAGACGTTCAGCTTCGGCGCGCCCGAGTCGGTGCTGACCGGCAACCTGGGCGAATACATGGGCGTCTTCGCCAGCGACGACGGCCAGCTTTACACGCCGCCCGTGTCCCGCACCGGCCTTGCCAAACTGCTGCGCGCCAATGCCCACCACGGCACCATTCCGCGCTTCAAGCGCAACCTGCTGCTGCGTGACTTCGTGTCCTCAGCCGGGTGCAGTACGCAGACCATGGGCCGTGCGGCGCTGGATTTTATGGTGTTCGGGGAGGCGTACTTTCAGCGTAAAACCAACGTGCTGGGGCAGGTGCTGGAACTGGAGCATCTACCTGCGTTGAACATGCGCAGAAAGGTCGGGGGCGGGTTTGTGCTGCTGTTGCCAGGTGGCAAGCAACTGCACTTTGAAGAGGACCAGGTGGAGCATGTGATGGACTACGACGTGGAACAGAACATCTACGGCGTGCCGGATTACTTGGGCGGGATGCACGCGCTGCTGCTCAACGAATCGGCCACCTTGTTTCGGCGCCGGTATTACAACAACGGCGCGCATGCCGGATTCATTTTCTACACCAATGACCCGAACCTGTCGGAAGCGGATGAGGAACGCATGCAAAACCAGATAGGGGCGAGCAAGGGCGTGGGGAATTTTCGGTCGTTGTTTGTGAATATACCGGGGGGAGGGGATAAGGCTATTCAGATCATTCCGGTGGGGGATATCGCGACTAAAGATGAGTTTGAGCGGATCAAGAACATCACGCGTAATGATGTGATTGCAGCATGGCGGATGAACCCGGCGCTGGCGGGGTGTATGCCTGAGAATGCGGCGGGGTTTGGGGATGTGGAGAAGATTGACCGGGTGTACACCAACAACGAGATAAGGCCGATCAGGCAGTTGTTTTTGCAGCTGAATGGTCGATTGCGTAGGGACAGGCATGTAGGGTGGGCAGACGGTTGATGGTGATCTACCTGAAGCCCGGTGGCAGGAACCGGGCGCAGGTTATTTACAACGGGGCGCACAGATGCTTAGGGCTACAGGCCGCACAACATTGCAGCATAAGGGTGATCAGCGGTGCAGAAGTTAATGGAGTACCACTTACAAAGTGCAAGGATGGTACTGATACCGCCAAGCACCAAGGGAGCGATGTGATCGGTGAACCACGGGGTAACAAAAATTCCTCGTACAATGGTGAAGGCTTTCACCAGCCAAGTGAATAATACATGTGGATGGTATTCAACATATGCGCCACCTGCGTTTTCCTTTCTGCTTCCCTCTTTTCCTATATGCGAGTACGACCGACGGAGAACTATTTCCGTCCGAACAACGCGGGAGAGCCGGTACAGCTCGGGAGCTGTTTTTCTGTATTCAAACTGTTTTTGTTCGTTTGTGGGGAGGCGTTTCTGTTCCTTCTCCCAATCCCGTTCTCGCCTTCGATCCCGTTTGATAGCATCGCTTGCTGTAATTTCACCTGTGGGACTATGTATTTGAATGGTTCCCTCTGACTGGTATTCGTCAGCAAAACTCTTCTGCACTTTCTTGTTGAGTTCTAAGCGCTTCCGCCATGATGCGCTCCAAATCAGCGCCGAATCGTAGAGACTATTCATCGGCTCGTCGAAGTAGAGCCCCAGAGGGGGTACTCTCTGATAGCATCGAAACCAAAAATAGAGGTTAATGATAGCTAATACCAGCCAAGCACTTTCGGTACGGTGCTGCAGCTTTATCTCATTGCCCATTAACTTAAATTGGGTCAGGTCTGCCCCGAAATACCACAAAGCAAGGACCAATGCTGAATAAGTCAGCAGGAACCCACGCGCTTTCTTGAAATCACCCTCATCATCCATCGCCGACACCACCTTCCATAGAGTGGCGGAATGCTATCATCTCTCATGGAGGGATGGCACCTGTGCAGGCCGTGCATGAGAAAAAATGAAGCGCTCATAAAAGCGCACCTCAGACGGGATGCAGTAAAAAGGGCGATTTGACTTGGCTAAACCGTATTCCTAGGTGCTCACGGTCATTCCGTTGAATCAAACGTATGGCTATCGTCCTGAGCTGGTTGAGCCGCCTAGCTGCGTCCCTATCGATGAGGAAGTAGAGAGTAACAATCGTTAGCCAGCGCTAACTTTCAGGCGTATTGCCCGTTATTTCAAAAGTGTTTAAATACGCTGAAGCCCCTTTGATTTTCGAGGCTTGGAAGCTGGATTTAGAGAACTGTTGAAACAGATCGGCGTCGGACGGGGGACAGGTGGGAAGCGCAATGATGAACAGACGCGCGATCGGTCATGCCGGGCGCCAAGCAACGCTATTTACTGCGGGGTTGGGCTGTCTGGCTGCAAGGCCAGGACCAGGTCATCAATGATCGCCTTGCCCATGTCACACAGGTAGTGCGAGGCGAACGCGAACTTCTCCGCCCTGGGGTCCATGGCGGCTTCAAGCGAGAGCATTTTTGCGTAGTAGAGAACGTGCGCTGCGTGTTCCAGGGCTTCCTGAATCGGCACGCCCGCGTTGACGCGGAACAGCTTCAAATGGGCTTTTTCTTCGCCGCAATCTGCGAAGGTTTGGGCGCCAATGGTTTTTGCTGAGGTGGGGTTGCTCATTGCTGACCTCCCACACGATGGGGGGCGGCATTGGTACGTAAGGCACTACGGTAATCAAGCATGGTGTGAAACCTCTCTGATGACCAACTGAGGCGACCACACATCGATTCCAGGCGATGGGTGGCAGCCGTGCGCAGGCTGGAAACCGAGACAGAGACAACTCGGCAGACACGAATGTCTCCCGCACACGGCCGCCAAAAAGCACAAACCGCAGGCACAAAAAAAGCGCCTGCTGATTGCTTGACGACGCTGCGTGCGTCTCGGTGACGGGTTTCCAGGCCCGGTCGCTGATGAGCAGCGACATTGAAAGGTTATCGTGATCACCTCTAGGCTGCAACTCTCGGAGTACGAAAGATATTTCAGAGTGAGATACGGAGGTTTTGAAAACAGGCATCCCTGTGGTCAAGTACCGTTTATGCGATCCAGTTTCAACTTCATTAATTTGGAGTACCTGTACTACGCGATCATTCCATGTCTTACGGCTCAAGAAGTTTTATAGCCGGGTCACGACGAATTACCCGTTCAATTACGCCTATTAGCGTATGGGCAAGGCATAGCGTATAAGCTAAGGCTTGGGTGGTGATTTAGAAGGTTCGTATGTCTGGATTGGTTGAAGAATTATTTGAGTTCTAAGTTAAATGTAGAAGCCTATGAAGTAGACGTGGGGATATCATTTTGATATCATTGGTTGTAAAATTTTTCTTGCTTGATGCTGGTCAGATTAAGTATTTTAAGTTTTCAATAAATCAGTCCTCAAAGTTATAGGGAATATAATGAGCATGTCTGAGCTTTTCGATTATTTAACATATGGTGGGGTCGCGCTATCCATAGCGGGCGCTGCGTTGAGCTTTTTTATCTCGATGAGGGATCGGGAGTTACGTGACGCGCTCTTGAATATTATGAAGGCTCATGATGTCCGCGGGGTCGCAAAAGCATATGTGAGGATGCTTGAATATATATTTGATATAGAAGGGTTTCCGAAGCTAAGAATAATAAGGACTATAACCATAATACTTAATTCGAGTTTGGCTTTGTCAATGGCCAGAATTGCAGAGCAAGCTGCGTCAGGCAAAAAAGACGCGAGAAAATCAAAGACTATTGTTGGTCTGATGCTGGGAGAAAAGCTTAAGCAGGCCACTAAAATACAGGGGATCTTGTTTCTTGTACTAGTTGTAAATGCCCTGGCGGCCTTTGTTAATGGGGCTGAAATGAATACTTTTGTAATATTTGTTGTGTTTGTTGGGCTTTCAGCAATATTCATTGATCATAAGTTAATTGAATATCGAATTAACAAGGGCTGGTATGGTAAGAACGAGTTTGAAAGTCGTGAAATAATTCGATTTGTGCTTGCTCATGCAGATAAGAATGATTTTAATGATCAGGGGGGGTTGAAAAAGGTCATTCCAGCTCCTTCGTTTGATGAGGCTTCTGATTTGATTTTCTCTGGTAGGAAGGTGAATGTATGAATAGTGATGCCTCGTCAGAGTTCGCGCGTAGAGCCATAAATATTCTTTTTGTGGCGAATCCGAAAGGAACAAGTATTGGGATTTTGCTCGGAGTAGTTTTGGACGGAGTTATAGGGTTTTTTACTCCCGTTTTGAAAACTATTGAATGGGCGAGCATATCGGCCATAAAAATATGGCACTTGATGGGGTTGGGTGCAGTTGTAATGAATTTGCCTGCATATTTGACAAGGAAGGATGTAGATCCATCAATTGTCAATGCTTTCAAACTAATAGATGAGAAAAAAGCGAACAAAAGTATTACAAAGACTCAGGCAGAGCTGGAATACTTAGCCCTTGTCAAGGCCGTTGTGGAGAACGTAACGCTGGATAGCAATACTGAAGGCCAAGTAGACAGAGTAACCGCTATCGCTAGCCAATCCAGTGGAGAAAGCAAAGCGAAAAAATGAATCGTTATTTTCCAATGTCGTGACACGAGATGAGCGTTGTTAACGCTCATGTTAAGATGCAGGTTGGTTAAGTTAAAGGTTCGGAGTTTATGAGGGTGCACTGCAAGATATGCGGCCAGAAAGGGCGAATTGTCTCCCGCGACGAGCTATCACTCGAATTCGCCCGCCTCTACTGCCAATGCAGCTCCCCCCACTGCGGTCACACCTGGGTAGCCAACCTCACCTTCTCCCATACCCTGAGCCCCTCCGCCCAGGCAGTCGACCGCTTACTGTTCGACCGCCTGCGCAGCTTGTCCAAGGTCCAGCAACGCGACCTGTTTGATCAGTTGGGCATGGCGTCATCCACGTAATCACGCAACCTTGCCTCAGCTCGTTCAAAGCGTTCCAGCTAAGCAACGCCATACTCAAACAGCGCCAATTTCGCCCGCTGCGGCAGCTGCAGGTCACCTCCCAGCAGGTAGACCAGTAGGGCGAAGCTGTGGCCGCATTCTTCGAATTCTTCGCGCAATTTCGAAGTGCAGACTTTGGAATTCAACACAACGATTTCTCCTTTTTCGGTGTAGTTGGCCAGTAGTTTAAGGGCCAGATTTTTCCGTGCGAGTGCGTTTTTTCAGGCAAATGTAAGTAGGTAATATCCCCAGCCAACCGCCGAAAAAACGCATCGTAGTTAGCGTTTTTACCTATGTTGTCAGTGATTCAAATTGTGTTTAGCTGAAAAGTTTTGTTTCGTGTGTGCGCAGGTATAAGGCTCTAGCATGGGCTTTTTGGTGGGGTCGGCAGAGATGAAAAACGTTGCGGGCGGGTTGAAAGCGTTTGGTCGTCGTCTCATCTGATTACAAAACAAGAGCGCTCGAAGCGCCCTTGTTTCAAAACGGCGAGCGCCTTAACTCGGGCTGAGGTAGTAATTCAACGCATCGAGTGTGACGACGCCATAGAAGCGTTGACCGTCTCGCCCTTCAAAGGCGGCGACCAGTTGTGTGCCAGGCAGTGGAATGCGCACCACTCGGTCGCCACTGTTGAATTCCAGTAAGCGCGTGGCGCCCAGCAGTTGCGCATCAGAACGCAGGCCCAGTTGTCGCCGGGCTTGTTTGATCTGCTCATCTGGCACAAACACCAGTTCGCCATCGATGCACAGGCAGTAACTGCCTTGGCGATTCCGCGTGGGGAAGTGCGCGATTCGCCGGTCATCCATGGTGACGTCCTCGATCCAAGTTGCCCGTGGTAGCCTTGTGCCTGCTGCTGCGGGGGTGCTGTGCTTGCATGGTGTTGCTCCTTGTGTGGTGGCAGGTGTCGGGGAGGTACGAACTCCTCGGCACCGTCTTTTTCAGCCTTGCAGCAATGGGTTGGCCGTGAATACCGGCCGCCGTTCGCAGCGCACTTCAAACAGGCCCAGGTCGCGGCCTTCTACGTTGTGCAGATGCACGACGGTGACGAACGTCGGGCGGCTTTGCGGGTGGGCGCGCCAGTGGTCGGCGGCGGCGAGTTCAGCCAGGTCTTCGGCGGTGCGGTTCTCGACGTATGAGCTGGGCAGGCTTAGGCGCCCTATCAGGGCATTGGCGCGGTAGTGGAGGTTCATGGTTTGCCCGCCTGCGTGTAGAGGAAGTAGTCCATGCGCAACACGCTGATGCAGTGTTCGAACAGCTTGATGTCGAGCCCACGCAGGTCGCTGAGGTTGAAGCGGTAGTGGTTGCGGTAAATCAGGCTCATCAAAAACATCCCCACAATACGGCTCTGATGGGTACCGCGCTCTGCGACTTGTAGCAGGTGGTCGAATGCTTCTATGCCTTTGGCTTCGATTGGCGCTCGGTGCTTGGCGTGAAGCGCTACGTTGTTCAGGGGCGCCGAACGAGGGTGAACAGGCCCCAGCGGTTGGCTGCGCCATAACTCGATCAGTTCGCGCCACAGGTTTTCGCCCTCTTCTACGCGCTCATGCACCTCTACCTCTGGCATGTAGTCCATCTCCAGCACCTGCAAGCAGTCTTCAAACTCCCGTGGGGCCAAGCGATGTAGCTGTTTCAGGTCGAATCGGTAGGTCACCCCGTCATACAACCCCAGCAGAAATCGGCCGACGGCCTTGCCGGTTGCTGTGCGACTGAGGGCAATGGGGATCAAACGGTGCAGCGCCTGGACGCCGGTTTTGATGATGATGGGGCGGCGCTGTTGGTAAGCCCAAAAGTCCGACAGTGCGTTTATCAGTGCATCGCTCATGGTGTTGCTCCTTGTTGGGGTTTAAGCCTGGCGCGCCAGGTAGAGGGTGAACTGCTCGGGCAGATCGATCTTCTGCACGGCCTTGATCTGGTCGCGGGTGCAGTCGTCTGCCAGAAAGTGGCCTGCGCCGGCCTCGGCTTGCTGCCGGATGCGTGCGAGCAGGTAGGTGGTGGTGCAGGCGTTGCCGGTGATAATCGCGATGTCGGCGCCCTGGGTTTGCAGCTCGGTCTGCAGGGCGCGCAGTCGGCGGGTTTTGCCGGAGTCGCGGGGGCCGGTGATGACGTGTACAGGCATGGTGAAGCTCCTTTTTCAGTGGGCAGGAAATTGCCCGCGCAGTGGTTTTTGCGCGAGGGTCGGGTAGGGCTGGAATGTTTGAACTGTTGGCGTGGTTACAGGGCTGGAAGCCATGTATCTGCTGGGTGCAAGTGGCCGAGAAAGTAGTCCGGTGCAAATGGAATGCGCTGAACTAGGCGGGTGTGGGTAATAGGCTGTAGGCCGCGTGGTTAGAGGCGTTCGGCGGGTTTGGGTGAGGGAGGTATGAACGGTATGTGGCTGGAATGAAAAGTAGTGCAGTGCCTTCCGGTGACATTCCAGTGATGGTTTTTTATAAGTAACTGAATTCATTTATAAATACCTAAATAGTTCAAAAATTACGGACGGGCATCGGGCTTACTCACAAGCTCATTGCCAAAACGCGGGCAACACTTCCCCCTGAGCGAAAACGCCCGGTTAATCAGCGCCGGTCAGGGCTTTTTAAAGATCCAGCAGTTGATGGTTCGCCGTTCAAGCCGGGAGTAGGCCTTGCGGGCCGCCACGAAGGTGTAGGTGGTGCTTTGGGGCAGAGCGCGTTGCAGTTGCGCGCGGGTCAATACTTCCTGGCCTGCTTTGCGGCAGGTTTCCTGGAAGTGCTCGATGTTGATGGCCACCACGCCGCGTTCGCCGCTGTGGTTGAGGGTTTCGTGGGTTTCTTCGCGGGTGCCGTTGCTGTCGGTTATGGTCACCACACGTTCGTTGAGGTAGTGGTAGATCTGCCAGAAGGTGGCGGCGTCGGGGTGTTCCGATCGGCAGCGCTGCTGGCGGGCAATGGCGCGTTGTTCCAGGTGTTTGGCCAAGCTGTCCAGGTGGTCGTCGGTCCACGCGGGGAACAGCGCCTGGGTGGCGTAGGCAGCGGCCAGGACTTGCGCGTGGCACAGCACGATACGCGCCTCGTTAATGGCGGCATGGCTCTGCAGGCGCTGTTCGCAGCGTGGGAAGGCGTCGAAGTAGCGGGCCAGCCATTGCTGCTCGACGGCCAGGCATCGGCGCAGGTAGCCGCCAAGGTCTTTGGCGCTCATGCTTTTCAAACGATCGGCGCGGGGCTTAAGGGCCAAGCTGTGGTGGTCTTTGGTGGCGTGGAATTCCACGATGCGTGACAGCGTGGCCTCGGAGCCGTCCACGCTGTTGTTTTGCGAAATGCCCAGGGCACCGCGCCAGTAGGTGGTTCGGGTCTCGTTGCCGCCCGTGTTGACGCCTGTAACACGCAGGGTGGCGTGGTAGTCGTAGAGCCGTTTGAACTCGTCGAAGTGGAACTGCACCACCACTTTGCGGCCCTGGCTGTCGCTGTGTTCTTTGTCGGACTCGATCAAAATTACGGGCAGGTTGCTGACTTCAGCGAAGCTGCGCGATAGGCCGATCATGCTGGCGCCTGCGCCGCTGGGCTGAATGCCTTCAAAGTTTTCACGGCCGGTAAGTCGCCACAGGAAGCGCAGCAGCGTGGACTTGCCGGCGCCCGGTTGGCCGGTGAATTCCATGAAGGGAAAGGACGCCTGTTTTACGCCGATCTGTTGCACGAAGTAGGCAGCGGTCCACCAAGCTAATATGCCCAAGCCGTTCAGCCCGTTTACCGCCAGGAAGTCTTCAAACCATTCGGGGTCGAAGTCTTGGGACTTGTCGATTTTGAAGTTGGCCAGGTTGGTTTTGATGCCGTTGCCGGCGATGTCGATAAAGCCGTGGCTGTTCACGGGCAGCTCTTTACCTTGGTGAAAACCGAAGGTGGGGTAGCAATAGAGCCCGGTGGTGTCGTCGTACCCCACGAACGGCAGACTGCGCACGGTACGCACCGGTCGGCGTTCGTCGTTGAGCCATTTGTCCCGCAGGATGGCCAGCACCGGCTCGCCGCCTTCGAAGTTGCCGCCGGGTGTTTGCTCGAGCAGGGAGCGAGCGAAGCCCCGTGGGTCGGCGATGGCATTTGGGGCGAGCGGCGCCTTGCAACTGCGGGACTTGTCCGGGAAGCGGAAGTCGAAAAAGTAGCGCTGCTCGCTGGTGATGATGTCTTTTTCCAGGTATTCCAGGTTGGGGATGCAGTTGGCGACTTGTTTGATTTTGACGTGCTTGTTGAACAGCTCACGATTACCCTCGACCTTTTCTTCGCCCAGGTCATCGTGCAGGTCTTTTTGCGCCACCTTGGCCGAGTACAGACGGTTGCAAAACTCCATCAGGTAGAACGCAATCGGCCGACGTAAGTAGAGCAGGTAGGCCAGTTTGCTGGTGCTTTCGGCGCTGAAAAGACGGCCTTGATATTCGGCTTCGGCCATGAAGGCGGCGTCGAGCTGGCCGTCGCGGTGCACGTCGTCCCAATCACGCTCGCCGGCGAGCGCTACCCAGGCAATTTCGTGTATCTCCCGCAGTTGCCGCAGGTATTTGGGGATCATCAAGTGCCCGGCCGGGTCGTCATCCAGGGCGATGACCCAGGTGATGGATTTGCCCTTGTTGGCCTCGATGATCAGCCAGGGGAAGTTGTTGGCTGATATCGAGGCAATCACTTTGAAGCCCGCCAGGTGCAACGCGATGGCGTGGAAAATGCCCTCGACGATGTAGACGCGATCGCTCTTGTTTATGGTGATGCCCGGCGGCATCCAGCCGTTGCCGAGGTAGGTCATGCCCTTCTTGATGCCCGCTTTGACGCCGCCATTGGCGGAGACGGCTGTGGCGTCTATCAGGCGTTCCCAATGCCCGTCGCAAAGCGGGAAGCGAACGGTGTCTGCCCACTGGCCGTCTTTGAGTTTGCGCCGGCCTTGCTGGTACCAGCCTTTTAACTGACTGATGTCGAAGCCGCGGTTGCGCTGCAGGTAGGCGTCGGCGGTGGCGTTGGGGTTGGTCTCGGTTTTGGGGAAGCGTTCGCTGAGGTTTTCGAATAAGTGGCTGTAGCGTTCGCGGGTTTTTTCCTCGTATTGGCAGTTGGTGAGGCGGTTGCATTTGAGTTGGTAGGGCTGGTTGATGGCGATGTAGACGGTGCGCTCGCCGCATTTAGGGTTGGGGCAGACGCCGTTTTGCATGTACTTGGCGTCGATGGTTTTGAAGTCGAGGTCGGCGTCGTGTTTGAGGGCGTCGACGACTTCTTTTAGGTAGATGTCGTCGTAGGCCTGTTGGGTGGTTTTTTTGCGCGTGGTCATTAGCGCGCTCCGGTTTCTTTCTTATCGCTTGAGCGGATGCGTTCGGCCTGCTCGGCCGCTTCGACGGTGATGTGGACCATGTTGATCAACACGGCGGCTTTGGAGCTTTGCTGTTTTGGGCGGATGACATAGCGGCCTTGGGTAATTTCCCTGCGAATGGATGAATTGGATTGGCCCGACCTGCGTGCGAATTCGCTGATGGTTACGTATGGCGTGTCGATGCAGATCTGCATTCTGATAGTCTCTCCAGCAATATTGGTAGTAAAAGTGCACATATGGGTACTACAATAAGTACCCATACGGAACCTTGTCAAGGGGAGTATGAAATGGAGCTGGGCGAGAAGTTGAAGGCGATGCGGCGCAAGGAGGGCATGACCCAATCGCAGCTTTGCGAGGCGACGGGGCTGAGTCTGAGCAGTTACAAGAAGTACGAATTGGGACTGCGCGTCGAGGTCAGTTACATCGCGATGCAGAAAATCGCCATGCATCCCAGCTTCAAGAAATACACGCTTTGGCTAATGACCGATGAGACCGCCCCGGCATGTGGGCAAATCAGTGCGGAGTAGCGATGACGATAAAACAGTTGGGGGATGGGCGTTACAAGGTGGATTGCCGACCTGAGGGATCGGAGGGGGGCAGGGTGCGGAAGACGTTTCGCACAAAAAATGAAGCGCTGGCTTTTGAGCGGCGAATCATGGGAGAGGGGGTTAAGGGCGAGTATCAGAAAAAGCCCAAAGCCGACAATCGGCACCTGAGCGATTTGGTTGAGCGTTGGCACACGCTGCACGGGCAAACTCTGAAAACGGGTGAGGCGCGTAAGGCGCAACTGCTGCTGATGGTGGAGCGGATGGGGAACCCGAAGGCTGTGAATTTCAGCTCATCTCACTTTGCCCAGTACCGGGCGGAACGGGCTGAGGGTAAGCACTCGCGGTATATGAAGGAGGATGAGCCTGGCCGGCCGATTAGCGCGAACATGTTGAATCACGAACTGGCTTATATGCGGGCGGTGTTTAACGAGCTGATACGGTTGGATGAGTGGAGTCTGCCGAATCCTCTGAGCAATGTGCGGGGGCTGAAATTTGACGAAGCAGAAATGGC
The DNA here is from genome assembly GCF_012985445.1 of Pseudomonas sp. WS 5532. Classification (NCBI taxonomy): domain Bacteria; kingdom Pseudomonadati; phylum Pseudomonadota; class Gammaproteobacteria; order Pseudomonadales; family Pseudomonadaceae; genus Pseudomonas; species Pseudomonas sp. WS 5532. The sequence continues at coordinate 667,451 of NZ_JAAQWK010000002.1, forward strand.
TTATCTGTCGGATTTGCAGATGGATGTGCTGCTGAGCCATCTGGCAACGCTGGAGGATGACACTCTGCTCATTTCTGAGGTTTGCCTTGCTACTGGAGCGAGGTGGGGCGAATCGGAGGGGCTGCAAGTGCGGCAGGTTCGCGACAGGCTTATTCACTTCTCCAGGACTAAGTCCAGCAAGAATCGGTCTGTTCCGATTGCTGACGACTTGTATAAGCGATTGCGTAAGGCACTTCCGTTTCGACCTGGGTACGAGTCATTTCGCCGTGCTGTGGATGTTGTTGGGCTTGAGTTGCCGGCAGGGCAGTTAAGGAAACTCTGAAAAAGACTTTCTGATTTGGCAAAATACCGCGACCCCACCCACCGAGTTTCCCGATGAAGCAGATGACCTTCGCCGACGCCGAGTACGCTGGCAAGCGCAAGCAAACCCGCAAG